>CALCHN010000030.1 GCA_937901255.1 uncultured Flavobacteriales bacterium | reverse complement strand
GCTAAAGCGAAATGCACTAAAGTGCATAGTTTTAACTATTTTTGAGACCAATAAAAAAAGAGCCTAACAAAAATAAACCCCATTTAAACAGGCGTTTATTCAAACCGTTGACACACATTTGAGAAATGGAGATATTTAATAAATTCAGTATAAGATTTGATAAAAACGATGATTTGAAAAAAGCATCTGAATCTGATATTGAAAAACTACAAAAAGAATTAAAAATAATTGTCCCAAATGACTTTAAACTATTTCTCATTGACTACGGCAATATCTACGCTCCTTACATTTTAGACATAATAATTGACAATGAACTCGAATTGAATGAAGTACAAGAATTTTGGACACCAGAAAGAATAATTTATGATAAAAATAATGAGTGGACATCTCAAATTTCGACTGACTTAATTCCTTTTGCTTCAGACAGTATGGGAAATATTTTTGCCTTCCTGACTTCTGACCTAAAAGAGAAAAAGGAAAGTACTGCTGTATATTTTCTTGATCATGATTTTGACACAGTTGAGAAATTAGCCGACTCATTTACGGAATGGATTGATAATTATAACCGGATATAAAAAATGTGTGCAACTTCATATAACAGGCATCGCTTCTGATTTTGCTTACGCCCAGTTCGATGCGCTCGTATATTTTATGAAAATCCTCGCAAGCATGAATGTTTGTGTTTTTTAAGTATCTTAGTTCTTAACCACGTAACGCCTGTTACACAAACACGTTGTAAGCAATGTTGAAAACCTGACTAGTCCTTAAAACTCTTAATATAAACTAATGATAACCAGCACAAGATTAATCAACAGAATACTTTTTTTACTCATAATATTTTCTTTTTCAACAGCTTTTGCTCAAGAAATAATTGAAGTTTCCGAGAATGGACCATATTATACTTTAGAGGAAGCGTATAATGCTATTGAAGTGAATTCTGACAACGAGATCACTCATTCATATATCATTGAATTATCAGGGAATGAAATTGATTTATTAAATGAAAATATAAGTAATCCGACACCTCCCAATCAGAAAAGTATAAATTGGAAAAAAAGTGGAACCCATAACTTGAGTATAAAAATAATATCTAACGAGGGAACAATAATTAACAAACCTTTTTCTCACAGGGTAGCAATATTATTGCAAAGTCTATATTCTTCTTATGGACAATTTATTAAACAATTAATAAATAAAAAATTAGATTCTGGAAGGCATTTATTAAATTTTAAAAGAGAAAACTTGGATTCAGGAATTTATATATTAAAATATTCCAATGGAAATATTAATTATAACCATAAGATAGTTATTAATAATAATTAAACAGTGCTTACAACAACGGTAGCCGGTTGCACAACTTGTCCCACCTAATCGGGTAGCTTAGATACGGGCAATGGATAATAATAATATCACTCCTAATACGAGTCCGTCTGACTTGCTAAAAAGATTACCTTATATTTGAAAGTAAAGTAAACGCAATAAAATGCGTTTATAAACAAGTTGTATTCCATTATGAAAACAGAAAATATCGAATGAACAGTAAAGGATTTAAAAAATGTTTTTCATCTGATTCAATATTACTTGCATGGGAACGAGTTATAGCAAGTGTAGGAACAGATGCTAAAGACTATTTCGGCATCAGCGTTTTCAATTCAAGCTTAACTCATAACTTAAACAATCTTACTGAAGAACTAAAGGCTGGTAAATATAAACCAGCCAGACCGTTTAAATATTTTGAGCCAAAAATCAATGGTACACAAAGAACTAAAACCGTACTCGGTATAAAAGATGCAATTGTTTATCAGGCAATTGCAAATCATGTAGCCGAAATAACATACAACTATTTTTCTGAAACGAGACATTTTGTGTTTGGAAGTGTCTTAAATCCAGATGTAAAAAAAGGAGTAAAATTGCTTGAGGAAGATGTTATTGATTATTACTTCTTTGAATATTACGTAAGTCTGTATAATCGATTTGTACAAAGTATAAACGAAACAGTAGATAAACGTTCAATCAAGTATAGATTAGAAACAGACATTACGAGCTTTTTTGATACAATTCCTCACTCAACTTTGATAATTGAATTAAACCAATTCAAAATAGATAATGATATTTTAGAATTGCTTGGTAAGTGTCTCAATTTTTGGTCAGGCACTAGAGATTCCCAAACAATTGGAGTTGGAATACCACAAGGACCAGCAGCTTCTTATTTCTTCGCTAATCTAATATTAGATAGTCTTGATAGACTAGCTATGAAAAATGGATTAACATATTACAGGTTTATGGATGATATTAGAATTTACGATTCGAATAAAAATACTCTCAATTCAGCCTTAATAAGCTTTGATAGACATCTAAAAAGTAAATCATTATCCATTAATATTAAGAAGACATCAATTCAAGAAGTGGAGCACTCTGATGGTGAGAAAGGTAGGTTACTTGATGCATCAGGCATAAAAATTAAAAAGGATAAAAAATCAAAAGAAATAGATGTAGATATATTAGAACATGATTCATCTCAAATTAGTGGTGATGAAGAAAAAAATATTAAATCTCTGAATAAAAGAGAAGCACTAAGTTTTTATTATGATGCTATCCATGAAATTGAGGATGAACTAACTAATATTTATCATTCTACAAAAGATGAAAACATATTGGAATCCTCCTTCCTAAAGGATGTAAAACTTGTAAGGAGATTTTTAACACTATCTCAAAAATGGCGATTAATAACTCAAAATTTAATTGATATTGATGACAAAGTTCCAGATTACGAAATGGTTGATATTTGGTTATTTGGTATTTCTCGCATCTTTTGGAAAGCAAACAATCTTATTTGGAATTTGACCTATTATTTTGATTTAAAAGATTATAATGAAGAGTTCAATAAGCTAATTAAAGACTTCAAAGACTATGAATGGGTAAAGTATCAATTACTTGCTGTCTATGGCAATACATTAGATTTTAACAGTATAGAAGTTAATTCTATCATTAAGAAAATCAGTAAAGAAGAAAGTCCTCTTGTACGTTTAGGTTATTACAAGATGTTAGTAGAAAAGATAAAAGTCAATTCACAAATAGCAGATTCTTTGACATACTTAATTAAATCCGAACCTGAAATTTATGTGCAAGAAACCGTCCTAAATTTAATTCACCGAAAAAATCTCAACATTCCAATTGACAACTTAAAATCTTGGTTTTTATAATGGATTATTTAAAAACACTTCGAGACATAAAGGATTCTATTGGTAAAGGAAGAGAACTAACAGCTTCAAATAAGCTTATAGTTATTGGGCTTATAGAAAAAGAGGAAGAAACAATAGGAATGAATGAAGACTCATTTGTTTATTTCTATGAAGATGTCATCGATAATAACATTGAATTTGAATTTGAAGAAGCTTTGACAACGGCTGTTTATCAACTAGCGCAAGCAGATGCTACTAATTGCTTAATTACTTTTTCTTCCTTCAAGAAAATTGAAGATAATTCAGCATTATATTCTTGGTTACAAAATGCCATTCGATTCACTGACCACCTTGCTTTACATTACATTCAAGAAATAATAAAAGAGGAACCTGAAAAACAGGGAGATGCTGGTCGAGAACGCTCTAGATACATTCAAATTAATCAAAAGAAAAATGATGCTGAAAAAGCCGGTAGAATAATGGATAATCTTTACGAATGCAGAAACAAATTAGAACATCGTAAAGTAGAAAATTCAGATTCTCAAAGAATAATACCACCTAATTATAAAAAAGTAAGAAAACAAATTGCCAAACGCTACCCCGAAGCATTAATTTGTTTTAGAGATTCTTTTGTTAATTATTATAATAAATAACTGCATACAACTATGCCATTGCACAACTTGTCCCTTAATTGGGAAGCCTATTGCCAGTCCTTCTGACATGTTAAAAGATTACATTATATTTGAAAGTAAAATAAACGCAATGAAATGCATTTATAAATAAGTTGGCACCAATGTAAAATGACACGAATTCTCTACATAATTCTCATCATCCTTTCAAGTACGAGTTGCTCACAAAAATTCCGTTCGACAGAATTAAAAAGCAACTTCAGTGAAACTGAAATCAGGGACATTCAAAAGTTGACAAACTTTTTCAAAGTTCAAATGTGCGGTGAGACTGACGACTTTAAATCGTGCACCGACTCCATAATTCCCCATTTAGGTGAATACGGTTGGCAGCCAATTTTGGATAATGTAGACTTTGATGCACAAAAGGAACTATACTCAAGATTTGAATCTGACCTGTTTTCAGAAATCTGGGATTTTTGCAAGTCACGTGACCTCCGTGAGAACAAAAGCTACAAATCATTATGTCTAAACCAAGACGGGAAATATGTCCAATTCTTAAAAGACCTCTCGGATCGAAACCCCGAATTGGAGCAATATTATGAAAGCATCATCGGAGCTGGAGACTGGGAATCTATGGGACTGCTCCAGCAAAGAGTTTATACGAACCCTGAATACTACGAATTAAAAGACCCAAGCATTCAAGTTCTAATTGCCGTTCATTACCTGACACAGAATGATCAGCAAAAAAGAAAAGAAAACTGGATAGAGAATTAAAAAATAAAACATGGTGCCAACAAAACCTAAAAGTAAGCGGGCTGAAAGTGCTATATTTGAAGATCCTACAATTAAAAATAATCCGTAACGGCTGACAAAAACTCGGGTTTCAAAGCCCGCCAGCTTTTAGCCAGAACGTTAGCACAAGCTGAAAAATGAACAGTACTTCAATCAAAAAGATGAATGACACTAAAACATTACTGTTGTCAAAATGGGAATTGTTTTGGCACTATTTTCTTGGTCTGATTCCTTTAAGTGTCGGAATTATGAACCTATATTGGCTGATTGAAAAACAGAGTTCGGAAAAACATAGCGGGACACGGACTGAAAAGGAAATCATAACTTCTATTATAGTCTGGTTTTCATTGGCCTTATTAATTTTTATAATAAAAAAAAGACGACTGAATTTTACACGGATTGACATTTCTCTTAACGAAACTGAGTTTAAAGAAAAAATGCTGGAAATAGCGGAAAAAGAAAATTGGAATTTGACAAATAGCACCAAAACTTTCGCGAAATTTTATAATGGCTCTGACTGGACTTGGGGATTGAAAATGACAATTTTGCGATTTAAAAACTATTTACTTGTTAATAGCATTTGTGACCCAGAAATGAAGCCGTGCATATCGATTTTCAATGAAAATGAACGGAATATTAAGCGATTGAAAAAAAACATAACAAAGCCAGTGGCTAACAATGATAGCCATTGAAGAACTTGTTCCGGGTAATCGCGAAGCCTAATGCCAGTCAGTCTGACTTGTTAAAAGATTACTTTATATTTGAAAGAAAAGTAAACGCAATAAAATACATTTATAAACAAGTTGCAAGTAATGCTGAAAAACTCAAGATAAATCAAAATGCGAACAAAAAAAGAAAGGTTTTCAATTTACCCACAAGAGAAATCAGATGTGTTTGCTGAATATGGTAATTGGTCAAACGATGAGGAACAGCTTAAATATTTACAAGACACAGCATCTCAAATTGGATGGATAATAATAGAATTTAATCGGCTAGAATGGCAACTTCACGAACTTATAAAACAATATCTATGCAATGATTCTTTGGAAAATAATGCAATATTTTTTGAAACAGTGGCTTCGAAAAATTTTGGAACTAAAGTTGACCTATTGAAGAATTTCTTCCAAATTTATTATAGCGGAGAAAAAAAACATATGTTCGATTCATCTAAAAATCTGAAAGACTTTAAAATTCAGTTAGATAAGGTTATAAAAAAAGTAAAGGATACAGCGGAATTAAGAAATAAATACGCACATTGCTACTGGCATAGGGCAACGGAAGATAATTTTGTAGAATTTAAATATAAAATTACAGCGAACGACGGGTTGAGGAGAGAGTTTGTGAGGTTCAACTTGGAGGATTTGAAAAAAGATTACGAACTGATTGAGGAGGCTCAAAATGCACTCTACAATTTCGATATTGAATTTAACCAAATATATACTGATACGTGAAAGCACTACTGCCAACACCGGTAACCGTTGCACAATTTGTCCCGTAATCGGAAAAACCTAATTTTAGAAAAACAAAAGATACAAACATGTGAATAACTGTAATTTCACTGGTCTTACGGGCTCTTCTGACATGTTAAAAGATTACCTTATATTTGGAAGTAAAGTAACCAGCATAAAATGCATTTATAAACAAGTTAGCTTTCATTTGAGAACAATGACACAAAAATTTTCAAAATTCTTAAACCTAAACGATGCCCTTAAAAGAGATTTAGAGCCAGAAATTATATGGAATTGTGAATTTGTAGAGTATATTAAAGATTCGATTAATTGGAAATATTTAAGTAGTAGTAAAAAAATAAACGCTGAAATAGTAGAACATTTTCCGGATAAAGTTGAATGGCAATTATTATCTAAGAACACTCATTTTGAGTGGAATACTGATTTAATTAGAAAGTTTCAGGATAAAATTGATTGGTACTATTTCTCACGTTATTTTAGACTTGAATCGCTTTATAGAATTCACGTTTGCTTTTTACTTGAGGAGTTTATTGATAAGTTTGATTGGAATCAATTATGCAGTAATTCCAATTTACTTTTTAACCAAATATTTCATTACCACAATGCAGAACATTTAAAAAACTATAAGCACAAGTTTGATTGGCATGAACTTAGTCAAAACCTATATTTTCCTTGGAACCAGTATTTACTTGAAGAAAACAAAGAAAAAATAGATTGGAATACTATTGTGCTGAATAAAAGTATTTACAACAATAAGGAGTTTATTCTTAAGTATCATAATAACTTCAAATGGTCTGGGCATTATCAAAAATTCCAACATACACAAACATATTATCCTGCGAACATTTCTACTATTCCAGATATTGATATCCCAATAGAAGTGTTAAAATGTCATTATAAAGATTGGAGAAAATCCTTGTCTTTTGACCCTTGGGCTGAAAAAGAACATGGAGAAGCTGAATGGTCAAACTACAGTACTAAAAATCGATATATAAGCGTGGACATAATGAAAGAATTTGATGAGTATCTCGGTTTTTATGGAATTTTCAATAACAAAAATTTCCTTTGGACTAAAGAGAAAATCGAATATTGTAAGAACAAAGATGGATTTACTAAAGTATTTCACAATGATTTTTGTAAAAGCTATATTTTAGGGCAGCTTTTCAATAAAGAACTTAAAAAAAACGAAGGCTAACCGTATCCGTTGCACAACTTATCCCGAGTAATCAGCCAGCCTTAATTTTAGATACAAACATGTGAATAACAGTAATTTCGCAGCCATTACCAATCCGTCCGATTTGTTAAAAGATTACCTTATATTTGAAAGTATAGTAAACGCAATAAAATGCATTTATAAATAAGGTAGCGAAAATATCAAAAACCGAATTACAAATATTAAATATGGACACAGAAGCCTTCAAAATCGCATTAGAGCAATTAGACAATGGATGGGTATTTGAAGACTTCGGACATCAATTCCTCAGTGCTAGATTGGGTTATGAATTTATACCAGTTGGTGGCACAAAAGACAAGGGGCTAGATGGATTTGAACATATTCATTCAAGGCCATCAAATGAAAAGGAAATTTTTCAGATGTCAACAGAAAAATCTGACCCAAAATCCAAAATCATACAAACGATTGATAAACTCAGAGCCAACGAAATAGAGATACAGCGATTAACTTATGTTACTAACCGAAAAATCAATAATAAAGATGTCATCATTGATGAAATACTTATTGAAAAAGAAGTAAATTTAAGAATATGGGATAGTTCCTGGTTTGAAGTAAATGTTAATAACTCAGAACCAACTAAACGTGTTTATGAATCTTTTCTGAAAACAAATTATCAAGAATATAGTAAACCTGGTAAATCTTACACAGTAGCTAACATAGATGAGGAATCTAGATTATACGTTTTTCTTAGACAACAAATAGAAGAGAACGCAAACACCAAAGATTTAAATGACAATTTAATTGACACCTTAATTCTGTTTCATTTAGAGCCCACAGACCCAGAAAAAGAGATTGTTATTAGTGAAGATTCAATTGTTACTTATGTTAAAGGGTTTCTTAAACAAGATGATATATCGGTTGATGAAATTGTAAAAAAGAGATTGGCTATAATTAGCAAGACAAAAGATAAAAAAATACAATATCACAGCCAATTAGAAGGCTACTGTTTGCCGTTTTCAACTAGAAAGGAAATAACCGAAAGAAACCTCAAAGATGTAGATTTAGAATCTACGTTTTCAGAACAAACCTGTGAAAAACTAAAAAGCTATCTAAAAGACGAGAGTATAGTGGTTATGAATGTTGCAAATCTTGTAAAAGAGACAGTCAAAACTATTTTTTATCAACAAGGATTAGAATTTTCCAACTTTATGTTAAGTAAAGATAATCATGGCAGCTCAATAGAAAAACAGTTGGTTCAAGTTGTAGATAAAGTTGTGGATGAAAGTTCAATAATTGTTGCAAATCGAGTTAAAGTCAAAGAATGTTTGATTTACGTAATTAGAGAAATTGTTTATAACGGAACTATTGAGCAAAAAAGATTTCTCAAATCATTATCGAACACTTATATGTTAATGTTCCTATTGCAATGGGATCCTAAAATTGCTATATATTTTCAATCATTAGCCAATAAACTCATGTTATTTATAGGTAATTCTATTTTGATTCCAGCTTTTTCAGAAATGTTCTTAGACCCTATTAACCGTAGACATTGGAACCTATTAAAAGGAGCTCACAAATCAGGTGTGAAATTGGTTGTAAGTGATGCGATTTTGGACGAACTAGTCTCTCACTTTAAAATATTAAGAAATATATATTACGAAAATCTAAAGGAATCCGAGGATTTTTATTTAGAAGATGAATATAACTTAACAGCTGTTCAACATATAATTTTAAGAGCATATTTTTATGCTAAAAAACGAGGGAAAGTTTCTGATTTTGATAAATTTCTAAATCACTTTATTGACCCAGAGTTAAAGACAGTCAAATTAGACTTAATAGAATTACTCAGAGAATTATTCGGTATTGAATATTTATCCGAAGATAACCTCGATATCAACATTAAAGAATCAGTTTATGAGAAGTTAGTTCAAGAATTGTCTATAGAAAAATCGAGTCCTAAAAAAGCTGAAGTAGATGCAAAACTAATATTATCTGTATATGCGTTGAGAGAAAAGAATAATGAAACAAATGATACTAGCATATTTGGTTATAAAACTTGGTGGCTATCCAAGGACACATCCACATTTAGAATGGTTAAGAAATTTCTAGATGAAGAATTTCACGTTAGTTGCTACATAAGACCAGACTTCCTTTATAATTATATTGCTTTAGCGCCAAAACAAGAAGAGATTGAGGAAGTGTATGATGAATTGTTCCCATCTTTGCTTGGTGTTAACCTTAGTTACCATTTGCCAAATGATGTTGCTGACCATGTACAGAAATCAATCAATGACCATAAAGATTTACCTAATTTCAGAAAGAAATCAACTTTAAGGAAATTTACCGAACAATTGAAATCTGATACGACTTTGAGAAAAAAGAAAAATCTGAATTCTTTCTTTGAAAAGGAATTTTCGGAATAATATAATGGCTAAAACAGTAACCGCTTGAGAAGCCATTACTTTCAAAGACACAAGATTGATAAGCACTCTTGTATGGTGCTCAGGCGGCGCAAAAGTAGCACGATTTTGCCTATCAACTAAAAGGCAATAAGACAATTTAAAAAAGCACTATCTTAAATTTGACTATTCACAATTTCCTATTCTAAAAATATTCGTAGTATTGTATATGTTCAATTTTCGTTTAAAAGTTTTTTATACCGTCGCTCGAAGGCTTAATTTCACTAAGGCTTCAGAAGAACTACTCATATCCCAACCCGCTGTAACCAAACATATCAAAGAATTGGAAAGCCAGTTTAATCTTGCTCTATTTGATAGAAAAGGAAACAAAGTATCACTATCTCCCGCTGGAAAAGTATTACTTAAACATACCGAACAAATCCAAGAGATTTATCGTCAAATTGAATTTGATTTAAATCAGTTTAATGAGACTCTAAAGGGGACATTACATGTTGGTTCTAGTACCTCTATCACACAATATATTTTGCCCGCCTTACTAGCGCAGTTTCATAGTATTCATCAAGATATAAAGGTAGAATTGCTCAATGGTAATTCAGAACAGATAGAACAGGCACTGCTGAATAAGAACATAGAACTAGGTATAATTGAAAGCAAGTCCAAAAGGCGCGAAATCCATTATACACCATTTTTAAAAGATGAGATTGTTCTTGTCTGCAGTAGTAATAATTCATTGATTAAAAAGGATGAAATAAATCCTGAAGATTTGAAAAACATTCAACTACTTATGAGAGAACCAGGATCTGGTACTTTAGAGGTCATTGCTGATGCGCTAAAGCAAAAAGGAATTGGCATATCTGACCTTAAGGTGGAAATGCAACTGGGAAGTACAGAAGCTATCAAATCATACTTACAACATTCCAATTGTATGGCCTTCATTTCTTTACATGCCATATTTAAAGAACTAAAAAATAATACACTTAAAATAATTGAAATTAAAAAATTACCAATTTATAGACATTTTTACTTTATCACCCCCCAAGGTCCAGAAGGGGGGTTGTCAGCCTTATTAGTCCAGTTTTTAATGCGGAATCATAAATTTTGATTATATAAGTGACCATTATTTTTAAATACTTTCTTACCTTTTTTTCTATTACTTTCATTACAAAAATCATATTTAAGCTATAACCTAAGGTTATGCTAAATAAAAATTAACTATTGGCGATTCGTTTTCTTGCTCAATACCTTTGAGGTACTAAAAAATTAGTACAATATTTTTATTGTTTAACTTAAAATTTAAAATAATGAGTTTACGAATTGGAGACGACGCACCAAATTTCACTGCCCAAACTACACTGGGAGTAATCGATTTTCATCAATGGCTAGGAGATACTTGGGGAATCATTTATTCACATCCTGCCGATTTCACCCCCGTTTGTACAACCGAACTTGGGCGTACCGCACAGTTAAAGGATGAATTTTCAAAAAGAGATACTAAGGTAATTGCCGTTAGTACAGACGATCTTGAATCTCATAAGGGTTGGATTAATGATATTAATGAAACGCAAAATACCAAAGTGGAATTCCCTATTATCGCAGATACGGACAAAAATGTAGCCAAACTTTATAATATGATTCATCCTAATTTCTCTACAACAGCAACAGTACGATCTGTGTATTTTATCAACCCTGCCAAAAAAATACAGGCAATTATTACCTATCCAGCTTCTACAGGAAGGAACTTTACAGAAATATTACGCGTACTGGACTCCTTGCAATTAACTGCTGGACATAGTGTTGCTACACCTGTAGATTGGGAAGTGGGACAAGATGTAATAATTTCTCCTTCAGTAAAGCAGGAAGATGTTAAGGCTAAATTTCCTAAAGGACACCGTGTTATAAAACCATATTTAAGATATACACCACAGCCAAATAAATAATTTCAATTCATTCTTAAAATAATGGAATTAAAAAAGGGATTAGAAAGAGGGCCGTTTAACGATAGACAAACAGAAAAACTTAGTAATGCATTGTCTGAGCTTGATTCTGAACAACTTTATTGGTTAAGCGGCTATTTTTCAGGTCTCAACCATGTAGCTTCAACAGTTTCTCCTAAGCTAGATAATCAGACAATAGTATCTACAACTACTGTTGCAAAGGCTAAACCCGAAAAAATAAATATTTTATTCGGTAGTCATACAGGTAATAGTGAGGCACTGGCAAAGAATCTTGCTGCTCAGGCCAAAGAAAGAGGTGTAGAAGTAGATATTTCGGATATGGCTTCTTTTAAAACTAGAGAACTTAAAAATATTAAAAACTTGGCGGTTATTGTAAGTACTCATGGATTAGGAGAGCCCCCTGTACAAGCCGAAGACCTTCATAAGTATCTTCATGGCAAAAAAGCACCAAATCTTTCTCATGTCAATTTTTCTGTTCTGGCTCTTGGAGATAGTAGTTATGTTGATTTTTGCCAAACAGGTAAAGATTTCGATACCATTCTAGAAAAATTAGGGGCAAAACGACTTGCTCCTCGTCAGGATTGTGATGTAGATTATGAGGAAGAAGCAGAAGCTTGGCAAAAAATATTTTTAGATTCTATAATACAAACATCCGAAGAGGTTTCTAATTTAGAAAACCTAAATGATGTAATCGCTCCAGTCAATGGAATAAAATATGATAAAAAAAACCTTTTTGAAGCCACCATTCTGGAAAAAATAAATCTTAATGCTACGGGGTCTTCCAAGGAAACTATACATTTGGAATTAGACTTAGCAGGATCTGGCATAACATACGAACCAGGTGATGCTTTGGGCGTGTATGGTAGTAATTCCCCTAAACTTGTCCAAGCGGTTTTAGAAGCTACAAATTTCGATGGAAAAGAAAATGTAATAACGCACAAAGGAGAAAAAGAGTTGTTGGAGGCACTGACAAATGATTACGAATTAACCCCCTTATCTAAAACCACATTGTCCAAATATGCTGAATTAACAGATAATCTTCGATTAAATAAAATATTGTCAAATAGTGACTCAGTCCTTGAATATCTTATGGGTCGAGATATTTTGGATTTATTAAAAGAAGAACCTCATGAATTATCTCCCAATGAACTGATTTCAGTTTTAAGAAAAAATACACCACGGATGTATTCCATTGCTTCTTCTCAAAAAGCAGTAGAAGACGAAGTGCATTTGCTGGTGTCGGTAGTTCGGTATAATGCATTTGGTAGAGATAAGGAAGGCCATTGTTCGGTTACCCTTGCAGACCGATTGGAAGTTGACGATAAGGTAAAGATATTTTTAGATAAAAATTCCCGTTTTAAGCTTCCAAAAAATCCTGATACCCCAATTATTATGGTGGGTCCAGGAACCGGTATTGCGCCTTTTCGAGCCTTTATGCAACAACTTGAAGTCTCTGAAAAAAGAACGCCTTCATGGCTTTTCTTCGGTGACCGAAATTTCACAACAGATTTCCTGTATCAAACAGAATGGCAACAGTATCTAAAAGAAGGGATATTGACAAAAGCCGATGTTGCTTTTTCTAGAGACCAAACACACAAGCAATATGTACAGCACAGAATGTTGGAAAATGGCAAAGAGCTGTATAACTGGCTAGAAAGCGGCGCCCATTTTTATGTTTGCGGCGATGCCAAAAATATGGCAAAGGACGTAGATTTAGCATTAAAACAGATTATTCAACAACAGAGTGGAGTCACTCTTGAAAAAGCAGAAGAATACATTAAAAACCTTCAGTTGTCCAATAGATATCAAGCGGATATTTATTAAATCAAATTAAACAGCCTACAATACAGTTATGGAAAAAAAATTTGCACAAGATAATTTATCGGAAGACGAACATATCAAAGATAAGAGTGATTTCCTTCGAGGAACAATTAAGGAAAGCTTACAGAATCGTTTGACGGGTGCTTTGGATACAGATGATGTAAAGCTTATAAAATACCATGGATCTTATCAGCAGTATGACAGGGATTTGGAGAAGGAAAGAAAACAAAAAAAATTAGAACCTTTATATCAGTTCATGGTCAGAGTAAGAGCTGCTGGAGGTCTTACTACTCCCAAGCAATGGCTCGCTTTGGACAAACTTTCAGATGAATATGGTAATGGTACCCTTAAATTGACCAGCAGACAATCGTTTCAGTTTCATGGAATATTGAAACGAGGTCTAAAGCCAACTATTCAAGCAGTGAATGAGGTGTTATTGAGTACGCTTGCAACTTGTGGTGATGTGAATAGGAACGTTATGTGTAATTCAAATCCTTATCAATCACTGATCCATAAAGAAGTGTATGGGCTTGCGGGCGAGATAAGTAATTATTTTCTTCCTAAGACTACCGCATATCATGAAATTTGGCTAAATAAAGAAAAGGTAGCTGGAACTCCTGATTTTGAACCATTATACCACCATACTTATTTACCTCGAAAATTTAAGATAGCATTGGCCATTCCGCCAAACAACGAGATTGATGTTTTTGCCAATGACCTTGGTTTTATAGCCATTGAGGAAAACAACAAAATCAAAGGATTTAATATTTGTGTTGGCGGAGGATTAGGAAGTACATTTGGTAATGAAACCACATATCCACGACTGGCGAATGTCATAGGTTTTACACCAAAGGAAAAAGTAATTGAAGTAGCGGAGACTGTGATAGCCATTCAAAGAGATTACGGTAACCGATCGGACAGAAAATTATCGAGATTAAAACATACCATCGATGATAGAGGATTGGAATGGTTTGTAAATGAACTAAATACTCGCCTCGGTTGGAAGGTTGCAAGTCCTCGGTCATATCAATTCATATCAAACGGTGATAAATATGGTTGGTTAAAAGGGATAAACAATAAATGGTTCTACACATTGTTTGTGGAACATGGAAGAGTAAAAAATGAAGAAGGTTATTCGTTGAAAAAAGCGTTAAGCGAAATAGCTTATATTCATAAAGGTGATTTTCGGTTAACGGGAAACCAAAACCTAATTATTGGAAATGTATTAGAAAAAGATAAAAAAAATATTGAAGATATTTTAAAGAAGAATGGGATTAAAGATCATTCTAAATTAACTGGACTTCGGAAAAGTTCTATGGCATGTGTTGCATTGGGCACCTGCGGACTTGCCTTTGCCGAATCAGAACGTTACTTACCTTCATTAATAGATAAGCTCGATGTAATAATACGGAAAAATGGTCTTGAAGAAAATGAAATTAATATTAGAATGACTGGTTGTCCCAATAATTGTGCGCGTTCATCTCTTGGAGAAATTGGTTTAGTCGGTCGTGCTATTGGACGCTATAATCTTTATTTAGGAGCTAGCCATAATGGAGATAGATTAAATAGTCTTTATAAAGAAATGTTATCTGAGAAAGACATTTTAGCAGAATTAGAACCCATAATTATGGCTTATGCACAAGAACGAGACATGGAAGAAAGTTTCGGTGACTTCGTAATTCGTAAAGAAATAATGGAAAAAGCAATGCGTCCATTACAAGTGCTAAAATAAAAATATCTATTTCAATTTTTTGCTTGATTTTAGGTTTTGTGGTAAAAATAAGGAAAGATTAGCTACTGATACAAAATTACTCAGTTGGGGTATCCTGTACCGATTTCAAAGGTTATTCTAAAGGCTTCTATTTGTTAAAGATATTATTTATTACCAAGATTCTCAGTAGCTATAATATTATTATTTTTTAAATATGAAAAGATGTAAATAGTTATTTCATCAACCTTGTTAGATAATAGAACTTTCTGTAGCTTTCAGGAATGGTATCTATATTTACCAAACAGCCTTCTTCCATATATGGATAAATTTCTTCGTAAGTCTGTACATTATAAAGACCAACTCTTTTGCTAATATGATTTCTGGTCAATTCACTCGGGTCATTAAGACCTGCTGCTGCAACTAGCTCTAAAAAGCTATGAATAGTTGCTTCGTGATAGCGATTAGCCCTTGGTGCTTTGTCGTCAACTACCAATCCTCTTACTAAAGTAGGGTTTTGAGTAGTTACACCAACAGGACACGTATTTTTATTACATTGCAAGGCTTGAATACAACCAATGGAAAGCATCATGGCACGTGCACTATTACAACCATCAGCTCCTAATGCAATCGCTCTTGCCATATGAAATCCTGTTATTATTTTCCCTGCGACAATAACTTTAATGTCCTTTCTCAATCCAAAACCGACTAACGTATCATGTACAAAAATCAATCCTTCACGCAAAGGCATTCCCATTGAATTTGAAAATTCTACTGGAGCGGCTCCAGTCCCACCTTCACCACCATCTACCGTAATAAAATCGGGTTGTATACCCGTAAAAAGCATCGCCTCACAAAAATCCATAAACTCTTGTTTTCGTCCAATGCAAAGTTTAAAACCAATTGGTTTGCCATCAGACAACTGTCTTAGTTCTTTAATAAAATGCATGAATTGAATCGGATTGGAAAATGTCGAATGTGAAGGTGGTGAATGTACTGCAATATGCGGTTGAATATGTCTAATTTTTGCAATTTCCTCAGTATTTTTTATTGCAGGTAATATGCCGCCGTGTCCTGGTTTTGCACCTTGGGATAATTTAATCTCAATCATTTTTACTTGCGGTCTAATCGCATTGCCCCTAAAAGTCTGTGGGTTAAAAGTGCCATCATCATTTCTACAGCCAAAATAGCCAGTACCTATTTGCCAAATAAGATCGCCGCCATGTTCTAGATGATAATCGCTTATACCACCTTCTCCAGTATTATGCGCAAAATTCCCCATTTTGGCACCTTTGTTCAAAGCTAAAATAGCATTCTTACTTAAGGACCCAAAACTCATAGCAGAAATATTTAACAAACTTGAGGAATAGGGTTGTTTACAATCCTTGCCACCAATTAGTAAACGAGGAAACTTGCCTATTTCTTTAAGATTATGTTTCGCATACATAGAATGTTCCATCCATTCGTATCCAGAATGGTACATATCCATTTGTGAACCAAAAGGCTCGGTATCATTTTCTCCTTTTGCCCTTCGATATACCAATGATCTTAAAATTCGGTTTATGGGTCTTCCTTCGGTATCAGTCTCTACGAAATATTGCATAATTTCAGGGCGTATAGATTCCAAAAAATATCGAAACCGACCGATCAAAGGGAAATTTCTCTTGATAGTCTGTTTTTTTTGGAAAATGTCAAAAATGCCCATTAAAATTAGTGGGCAAATCAAAATAAAAAGCCATAAAATTGGAAGCCAAAAAAAGGCCATTCCTATAATTACAAAGACAACAATTATGGAAACTAAAATAAACAGTTTACGTGCTTGCATGATTTTGGTTTTAAATAAAAACTAAAGATATTACTACAGATATAAATTATCAATTAAAAGATGTTGTTTAATTTTATTTATGAATTATCTAACCTTTTAAACATAACAATTATTTACAATCAGAGTTGTTTCAAAAGTAAAAACCCTGACATCATTGATGACTTCAGGGTTTTAACTACTAACTAAACTAAGCACCATTTTTAGAACACCTTCAAACTTTATTTACGTTTACTAGTTTGCTGGGCTTCTAATTTCATTTTTATCTTCTCCTGCTTTTTTGCTTTTAAATCTACTTTAGGAGCTTTTAAAGTTTTTCCTCTAGCCATGATTTCTAATTTTTTAAATGTGAAACATTAATTATTGTTTTTAACGACGATCCTTGATATGTGAACGTCTTATCTGGCGAGTAGTCATCAATTGCATAGCAATGGAATATTAAAAACAATAAGGTTTAATGGGCAGTTTTAAGCACACTCGTAGTGCTTATAAAGTCGGGAAGATGATTTTTAATTTACTAATTTGAAACGGCATATTACTATCAACAGATGTTGTTAAATATAAAGTAATATGTTGCAATTTGCCAAGCATGATAGTTAATTGAAATTTTTGATATCAGGGCAAACATAAGCTTAATATTCAAGTTTTCAAGTTAAATGATTCTTAAAACTTTCTAAAACGCGACAAGTCAAAAATTTCTATCGTTAGTGAAATAAATTTGACACATAAATTCTTTCCGTTCAGTTGAATTTACACAAAATTTTAAAAACCTAATTATTAACTGATTAACTATCTTATAGTAATTTCATATTACCATCGAATTTAAGATATATAAAATCCAATACTCTAATAAACTTCAAGCACTATATTTAGGGAAGCCTACAGTAAGTAATAGAATACTACGGTTTAAAAAAGGTGTTGACGCTTTGTGATCATTTCATATCAAATGATACCAAACAATATGAAAGGCCAAAAACTACAAAACCCTGCAAATCATAGAAGTTGCAAGGTTTTGATACTCGTTGTAATTACTACTTGTGACCTCTCAGGGATTCAAACCCCGAACCGCTGGAGCCGAAATCCAGTGCTCTATTCAGTTGAGCTAAGAGGCCTTGTTATTCTTTAATCCCGTGTTTAACGGAGGCAAATTTACTGCTATAAAAAATATATACAAAATACATTTTTAAATAAATCTGACACTATATCTAATATCTGCTTTATTTTATGCCAATTTAGCTTTTACAATATTGGAAATGGTTTTTCCATCTGCCTGCCCTGCCAGTTTTTGTGATACAATGCCCATAACCTTGCCCATATCCTTCATGCCTTCTGCTCCTGTTTGTGCTATAACTTCGCCTACCACTTTCTCTATTTCTTCATTGGATAATTGTGCAGGTAAAAACTTTTCTATTACGGCGGCCTGGGCCAGTTCCGGTTCTGCCAAATCTGCCCTGCCCTGCTCTTTGTATATGGCAGCACTTTCTTTGCGCTGTTTTACCAGCCTTTGTAAAAGTTTAATTTCGTCTTCTTCTGAAAGTTCTTCTTTTGCCCCGGCATCTGTATTGGCCAAAAGCAAAGCGGATTTTACCGCTCTCAACGATTCTAAAGCTACCGTATCCTTGGATTTCATAGCAGCTTTCATTTCCTCCATTATTTTTGCTTGTAAACTCATGTCTGTATAATCTATGTATGGAATTAAGACTGCGAAGATAAAAAAATAACCCGAAACAAAAGGGATGTTCCGGGCCATGCAAATCCTACTTCGGCTAAAAAATGTTTAACCTAATCCACATTGTCATGCAAAAACGAATTATTGCTGCGCAGCTGAATTTCATCGTTACTGTCAGTACCTAAACTCATTCTTGATGCATTGTCATTTTTTTTATCTTCTAATTCAATACCCATTCTCTTATAAGCGGGTTGCTTTTCAATCTCATCAATTTTATTAAGATTATTTCTGAACTTATAATTGAAATCTTTTAATTTTTTTCTTCTTTCATTGGCTCTTTTCTTCAAGCTCTCGTCAATAGAATTGTTAATAGGGTCAATATCATCATCTTTACTGTTATAAACTTCCGGCACTTCTTCCTGATCTTGGGTCACTTTCTTCTCAAACTGGAGTTCTTCTTCAATAACTTCGGTTTCTTTTTCTTTTGGTTTTGCACCATCCAGTACAGATTCCATTTCCATATAGTCATCAAGACTGTATCTTATTTCACCATTTTCAGAGACTTCAGTAACAGGCACTACTTCAATAGCATCCTTTACCTCATAATTTTTTATTTCTTCAGTAAGGTCAAATAAGATCATATTTTCATCCTTTTTTTCTTCCTTTTTTTCTTCCATTTCGCTTAGTGGCAAATCAAATGAAAGTGAGATCTGATTATCTTCTTCCGCTGTAAGGAATTCGGGGTCAACTACTTCGATGTCCCTGATTTTAGCGGTTGTATTTATGATGATGAAATCGTCTTCTTCAGCAGCTACTTCTTCATACACCACATTGAGGTTCTTAATAAACTCTGATGTAGGAATTAATTCTACATCAGGTTTTTCATCAAACAATGTGTGTTTTATAACATTTTCTTTTTCATTTTTTAAATCTTCTTTTTTAATATCATCCTTTCTTATTACCGGTGATGGTTTAACTACCGTAGCATTTGCTTTAGGAGACAGATCGTGTTCTATTTTCTGCTCATCTTCTAAAGTATGAATAATCTTTTTAGCTTCCGTATTTACAATTTCATGTTGTAATTCTGCATTAAACCCGGTTGCGATAATGGTCACAGAAATAGCTTCACCTAAAGATTCATCTTCACCTACACCCATAATAATGTTAGCGCTGTTTCCTGCTTCATTTTGTATGTAATCATTGATTTCGCCTATCTCGTCCAGTGTAATTTCTTCAGCACCTGATACGATTAACAACAATACATTTTTGGCACCTGTAATTTTATTATCATTGAGCAATGGCGAATCCAGGGCTTTTATAATGGCTTCCTGGGCACGGCTTCCACCCGTAGCACTTGCAGAACCCATAATGGCAGAACCGCTGTTAGACAACACAGTTTTGGCATCACGTAAATCGATATTTTGAGTGTAATGATGCGTTATAACTTCAGCAATACCCCTGGCTGCAGTGGCTAATACCTCATCAGCTTTAGAAAACCCGGCTTTAAAGCCTAAATTACCATAAACTTCCCTTAATTTATTGTTGTTGATCACTATTAAAGAATCTACATGGCTTCGCAGCCTTTCAATTCCTTTTTGTGCCTGTTCATTTCTCATTTTTCCTTCAAACTGAAATGGTATAGTAACAATACCTACAGTAAGAATATCCATATCTTTTGCCATTTTAGCAATAATGGGTGCTGCTCCAGTACCTGTACCACCACCCATTCCGGCAGTAATAAATACCATTTTGGTGTGGGTATCGAGCATGCGTTTAATATCATCCAGGCTTTCGATAGCCGATTGCTCCCCTACTTCCGGATTTGCACCGGCACCAAGGCCTTCGGTGAGGGAAACCCCTAACTGGACTTTATTGGGAACTGAACTGTTTTCCAGTGCTTGCGAATCGGTATTACAAACTACAAAGTCTACTCCATTAATACCTTGCTTAAACATGTAGTTAATAGCATTACTACCGCCGCCTCCAACACCAATTACCTTAATCACATTGCTTTGGTTTTTAGGGAGATCGAATGCTATACCTCCAAAATCTTTGTTGTTACTCATAATCTAGGTTTTCTCTGTTGTACTTGTCTTATTTTATCAGCAAAACTCCCTGTGGGTTATTCTGCGTTATCCAAAAAATCTTTTAATTTTTCCGACCATTTATCCAGAAATGATTTTCTGTGTTGTTTTACTTTGGCCGCCTGGGGTTCACTGTACGCATACTCACGGGAGATGCTTTCATCTTCTGCTTTAACATTAAAATCTTCTACAAGAGGTTCCTGTACCTTTTTTTGATTTTTTAAAGCATTCATCACAAGTCCGACAGCCGTGGCATATACGGGGCTTGCAACTTCCGGTTCTGAATCACCTGCCAAATTTTCATTAGGATATCCGATCCTGGTATCCATACCGGTAATATATTCTACTAATTGCTTAAGGTGTTTTAACTGGCTTCCGCCACCTGTTAAAACGATTCCTGCAATCAGTTTCTTTTTCTGTTCTTCGTGTCCGTAGTTTTTAATTTCCACATATACCTGCTCAATAATTTCCACCACTCTGGCATGGATCACTTTTGAAAGGTTTTTAAGTGTAATTTCTTTAGGTTCCCTGCCTCTTAACCCAGGAATGGACACTATTTCATTTTCTTTGTTTTCTCCGGGCCATGCAGAGCCAAATTTAACTTTAAGCAGTTCGGCCTGTTTTTCTATAATTGAACAACCTTCTTTTATATCTTCAGTTATAACATTGCCTCCAAACGGAATTACAGCCGTATGGCGAATAATACCATCTTTAAAAATCGCAAGGTCGGTTGTTCCGCCCCCTATATCAATGAGTGCAACGCCGGCTTCTTTTTCTTCCTGGCTTAAAACAGCATCTGCAGATGCCAAAGGCTCCAATGTTATACTTCCAAGTTCGAGACCTGCACTTTTAATGCACCTTCCTATGTTCCTGATGGATGAAACCTGGCCTACAACCACATGAAAATTGGCTTCCAATCTTCCGCCGTACATCCCGATAGGTTCTTTAATCTCAGCCTGCCCGTCCACTTTATATTCCTGAGGCAATACATGGATAATTTCTTCACCTGGCAACATAACCAATTTGTATACCTGGCTACATAGTTTTTCAAGGTCATCTTCATTAATTACCTTTTCAGAGTCCTGGCGGGTAATGTAGTCCCTGTGCTGAAGGCTGCGAATGTGCTGTCCGGCTATACCTACCACCACATCGGTTATTTTTACATCAGAAACATTTTCTG
>CALCHN010000029.1 GCA_937901255.1 uncultured Flavobacteriales bacterium | reverse complement strand
CCATGAATCACTCGAGCACCTTAGGATTCTCTCCTTGACTACCTGTGTCGGTTTGCGGTACGAGTAGCATATATCTGAAGCTTAGAGGTTTTTCTTGGAAGTCTGGTTAGGGTCATTATCCAATTGCCCGAAGGCTCTTGGTACTATCAAGTTCAGCTAGTCTTACGGATTTTCCTATAAGTCTAATACCTACACTCTTCAACGTACTATTCCGTCAGTACGCAGACCTTTCACTACTCCGTCACCCCATCGCAATATATGCTAGTACAGGAATATTAACCTGTTATCCATCGACTACCCCTTTCGGGTTCGCCTTAGGTCCCGACTAACCCTGATCCGATTAGCGTTGATCAGGAAACCTTAGTCTATCGGTGGGCAGGTTTCTCGCCTGCCTTATCGTTACTTATTCCTACATTTTCTTTTCTAGACGCTCCAGCATACCTTACGATACACCTTCAACGCTGACTAGAATGCTCCCCTACCAATTTGTTATTACTAACAATTCCATAGCTTCGGTAATATACTTTATGCCCGATTATTATCCATGCTCAATCGCTCGACTAGTGAGCTGTTACGCACTCTTTAAATGAATGGCTGCTTCCAAGCCAACATCCTAGCTGTCAAAGCAATCGAACCTCGTTAGTTCAACTTAGTATATATTTAGGGACCTTAGCTGATGGTCTGGGTTGTTTCCCTCTCGGACATGGACCTTAGCACCCATGCCCTCACTGCTGAGTAAAAGTTATAGCATTCGGAGTTTATTAGGGTTTGGTAGGCGGTGAAGCCCCCTAGCCCAATCAGTAGCTCTACCTCTATAACTATAATCCTCAACGCTGCACCTAAATGCATTTCGGGGAGTACGAGCTATCTCTCAGTTTGATTGGCCTTTCACCCCTACCCACAAGTCATCCAAAAACTTTTCAACGTTTACTGGTTCGGTCCTCCATTACATGTTACTGCAACTTCAACCTGCTCATGGGTAGATCACCAAGTTTCGCGTCTACCCCCACTAACTAGTTCGCCCTATTCAGACTCGCTTTCGCTTCGGCTACGCATCTTAAATGCTTAACCTCGCTAGTGAGGAGTAACTCGTAGGATCATTATGCAAAAGGCACGAGGTCACCCGTAGGCTCCCTCCGCTTGTAAGCGTACGGTTTCAGGTTCTATTTCACTCCCTTGTTCAGGGTTCTTTTCACCTTTCCCTCACGGTACTGGTTCACTATCGGTCTCTCAGTAGTATTTAGCCTTACCGGATGGTTCCGGCAGATTCACACAAAATTTCACGTGTTTCGTGCTACTCAGGATACTGTTAGGTAATAAAACGATTTCGTCTACAGGGCTATCACCTTCTTTGGCTTAACTTTCCAGTTATATTCTACTATCATTTTATAGTCCACGTTACAGTCCTACAACCCCAGAAATGCCGTAACATCTCTGGTTTGGGCTTTTCCCGCTTCGCTCGCCGCTACTAAGGGAATCACTATTGTTTTCTCTTCCTCCGGGTACTTAGATGTTTCAGTTCTCCGGGTTTGCTTCCTTTATAAGGATAACTGATCTTCTATCAGTTGGGTTGCCCCATTCGGAAATCTACGACTCACAGGTTATTTGCACCTCATCGTAGCTTATCGCAGCTTATCACGTCCTTCTTCGCCTCTGAGAGCCAAGGCATTCACCGTACGCTCTTATTTACTTTCTTAACTGTTGTTTTTCTTTTCTATAATTTCTTTCATGATGTCAATGAACTTTTGATACCTTATAACCTTCGTTATGTATATCTTGTGTGGAGAATATCGGAGTCGAACCGATGACCTCCTGCGTGCAAGGCAGGCGCTCTAGCCAGCTGAGCTAATCCCCCGTTTTAGTGTGCAGTTAACAGTTGTTAGTTAACAGTTTTTCTTAACGGTTCACCATAACGTGTAACTCAACTTCTAAAAATTTCCAATATTTAACTTTTTTAAAAAAAGAACGTTTTCTTTTTCTTTTGTAGTCCCACGCAGATTTGAACTGCGGACCTCTACATTATCAGTGTAGCGCTCTAACCAACTGAGCTATGGGACTGTAAAAAACAACCACAGCTCAAGGATAGCCCGCAACTGAGCTTGTTTTTGGTTTAGTATTTTATATAAAAAAATGAAGAAGATAAAAAAGGTAAATATCATATTAATATTGCTATTAATATCGTGTAATTTCTCTCTAAAAAGGAGGTGTTCCAGCCGCACCTTCCGGTACGGCTACCTTGTTACGACTTAGCCCCAGTTACTAGTTTTACCCTAGGCAGCTCCTTACGGTTACCGACTTCAGGTACCCCCAGCTTCCATGGCTTGACGGGCGGTGTGTACAAGGCCCGGGAACGTATTCACCGCGCCATGGCTGATGCGCGATTACTAGCGATTCCAGCTTCACGGAGTCGAGTTGCAGACTCCGATCCGAACTGAGACGAGCTTTTGAGATTAGCATCTAGTCACCTAGTAGCTGCTCTTTGTACTCGCCATTGTAGCACGTGTGTAGCCCTGGACGTAAGGGCCGTGATGATTTGACGTCATCCCCACCTTCCTCTCGGTTTGCACCGGCAGTTTCTCTAGAGTCCCCGACATTACTCGCTGGCAACTAAAGATAGGGGTTGCGCTCGTTATGGGACTTAACCCGACACCTCACAGCACGAGCTGACGACAACCATGCAGCACCTTGAAAAATGTCCGAAGAAGGTCTAGTTTCCTAAACTGTCATTTCCCATTTAAGCCCAGGTAAGGTTCCTCGCGTATCATCGAATTAAACCACATGCTCCACCGCTTGTGCGGGCCCCCGTCAATTCCTTTGAGTTTCAATCTTGCGACCGTACTCCCCAGGTGGATTACTTATCACTTTCGCTTAGGCACTAACCGTATATCGTTAACACCGAGTAATCATCGTTTACAGCGTGGACTACCAGGGTATCTAATCCTGTTCGCTCCCCACGCTTTCGTCCATGAGCGTCAGTTATAGTTTAGTGAGCTGCCTTCGCAATCGGTGTTCTGTGTCATATCTATGCATTTCACCGCTACATGACACATTCCGCCCACTTCATCTATACTCAAGAAAAACAGTATCAATGGCAGTTCTATCGTTAAGCGACAGGATTTCACCACTGACTTATTCTCCCGCCTGCGGACCCTTTAAACCCAATAAATCCGGATAACGCTTGGACCCTCCGTATTACCGCGGCTGCTGGCACGGAGTTAGCCGGTCCTTATTCTTATAGTACCTTCAGCCTCGTTCACGAACGAGGGTTTATTCCTATATAAAAGCAGTTTACAACCCGTAGGGCAGTCTTCCTGCACGCGGCATGGCTGGTTCAGACTTTCGTCCATTGACCAATATTCCTCACTGCTGCCTCCCGTAGGAGTCTGGTCCGTGTCTCAGTACCAGTGTGGGGGATAACCCTCTCAGGCCCCCTACCTATCATCGCCTTGGTGAGCTGTTACCTCACCAACTAGCTAATAGGACGCATGCCTATCTCTAACCACCGTAGTTTTAATAAATCTGTGATGCCACAAATAAATATTATGGAGTATTATTCTTCCTTTCGAAAGGCTATCCTCCTGTTAGAGGTAAGTTGCATACGCGTTACGCACCCGTGCGCCACTCGTCAGCAAATTAGCAAGCTAATTCCTGTTACCGTTCGACTTGCATGTGTTAGGCCTGCCGCTAGCGTTCATCCTGAGCCAGGATCAAACTCTCCGTTGTAATTATTCTTAAATGTTTCTAAAAAATTACTACGCGTTGATTTTACTCAAGGATATTTACCTTTTTTTCTCTACTTCAATTTCTTCAAAGAACTCTCTGTTTCTCCCGCTTTCCCCTCTCTCATTCCCATCATTTGGTCTCAAACGGGCTGCAAAAGTACAACTCTTTTCCTTTTCCCAAAACTTTTTTTTACTTTTTTTTACTTTTTATCTCTCTCCCCTCATAAACTCCTGATTGTGAAGACAATTTTTTTCGCTTTTTTTTATTCTTTTTTTATTTATTGAGTTGTTTAATCTAATGACCCCTTTGTTTTATTAATTATTCTCTTTTTCTTAATAACATTAACCGCTCTATTTGCTTTTTATATTACCCTATTTACCTTGCTTTAATTTTGTATTGTACTTTTTGATTTATATTACGCTCGATCTTCCAAGCGAATGCTTGAAAGAGAATTTGAAATTAGTTGATAATTAATGAAATCTTGAAGTTTACTAATTACTTACTCCAATTGAGCTCAATAGATGATGTCGAGCGAGTGAGGAGGCTCGTTTAGAAATTACCCTTGTAATAATAATTAGGAATAGGAAATAACCTAAAACGAAGCCGATACCTAAAAAATGGATTAATATTTTTTTGCTACTTGTTTAGATAAGTATGCCAACTAAAACTGCTGTAAACAAAGAGGCAAGAGTTCCTCCTATAAGTGCTTTAAAACCGAACTTCGCTAAGGTGGCTTTCTTTTGTGGTGCAAGTGCTCCGATTCCTCCTATTTGGATTCCTATAGAAGCGATATTGGCAAATCCACATAATATATAAGTAGCCATTACGATAGATTTTTCTTCTACAAATTTTCCTTGCATTTTTAATTCACCTAAAGAAACATAAGCTACAAATTCATTCAAAATAGTTTTTTCTCCCAACAACTGACCTACCAATACCATGTCTTCTTTGCATACTCCCATTAACCATGTAAGTGGAGCAAAAAGATAGCCCAAAATAAGTTGAAAACTTAATCCATCATAAGCGGTGTTTGCAGCAATAATAGGATTTAAGCTTGTCCAATCGCCAATTTTAAATAAGATATAATTTCCTGTTGCCAAAAGAGCAATAAAAACCAATAACATTCCGGCAACATTAACTGCCAACCTAATTCCATCAGTAGTTCCATTAGCGATAGCTTCTAAGGCGTTTGCTCCAATTTTTTCTTTAGGTAAGGTTAAATCTTCGTTTACTTTTTCTGTTTGAGGCACCAACATTTTTGCTGCCACCACTGCTGCGGGTGCCGACATTACCGATGCTGCTAATAAATGTTTTGCAAAATAAATTTGTTGTGCTTCATCTGACCCTCCTAAAAAGCCAATATATGCTGCCAAAACTCCACCTGCAATGGTTGCCATTCCTCCGCTCATTAAACACATCAGTTCGGAATCTGTCATTTTGTTAAGGTAAGGTTTTACCAATAATGGGGATTCTGTTTGTCCTAAAAAGATGTTTCCAGCTGCTGCCAAGCTCTCTGCTCCTGAAAGTTTCATTACTTTTTTCATTACCCAAGCAAAGGCATAAACTACTTTTTGCAAAATGCCCCAATAATAAAACAAACTGGTTAATGCCGAAAAGAAAATTACTGTTGGTAAGACCATCACTACAAAGTTTATGAGTGATGATTCTATAATTCCGGACTCAAAATTCTTGAATAAGAACATGGTTCCTTCTTGTGTAAAGCCTATAATTTTTGTGAAAATTTTACTGACTATTTCAAATCCTTTAGCAACAAAATCTACTTTTAACACCAAAATAGCAAAAACCAGTTGGATTAACATCCCCTTCCCTACTAATTTCCAATTGATAGCTTTTCTGTTGCTACTAAATAGCCACGCAATAGCTAATAATGCTACTATACCAATTATTCCTCTGTATATGGATGTAAAAGTAATGGTAGCTAGCATCATTAATGAATTTGAAGATTAATTGGCGTTTCTTTTATCTATTTCAGCTTTAATTTTTGAAGCTTCTTCATAGTTTTCATGCTCAATAGCATTTTGCAATACCTTGTTCAACTCTGTAATTGACATTTTTGAATAATCGAGCGGTTTACTTGGGTCTATCTCTTCTAATTCTTTTTCTAGCTCATCAAACTCATCATTATCATCATTTAAATCCTTATCTTTTTGAGACTCATCTAAGATAATTCCTGCACTAGAAAGAATAAACTCATACGTAGAAATTGGACATTTAAATCGAACTGCTAATGCGATAGCATCTGAGGTTCTGGTATCTATTTCTATGGTTTCTGTACCTTGTTGAATAATTAATTTAGCATAAAAAATACCTTCTACTAAATTATATATGATTACTTCCAATAGGTTGATATCAAAAGCATCTGCAAGGTTTTTAAACAAATCGTGAGTTAGTGGTCTGCTAGGGGTCATAGCTTCTAACTCAATTGCTATAGCTTGAGCTTCAAACCCTCCAATAATAATTGGTAATCTTCTTTTATTGCCAACTGTTTCTCCCAACACTAATGCGTATGCTCCTGTTTGAGTTTGACTGTATGAAAGTCCGATAATTTCTAGTTCAATCTTATCCATCTGGTAAAATAAAAAAAGAGGATAATATAAAAAATCATCCTCTTTGTAAAATTCACAAATTAGCCTTTAAGTTTTTTAACTGCAGCTATCATTTTAGGTACTACATCAAAAGCATCTCCAACAATACCGTAATCAGCAGCTTTAAAGAAAGGAGCTTCTGGATCTGTATTGATAACAACTATTGTTTTACTTCCGTTTACTCCTGCTAAATGTTGTATAGCTCCTGAAATACCAACAGCTATATATAAATTTGGTCTGATAGCAATTCCTGTTTGCCCAACATGTTCGTGGTGAGGTCTCCAACCGATATCGGCCACAGGTCTAGAGCAAGCTGTAGCAGCTCCTAGTTCTTGAGCTAATTCTTCAATCATTCCCCAATTTTCAGGGCCTTTTAATCCTCTACCTGCTGAAACTACTATATCTGCTTCTGTTAATGAAAGCTCAGTTGAAGCTTTTTTCACTTCTTTTACTGTTAATCTTGTTGCAGGTATTTCGCAAGCAAAATTTTCTACAGCAACACTTCCTTCGCCTGTTACTTTATCAACTGCATTTGGTAAAACAGAAATGATTTTTGTTACTAATTTTATTTCTACATCTGCGAAAGCTTTTCCAGAGAAAACTGCTTTTTTTACTGTATTTCCTTCTGGAAGTGCTACTGCACCTGTAACTAAGCCTGCATCTAATTTTGCAGCCAACATGGGTGCTGTTGCTTTTCCAGAATAATCGTGAGCAAAAACTACTGTTGTTGCATTTTCTTTAGCCACAGCTTGTGCAATAATTCCTGCATTTCTTTGTGGGTCGAAATTATTTAATGCTGCATCATTTACATGTAAAACTTTGGTAATACCATAAGCTCCAAGCTTATCAATATCACTAGCTTCGCCAATAACAATTGCTGTAGCTGATTTACCTTCTTTTTTGGCTAATAAAGCACCGTAATTAGCTGCTTCAAAAGCATTTTTAGTAAGTGTTCCGTCTGCGGAATCTGTATATATTAAAACTGACATATCTTTATTAAGGTTTAAAAAGTTTATTAAATAGCTTTAGCTTCGTTGTGTAATAAGTCTATTAATTGTTCCACATTATCTGCATCAACATACTTACAACCTGTTTTGGCTGGTGGCAATGAGAAACCTTTTATTTCTGTAGCATTAGAAGCATCTGTAGCAGCAACCACATTTAAAGGTTTAGTTCTGGCAGCCATAATTCCTCTCATATTTGGAATTCGAGCCTCTGCCATTCCTTTAGCTGCACTTAATACTAATGGAGTGGATGTTTCTACCACTTCTACTCCACCTTCAATTTCTCTTTCAATTGTAGCGGTTGTTCCATTCATATCTAATTTACTAGCTAATGAAACATAAGGCATATCTAAAATTGCAGCAACCATACCTCCTACTTGAGAACCGTTGTAGTCTATTGTTTCTTTTCCAAACAACACCATGTCTGCGTTATTTGCCTTTACATAGTTGGCAATTTGTTTCGCAACAGCTAATGCATCCAAAGTAGGAGCATCAATTCTTACTGCATCATCAGCACCTATAGCCAAGGCTTTTCTGATAATAGCATCATTTGAAGCATCGCCTACATTTAATACAGTTACGCTACCTCCATTTGCTTCTTTTAATTCCAATGCTCTTACTAAAGCATACCATTCATCATAAGGATTAACAATAAATTGTACTCCGTTTTCATCAAATTTTGAATTACCATCGGTAAAAGCAATTTTTGATGTGGTATCTGGAGCCTTACTAATACACACAATTATTTTCATTTTCTATTTTTTAAAAAATTTATATTATATTGAAGTTATTTAAAAATTCAAGTTACGAAAGTAAGCATTATCAATTTAAAATAAAATGACTTTTAAATACAAAAAACAAGAATTTATTAAAAACCTACACAAGTGGTTTTAGTTAACATGTTATTTTAAGCTTACAATCAGGTTGATACTGCTCTAACCATTCTATTTTTTCCATTAATATCTTTAATTATTTCTACCTTATTAAAGCCTTTTTTGTTGAAAAGTAATGCTACATCCTCTCCGAATTGCTCGTTTATTTCCACATACAAACTACCGTTTTTGGTAAGATGCTTTACAGCGATGTCTGCAATTTTATCATAAAAAAGCAAGGGATTTTCATTGGGAACAAACAACGCCAAATGAGGTTCATAATCAAGCACATTACTATGCATTTGAGTTTGTTCCTTATTCATAATATAAGGAGGGTTACTCACAATAACATCATATTTTACATTTACATCCGGATTAGATAACGCATCTACTTTTTGTAATTCAATTGCTAATTGTAAGTTTTTCGCATTTTTACCAATCACTTTTAAAGCTTCTTCAGAAACATCCCAAGCGGTTACAGTTGTATTTTTAAAATGATGTTTTAAACTCAACGCAATACAACCACTCCCGCTACCAATATCTAGTATGTTGTTGGGAGGATGATTATCATAATCGTTTATAATTAATTGCACCAATTCCTCTGTTTCTGGTCGGGGAATAAGCACGTGTTTATTAACAAAAAATGAAAAACCAAAAAACTCCCACTCGCCAATAATATAAGCTAAAGGTTTATATTTTTTCAAGTCTTTAACAGCGTAAATCACCAACAACAAATCCGATTCGGAGAGTTTTCTATCTTTATTGATGACAACATCCGTTTTAGAAACTCCAAAATAATGCTGGAAAAGAATATAAAGCATACTTTCCAATTCACTTTTATCATAAAAAGAAGCCAATTCATTTTTAAAATAAGCCACTGCACTGCCTAATTCGTTAGAAGAAATCTTCATTATCATTATTTTTTTGTAAAATTGACATTAAAATTATAATTTTAGCTACTTATTTTTACAAAACTCTTAAACCAATGTATATGAAAAAAATAAAACTATTTATTCCGTTTGCTTTTATCTTATTATCAGCAAATATAATCGCACAGGATGTTATTGTTGGTGATACATCAGCACTTTCAGAAGGAAAAGCAATGGAAATTTATAATCTTGGAATTAACCAAGTAAACAGTCAAAATTTAAATGGTGCAATTGAAAGTTTTACTCAAGCTATTGAACTTTCTCCAAATTTTGAGAAAGCCTATTTTAATAGAGGCTCTGTAAAGTTTCAACTAAAAGATTATAAAAATGCCATTATAGATTTCGATAAAGCCGTAGAAATTAATCCTGATTCTACTAATGCTCATTTTTTAAGAGGTCGTTCTTATTACGAGTTAGGGAATTCTGAAGCAGCATTAAAAGATTTTAACCGAGCTACAGAAATTGACCCTACCCATGCAGATGCTTATTATTATAAAGGAACCATTTATTTTCTTGATAATAAATTTAAAGAAGCTATTGCTGAATACGACAATGCTATAAAAAACAAACCCGATTATGCTTATGCTTTTAATGATAGAGGAAGCGCTAAAAAGCAACTGAACGATATTAAAGGTGCTATAAAAGATTATGAAAAAGCATTGATGGTGGATGGTAAATTAAGCTTCGTTCACAACAATTTAGGTAGTGCTTACCGTGCTAATGGCGAATATGAATTGGCTATTAAAAGCTACTCAAAAGCATTGTTCTTAAAAGAAGATTATTTTATTGCCTACAACAACAGAGGCCTAGCCAAATTAGAAAAAGGCGATTATAAAGATGCTATTAAAGATTTTGACGAAACCATTATGTTGAATCCAAAATATGCTTATGCTTTTAATAATAGAGCTTCGGCTAAATATAAATTAAAAGATTATGAAGGAGCTGTAGCAGATTGCGACAAAGCCATTTCATTAGATAAAAATTATGCAGCAGCTTATCTTAATAGAGGAATTGCTTACGAAATGCTTAGAAAAGAAGATAAAGCTTGTGAAGATTGGAACAAAGCTGCTGAGCTAGGTTTAAAAAATGGTAAAGCCTTTTCTCAACAAATTTGTAACTAATTCATTTTATCGAAAACATATTTATACATCTCACAAATTAAAAACAATCTTATGAAACATATATTTATCAGTTTATTAGTTGTTATTTTCACTTTTGCAGTAAAAGCACAACAAGACACTCCTTTTGATAAAAAGTTATTTAAAGAACAAAAAGATGCTTTTAAAGAAGCAGAAGAAAACCTTAAAATAGGCGAAAAAACCTTTACTTTAATGTCGCCAGAATATTTAGACGACAATTCTACCGACTATAAAATAAGAGCTTCCTATTACAGAGAAGCCTTACCTTTTTTGGTAAAAGCCAATAATTTTAACCCAAACAATTCTCAACTGAATTATAAAATTGGAAGAAGTTACTTGGTTTCTTCTGTTTATAAAGAAGAAAGTGTTCCTCACCTAGAAAAAGCATTAAAACTCAACCCAAATGTAGCTCCTGATATTCACTACTATTTAGGAAGAGCTTATCACATTACCATGAATTTTGATAAAGCCATTGCTGCTTTTGAAAAACACAAAGCAGTTGCTGCTAAAAACCCTGCTGAGTTGGAAGATGTAGTAAGAAGAATAGAGCAATGCAAAACCGCCAAAGAATTAGTAGCTAACCCTGTAAGAGTATTTATCGATAATTTTGGTGGTATTGTTAACTCAAAATATCCTGAATACGGTGCTATCATTAATGCCGATGAATCGGTAATGATGTTTACTTCCAGAAGAAACACCACTACTGGAGGAAATATTGACATGGGATTAAATGAATATTTTGAAGACATATATATTTCTAAAAAAACAAACGGACAATGGACTGCTCCTCAAAATTTAGGAGCTCCCGTAAATACCGACCAGCATGATGCTACAGTTGCTGTTGCTCCTGATGCTCAAAGCATGATTATTTATATTGATGATAAAGGAGATGGTAACCTTTACGAAACCAAGTTAATCGGAACTTCTTGGTCGAAACCAAAAAAGATGAATAAAAACATCAACACCAAAAATCATGAATCTTCTGCCAGTTATTCTAGTGATGGAAAAACCTTGTATTTTGTAAGCAACAAACCTGAAGGTAGTTTTGGCATGCGTGATATTTATGTTACCAATTGGGATGAAAAACTACAAGATTGGGGACCTGCTCAAAACTTAGGACCAGACATTAATACTAAATACAATGAAGAGTCTGTCCTAATTCACCCAGATGGTAAAACACTTTATTTTTCTTCGCAAGGACATAAAAGTATGGGAGGCTACGATATTTTTGTTTCAGAAAAACAAGCCAACGGAAGTTGGAGCGAACCAAAAAACTTAGGTTACCCTATTAATACTGTTGATGATGATGTATTCTTCATTATTAACTCAAGCGGAAGAAGAGGTTATTATTCTTCATTTAAATCGGATGGATACGGTGAAAAAGATATCTATATGATTACTTTCTTAGGTCCTGAAAAACCGATGCAAATTAGCTCTGAAGATAATCTATTAGCCTCTATTGCTAAACCTGTAAGCGAAAAAGTAATTGAAAAAGCAGTAAATACTGATGCTAAAAAAATTACTATTCTTAAAGGTATTATTAGTGATGAAAAAACCAAACAACCACTTGGTGCAAGCATTGAGTTAGTTGATGTGGAAGCAAACCTTACTTTAGCTACTTTTGAATCTAACGAAAGTACCGGTAAATATTTAGTTTCTCTTCCTTCTGGAAAAAACTATGGTTTGATTATTAGAAAAGAAAGTTATTTGTTCCACTCGGAAAATTTTAACATTCCTGAATCTGCAGCTTACCAAGAAGTAGAAAGAAACATTGAGCTTAAGAAAATTGATATCGGAAGTATTATTGTCTTGAAAAACATTTTCTACGATTACAATAAAGCTACACTTAGAGACGCATCTAAAAATGAGTTAGACCGATTGGTTAAATTGCTTAACGAAAATCCAACCATTAAAATTGAGCTTTCTGCACACACCGATTCAAGAGGTGGAGATAAATACAACGAAGACTTATCTCAAAAAAGAGCTCAATCTTGTGTTGACTATTTAGTTAAAAATGGAATTGCTGCCGACAGATTAGTTTCTAAAGGTTACGGAGAATCTCGTTTAGTTATTACTGATGCAGAAATAGCTAAACTTAAGTTTGAAGAAGACAAAGAAGCAGCTCACCAAGAAAACAGAAGAACAGAGTTTAAGATTTTGAGTAAATAAGCTAGTTTAAATAGTTTATAAGGTTATGAGGTTATAAGATTTGAAGTTATAATATACTTTAACAATATAGTTTAGGTAATCATATTTGAAAATGAAAAGTATATTTTTCATATTATTAACTTCTTTAACATTTGCTTCAATAGACGCTTATGGTCAAGCAGACTGTATTGAAAATATTGATTCAGTTGAAGTTAGGTTAGTACAACTAATAGCTAAACCTCAAAAACTTAAAACTGAACCAACACTTTATGATTACAAAAAATATCTTTATAATGATGTAAATGATACATTGTTTCTTTATACTGTTGAAATTCAAAATGGACAAGTTGAAAAAAAAATATTTAATGGCAATGACACTTTAAAAGCAATACTTCCAAAGATTGATAGTTTTTTAAGGATTACTTTTGCATCAAATCCAAACTCTTACATAGAATATTTGTTACCAGAAAATCATTCTTTTGATATTCGTAGAATAGATAAAATTGTAAATAATGAGGTAACTATTTACATTGAAGATAACGACAAAAACCCTGTATTATTAACACTACCATTTCCTGAGTAGGCTTTAGTTTGGTTATAAAAGTTTAGTTTTTCTTCTAAACTTATCCCCTATTAAACTTATAAACTAAGTATCTTTCTGTCTTATTGTCATAAAATTGTCAGCCATTTTTCGTGAAAACCGATGAATGGCTGACATATTTTCAAGAAAACCTATCTATATTCCAATGGCATATCCTTTGACTAAGATTGAAGCGAATACATTTTTAAACAATTAAAATTAAATATCATGAGTAAAATAATTGGAATAGACTTAGGAACAACCAATTCATGTGTTTCTGTAATGGAAGGAAATGAACCAGTGGTTATCCCTAATGCCGAAGGAAAAAGAACAACCCCTTCAATTGTAGCTTTTTTAGAAGGTGGTGAAAGATCTGTTGGAGACCCTGCCAAAAGACAAGCCATTACTAACCCTCAAAAAACCATATCATCCATTAAAAGATTTATGGGTAACTCTTTTGACCAAGTAGCTAGCGAAATTAAAAGAGCTTCTTACGAAGTCGTAAAAGGAGATAACAATACCCCAAGAGTAAAAATTGACGATAGATTATATACGCCACAAGAAATTTCAGCAATGGTTCTTCAAAAAATGAAGAAAACCGCTGAAGATTACTTAGGACAATCTGTTAGTGAAGCAGTAATTACCGTTCCTGCTTACTTTAACGATGCTCAACGTCAGGCTACTAAAGAAGCCGGAGAAATTGCTGGATTAAAAGTAAAAAGAATCATTAACGAGCCTACCGCTGCTGCTTTAGCTTACGGATTAGATAAAAAATCTCAAGACATGAAAATTGTAGTGTTCGACTGTGGTGGTGGAACGCATGACGTTTCTATTCTTGAATTAGGCGATGGCGTTTTTGAAGTAAAATCTACCGATGGAGATACCCACCTTGGTGGTGATGATTTTGACCAAGTAATCATTGATTGGTTGGCCGATGAATTTAATGCTGCAGAAGGTATTGATTTAAGAAATGACCCAATGGCTTTACAGCGTTTGAAAGAAGCTGCCGAAAAAGCCAAAGTAGAACTTTCTAGCACCAGCTCTACAGAAATTAACTTACCTTACATCACTGCAACAGCTTCAGGGCCTAAGCATTTGGTAAAAACCTTGTCAAAAGCTAAGTTTGAGCAATTGGCAGATGAATTAATTAAAAGAACCATTGAGCCATGTAAAACTGCTCTTAAAAATGCAGGGTACAGTGCTAGCGACATCAACGAAGTAATTTTAGTTGGTGGTTCTACTAGAATTCCTGCAATTCAAGATGCTGTTAAATCATTCTTCGGAAAAGAGCCATCTAAAGGAGTAAACCCTGATGAAGTTGTTGCCATAGGTGCAGCTATTCAAGGTGGTGTATTAACTGGAGAAGTGAAAGATGTATTGTTGTTGGATGTTACTCCCCTATCGTTGGGAATTGAAACCATGGGCGGTGTGATGACTAAATTAATTGAAGCCAACACTACCATTCCAACTAAAAAATCGGAAACGTTCTCTACAGCTTCTGACAACCAACCGGCAGTTGACATCCATGTATTACAAGGAGAAAGACCAATGGCTGCGGACAACAAATCTTTAGGAAGATTTCAGTTGACTGACATCCCTCCTGCTCCAAGAGGTGTACCTCAAATTGAAGTAACCTTTGATATTGATGCCAACGGAATTATGAATATTTCTGCGAAAGATAAAGCTACGGGCAAAGAACAAAGTATTAGAATTGAAGCCTCTTCAGGATTAAGTGAAGAAGAAATTGCCAGAATGAAACGTGAGGCAGAAGAAAATGCCGACAAAGACAAGAAAGCAAAAGAAACGGCTGATACTATGAACCAAGCGGATAGCTTAATCTTCCAAACAGAAAAACAATTGAAAGATTATGGCGACAAATTGCCGGCCGACAAAAAGCAACCTATCGAAGATGCCTTGGCTGAGTTGAAAAAAGCTTACGAAGCCAAAGATGTTGACGCTTGCAAAGCAGGAGTGGAAAAACTAAACACGGTTTTTCAAGCTGCTTCTCAAGAGATGTATAATGCTCAACAACAAGCTGGTGGTGCTGCTGATGCAGGAAATGCTTCTGAAGCAAATGGTAGCGATGAAGTTACCGATGTTGACTTTGAAGAAGTAACTGACTCAGACGATAACAATAAGTAATTTTTCATAGTAAATAGTTAACCTAAAATCCCTGTTAAGCCATTAGCAGGGATTTTTTTTATTTGAATGTGGTTAACATTACAAAATATTAAAAGCCCTTTTGATGATTTATAAAAAAATGTATATTTACAAAAAATAAATATGCACACCAAAAGGTATATATATCTACCTAAAATTAGTTAGACATGTATACCAAAGGTGTACATATATATAAGTTGTGTTTCATGCTAAGAACGATACTGCAATAACATGAGCTTATTAGAAAGACATTTTAGGAAAACTGAAAAATTGATAAAGTTGATTAGTAAGGATTTGATTGCTGATTGGCTTTTAAATGAAGGTTATTATCCTGAACAATATGTTGTTCCGCCATCATTTGTAGTGCATGACTTTAAATTGCAATCGACTGAATACATAACTGATTTATCTAATCCGCCAAGACGAAATTTAATTAATATCTCATATCCTAAATCTTTACTAACATCGCGAATTTTTGGTATTCCACACCCTCATAATTATCACGACATTGTTTATTGGTTAATGTCAGACTGGGATTCGATTATTGAACACATATTTCACAAAGACTTGAAAATATTTTCATACAGTTTCCCAATTCCAGTAAATGACAGATTAAGAGGGGAATTGAGTCCTCTGCGTTCTGGCAGAATGATTTATGAATGGATTGCAATGGCAGAAAAAGACTTAGTTGCGGAAGCTCATAAATACAATCTTATTGTTCGTTCCGATATTACTAATTTTTATAATTCTGTTTATACACATAGTATTGGTTGGGCTTTACATGGACAAGAGAAAGCTTTCAAAGACAAGTCTTGTGCTTTGATTGGAAATAAGATTGATAAAATCGTTCAGTATGCAAATAACGGTAGAACTAATGGAATACCTGTTGGTTCAGCGGTAAGTGACCTGATTGCTGAGTTGATTTTAAGTAGTGTTGATTTAAAGATTTCAAAAAAATTAAAGGATAAAGACTTTATTGCCACACGATTTAAAGATGATTATCGTATTCTTTGTAATACAGCAGATGATGCAAAAGAGATTTTAAAAGTTCTTGCAGACGAACTTACTGAATTTAACTTGTTGATTAACGAGAGTAAAACTAAAATTCTTGAATTGCCAAACGGATTATATCGTCAGCATGATAGGTTATACTATCCTCATTCTGTAAGAGATAAAGAAACAATTCCGTTTAAAACATTCGAACTGACACTTTTAACAGTACTTGACATACATAAAGAATATCCAGGGACAAGTATTCTTGAAAAATTCTTTGGGGAGTTATATAACGCTGATTATGATTTAAAAATTGAATTTTCAGATAAGAAATCATCGAGGAAAAAGGAAATCCTAAAAACTTTCAGTTTGCTTGTTTTAGCAAAAAGGGAATCTGAGAAAATCCTTTGTCATATTCTTTCTGTAATTTAACTTATTTATTTGGAGTATAAATCTGAGTTTAAACTCAAGGAGATTATTAAAGAATTAATTGAAACGGAAATAATTAAAGCTAATGACAAACAATCCATATTTGAGTTGACTTGGTATGCTTTCTTTGCACGCTATTTAAGTCTTGGAATTAATGAAGCATGGATTAATTTAACGATTGACAGCGAATTGAGAAAAAATTTATTTCTAAAATCAATGTGCACAAGTAAGCAACAGATTTTCAATGATTCTCACATTGATTTGTTTAGTAAACCTAAGGACTGCAAAGGATTAATTTTAGCTAAAAGACTTGCTGTATTTGAGAGAAAAAAAGATGAATAGAATAAAGCACGAAAACACAACACCGTATATAAAACATTTGGCGGAAGGTACTAATTTTAAGGTCGGTGCATTTAATGAAAATTGTATCGGTTTGAAACGAAATCGCTTTGAAATGCCAAACGTTTCATATACATCAACGTTGGCGTTCATTGGAAGAACCCGAAACGACACAGAAATAAAACGATAAATAAAAACGAGTATTAATAATTTAAAACAAATCAATATGACAAAAAACAAATCAAGACCCATTGCACTGCTAGCAGCAGGACTGCTATGGGCGGGCTTTGCACAAGCTCAAGAAAGCACAAACGCCTCTGGTGGTGATGCCACAGGAACAGGCGGTACAGCCAGCTATTCAGTAGGACAGGTAGTTTACACCACAAACACAGGTAGCACGGGAAGTGTAGCACAAGGTGTGCAACATGCCTATGAAATTTTCACAGTTGGCATTAAGGAAACAGAGCTCAATATTTCGCTGACAGCATTCCCCAACCCAACAACGGAAAATTTAACCTTGCAAATAAGCGATTACAACAACGAACAGTTGTCCTATCAATTATTTGATATGCAGGGAAAACAGTTAAGCAACGGACAAATAACAGCACAACAAACTCAAATAAACATGAACAGTTTGCCAACAGCTACTTACTTTGTAAACGTTGTAAACCAAGAAAATAAAAAAGTTCAATCATTTAAAATTATTAAAAACTAAAAACAATGAAAAAGATAATTACAGTATGTGCAGTATTATTAATGACTGCAAGCGTGTTCGCTCAAGCACCAGAAAAAATGAGCTACCAAGCCGTTGTACGTGACGGAAGTAATGCATTAGTTAGCTCTACTGCCGTAGGAATGCAGATAAGCATACTACAAGGTTCAGCAAGTGGAACTGCCGTTTATGTAGAAACCCAAACACCAACCTCTAATGCCAATGGTTTGGTAAGTTTAGAAATTGGAGCAGGAACGGTTGTAAGTGGAGACTTTACCACTATTGACTGGGCAAATGGTCCATATTTCATCAAAACCGAAACGGACCCAACTGGTGGTACTTCTTACACCATAACCGGCACAAGCCAGTTATTAAGTGTGCCTTACGCTTTACATGCAAAAACGGCTGAAACGGTTACGGGAACAATAACCGAAACTGACCCTATTTTTGGTGCATCGGTAGCAAGTGGTATTACAGGAGCAGATACTACTAACTGGAACAACAAATTAGACAGCTACACCGAAACTGACCCTATTTTTGGTGCATCAGTAGCAAGTGGCATTACAGGAGCAGATACTACTAACTGGAACAACAAATTAGACAGCTACACAGAAACTGACCCTATTTTTGGTGCATCGGTAGCAAGTGGTATTACAGGAGCAGATACTACTAACTGGAACAACAAATTAGACAGCTACACCGAAACTGACCCTATTTTTGGTGCATCAGTAGCAAGTGGCATTACAGGAGCAGATACTACTAACTGGAACAACAAATTAGACAGCTACACAGAAACTGACCCTATTTTTGGTGCATCGGTAGCAAGTGGTATTACAGGAACTGACACTACTAACTGGAACAACAAACAAGACCAATTAGTAGCGGGCACTAACATTACCATAGTTGGTAATACCATAAATGCAACAAGTGGAGGTAGTACATTAGCCATAGGCGATAGCTACCAAGGTGGCATCATTTTTTGGTTAGATGCCACAGGTCAGCACGGATTAATAGCAGCTACAGCCGACCAAAACACAGGAATACAATGGTACAACGGAACATATAGATATACTGGTACAGCTGGAGACGGATTGTATACAGGTGCAATGAATACTGCTATGATAGTAGCTACCCAAATGGCAGATAACCAATCAGGAAGTTTTGCTGCAAAAGTTTGTGCCGATTATTCAGTTACTGTTGGTGGAGTTACTTATGGCGACTGGTACTTGCCTTCAAAATACGAGCTAAATTTATTATACTTACAAAAAATTGCGGTTGGCGGTTTTGCTAGTGCCTACTATTGGAGTTCTACCGAGGTCAATAATAGCAACGCTTGGAAACAGACCTTCGACAATGGCGTCCAGAACAACCTCAGTAAGCTCGACTCAAATAGGGTTCGTGCTGTTCGGGCTTTTTAACCATTTATCTATTTAACCATTTATCCGCGAAGCGGTCGATTTTTTTTGACTATGGCATTATACTACGAATTACAGGTTTTTAAGGATGTTTACACACTTGTGCAAAAAGTGTTTTTATATACGCAGGAGTTTCCCCTTCGCTGCCGCAAGCGTCCACGCTTGTGGTAAAACGGTAAAGTAATAAATAATAAATTACTACATTTGTTTTTATGAGTAGGAACTACAAATTCCATAATCCAACAGGGCTTTACTTTGTAAGCTTTGCAACAGTATTTTGGATAGATGTATTTGTAAGAGAGGAATATTCAGACAGCATTGTAAAGAATTTAAACTATTGCGTAGCTAATAAAGGAATGGAAATTTATGCTTGGTGTTTAATGACAAGCCATGTTCATCTAATATTTAAGTCTTTACAACTAAAACCAGAAGAACTAATACGAGATTTCAAAACATATACCTCAAAAGAATTAATTTCATTAATTACCAATCATCCGCAAGAAAGCAGAAAAGAATGGTTGTTGAATGCTTTTAAAAAAGCAGCACTTAATAACTCAAATAACACCATTAATCAGTTTTGGCAACAACATAATAAACCAATAGAATTATGGAGTAACGCTGTAATTGACCAAAAAATTGATTACGTACATAACAATCCTGTAGTAGCAGGTTTTGTTGAGAAACCTCAAGATTGGAAATATAGTAGTGCAAAAGATTTTTGTAATGAAAAAGGATTGGTAAATTTATGCTTGGTTTAAAAAAAATGAATGTATGGCAAATACACCACAAGCGTGGACGCTTGCGGCAGCGGGGGTGGACGCTTGCGGCAGCGGGGGGAAAATTTGCAACAAAAAATTAAATATGATGAAAAATATAATTTTAGGAATTTTGATAACTATTTTTCTTTTTTCTTGCAAGGATGTAAGAAAGGAGTATTATGAAGATGGAGCTTTATGGGCTGAAATGGAGTATAAAAATAATGTGCGTAATGGTAAATCTATAGTTTATTACCCTAACGGTAATATACAACAAGAGGGTTTTTATATAGATGATAAAGAAGAAGGTTTGTTTAAAGAATATTATGAAACAGGTGAGTTAAAAAGAGAAGCAAACTTAAAAAATGGAGTTCAAGATGGGGTGCTCAAAGCTTATTATAAAGATGGCAGTTTACAAACTATACAGTTTTTTAACAATGGATTACCTGATAGTACCTTTAAATCTTTTTATTCAAATGGTCAATTAGAAATGGAAGCATCAAAAGAAAAAGGAAAAACTCTTTGGTATATTGAATATGACAGCATAGGTAATTGGACAGATGAATCGAGAATAATCGAAATAAAGCATCAAGATACCATTTTATTGGGAGAAACAATTACTATGGAATTTAATGTAAATGGACCAATAGAAGATACAATATTTGTATCAATAAATACGCATTTTTATGAAAAACCAAGTTTATCTAGCCATCCTTCACAATTTTACTTAAAGGACAATAAATACACTTATACTTTTGTTCCAAATATGCCTGGTAGATGGGCTTATCATGGCTTTTTATGGGTAGGAGATATGAAAACTAAAGAAAGAGAATTTAAACTTGATTTATCAAGTTTTTGGGTAATAGAAAAAGAGGATAGGTTGGTTGAAAAATAGGGTAGTGTTTATTCTAATAAAAATAAATCCCCCCCGCTGCCGCAAGCGTCCACGCTTGTGGTAAAGTAATGAAAAGGCAAAGTAATAAATAATAAATTACTACATTTGAACTAATTATTGTTTATTCAAATTACAACTTAATTAGTATATGGAATATACTTTTAAACAACTCCCTAATAAATATCAAAAGAAACTTTTGTTTTTCATAGTAGGGACCTCTTTACTATCTTTATTAGTATTGTCCTTTGTCGCTATATACTTTATTATTCCATTGGATTTACCTGAATGGTTAAATATAATGTTATTTGTTGTTTGCTTTTTACTGCTAGGCGGTATTAGTGCATACCGGTTTTCAAACAAATATGCGACTACAAAAACCATTAAGCTAACCGATAATTTCATTGAGGTGATAGAAAAAAACCCTCAAATATGTTCCTCACATGAAGTAAATATTAATGATGCAACTGTTCTAAATTATCAATTGACGCCATCCATGATTAAAGGTTTTCGCTATATTAGTGGCAGCGATGAAGCTACTTGTTTCCATATAATGACCCATGATAATAACTACGAAATCGTTATTCCAGAAAAATACAATAAACTATTACAGTTTAAAACCATTCGGGAGGAGTTAGAAAAATGGCTCAGAAGTCATCAAATTAAGGAATGGTAACTTATAAATGAAAATATTAACATAGTTGTAACTTTACAACTAAAGCATTAAAAAAGAATTAATATGATAGAGTCGGTAATAGAAATACTTCTTCTGATTTTACTAGGCATTGTTGGTTTGATTATTTATTTCTTACCAACCATTATAGCATCAGGCAGGAATTCTGCCGCTACCTTTTTGATTTTTTTGGTAAATCTTTTTGGTGGTTGGACAGTAGCTCTATGGATTTTCGTTTTTATTTGGGCATTTTTAGCTAAAAAGAAGTAATAGATGATTATGGAATTAATATCAATTGTTTTATGGTTGTTTATTATTTTTATTATCTTCTATGTTTTTAGCAAAATACGGAACAGAAAATTACTAAAATCCGTTACAAAACAGAATAGAGGTACAAAGTCTGAAAGAGATTTAGTACTAAAACTTTTGAAATACGGAATACCAGCACAAACGATTTTTCACGACTTATATCTCAAAAAGCACAATGGTAATTTTTCTCAAATTGACTTAGTAGTCCCAAAAGTACGAGCTAAGTTTTGGCTTGGCATTGAGGGTGGTTACTTAGGTCGAGCAACTACAATACCTTTATAAAAAAAGTATATTTGTTTTAATGATTTATATGAATTACATCACTAAGCCCTTTACTAAAATAACAACGCTTCAGCTTAGCGATTACGAAGCGGGAAAACAATAAAAACATGCAAGACCTACCTTCCATAAAAATGGCATTACACCAACGTTGTTTAGAGCTTGCAGAGGAAAGAATTGCCTCCTTACAACACATTTTAAAAGAAGCCCAGCAAGCAGCCAATAACGAAACCAAAAGCAGTGCTGGCGACAAACATGAAACTGGTCGAGCCATGGCTCAATTAGAAACGGAAAAACTAACTGCCCAACTGAGTGAGGCACTCAACATTAAACAAAATTTAACTCAAATAAATCCTACTAACACCAACAACACGGTTGTGTTAGGAAGTGTGGTTTACACTAACAAGGGTAACTTTTATATTGCCGCAAGTATTGGAAAAGTAAGCATAGAAAACGAAGTCTTTTTTGCTATTTCTCCTGCCTCTCCTATTGGCAAATTATTACTCACCAAAAAAGAAAAAGAAATTTTTTCTTTAAATGGTAATGAGTACACTGTTTTAGCTGTAGTGTAAACTATTTTTAGGTTTAATTCCCCATGCTTACCATCCTAACATGTCATCCTGAACGATATTTTACCAGCTGAGGAACGAAGCGCTATAAAATGAAGTGTAGGATCTTGTTAATTAGGAAATTCCATATCAAAATGAAATATAGAAGTCTATAAATAAGAAGATATTTCGACAGCATTTTTCTATCCCGAATTCTCGGGATGAAAAATATTGCTCAATATGAAATTCTGTTTTAGACACAAAAAAAGCGTGTTAAGAAAATCTCAACACGCTTATCATAATGTTTTCCGGCTAATTAATTTAGCACAAAAGAAACGGTTTCTAAATGCTCTGATTCTCTAACGCTTAATGCTTTTGAATAGTTCAAAATATTGTTGATAGTAGATTGTTTGGGCGTATTTCTTTTGGTTGTTTTTTTATCGTTAAACAAAAGCGATTTTAATTGCTCTTCTTGTTTTGATAATGCTAAATAATTAAAAATAGTAATTTGATTCATAGGCAATAAATTGTTTTAGGTTTTAATTTACACACTTAACGATACATTTTTTAAAATATTGTAGTACGCAATAAAATTATTTTGGAAACAAATGCTTTCGTATCTTTGCAAAAAATAACTAGATGTATCACTTCCTTATAAAACCCTTACTGTTCTTAATGTCGCCCGAAAAAGCACATTATTTTGCTACGGGCTGTTTAACTTTTTTTTCCAACTTACCTGGAGGTGCAGCTTTATTAAGAGCGCTTTTTGAAGTGAAAAACAAAAAACTCGAACGACATTTATTCGGATTAACATTTAAAAACCCCGTTGGCTTAGCTGCTGGATTCGATAAAGATGCTCGGTGGTTTAACGAACTGGCCAACTTAGGTTTTGGTTTTATAGAAATTGGTACACTAACTCCAAAAGGACAGATTGGCAACCCCAAACCTCGTTTATTTAGAATTACGGAAGATGAAGGACTAATCAACCGAATGGGATTTAATAATTTAGGTGCCGAAGATGCTATACAACGATTAAAAAACAGAAAAACAGATATTGTTATTGGTGGCAACATCGGGAAAAACACAGCTACAGCCAACGATGACGCATTGGATGATTACTTATTTAATTTCAACACCTTACACGATTACGTTGATTATTTTGTGGTAAATGTAAGCTGTCCGAATGTAAAAGATTTAACCAAATTGCAAGACACTCCTTTTCTACTAAACTTATTGGGAGAGCTTAAAAAAATCAATCAGACAAAAGACAAACCTAAACCCATTTTATTAAAAATTGCTCCCGATTTAAACAACTCTCAACTAGATGAAGTAATTGAGATAGTAGCTCAAACCAAAATTGATGGCATTATAGCTACCAACACTACTACTTCAAGAGAGAATTTAAAAACTTCGCCAAAAGAAATTGAAGCTATAGCCAATGGTGGCTTAAGCGGAAAAGCATTAAAAGAACGCTCTACAGAAGTAATTCGCTACTTAGCCGAAAAATCTAACAAAGCGTTTCCTATTATTGGTGTTGGAGGAATACATTCTGCAGAAGATGCTTTAGAAAAAATAGAAGCCGGAGCTGATTTAGTTCAGATTTATACCGGATTTATTTATGAAGGACCGGGATTGATAAAGGCTATTAATAAAAAAATTGTAAATTCGCTTTAATAATTAATCAATATGAACTTGCCATTTAATCATCGTTTATTTTGGGATGTCGATTTGAATCAGATAGACACGAATCAGCATGAAAAATTCATTATTGTTAGAATATTTGAAAGAGGAGATGTTGAAGATATTAGGCAATGTAGAAGATTTTATAGCAATAGCAAAATTAAGACTGCCTTACTAAACACAAAACATTTTCTGCAAAGTAGATTGCATTTGGCAGCAGCAATTATTGATGAACCTATCGAAAAATTTAAATGTTACACTACTCAAAAACGTTAACCACATAGGCACATAGAAAGTAAAGTAAAACATAAAAAATCATAGTTATCCGTCTAAGACGGATAAAGACTATGTAAGCTATTTAACACTTTTTTAAAATAAATAAAAACTATGCATCTATGTGGTTGAAAATAAAAAACAAATGGTTAAATTAATTGAATGTCCGAGAGATGCTATGCAAGGTTTGCATGATTTTATTCCAACAGCTACAAAGGCAGCCTACATCAATCAACTATTAAAAGTAGGTTTTGATACCATTGATTTTGGAAGTTTTGTTTCTCCAAAAGCTATTCCTCAGTTAAAAGATACAGCTGAAGTACTTTCTAAACTTGATTTATCGACTACAAAAAGTAAATTATTAGCCATTATTGCCAACACGCGTGGAGCAAATGATGCTGTTCTTTTTGAAGAAATTGACTATTTGGGCTTTCCATTTTCTATATCAGAAACCTTTCAACAACGTAATACTAATTCTAGCATTTTACAATCGTTAAAAACGGTAGAAGAAGTGCAGTCGCTTTGTGTAAAGCATAACAAAAAGTTGGTGGTTTATATTTCTATGGCTTTCGGAAACCCTTATGGTGATGAATGGAACAGCGATATTGTAATTAACTGGACAAAAAAATTAGCCGATTTAGGCATCGAGATAATTGCATTGAGTGATACTATTGGTGTTTCCAATAAAGAAAATATCAGTTACCTGTTCAGCAACATCATTCCTGAATTTAAAACGGTAGAAATTGGAGCTCACCTCCACACTACTCCTGATACATGGAAAGAAAAAATTGTTGCCGCTTATGATAACGGTTGCCGAAGATTTGATGGTGCTATAAAAGGTTTTGGCGGTTGCCCTATGGCTACCGACAAGCTTACTGGTAATATGCCTACCGAAAACTTAGTAAGTTATTTTAACGAGATTAATGTAAATACCAATATTGATACTATTGAATTTGAAAAAAGCTTATTAGCCGCTAATAACGTATTTTTGTAAATAGTTAGCCCCACTCTTTCGCACTAACTCGCTCCAAAGTCCACTGGACTTTGTCAGCCCCGAAGGGGAGGAGCTTCCAACACACAGAGGCTTAGTTAATCATTATTGTTATCCGTTGACTTCAGTCTTCAGTCTTCTGACTTCCGACTTCTACTTAAACATCTCATTAGCTTTCACCCACAACGGATCGTCTGATGGCACAGGGGCAACTACTTCCATTTGTTCTTTTCGGACAGGATGTAAAAAACTAATTTTTCTGGCATGCAAACTAATTGAAGCATCCTTATTAGAACGGTTAAATCCGTATTTTAAATCTCCTTTAATCGGACAACCCATTTCTGATAATTGTACCCTTATTTGATGATGTCTGCCTGTTTTCGGTAAAATCTCCAATAAAAAATAGTTATCAAAATCAAAAATTATTTTATAGGTTAATTCGGCAACTTTAGCTCCTTGAAACATGGTTTCCTGAGCAAAAGATTTATTCTTAGCTTCATTCTTCTTGAGGTAATGAACCAACTTCCCTTCTTTGTTTTTTGGTGGATTTTTAACTATTGCCCAATAGGTTTTTTGAATCTCTTTATCCTGAAACATTTTATTCAACCTCATTAAAGCTTTGCTTGTTTTCGCAAAAATTACAATTCCGCTAGTTGGTCGGTCAATTCGGTGCGGAGTACCTATAAAAACATCGCCTGGTTTGTTGTATTTTTGTTTGATGTAGCGTTTCACCTTTTCGCTCATAGGCTCATCGCCTGTTTTATCGCCTTGCACAATTTCTCCCGAGCGTTTGTTTACAATAATAAGGTGATTGTCTTCAAAAAGAATGTCTAAATCTACGTTGGATTCCATTAAAATAAGTAATGATTACAGTTGCAAAGCTACGGAGTATTTTAAACAACTTTATTGCGAAAGGATAATATTTTGCTCCAGTTCTTCTTTGTACAAACTTCTGTCTTTAATCCACAGTTTCTTTTCTATGGTTTTCCCTGTATTATCTGCAATTTTTAAGACATATTTATTGGGAGGCAAAATCATAATATAACTTCCTTTGTTCTGATTTACTTCAAAAATACCTTGCAAATCGCCTCCTTCTTCTTTAAAGGCTTCTATATGCATGGAATAATTTACCAAAGTAGAGTCTCCTTTATAAACCAATCCTTTTACTGTGGTTAGTTGGGTTTCTTCATCTTTTAGTTCCACTCTGTAAATGTCTAAATCTCCTTCAGAGTCGCTCCTGTAAGCAGACAAGTAAACAAATTGTTTATTTTCGGAGAAACAAATACTTGTATTATCGTCTGGCGTGTTTAGCGGATAACCAATGTTTAAAGGTTTCGACCATGTTTGTGTTTCTTCATCAAAAGTAGATTTAAAAACATCAAAACCACCTATACTAATATGTCCTTCCGATGCAAAATATAAGGTTTTGCCTTCATCAACTAAGTAAGGGTTAATTTCATTCAAGTTGGTATTAATATTTTCTCCCATATTAGATGGATTTCCCCACTTTCCGTTGGGTAATTTTTTTACAAAATAAAGGTCTGATCCACCAAAACCATCTTTTTTTTCACTCGAAAAAACCATTAATTGACCATCATTGGAGATTGTGGCACTAAGTTGTTTAGAGCTTTTGTCGTTAATTAATTTGTTATCAATTTTCTTAGCTTTAGTATAAGTACGTTTTCCCATTTCTGCCATGTACAAGGTGTTTTTTTCTTTCGGATTGTCCACATAATAAAAAACATAGTTACCATTTTCAGAAATACCCGCAACTTGCTCATTACCATAAGAATTAGGATAATTTATTGAACGTGTTTTAGACCATTTACTACTTTTAAAAGTTGAACCATAAATATCAGCTGTATAATACCCTTCTAAATCATAAATTCTACCGGTTGTACCTTCTCTTCTAGTGGTAAACATCAGTTGGTATTCGTTTGGAGTTACTATTGGAAAATATTCTTTTCCTTTAGAGTTGACATATTTACCTAAATTCTCAAAATTAGTATTTACAGGGAATTTAACCAATTGTTTAGCATTGTTACACATATTGATTCTTCTGCGACTTTTTTCAGCTAGCTCTGAATTAGCATCATTTTCTAAATATTTCTCAAACATTTTAATGGCTAAATCATACCTGTTGGTTAAATGGTATCCTTTTCCTAAGTAAAACCAAACCTCTTTTGAAACATCAGACTTTTTAGCAACCTGTTCTAACATGTTAATCCCATCTTCCCACTCGTAAGAGTTAAGCAAACTCACTCCAAATCTGAACTTAAATTCCGTATTGTTTTGGTTCTTTTTATACAATTCTCTATAAAGCTCTTTGGCTTTCATAAAATTGCCATTGCTATACATTTTATTAGCATTATCGGGCAATTCATAATGTAATTTTTGCCCAAACAAAACCTCTGTTATTAAGGCACTTAGTAATAGAATAATTAGTTTCATTTTCATGTGTTTATTTTCTGTTTTTATTAAATCGGTCACATGTAACTGCTCATCGCAATTATTCTTGTGTAAGAATTTTTTAATCATAATTGTTTCATGGTGGAAAAATAGTAATAATATTTAAAAATTTGTTACAAATTTATATTTTAGTTTCCCTCCCTCCTGTTTTGAATTTTTCTTTCGTTTTCAATCTGAAAAATTTATTTTCAAAATGAAAAATATAAGTTAAAACACATCTTTCATCAATACAAAATAAAACCACTTAAACCCTTTGATATTATTGATGATAAACACATTTTTACAAATTGCAATTAAGCAGTGGTATTTGGTTTGCCTGAAGTAAATCAAAATATGCTTGATATGGAAAATAGTGGTAAAAAATTAAAAATTGCAGTATTAGAAGATAGTTCTTTTTACAACAAAATTATTTGTAAAAAGCTAGATTACTACACCAAATTACTTGCCGATGCTAAGGGTTTTAATTATGAAATTGAATCGTACGCTCATTTTGACGATTTTTTACGAAATCTAAAAGCTGATACAAACATTGTTTTTTTAGATTACTATTTGGGAGAAGGTGTTACTGCTATTGATGTAATGAATGTAATTCAAAGAAAATGTGCTGATTGTAAAGTAGTAATTATTTCAAAATCGAGCAACCCGTTTACCGCTGAAAAAACCATTAACAATGGTGCTTCCGCTTTTATTTATAAGGATAAAGATGCTCTAGAAAAGTCGTGCTATTTTGTAGAGGAATTTACCAATGTTAATTTTTCTTAACCCTACAAAACAAATTATGACTTTAACTAAAAATTATCGTATTTTAGTGGCTGATAGCGATTTAAAATTTCAGCGTCAATTATCAAGAATATTGAGAAATATAATTGATAATTACGAACATACTAACATTGAACTTTTTGCAGAAACCGATGTTCAAGAAATAAATAAAAAGGTAAAAAGTAAACTCGATTTGGTATTTTTAGATGCTGATTTTTTTATAAATGATGATGATGTTTTATTGTCTAACTTATTTAAAAACAGTCCTAATTGTATAATTGTTTTATTAACTTCAGATAAAGTTGGTAAAAATATTATAAAGGTGATTGACACGTTTAAGAGACATAATCAGTTATATTTTGGAGAACATCTATTAAAAGATAATTACTCCGATGATATAATAAGTTTCTTTTGTAGAGGATATGTGGATAGAATTGTGTACCATTAGTAAAAAACTAAAAACATATGAATAAAAGAACTGCTTTTCAGTATAAAATACTTGCTATAATGTTGATAATTATGGTTTTAGTAAGTATTACTGGAATTTATGCCTACAAACGTTTTTCGCAAATAGTTACTAGCATTAGCAAAGAAGCTAGAGTTGACATGAGATTAATTACAGCTAAAGCATTAATGAACGATGTTGCTGAAGCAGAAAACAGTGTAAAATCTTATAGTCTTATTAGAGATACGCTGTATTTAGGCAAATTTTACAATGCAGCCGAAAGATCTAACGATAAACTTAGCAGACTTCATAAATATAGTGCTGATAAAAAAATATTATCACATGAAGTGGATACTTTAGAAAGTTTAATTGCCGAAAAATTTAATATCCTTAATGAATTATTAGTCATTCAAGATAAATACAGAGTACAAACTGCTTTAGATAAGGTAATAAAAAACATAGAAAAAAAAGATACTACTAGCAATGGTAAACTTTTAGAAGAAACTACCAAAACAGAACTTAAACCCAATATTATTCAAAAAATATTTGGAAGAAAAAATAAAACCGAGGTTGTTGATAAAACTGAAAAACAGTACAGTATTGAGGATATAAACAAAGAAATTGACTCTATTAAAAAAGAGGAAAAAAACATAGAAACCGTTCTTAAAAATCAAGAACTAAAATTACTGGTTCAAGATAAAGAAGTTAGTAAACGAATAAAAAATCTTTTAAATGCTATTGAAGCTAAAGAACTACTTTCTATTGCCATACATACCGAAGAGGCTGAAAAAGCGATGAAAGAAACCAATACACAAATTGCTATTTTTTGTGTATTAACTGCTTTGTTGTTGGTAATTATGGCTTACATCATTATTAATTATGTACAAAATAGTGCTCGATATAGAAAAATACTAAAAAGAGCTAAAGCAAAAGCAGAAGATTTAGCGGTTACCAAAGAAAGGTTTTTAGCCAATATGAGTCATGAAATAAGAACACCAATGAATGCTATTGCTGGTTTTACAGAACAAATAGACAAAGGTCCTCTTACTCCTGAACAAAAAGAGCAGTTAACTATGGTTCGTAAATCTATTGATCATTTGCTTTATTTAATTAACGATGTGTTAGACTTTACCAAACTTCAATCGGGCAAATTAAAATTAGAATCTATTGGTTTTAGACCCAATGAGTTTGTTAAAGATGTGATTACTTTTGTACAACCATTGGCTAGAGAAAAACAAATTGAAATAAAATGCGACATAAAAACAGATGATAAACTGATTTTATTAGGAGACCCGTTCCGATTGAGGCAAATCTTGCTTAACCTCATTAGCAACTCAATAAAGTTTACCGAAAAAGGAACCATATCTGTTCAGCTTTCTCAAACAATGAAAAGTAGCCATTTTACCAATATCCGATTAGAAATTACCGATAGTGGAATTGGAATGAACAAAGATCAATTAAAAAAAGTTTTCAGAGAGTTTGAACAAGCTGAAGTAAGTACTTCTAGAAATTACGGAGGAACAGGTTTAGGACTTTCTATTGTAAGTATGTTGGTAAAATTACACGAAGGAAAAATTGATATTATTAGTAGTCCGAACAAAGGAACAACAGTATCGGTAGAAATTTCATACCCTTTAGGAACAGAAGCAGAAATTGAATTATATGAAAAAGTGGAAAAAGAAAGTGGCAGTAATTTATCACTTCCTGAAGGATTGAAAATATTAATTGTTGATGATGAAGAATATAACAGAAAATTATTGTCCACAATCTTGAAAAAATACCCAGTAAGTTACACCGAAGCTGTAAATGGTGTTGAAGCCATTATGGAAGTTAAAAGAAACAACTATGATTTAATTTTAATGGATGCCAGAATGCCTAAAATGGACGGTATTGAAGCTACAAAAAGAATTCGTAAGATAAATGGTGTTAGCAAAAACAGTATTCCTATTATTGCACTAACAGCAGCTGTTACCGAAGATAATAAAAAAGAATACAAATTTGCCGGAATGAACGGTTGTTTAGCTAAACCTTTTAAAGAAAAAGAATTGCTAGAAGAAATAAAAAAAGTAGTGGAGTTAAATAACCATACGAAAACTAACGAAAACTCAAACAAACCTGAAGAGGAAGAAGCTAAAAGTTTAGATTTATCATCACTAAAAGAACTAAGCAATGGTGATGAAGCTTTTTATACCGACATGTTGCAAACATTTTTACAAACTACCACTACTGGTATTAGCGAGATGGAAAAACTTCTTAAGGAAAAAAATTATGCTATGATAGCCGAACATGCTCATAAAATTTCTTCTCCTTGCAAACATTTAGGTGCCAATTTACTTTATAATCTTCTTAAAGAAATTGAAGAAAATTGCAGGAACAACACTAACTTAGATGATGTAAGCGATTTAATAGAAAAAGTTGCAACGGAATATAAAACAATAAAAGAATTAATAAATAAAGAACTAACAAAAAACTAATTTATGGAAAGTAAGCCTTTTAAAATATATGTGGTAGAAGACAATGAATGGTATAACAAACTGTTGGTACACAACTTATCTCTAAACCCCGATTTTGTGGTAGAGTCTTTTCTTAATGGAAAAGAATTAGTGGCTGCGTTAACCAAAAAACCAGATGTAGTTACCTTAGACTATCGTCTGCCAGATACGGATGGAGAAAGTTTATTGAAAAAAATTAAAGATTATGATGCTAATATTGAAGTAATTATAATTTCCGAACAAGAAGAAATTGAAACTGCTGTAGATTTATTAAAAGCAGGAGCTTACGATTATATTGTAAAATCTAAAGACATTAAAGATAGGTTAATAAATACCGTAAATCATATTAAGAAAAATGCTAAACTAAAAAATCAATTAGTATCACTACAAAAAGAGGTTCAAGGAAAATATGCGTTTGGAAAATCTATTATTGGAAATAGTGCTGCATTAAAAAAAGTGTTTGAGCTTATTGCAAAAGCTACCGAAACCAATATAAGCGTAACCATAACTGGCGAAACAGGAACAGGAAAAGAAGTGGTTTCAAAAGCTATACATTATAATTCTCCAAGAAAAGACAAACCTTTTGTTGCTGTAAATATGGCAGCTTTACCAGCTGAACTTATAGAGAGTGAACTTTTCGGACACGAAAGAGGTGCTTTTACTGGTGCCGATACCAGAAGAAAAGGAAAGTTTGAAGAAGCCGGAGGTGGAACTTTATTTTTAGATGAAATTGGTGAAATGGATATGAACTTTCAGGCTAAACTTTTAAGAGTATTGCAAGAAAAAGAAGTAACCAGAGTTGGTGGAAACGAAGTAATAAAAGTGAATTGTAGAATTATTGTTGCTACTAATAGAAACCTACAAGAAGAAGTGAAAAATGGTAAGTTCAGAGAAGATTTATACTACAGGCTTTTTGGCTTGCCCATTCATCTTCCTCCACTAAGAGAAAGAGATAACGACACCTTACTTTTAGCTAAATTTTTTATTGATGCTTTCTGTAAAGAAAATAGTATGGAACCAAAAAGTATAGATGAAAGTGCCAGAAAAAAACTGCTTAGCTACAATTGGCCAGGAAATATAAGGGAACTAAAATCCGTTGTAGAACTAGCTACTGTTATGTCGTCAGGAAAAGAAATTACTGCCAATGATATTTCTCTAAGTGCTAACGATGCGTTACCAAATGTACTTACAGATGAAATGACCATGAGAGAATATGAAATTAGAATTGTAAATCATTATATGCAAAAATGTAATAACAATACTAAGTTAGTTGCCGACAAACTTGGTATAGGACAAACAACTGTTTACCGCTTATTAAAAGAAGATAAAAAACCAAAATAACTATTAACCCAATTAAAACCTAACGCCATGAAAACACAAGAAAAATTAATCTACATTGTTGAAGACAGTAAAATTATTGCCGACATACTCGCTAAAGTTATAAGCTCTATTCCTAATACAAAAACAAAAGATTTTTGTAATGGAGAAAGTATGCTAAACGAGCTCAACTACGAAATGCCCGATATGATTTTTTTAGATTATTACCTCTATGAAAATGGCAGAAAAATTAATAACAACTCTTCCACCATGAATGGTGAACAAGTTTTTAATGAAGTAATGAAAGTCAATCCGGATGTTCCTGTGGTACTACTTACCGGTCTTGATGATTACAACATTATTGAAAAAATGAAAGCCAGTGGTATCTGTTGCGTCATCCATAAAGAAGTGGATGATATCTATAACTCGGTACTAGACTGTGTTCAAAAATACCTGCCTCAAACCGTTTAGTATTTTCATTTTGAAAATCATTTCTTCATAATGGAAACTACCTAAGTTTCTCAAACAAAATAAACCACTGAAATTCAGTGGTTTATTTTTTACCCCTACCCATGGCATAAGAATGGAATAACCCTATTCGAACAATTAAAACGAATAGCCATGAAAACAATGAGAACAAAGAAAAAATTAAAGATTGTAATTGTTGAAGACAACTTATATTACAACAAAGCACTTACTCATTATTTAAATACATTGTGTAATTCGGCTGTTTATCCAGAATTTGATTTTGAGATAAAATCTTACCTAAATGCACACGATTGTATTGAAGAGTTAGAAGACGACACGAACATTATGGTGCTCGATTATTACTTAGAGAATGATGATGAAGATGATATACTTACTGGTGCGGATATAGTAAAAGCAGCTAAAAAACACTGTCATAATTGTGAAATAATAATGATGAGTTCTCAGCAAAATGCACATACCACAAGTGAATTAATGAGACAAGGAGTTTATGACTATATAGATAAAACAGTAAACTCTAAAGATAGATTGGGAGCTGTTTTACAAAAACTGCTTACCAAAGAATTTAAAGAAGAACAAGAAGAATTAGTATAAATAAAATCCAATAAAAATCAACTTAAAAATTAAATAAATATGTTAAACCAAAAATTAGAAATCATGAAAACAAAAGAAAAAAGTAACAACAAAATGCTTAAAAATGTACTACTAACATTTTTTATTGTAGCAGCCTTAGGGGCAACATTTTTTGCCTACAAACAATACGATGAAAATGTTCAGCTTCAGGAATTTTTTGAACACGAAAAACTTGCTATGGAAGAACATGTTCAGCAATCTTTCGATCAAATTGAAGCCAATTTAGCTCAAATTACAGCAACAGAAAATAACCTGAAATTCAACTTTGACGAAGGCAATATTGAAACAGGCACAACTCAAAAAGAAAGAATTCAGCAAGAAATTAACTTTATAGAACACTTAATTGCAGAAAACAAAAGAATTATTGAAGACCTTAACAGTCAGGTAACCGATAAAAACAAAAGGTTGGCTTCTTTTGGTAAAAAAATAGCAGGTCTTAATAAAAAAATTAAAGATTATGAGGCACAAACTGCCGAGCTTAAAAAAGCCAATGATTTGCTTGCAAAAAACATAGAAGAGTTAACCGTTGAAAACAATTTCTTGAGTTTAGAAAATGAACACCAAAAGTTTTTGTTGGAAGATACCGAAAAGGTAATTGCACAAAAAGATGATACCATTAACATGGCTTTTTATGTAACCGGTACTTTTGATGAGTTAAAAGAATCAAAAATTGTTGCTAAAGAAGGTGGAATTATAGGAATTGGAGCTACTAAATCGTTGCAAGAAGATTTTGAAAAAGGCGATTTTATACAAGTAGATAAACGAAATGTAAAAACCATTCCTGTTTATAGTAAAAAAGCTGAAATTATTACCAACCATTCAACAGATAGTTACGAGTTGATAGAGGAAAATGGTATAGTAAACTACATTAAAATTACTAACCCCGATTTATTTTGGGAAAAAAGTAAATTCTTAGTAATTGAAACCAAAGAAAGTAGTCAAGTAAGTTTAGCTAACAAATAACCCTAATCTCCTTAATTTCACTCAACAGAACATCCCGAAGCTTATAAGTTTCGGGATGTTTTATTTATTACACCTATCTAAAAAAGAACTTTTTAAAGTATTTTTGGTATGTTTGGGGATGGGTTTGATGAAGGTTATTCCTAATATATAAATTGCGTATAATTAAAAAAATGACAGACACCACCCCCTCTATTTCAAGCATCCGCTTGGAACAAAACAATTAAACCTGGCATTCTAGTTACTACCATTCATAAAACATTGTTTAAATAATTATCTTTTTCATTTTGAAAATGGTTTTTTATTTTTGAAAAAGTGGCACATCCCAAAAGAATAATAACTATTTCTATTTCAGTATTTTATACTTCTCGTGCCAAATTGGTATGTAGTTGGTTTTAAGGTTGGTCAAACCATAAAAACGAAGAAATCATGAAAACAACAAAAATTTTATCCGCAGTATTAATGGCAGTTTTTTTAACTGTAAATGTAAATGCTCAAGACGGTGATAAAATACCTGATTTGGCAATTAATTCAACCAGCTATAAAACCGCAATTGGATTAAGAGCTGGAGAAACTTCTGGTTTAACCATCAAACAATTTGTTGGTAGTAGCACCGCTTTAGAAGGAATTGTCGGTGTTTGGAGTCACGGATTAAGTGTTACTCTTCTATACGAAAAACATGTACCTGCTTTTGATGTAGCCGGACTAAATTGGTATTATGGTGCTGGTGGACACGTAGCTTTTGAAGCTGGAAGAAGATTAGTTTATTACAGAAACGATAGGTATTACCGATACAATGATGGAAACATAGGCTTAGGTGTTGATGGTATTATAGGTATGGAATACAAAATCCCTTCTATTCCATTTGCACTTAGTTTAGATGTAAAACCTTACGTTGAAGTAATTTCTAACGGTAGAGTTTGGACTTCTTTAGATCCAGGATTAGGAATAAAAGTAACCTTTTAATAATCTTTTATGCAATTGAAAAAATAAAAAGCTTGTTATTAACTCTCCCCTAACCCCTCTCTTTAAAGAGAGGGGAATAAGTTAGAGCAAAATAACTTTGGGGTGAGTAAAAATTAAGCTTATAATAATAACCTTTAAAAAAAAATAGCCATGAAAACAATGATAAAAATGTTCATACTAACTGCATTAACAATAGGATTATTTATTGTTGGATGTACTAAAGAAGAAATGAACAAAGGTAAAATGATGATAAAAATGACCGATGCACCTGCAAATTTTACAGAAGTAAATGTTGAAGTACAAGAAGTTCAGGTGCACTATGCCAACAATAACAACATTAATGGTTGGGTAACCTTAAATACCAATGCCGGAATTTATAACTTACTCGACTTGCAAAATGATGTTTCGGTAGTAATTGTCGATCCTCAAGATTTATCTGTAGGAAAAATTACCCAAATGAGATTAATTTTAGGACAACAAAATACTGTTGCCACAACAGACTCCATCTATCCGCTAAAATTATCTAGTCAAGATGAAACAGGGTTAAAAATTGTTACTCCATTTAATATAGTAGCCAATAAAACCATTAGTATTTTGGTAGATTTTGATGCTGAACAATCTGTTGTAGTTGAGGGTGATGGATCGTTTAGATTAAAACCAGTAATTAAAATAAAAAATGTTGAGTATTACTAAATAGTAACCTAGCTTTAATTTATTAATCCATAAAACTAAAATATCATGAACTATATAAGAATAATCATCTTGTTAGCTATTGTTAGTTTTACTTTTGGATGTAAAAAAGACGATTCTTTAACACCAAGCACGGGATATATTAAACCAGCAGATTTCTTGTCTGACAAAAAGTACAAAATGTTAATTGTAGAAATTAACTATGTACAAGGTTATATGCCAACTGAAGAAGCAGTAAATAACATGGTTAACTTTCTTTCAGCAAGATTAAAAAAACCTAAAGGAGTTAAAGTAACTATGAAAAGTATTCCTTCTCCAAGAAAATCATCTTTCTCTCATAGCGATGTTGTTTATTTGGAAAAAATGCACAGAAAACACTTTCCTTTGGGAGATATTTTAACTGTTCATATTTTGTTTTTAGATGCAGGTTACATTCAGGATACCGATAATACTAAATATTTAGGAATGGCCTATGGTGCTACATCTATAGCAATATTTCAAAAAACAGTTAGTGATTACTCTGGTGGAATTACACAACCTAGCAATGAAGTATTAGAAACAACAATTATCAACCACGAGTTTGGTCATGTATTGGGGTTAGTAAACAATGGAACTTCTATGCAAACCAATCATCAGGATACCAACCACGGACATCATTGCAATAATGAACAATGCTTAATGTACTATGCTACAGAAACCACCGATATTATTGGCAACTTAGTTGGAGGAAATATTCCTGATTTAGACCAAAATTGTATTACTGATTTAAAAAATAATGGCGGCAAGTAGAGGAAAACGCTTGGATGGATTGTAATTGCCATCCAAGCGTTTTTAATTTAATAAATCTTTCAACCAACCTTCTTTATTTTCATTATCCTCCCTCCCTGAATTCAAAAATTCATTTAAATTCAAATTAAAGTAAATGTTATATTTTAAGTGGAACAAAAAAAACATTTGCTTTCTATGGTTAAAATTTTATACATTTGCTTACCCTTTTGTTAATTATTTATAAATCATTGATATGAAACTTTTAAAACCATTAATTCTATTTTTTAACCTTATAATAATTGGTTCTACCTTTTTATTTGCTCAAACTACAGCGAGCACTCAACAAGAAATAACTACCATGTATTATTACGATTTTTCTGGAGAATTACCTGCCTCAACCATATCTCAAATAGAAGCAGAAGTTAATCAGTTAGTAAATGTTTCTGAGGCTAAAATAAAATATAAAGAAGAAAAACAATTAGGTCAGTTAGTGGTAATTGTAAAAGAAAAACCTAGAAAATCTGAAGGAGATATACTTTTTCAGCCTACCGATTTAAAAAAAATTATTTCTAAGCACGGTTTAATGCCAAAAGAAATAAAGTTTGAAACTATTAAACCTTAGTCCTTATTTATGAAAGTCTTTAAAATATTTATACTATTTACAATTGTAGTTGTAAGCAATAATTTATTTGCTCAGGCAGATAATTGTTCTTTTGCTACCTCTATAAGTGTTACTACTAACTGTTCTTCTCCAACATCAGGAACTACTATTGGAGCAACCCAAAATATACCGGGTTGTGTAGGTAATGCCGATGATGATGTTTGGTATCAATTTGTTGCCACCAACACCTCTCATCAAATTGTTGTTGTTCCTAGTGCTACTATGGATCCTGTAGTGCAATTATTTTCTAATGTTTGTTCTTCATTAACTTCCATGTCGTGTATGGACCAAGGTTTTACAGGACAAACAGAAACCATTAATGCTACTGGCTTAATCATTGGAAATACTTACAGAATAAGAGTTTATCACTATGGTACAGGTTCTGGTTCAGGAACTTTTACCATTTGTGTTACTAACCCTCCTCCTGCTCCAAGTAATGATAATTGTGGAAATGCCACCAATTTATTGGTAAACACCACCTGTATAAACACAAGTGCCACATCTGTTGGTGCTACACAATCAATGCTAGGGTGTACAGGAAATGCAGATGATGATGTTTGGTTTAGCTTTACAGCAGTTAATTCAACGGCAACTATTACAGTAAACCCATCCTCATCTATGGATCCCGTATTAGAACTATTTTCTGGAACAAGCTGTGGTGGTTTAAATTCTATTCAATGCGAAGATTCTGGATTTATGAATGGAAATGAAGTGATAAATGCAGTAGGATTAATTCCTGGAAACATTTATTTTGTTAGAGTTTATGATTATTATGGTGGTGGTGGATATCCGTTTGACATTTGTATAACAGGCCCTTCTGCATCTACAATACCGACTAATGATGAACCTTGTAATGCAATTGCTTTGCCTACTGTTAATTCAGATTGTAATTTCTTACAATTCTCAACAGTTGGTGCTACTGCATCAATGGGAGCTCCTACTCCATCAGCCTGTGCAGGTGGTTCTGCTCCACAACAAGGTGGTTTTGGTGCTGGAAGTGCTGATGTTTGGTTTAGTGTAGTAGTTCCTGCAAATGGTCAGATTTCTATTACAACTCAACTAAATTTTGGAATTAATGATGGTGTGATGGCTTTATATAGTGGAACTTGTGGTAGTTTAACTCAAATAGCTTGTTCTGACGATTATAACTACCCCGGATCAGGAAACGACTTTAAACCTTTTATCTCTGCAACAGGATTAACACCAGGTGCTACTTATTATATTAGGTATTGGGGATTTGGAACAACCACAGGAAATTTTGGAATTTGTGTGGCTTCTCCTGTAAATGATTTTTGCTCTACAGCCCTATACATTTGTGATTTAAACGGTTATAGTGGAACTACTAGTGCAGCTTACACACCTGATAGACCTTGTAACATGAGAGGAAATGCAGAGTTAAACGACCCTCCCACTTATACTTTTACTCCAGGAACAAATACTGGAGGAATTTTTGGGCAAGCTGGTTCTTGGGGAACAGGTTCTCCTCTGTTTGATGTTCAAATTAATAATAACTCTTGGATAAAATTTACAGCAGGAAATACAACAGCTATTCTTAACGTTGCCATTGGTAATTGTTGGGTAGGAAATTATCCTTCAGGAGGTATTCAAATGCAAATATTTGAAGCTACTAATTGTTGCAATTTCACTCCTGTATCTAACTTTGAAGAAAGTTCTACCAACTTTACCATTACTGCTAATAACCTAACCATTGGTAATGATTATTACTTAATGATAGATGGTTATGCTGGAGATATTTGCAGTTATACCATTACTGCTAACTCAGGAATTCAATTTCCTGACATAATTGTACCCCGACCAAATATATGCTATGGAGATACTACTACTTTATTTGGACCTGATTTAGCTTCTTCTTATTTATGGATGCCCGGTGGAGATACTACTCAAAACATTACCGTACAACCATCAACTACCACCACTTATACCTTAGTGGTAGAAGGAGTTTGTGGTAACAAACAAACCATGACAAAAACCATAACGGTAAACCCAAATCCTACTATTCAAATTAATAATGGAAATCCTGTAAGTGTTTGTAATGGCTCTACAGCTACTTTAACCGCATCTGGTGGAAACACCTATGTTTGGGATGACAATACTACTACCAATCCTAGAAATGTAAATCCAAACACACCAACATCATATTGGGTAGAAGGAACAGATGCAAATGGTTGTGTAGGTTATGACACTACAACAGTTCAAATATTAACCCAACCTACAGCAAGTATTACTGCTAACGATACAAGTATTTGCTTAGGCGAAAACTTAGTTTTACACGCTTCTGGTGGTGGAACTTACACTTGGAGCGATAACTCTACCCTAGATTCATTAATTATTTCACCAACAACAACTACCACTTATTGGGTAGAAGTAAATGTTGGTGGTTGTCTTGATACAGCCTATTTTACGGTTACTGTACATCCTTTACCTACTCCTACTATTTCAGGAGATACCACTATTTGTGTAGGAGATTCTACTACACTAACCGCTAGTGGAGGTACTAACTATTTATGGAATACTTCAGCCACATCAGCAGCCATAACTGTTACTCCTACAACCACCACTACCTATAGTGTAGTTGTTACCAATGTTAATGGTTGTTTTGATTCTACAAACGTAACCGTAACAGTAAATCCGCTGCCTAACATTAGCATTACTGGAAATGATTCTATTTGTTTAGGAAGTTCTGCTACCTTATCCGCTACAGGAGCAGCTTCTTATGTTTGGAGTAATAGTGCTACTTCACCATCAACTACAGTTTCTCCAACAATTACCACTACTTATACTGTAGTTGGTACAAGCTCTTTTGGTTGTATAGATTCTGCTCAGCATACCGTAAATTTAATTCCTCAGCCGGTAGCAACCATTACAGGAACAGATATTATTTGCGATGGAGAAACCACCCAACTTACAGCAACTGGTGGAGGCTCTTATTTATGGAGTACCACAGACACCACTTCTACCATAAGTGTGATGCCAAACGATACTACCACTTACACTGTTATTGTTACCACTAACGGATGTGTTGACAGTACTTCTTACACTGTTCAGGTAAAACCTTTACCAACTATAAATGCTTACGCAGATACCACTATCATGATGGGACAATCCACTCCTATTTATGCTCAAGGTACTCCTCCTTTTGTTTGGACACCAAGTGATAATCTATCTTGTGCAACTTGTCCTAACCCGACAGCTTCGCCAAGAGAAACGACTACCTACTGTGTACAAACGCAAAAAGACGGATGTTTTAACTCAGCTTGTGTAACTGTTTTTGTTGATGAAACTTGCGGAGAAGTTTATGTGCCTAATGCTTTCTCACCTAATGGTGATGGCAATAATGATTGTTTAAAAGTATATAGCAACTGTTTATCAGAAGTATTGTTTAGAGTGTATTCTCGTTGGGGTGCTTTAATTTATGAAACGGAAGATATAAATGGTTGTTGGGATGGATTTTACAACGGAACTTACCTTAACTCTGGAGTTTATGCCTATACTGTCCAGGCGAAGTTAATTAACGGTGAAGAAATAGAGTTGAAAGGAGATGTTACTATCTTTAAATAAGAAGTTAGCTATTAAAAACAGATGAAAAAACTACTACTACCCATATTGATGTGTTTTGCAAGCAGCGTTTTTGCTCAAGATATTCACTTAAGTCAAACACACATGACCCCCTTACTGGTTAATCCTGCCAATGCTGGTTCGGAATATACCATGCGTGGAATTTTGAACTACCGTAGCCAATGGGGAAGTGTAACTACTCCTTTTAATACCATGATGGCTAGTTTTGATATGAATTTCAAACCTAAAAACAATAGTAAAAAAGGCTACTTTGCTGGAGGTATCTATTTTTTTAATGATGAAGCCGGAGAATCGCAAACAAAAACTACTCAAGCCAACCTTAGTGTTGCTTATCATGTAAATATTAATGATAAAAACACACTTGGTTTAGGAGTTCAGGGTGGTTATTTTCAGCGTTCTACTTCTATTGCCTCGCTTAAATGGGGCAGCCAGTACGATGGCTTTCAGTACAACTCAGCACTTACTTCTAATGAGGGTAATGGTAGCGATAAATTATCGTTTGGCACTACCGATTATACCTCTGGAATTGTTTGGACTTACAGAAACGATGAAAATTACCTTTCGGGAAAAAAATTGCTGATAAACAGTGGTATTTCTATGCATCACTTAACCAAACCCGATTTTGAGTTTCAGAATGTTTTTGCCGACCAATTACATTACCGTTGGATTTGGCATGCCAATGCAATTGTTGGTTTAAATCCTAAATTTACGGTATTGCCTTACCTATACTATTCCCGACAAGGAGCTATAAATGAAATAATGTTTGGTTCTAATGTGTTGTATAAATTTAAAGAAGAATCTAAATACACACAAAATGTAAAAGGAATGGCTATGGGTGGCGGTTTATTTTACAGATGGCAAGATGCAGTTGTTGCTATGATTTGTTTTGAAATTGATAATTACAACATCACTTTTAGTTATGATGTAAATACTTCCTCATTAAACGATGCTTCAGGTGGACAAGGTGCTTATGAAATTTCATTAAGATACGTTTACCCTAACCCATTTGGTGGTGTTAAAAGTAAAGCGAGGTTTAATTAACCTTTAATCTTTACCAGCATAAACACATAATAAAAACATGTTTAGCTTTTGCTTTTATCCAGTAAACATCTCAAATAAGAATATATCCCTTACTTCCCTTCAACGTAATCTCTCAAGTACTCGTAGGTTTCGGTTAAATCACCATTTTCGCAAATGGTAGCATTTTTTATAATGCCTAATTCATCATTAAGTAAATGTGGCAATACATTATCTATAAACTCTCTGCCAAAATCAGCAGAAGCATCTTTGGGTAATTCACAAGGCAAATTATCTACTGCCATAACAGTAATAGCATCAGCACTATCAAACATTACTTCTTTTTCTTGTTGAGGGTCGTAACCATAAAGCGGCTCTTTAATGGTTGATGGTCTTAATGTGCAAGCAACAGGTCCATCAATATCGCAACTGATATCTCCAACTACTTTTATGTTAAATTTAGGTGATTTTGCATCTTCACGAGAAAAGATAAAGGGTGCTTCTTCATCCCAAAAATGCCCTGAAATGTACATGTCGGCAATTGTTGCAAATCGGAAAAAATCCCCTTCAAATTCCGTTGGGTGATTAAAAAAATCTGACGAATCGAACGCTTTTCCGTCTTTTCGTTTATTATAATCCTGAACATTAAGCTGCGTATATACCGGCTCACTGAATGATTGGTTTAAAAACTCGTTTGGAGTTACTTTTTTAATACCGATAACCTCTAATATTTCAATAATTCCTCCTGCTACTCTACCTCCACCTGTCATCACAATTTTATAATTTGTAGGCAGTTTTACTTTTTTTAACTCTGCTTCCATTTCCTTTCTATCATCGCACAAATAAGCTCTTTTTAAATCGAAAGTTTTTTCTCTTTTACCGTAAGCAAAAAAACTGTTGTAACACCCCACAACTCCGGCATATCTCCCAAAACCTATTAATCTTCTACCGTCAACATTAGTAATTGCTTCATAATCTACCATACTAATATTTTTCTTTAGCATTTCTAATAACAAAGCTCTATTATAAGGTTGTTTTTTTATGGTATGCGAAAAATAGAAATACGTTTTATTTGGAATTAACTCTCTAATAGGCACTTCTTTTACACCCATCAATACATCACAATCATCAACATTATCAACAAGAGTAATTCCAGCATTAGCATACTCCTCATCTTTAAACCTTCTTACATTGCTTTTTTGCACCACTAATTCTACATTAGGAAATGTTGCTTTTACTTCAGCACATTGCTTAGGAGACATAGGAACTCGTTCATCGCTAGGGATTTTCCCTTCTTTTATAATGCCAATTTTCATAAGTAATTTGGTATAAAAAATTAATAATTGGCAAATATACTAAAACGCTTCTTTTAGTAATTGTTAACGTATGATATCATTAAAAAAGATTAACTTTGTGTAAGTTCTTTAAATATTACCAAATGGGGTCGTTTTTGGCTTTGACAGCAAGATGAATGACTAGGTAAGCATGTCGAGCATTGTGAGTTGGCTCGTAAATATCGGCTCTCAAATCGCTAACTGGCGAAGATAACTATGCAATGGCTGCGTAATCACGACCAAGTCGGATAACCTTCATCCTCGCTGAAGTACAGTAGGCAGGACCATTACTCCTCAAAAATATTGTCTGTTTATTTTTGGCTAAGGAGTATCAAATTTTCAGACTAGCCTTTGTGATGTTTCTAAGCATAGGTTAAACAACAGAAACTTAAGATTAAAATTGGTTGTCTTTTACCTGTTTTCTTCCTAACAATTAATAAAAGAATACACATGTAGAAAGCTTACGAGTTCCTTGTTTGGACGAGGGTTCGAATCCCTCCGACTCCACAATAAAAAACCTCAACTATTTAATTAATAATTAGTTGAGGTTTTTTTTTATTCCTATTTGTACAATGCTATTTCTTTAGTTTAAAGAATTTGAATTTAGCTTACCATATAAGCTCTCTCTTAAGTAAGGTTCTAAATTTGTTGCCTTTTTTATTTTCTCTTACATAAAAACTAACCTGTTATGATTTAATAAAAACCTAGTTAAACTACAATTTGTAGTTGTAAAAACCAAAATAATTAGCTTAATTTTGTTGTTAAAAAACGAACCATGCTAAAAAGTTTAACGCACAAGAGAATGATTATTAGCGAAACGCAAGTTCATGGATACATTTAAAATGCAATACTATGTAATAAACAATTACATATAACCAATTTAATAAAACAACTATAAACACATGAAATTAATGCAATTATACCATACCAATAAGCTTTCTATTTTTGGATCAAAAACCTCTTCTGAGTTAGCCTTACCTTTTGTTGAAGCTGGTATAAGTGCTGGCTTCCCTTCTCCTGCTGATGATTTTTTAGAGCTTACCATAGATTTAAACAAAGAATTAATAAAACACCCTTCAACTACATTCTACGGGAAAGTAAAAGGCGACTCGATGCAAGATGCTGGTTTTAATAACGGTGATTTATTAATAATAGACAAATCCTTACAACCTTTTGACGGTAAAATTGCAGTTTGCTTTATTGATGGTGAATTTACCGTAAAAAGAATTAAAAAAGACAACAATTTTATTTGGTTGATGGCAGAAAACAAAAACTACCAGCCAATAAAAGTAACCCAAGACAACGATTTTATTGTTTGGGGTATGGTTACTTATATTATCAAATCTGTTTACTAAATGTTTGCACTAATTGACTGTAATAACTTTTACGCTTCATGCGAAAGAGTTTTTAGACCCGACTTAGTTGGTAAGCCTATTGTGGTACTATCTAACAATGATGGCTGTGTAATTGCCCGAAGTAATGAAGCAAAAGCCCTTAACATACCTATGGGAGCACCCGCTTTTAAGTTTAAAGAAGTGTTTGCAAATAATAATGTAAATGTTTTTTCATCCAACTATGCTTTATATGGAGATATGAGTAATCGAGTAATGAATTTACTTAGAGAATTTACCCCTGATATTGAAATATATAGTATAGACGAAGCCTTTTTAAAATTTATTGGTTTTCAGTTTTACGATTTACAACAATATGGCGAACATATTAAACACACCATTTATAAAGGAACAGGCATACCAATTAGTGTTGGCTTTGCTCCAACTAAAGCATTATCTAAAGTAGCCAATAGGATTGCAAAAAAATATCCCAACCAAACTAAAGGAGTTTATATTATTGATAGTGATGAAAAACGTATAAAAGCTTTGAAATGGCTTAAAGTTGAAGATGTTTGGGGTATAGGCAGAAGATTAAGCAAAAGGTTAAACAAATATGGGGTAACTAATGCTTATGAATTTACTTTATTACCTGACGAGTTTGTAAAAAAAGAATTATCAATTGTAGGATTGAGGTTAAAAAAAGAATTATCAGGATTACCTACTTTAGATTTAGAACATGCTCAAAAGAAAAAAGCAATAGCAACTACTCGTTCTTTTGATAAAATGTTAACCGATATTGCATCTATTAACGAAAGAGTATCAACATTTGCAGCCACTTGTGCAGAAAAATTAAGACAGCAAAAAGGCTGCTGCAATATACTAATGGTGTTTGTGCTTACTAACGAACATAGAAAAGACCTAACGCAGTATAGTAAAAATATTGTGATAAAAACTGATTACCCAACCAACTCTAGTATTGATTTAATAAAATATGCCTCCATTGGATTAAAAGCAATTTACAAGCAGGGATACCAGTATAAAAAAGCAGGTGTAGTTGTTATGGGCATTACACCTCAGCAAGAAAAACAACTCAACTTTTTTGTAAAAGAAAATCCAAAACACGAAAAAATAATGAGTGTAATGGATAAAATAAATCTTTCAATAGGAAAAAAAAAGATTAAATTAGCAGTTCAAGATTTAGGTAGAACTTGGAAAATGAAACAAGAAAAACTTTCTCCGAGATATACTACTAAATTAGATGAAGTTATAGAAATTAATGTATAATGTGTTTTCACTCTAAACAAAGTAAAAAAGCCCAAACAGTAGAAAAGCGTTTTAATGCCACAGTAGAAAATATAACATTGTTTGAAAGTCAAACAGAGTTTAACGGCTTTTCCTACCCTAAAACTCCAATAATTACCAATACCAACACCAGTAAAGTACAACTATTTAATTGGGGCTTAATACCCAAATGGAGTAACAATATAGATATAAGACAATACACGCTTAATGCTCGTATAGAAACCATAAAAGAAAAAGCATCATTTAAGCACAACATAAAAAATAGATGTTTAATTATTGCAGATGGATTTTATGAATGGAAATGGTTAGACAATAAAGGTAAAAACAAGCAGAAATATTTAATTAGTTTACCTAATGATGAACTCTATGCTTATGCCGGAATTTATGACCAATGGATAAATGAAGATACAGGAGAAATTATAAACTCTTATGCAATAATAACAACGGAGGCTAATGAGCTTATGGCTGAAATACACCGAAAAAAAAGAATGCCTGTAATACTAAATCCAGAAGATGAAATCAATTGGCTAAAAGGTGATGAAATTGATAATTATAAATTTCCTTATTCTGTTAATTTAGTTGCAACTAATTTAGATGCTCAGCTAACTTTATAACTACTATGCAATTACCAAAAAAAGTTGGTTATAACCAGATAATTATTACTTGTAACATAGCTATTTAGGAGCAATTTTTAAAAGATACAAGGCTAATAATCCGTACAACACATTAGGTGTCCATACGGCTACCAAAACAGAAGCCCCAGAGGTAAGGGCAAACGATGTAAATATTTGCATAAATAAAATATAAGAAGCACTTATCAATAAACCCAATCCTATATGTAAACCTATTCCTCCTCTAACTTTTCTGCTCGACATAGAAACCCCTATTACCGTTAAAATAAATGTAGCAAAAGGATAAGCAAACCTTGTTTGTCGCTCTACCAAATAACGAGTAATTTTTTCTGAACCTTTAAAAACAGCTTCATCTATAAAATCGTTTAATTCTTGATAGCCCATTGTTTGAACAAAGCTTTTTCTTCTTTTAAACTCTTCAGGTTTTAAGTTAAGTGTTGTATCTTTATAAGCACCTGTATTTACCACTTCATCTAAGCCATTTATATGTCTTTCGTAGTAATTGCCAATGTGCCATTTATGAGTAATGGTATCCCAAATTACATTGTCTGCAATTAGTTTGTAAGTTAATTCTCCTTCTTCATTAAAATTTTCAATAGAAAAATCTATTCCCATATCTATATCTGCATTATAGCTCGACATATAAATAAAGGTTTCTTTATCTATTTGCATGTGAATATCTCTATCTACATTTCTAAACTTATTTTTTCTATACACTTCTTCAAAAGCAATTCTTTCTTTATTGGCTTCAGGAATAACAAAATTGTTAAGGTAAAAAGAAATGATAGTAAGTAGGGTTGCCGATATTAAATAAGGTCTCAACAATCTTCTAAAACTTACTCCACCGGCAAGTATGGCAACAATTTCTGAGTTACTCGCCATTTTAGAAGTAAAGAAAATTACCGTAATAAAAATAAAAATAGGACTTAACTGATTAATTAAAAACGGTACGAAATTGAGGTAATAATCTAAGAATATTGCTGACACAGAAGCTTTTCGCTCAATAAAAGTTTGTAGGTTTTCCGATAAATCAAATATGATGATAATAGGAATAATAAGAAGTATGGTAAAGGCAAACGTTCCTAAAAACTTTTTAATAATATATGCGTCAATAATCTTCATTTAAACTATAACCTAGTTGCCAATTGTTTTACCATTTTATTTTTCCATGTTGTAAAATCTCCTAACAAAATATGTTCCCTTGCTTCATTTACTAACCAAAGATAAAAACTTAAGTTATGTAAGGTAGCAATTTGAGCTCCTAATATTTCTTTAGAAATAATTAAATGACGAAGATACGCTTTTGAGTAAAAAGTATCTACATAACTTGTTCCATCAGCATCTATTGGCGAAAAATCTGCTTCCCACTTTTTGTTTTTGATGTTGATAAAGCCATTTTGCGTAAATAACATTCCGTTACGAGCATTTCTGGTAGGCATCACACAATCAAACATGTCTATTCCTAAAGCAATATTTTCCAACAAATTTATTGGTGTACCAACGCCCATTAAATAACGAGGTTTATCTTCGGGAAGAATATTCGTTACAATTTCGCACATTTCGTACATTTCATCATCGGGCTCTCCAACAGAAAGTCCACCAATGGCATTTCCTTCTCTTTCAAAAGAAGCAATTTTTTCGGCTGATTGCTTTCTTAAATCTTTGTAAACACTCCCCTGAACTATTGGGAAAAGTGTTTGACTATAACCATACAACCCTTCTGTTTCATCAAATCTTTCGCAACAACGTTTAAGCCAACGGTGCGTCATGTGCATAGAGTTTTTGGCATATTTATAATCGCACGGATAAGGTGTACATTCATCAAAAGCCATAATAATATCCGCTCCAATGGTTCGTTGTATATCCATTACATTTTCAGGCGTAAACAAATGCTTGGAACCATCAATATGAGAAGAAAAGGTTGCTCCTTCTTCTTTTATTTTTCTTCGTCCTGACAACGAATATACTTGATATCCGCCACTATCGGTAAGAATTGGTTTATCCCAATTCATAAATTTATGTAAACCACCTGCCTTTCCAATAACATCTAATTTTGGTCTTAAATATAAATGATAGGTGTTTCCTAAAATTATTTGTGCATTAATGTCGTTTTCTAATTCATGTTGATGAACCCCTTTTACGGTTGCAGCTGTTCCCACAGGCATAAAAATAGGTGTTTTTATAATTCCATGGTCGGTAGTAATCTCTCCTGCTCTCGCTTTTGATTGCGGATCTTTCTTTTCTAATTTAAATTTCATTTATAGTTGCTATTATCTTTTAATTGTTGTTCATATTTAAGAAAATTTGTGTTCAACTCACCTAGTAAACTTCTTTATTTTAAGAACATATTCCAAGCAAATGCTTGAAATAGAAGTGTAGCTTTTGTTTTTTTCTTACTCTTTTTTTTTGACTCACCCCAAAGTTATCTTGCGATAACTTCTCCCCCCTCTCTTTAAAAAGAGGGGGAAAGTGCCTTCATTATTAAATATTAAACTTATTAACGATGCATGTCTAAAAACTTCGCCAAAGATAATTATTTAGTACGGACATCGCTCTTTATTTTTGACATTGAATTATATTTATAATGCAAGATTTGCTAAAAGACATTTTTTCTTTCCTTCCTCCCCACTCTATTTGGGATTGGTTAATCATAACATTTATCTTAGCTTTTTTTATTCAGGTATTTTATAACCTCTACTTTTTTGCTAAAATTGCTTTTTACAAACAGCCTACTGTCCAGCTACAAGCTGCACCTGTTTCTGTAATAGTTTGTGCCAAAAACGAAAGAGAAAATTTGTTAGAGTTTTTACCAATTATTTTAGCTCAAGATTATCCCGATTTTGAAGTTATTGTTGTTAATGATAACTCTTTAGATGACACACAAGATGTATTAAAAGCATTTTCGTTGCAAAACAACAACCTTAAAATTGTTACAGTTCCTGATAATGACCGTTTTTATGGCAATAAAAAATTTGCCCTAACTTTAGGAATAAAAGCAGCAAAAAATGAAATAGTGTTGCTTACCGATGCAGACTGCAAACCCACTTCAAATCAATGGATAAGCTTAATGACAGCTTACAAAAATCCTCAAAAGAAAATAATTTTAGGCATTGGCAATTACGAACAACAACCAAGTTTGTTAAACAAATTAATACGGTTCGAAACTTTTTATACGGCAATTCAATATACTTCTTTTGCTTTACGTAAACTTCCATATATGGGCGTTGGAAGAAATTTAAGTTACCATACCGATGTGTTTTTTAACAATAAAGGATTTGCTTCTCACCATCATATTATTTCTGGTGATGATGATTTGTTTGTAAATGAAGTTGCCAACCACAACAATACACAAGTTGTTTTGAATGCTGCTGCCCATACTATTTCTAAACCAAAAACTACTTTTGATAAGTGGATACGCCAAAAACAACGACATTTTTTAAGTGGAACACACTATAAATTAAAGCACCAATTGCTGTTGGGAACTTTTATGTTTTCCAATTTAATTTTTGTAGGCTTATTTTTTTTATTGGTCTTTAAAATCCCCCATATTCATCTAATAGTTGGGTTATTTGTATTGAAATATATTATTCAAATGCTTATCTTTAGGTTTTCTACTAAGCAATTGGGAAATAAAGACATTATCATTTTTACACCAATTTTTGAATTGTTTTTTATGTTTTTTAATCCAATTTTAGTAATTTCAAATTTTATAAAAAAGAGAACCCAATGGAATTAGGTCAAAATTTATCTCCCAAAGCTCAAATAGATTACGAATTAGTTGTGAAAGCAAGAGACCATCAGGATGAAAAAGCTTATGCAATTCTATTAGAAAAGTACAAGGATTCTATTTTTTATATGATGCTTAAAATGGTTAAGAACCAAGATGATGCTGATGATTTAACCATTGAAGCTTTTGGTAAAGCATTTAATCGTTTGCACCAATATACTCCCGATTATGCGTTTAGCACTTGGTTGTTTAAAATTGCTACCAATAATTGTATCGATTTTATCCGTAAAAAGAAGATGATAACCTTTTCTATAGACAAAGGTTTTGAAGATGGTGAAGGCAATAATTCTACTTTCGATATTAAGGAAAACAACTTAAATCCGGAAGAAAAATTTATGCGTAAGCAAAAGATTAGAATTATGCGTGAAATGGTAGATCATTTAAAACCACGCTACAAACAATTGATTGTTTTACGTTATTTTAGAGAATTATCTTACGATGAAATTGCTGAAGCAACAGAACTTCCTTTAGGAACTGTAAAAGCTCAATTATTCAGAGCTAGAGAAATGCTTTACAATTTACTGCTAAATAAGAAAGATAGGTTTTGAGGATAGTGTGCACCGCACCGTTATGTGTATGCTTGTAGCTACACATTTTGTCTTTACTAACTCCAACTTTACCATGTGCCATTTTTTTTATTTTTCTTTATAGTATTTGTTAAAAACAATAATAATATTAATCACTCGGCACAGCCGAGCGACTGTGTGGGGTAGTATCTTCTATAAAATAAGCTACCCATTTTCCATCAGAAATTTTTAATGGAAAGGATATTCTAATAGTATCGTTGATAATAGGTTTGAATTTTTTTATTCCTCGTTCTAATGCTAATGAATCTATTTCTAGTTCTTGTGTTGGAGGAATATTTTCTACATTTCCTTTTCCATGATTAACTTTAGTTCTTATTATTTGGCTATTAGCTAAAATAGAAATAATTAAAGTTATGGTTAAAATAAAGTATTTCATAGGTCTTAGCTTTTAATGGATTATTCTAACCTTTTCCCATTATCATATTTAACCTCTGTTACTTCAAATGGATTGTTACCAAAAAAGAACCAAGAACCATCTTCTTTTCCATCTTTATAATTTCCTACACTTCTAATCTTACCATCATTATAATATTCAACAGCTATCCCTTCTTTTATTCCTTTAGAATAGTTTATCAGTCCGTAACACACGTCTTTTTTTGTTTTAACATTATATCTATATAGAGTATAAGTCCCCGTCCTTAAACTATCGTCTCCAAATGTTACTATTCTGTAAAGATTCCCCCTATACTTTTTTTTCTTTGCAATTTCTTTTTCCATAACCTCATATCCAACAGTATGAACCTTTTTCTTGTATTTTTCATTAAGTCGGTACAATTTGTATGTCCCTTTAGGAAGTTTGTAATTTAATTCCCATTGCTGAAACCTATTTTTAAAATAATATTTTGGGTTATTTCCAACTACAATAATTGTATCGTTTGGTTCAACAATAGTTGAATCTTGATTATTAGGATTATATCCATGCACCATAATTGTATCTCCTGCGACAACAACGGTTGTATTCTGACCATTTGAAAAGAAGGGAGTTGAAAGTATAAATATAAGTAATGGACTTCCTAATATTAGTTTAATATGTTTAATCATTTTTCAGGAAAAGGCTCAAATACAATGTTGTATATTTAACATTTATTACTTTAAGCAACACTTTTTTATTTTTTTAGATTTACGGTCAAGACCATTCCCACTCCATTCAACACAATTCTCTATTTCCCCATTTTCGTTATAATCGATTGAAATTTTTATTTCTCCATCAACATAATTAGAAGCTGAACGTATCATACCACTAGGATAAAATGAATATCCTTTTCCATGAAGTCTATCGTTTTTTAAAAGGCTCATTGACATTATATTACCATTCAGATAATAATAGATAGAACTTCCATTTAACTTTGAATTTTTAAATGTTACTTCTAAAGCTATTTTAGTAGTATCTTCTATAAAATAAGCTACCCATTTTCCATCAGAAATTTTTAATGGAAAGGATATTCTAATAGTATCGTTGATAATAGGTTTGAATTTTTTTATTCCTCGTTCTAATGCTAATGAATCTATTTCTAGTTCTTGTGTTGGAGGAATATTTTCTACATTTCCTTTTCCATGATTAACTTTAGTTCTTATTATTTGGCTATTAGCTAAAATAGAAATAGTTAAAGTTATGGTTAAAATAAAGTATTTCATAAATTTCGACTTTTAGTTTCCACTTTGTTGATCTTTGAAGTTCTTTAACCCTTCTCTAACCCCTTGATTTATATCTGTTTGAGTAATGCTTGTACTTCCTGTTGTACTAGTTTCTCCAAACAAATTAATAATAAGTTTTCCTATTAGATTTCTTGAGTTTGCCGAAGAAGGTGGATTACGAGGGTTATTTGAGAAAAAGGCAAAAGTCCCTTTTCCTGCCCTTCCTTTAATATTTTGTTCTTTCATCACTTCCACTGTAGTTTCAGCAGGATTTTCACTTCTTTGTATTGCTCTCAAACTACCATTCTCAACTAGCGATTTTTCAGGGTCTTCAGTATTAATATCATTACCTATTTGAAGACTTGACTCTGTTATAACTGTTAACTCAACAATTGCTTCTGATTGTAAAACTTTAAAAATTGCCTTAGCTTCTTCATTTTGAGCATCTGTCAAACCTAACCTTCTCAATCTTCTTTCAAACTTTTTTTGCCCCCTTTCTCCAAAATCATTTGTTGAAAAAATAGTTTGATTTGATGCGTTATCAAAAAATTCTTTAGTTTCAGATAGATTAAACAAAGATTTAGCTGCTTCACTATCTCCATTTGTTAATGATGCTATTGATGTTAAAAAAACTTGTTTTGCAGCAGTAGTAGCTGGTTTAACAGATTTTCCGTTAGGATCAACATAAATAATAGGATTATCTGCAAAAGCGACATAAGGCGACCAACTCGGAAATTCATGTGCCAACGGGTCAATACTCCATGCAAAAGCAACAGGGTCTATCAATAGTTCATTTTCACTATTTAAGTTCATTTTACTTAGTTTTCTTTCTTCTGTATCTAAAACGAAATTTCTGTATGTTTCGTATTTTCTTATCGGATGTACTTCTTCAAACAAACCTCCTGAAAGCGTGGAGTATCTTTTATCTTCAGGAGCAACGTCAATTGTTGTAAATGGATTAGGGGTGTGGTTTTCTACAATAATAGGTTGGTCTCCGTTTTTATGTTGCAACCCTGCTAAAATAGTCTTTTGCATTTCAATAGGCATTTGGTGATAACCTAAATCATATAACAACAAAGTCTGTTTTTCTAACTCTTTATATGTAGATGCTATCTCATTATCCTTAGAAAGTTTACTAATTTCCGTAATTCCTTTTTCTATTGAATAATTAACAACCCGTTCAGCTAGTACCTGATGTTTTAATAACTGAGCGTTCAAATTCTTATCATCATATTTTAAAGTTAATTCCGCACATTTTAACAAAAAATCATCTGTTTTCGAGCCAAATTTATGCTCATAACTTTTAGCGAGATATATTAGACATAAAGCTACATCTTGTTTTAAATCTAATCTTCTCAATGCAATACCGCTTTTAATCCCTTCTAAATAGGTAAAAGTTAGTGTTTGAATAGAACCATCACTTGGATGCGACCCTGTTGCCAATTCTACATTGTACCAATCCCCCATGTGGTCTTGATGTTGGATATAAATGTGTCCGGGAGCAATATTTATTTCAGCACCACTATTTAATCGTTCAGAGAATATTTTAAATAAAGAGGTTAATGCAAAGCAATTACCTTTCTTATCTATACTTGCTAGTAAATTTACTACTTGTGAATTTGACCATTCATCCATTCCGAACGGATCATTACTCTGATACCCAAATGGTGTATGCGGATTGTTAGAGTAAACCAATGTATCCGTCATGTAAGTAAAAATTCCCCAATTGGCTAAAGCTTTTTGATACATTTCTTTTTTCTCTTCTTCTGTGTAGCGAATAGAAGTAACATATAAAGGTTGTTTAGCGTCAATCTTAACACTAAAATCTATGCTATCAGATTTATCATTTAAAACCATCAACTGTTTAATAAGATTAGTATGATTAGTGATAACATTTCTAAATTTTTGGTAGTTGAGTTGGTTATCCCAATAAGTGTGCACCGCACCGTTATGTGTAAGCTTGTAGCTACACATTTAATCTAATCCCACCTACCAACTCCAATTTTCATTTTTAAAAGAAAGTATTGTTAAAAAAATCTTTCATTTACCTCTTGACTTTACCTAAAATCAACTACCTTCGTTTTTTTTTCAGCGGTGGTCAAGCTACAAGATTTCACGAACAGTGCTAAGGCACATTAGGCTCTTCCAATAGCGGTAACCCTTGTTCTTCTCTTATTTTATTTTCTTCTTTAATAACTTTTTCTTCTTCCTCATCAATAAATTTAGTTTGCCCTTTTAACTTCAAAATATTTTTAATTCTATTGATTTTTGGTTTCATATCATAGAAGAAATCAACAATAGAAAAATTTCTGCCATCTGAAGCAATAGCGTATTTTTTACATACATCATTCACACATACTTTCAGTGGTTTAAAATATTTTTTATACAAAGTGTCAGCATTGTTATTCTCATTAATCTTTAAAGACAAATATGCATAACCTTTTATTACGGAATTATCATGTTCCAATAAAAAAATTAAATCTTGTTGATTTGAAAGGATATGGATTTTTTTAAATATCTCAAAACTATATGAATCGTCAATATAAAGAGTTGTATCAATTTTTGAAATACTATCCAGTTCATTAACTAAATCTTGTACTTCTTTTTTCAGTTGGTGATTATTGTTCGGTTGCCCATTGCAGGAGAATAGAACTCCCATCAAAAAGCAACACATTATTATCGATATATTTTTCATTAGTATTTAAAAATCATTTCATTTATGATTAAGGTGTTAAAGCTTCAAGCTGCTACATAACAATGCTAAAGCATTTGCTATTTTATGGTTACAGTATATTCACATTTCAAGTCCTTTATTCCAAAAGCATTAAACTTATCCGCAATAGACTGAACAAAATCTTTTGGATTATCTTTAAGTTTTTCCTTTACGGTATATACTTTATTATTATAGTTTAATTTAAACACCCATTTACCACAAGTTTTATTTACTTTTAAAAAGTATCTACTATGTGGAAAAGACACATAAAACCCATAAGAAGCTATCATTTTTTTTCCATCTGTAAATAATAAATTCATTATACTAAAAGAACAAGCAGAACTTAATTCAGGTACACAGTTAGCTTTGTATATCGAAACTACACTATCATTTAAAATTTTTGGTTTAAAATTGCCTGCTAGAATATAATTTAAACTATCATTATCTATATTAAGATTTATAGCTTTATATAAGCCGTTAGCTTTTTTAATAGAAATATTTTGCCCCATTAATGAGTTGACAAACCCAAATAAACAAAATAAACATATTAAAAAACTGAATTTATTTAACCTCTGTTGTTCCTGTGTTTTCATTTATTGTTTCATAATTAATTGAACCATCTGAATTTTGACTACTACCTCTTCTATATGCAAATTGTTGTATTATACCAGCCCAAAAAGCTTGGCTTAATGTATAAGCACTTCCATAACCTCCATAACTACTTCCTGGTATATCATGTGCACCGCACCGTTATGTGTATGCTTGTAGCTACACATTTTGTCTTTACTAACTCCAACTTTACCATGTGCCATTTTTTTTATTTTTCTTTATAGTATTTGTTAAAAACAATAATAATATTAATCACTCGGCACAGCCGAGCGACTGTGTGGTATAACAAGCTTTTTCAACATAATTAAAGACCTCTATGATGGCTATTGAATTAGATTAAATTTTTAATATTTATAAGAGGGTTTTTCTTTAAAAACCACCTCACAATTAGGTAGTAATTCTCTTATTCTTTTCTGTTCAAGCTCACTAAATTTATTACCAGCTAAACTAAGTATTTTTAGATTTTTTAAATTTTTGATTTCATCAGGCAGAGTCTTTATTTTGTTGTCTGATAAGTGCAATTCTTCTAAATTTAGCATAGAAAAAATTTCAATAGGTAACATACTTAGTTTATTATCACCTAAATTTAGTTTAGTTAGTTGTTTAAACGAATCTAAGTTAAGTTCAGTTCCTTTTAGTTTATTACCTGATAAATATAGTTCTTTAAGATTAGGCATTTCAGCTATTTGTTTGGGTATTTTCCCAATCTTATTATTATTTAGAATTAAAATATTAAGGTTGTTTAAAGAGGAAATATTTATTTCAATTTCTTTTAAATTACAATTCGACAACTCTAATTTATTCAACTTCGGTAATGCACTTAATTGGCTATATAGGTGCTGCTGATTAATATTTTCATTAGAGCCTAAATCTAATTCTACTAATGAGTTTAACTCCTTTATACTTTCAGGAATGCACACGATTTTTAAATCATACATATACAAATTTTCGAGTTTATTGCATTTAGAAATAATATTAACTGCATCAGATAAGTTAAGCTCTTTATTCGCTCCAATATCTAAAACCTTTAAACTCTCCAATTTAAATAGGTTATCTGGGATTTTATGCAAATGATTATAACCTATGAGTAACACTTCTAATTTATTTAATTTTACTATTTCTTCTGGTAATTTTGTTAACTTATTCAATTTGAAATTAAGAGTTACCAAATTGTTCATTTCACATAATTGAGTAGGAATACTTTCTATCTGATTCCAATCTATACTTAAATGTTTTAATAATTTAACTGAATAAACTGAAGAAGGAATATTTTTTAGTGAATCGTCAAAAAAAGAAAGACTTTCTAATCTAGGAAATATAGATAAATCCTTTTCTAAATTAGATTCATACATTATAATTATATTTTTCACACTATCAGGATATAATATTGCTTTGTCGTAACTAAAAAAAGTCGTATCATACTTACCTTGTCCAAAACAAATGATGGAAGAAACGGATAGTATAATTAGTATCACAATAATTTTTAAATTCATAATTTCTAATATCATTTAAATCTAGGAGCACTTTTGGCTCTATTATATTTTTGTTGTTTTATTGTTTTTCCCTCTGTAAAATATGCTTTATCTTCTAATTTAATCCTTAACGATGTTTTTTCACTAGAATTGTAAGTAGCTCTTATAACTGCATCATTAACACTATGAGAACCTTCATGCACACCAACTCGATTTAGATATTCACCTGAAGTTTCATTCTCTAAAGGTGGTGTGATTTTTATATTTCCTTCGTAAGGATTTGTTAAAGCCTTAACATTTCCATATTCTTCACTTTGCAAAATTTTATTATCATCAGTATTATATACTTCATAATTTCCCGTACTAAGTTCCTTTTGCAGTGCATTGTTTTTTTGTTCGGGCGTTAAGTTGTCCCATGAATCTGCTCCATAACTTTCCGCAATTTTTTGTTTTAGTTGTTGTGTCCCAAGTGAAATATTTAAAGTACCGCTTTTATAATAAGCACTGTATCCCTTTCCTTCAAACTCTTTATTACCATACATATCTCCTGAAAAATCTCCCTCAACTATTGCAAAGTTACCATTAGGTCTATTTACAACAAGAACTTGATTAGTTACATTAACAGTTATTGAGGTTCTTGATTTTCTCATCGCTTTCCAGATGTCTTTTCCTGTGGGGGTAGCTAAAAGTGCTTTTCTTAATTTCCATACTCCAGTACTACCAAACCAATTTATTTTTTCTCCAGTTTCATCAGTAAAAACAATAGGATTACTTTGAAAAGCATTATATGGCGACCAACTAGGAAATTCATGGTCTAATGGGTCTATTTGCCAAGCAAAAACTACTAAATCAATAGGATATTTATTATAAGCAGTGTCTAGTTCTACTAATTTAGTAATTTTCTTTTGTTTAGTATCAAACATTGTTCTGTGGTATTGTTCTACTGGCTTGGTTAGCATTTGTTCATCAAATAATCCATTAGATAAAGTAGCATATCGTTCTTCCTTTATGCCTAAATCCTCAAATGGTCTGGGTGTATGGTCAGTCATAGGATAAGGACTGTCTTCTTTTCTCAATCTTGAAATCACTAAATTTTTCATTTCTTTTGGCATTTCTCTATAACCTAAATCAAACAAGTGTGTAATTAATTTTTCATACTCTTGAAATGTTTTATCTGATTGTAATGCTTTAATGGGTTTATCTTTTTTAATCAGTCTTTCTTCCAATACTTCCGCTTTTAAAAGCATGGCATTTAGGTTTAATTCGTCATATTGTAAAGCTAATTCAGCACACTCCATAATAAAATCATCATCTTTTACACCAAATTTGTATTCATATCCTTTAGCTAAGTAAACGAGATTTAAAGCTACGGATTGTTTTAAATTCAATTCTCTTAATGATATTCCATTTTTTGTAGCTTCGTCTGTTGTATAGGTTAATGTTTCTAAAGACCCTGTTCCGGGAAAGGCTTTGTTTGCTATTTCTACATTATGATAAATTCCTTTATGGTCGGCATGACGAATATAAATGTGTCCTGGAGCTGTACAAATAAATGCTTCAGATTTTAGTCGTTCAGAAAAGATTTTAAATAAAGAAACTAAGGCATAACAGTTTCCTTCATTATAATCAATCACATTAAAAACTTGAGTATTTCCCCAAAAAATTGTACCTAATGGGTCTTGAAATGAATAAGTAAAAGGGGGATGATATAGTAATTTTCCTTGTTCAATAAAAAATGTTGTGTCAGTCATGTATTTATATATAGACCAATTAATCAAAGCATTATTATATTTTTCTTCTTGTTGCTCTTTTGTTTCAACCAAAATATCTTCATACTCTATCGTTTCATCTTTATATGATTCGATAATTTGTTTTATATTTTCAATATGAAAATTAATAGTAGAATTAAATATCTCTAAATCAGCTTCATTATCCCAATAAGCATTTTCAACAATAGTAATGGCTTTTTCATAACCCAACTCTTCCTTACCACTTAGCATATCTTTAAATTGTTCTTTTGCATTATGGTAATATTGTTTTGATAAAGCAGTTGAATCTGTAATATCCGTTGCATTTACTGAGGCAGAAAATAATAACTGTCCTGCTATTATCGTGATAAGTAATTGTATCTGTTTCATAGTGTTAAAATTATTAAAAAGTTGTTATAAATAGGTTTCTTTTTTGTTTTCCTGATATTTGTTGTTCTTGTTGTTTTTTTCCTTTAAATTCGTGTTGTTGCATTAACTCTTGGTAAAGCTCTTCAGGCATATCCTGATAGCCTAATCGTTTTATTGTTTCTTCATTTTTTAGCAGTGCATTATACAACAGTTCTGCTCTGGGAACTTTATTTACGTCTTTTAAATCGGTAATGTTATTTTCATAAAGGGTTTGTTCTAGTTGTCGGGCAAGTAAGCTGCTGTAAACAAAGTACGCATAGATGTTATTTTTCTTTGGAAAGTATTGCATAGAACTATTAATACAATCTTTAATAAATGTTTCGTCTGCTGCACCGTATTTGGTCATATAGCCAAAAGCAAGGTCTAACATACTGTTGGCAACTACTTGTTGACTATTTAACGTATCAAGGTAAATACCGTTTGCTTTTGCTTTCGGGCTGATAAACATATTGTCCTGATACCACTTGTCTGATATTTTCCAGTTAGATGTAGGTTCGTAGCTATGTATATTTCCCTGATTGTCGGGATATTTAATAAAAGAATGTTGAGGGGCAAATGATAAGTAGGTTTTTGCTCCCAAGCCTTCAGCTAATGAAAGATAAAGTGCCGGTAAACTATTACATTGTCCGCTTCCTGTTGCTAACGATTTTGTCAAGAAGTAATTTCTAAAATCTTTTTCTCCTTTAAAATCTTCATAATCATAGAAAAATGGAAGGTGTGTGGTTTTTTTCGGAGTGGAAACCATATCAGGATTATCAATAGTGATAGTAAGTTTTTCACCTATAAATTTTTGTATGCCATAGTGTAAAGCTTCATTGTCCTTCAAGCTATACCCATTTTGTGTTAACCATATTTTTATGAACTCAACAGATTGTTTAATCAAGTCATTAAATTCGTTTTTATTTAAGTAGGGGTTGCCATATGCATTTTCAATAGTATAATAAGCGTTTCTAACCGATATGTTATTATTGGTTAATTGTTGTTTTAACTGTTGTAAAGCTTCGGTATAAGGTTTTGTGAGTTGTTTAAATTGAGGGGATTTATAATACCCTGCATTATTGCGATTATTATTTGTAGTAGGATGGATTTCGTTTAGAATTTCAGCTACTTTTTGTTGTTGGCTACGATTGAAGTTTTGAGAAAAAGTATTTGATTTGTTTGGGAGTTGATAAGCAGGGTCATTTGCCATTTGTTGTTGAATGTACCGCATATTAGCTTGTTGTCTTTGCTGCGGTGTCATATTAGGAGTATAAATTGGACCTTGACCGTGTGTTTTATTAATAATATCTTGTGCTGTTGCACCCAAAGGAACAGTCTTTTGCGGTTTTTGATATGTATTATCTTGATGATTAGGAACGGTAGTATAATAATGCCCTGTTTTTATAGGCTCAAAAGTTGGGGGTTTCGGTGGTTGTGGTTGTTGAGCGAAAATATTAATGGGTAGCAATAAGCTAAAAATAAGCAATCTATTAACCGTAATTACTAAATTATATCTAAGCTTGATTATTTTTGATAATCTTTTTGCTTGTTCACTATTTATAAAAACAGCACTTCTCCAATCAAATACATTAAAACCATACCCCCAAAAAGGGAATGTTTTATTTATTGTACTAATGATATTTTTTTGTCGATGAATGGTCATTATTTCTCTGCAAATATATTTATAAACTATGACTTAAAAAATAAGTAAAAATACTTACATAACTGAAAAACAATTGTTTATTTCTTTAATAAGAATATTACTGTTAGCCTCATATTTGGATAAAAATCCAACAGCTCCATTTTTATAAAAAGCTTCTTTGGTTGTTAAATCATCATTACACGAAAAACCAATTACTTTTATCTCAGGAAATAAGTCTTTTACTAGTTTGGTAGTTTCAATGCCGTTAAGTAATGGCATACGGTAATCCATTAAAATAACATCAGGTTTTAGATCTTGTAAAAAAGAAATGACTTCCGAACCGTCCTTACATTCTCCAATAACTTGAATTTTGGATTTTTTACTGAGAGTGGTTTTGATAGCTTTTCTAACAATCGCATTATCATCAACCAATAATACTTTAATCATAATAGGGTGATTTTAGTTAATAAATCCCCTCAAAAAAAGAGGGGTGGAACTTCCACTTACTCGCAAAAGAGGTACGACCAAGTACCCACAGACCGAAATAAGAGAAGCCCACCCCAATCGGTGAGCGTCTGCTTATGTTCTTGGTCTATTAGTAAAATTTGGTCGTTTTCTTTTACAAGAATCATAGCTTAACGCTATATTATATTTTAATTTAGTTTTCTTCTATATACTTAGTTTTTAATTTGATGCAAATGTATTTAAAATATTTTAATTTATCATATTGCTTATAACTCATTTAAAGAAGAGTTAGCATTAAAATAATCGTACACTACTTTTGCTCTTTTTTTGCTGATAACTTGCTCTAGTTCATGCAAAGAAGCCTTTTTTATATTAGCTACCGATTTGAATTTCCATAATAATTGCTGAGTGGTTTTGTAACCAATACTTTCTATTTCCGCTAATTCTGATTTAATGGCTGCTTTAGAACGTTTATTACGGTGGTGAGTTATTCCAAAACGGTGAGCTTCATCTCTTAAATACTGTATCAGTTTTAACGATTCTGAAGTTTTGTTTAAATACAAAGGAACCGAATCATTAGGGAAATAAATTTCTTCCAAACGCTTGGCAATTCCTATTATCGTAATTTTTCCTCTTAATCCCAATTGATCTAAACTTTTTAATGCTGCCCCCAGTTGACCTTTACCTCCATCTATCACAATTAATTGAGGTAAAGGTTGTTTATCTTCCATTAACCTTTTATACCTTCTATAAACTACTTCTGTCATAGAGGCAAAATCATCCGGACCTTCTACTGTTTTTATATTGAAATGTCGGTAATCTTTTTTGCTTGGTTTAGCATCTTTAAAAACCACACAAGCCGCTACGGGATTTGTTCCTTGTATATTAGAGTTATCAAAACACTCAATATGCACAGGTTTTTCGTTCATCCTCAAATCCTTTTGTAGTTTTTCTAAAACTCTATCGGCATGTTTGGTAGGATTTACATTAGCTTGTTGTTTTTTTCGCTCTAACCTGTAATATTTAGCATTGCGTTCAGAAAGTTCTAATAATTGTTTTTTATCGCCTCGCTGAGGAACTAAGAACTTCATGTTTTCATCTTGCAACTCTGGCTTAAAAGGTACAATTACTTCTTTAGATTCACTGTTAAATCTGCTTCTCAACTCAACTATACCTATTTGCAACAATTCATCATCTGATTCTTCTAATTTCTTTTTTAGTTCTATGGTATGTCCCTGAATAATAGCTCCATTAATTACTTTTAGGTAATTTACATAGGCATATTTTTCATCGGAAATTATAGAGAAAACATCCACATCATTAATAGTTGGACTAACTACAACAGATTTACTTTGATAATTTTCCAGTAGCTGAATTTTTTCTTTTATCAATTGTGCTTTCTCAAAAGACAGTTCATCAGCATATTGCTTCATGAGTTGTTTTAAGTACTTAATTACACCATGTATGTTTCCTTTAATAATGGCTTTTATATTCTGAATAGCTTCTGAGTAATCCTCTTCTGTTTGATTTCCCACACAAGGAGCTTTACAATTGCCTATGTGGTATTCTAAACAAACCTTAAACTTATCATTATCAATATTTTCTTGCGACAAATTATAATTACATGTTCTTAATGGATATAACTTTCGGATAAGCTCTAAAATAGTATTCATCATTCTTACAGAAGCGTAAGGACCAAAATACTCAGAACCGTCTTTTACAATGTTTCTTGTAGAAAAAACTCTGGGAAATCGTTCGTTTTTAATACAAATCCATGGATAAGTTTTATCATCCTTAAGCATTACATTATACTTCGGTTGGTATTTTTTAATGAGGTTATTTTCCAACAACAATGCCTCAATTTCTGTCTCAACAATTATGGTTTTAATATCTGCAATTTGTCTAACCAATACAGCTGTTTTACCATTTTCATGAATTTTATTGAAATAAGAACTAACTCTATTCTTTAGGTTTTTGGCTTTTCCAACATATATAATCTTTCCATTTTTATCGTAAAACTGATAAACTCCTGGTTTTTTGGAAATTGTTGATATAAGCTGTTTCATAATTATTGATAGGGTAAAATTAATAAAATTAAGCCCTAAATTTAATTCCAATTTACCATAAGCTAAATGCCGTATATTCTCTTGCTAAGTATTTTTATATTTTTTATTTAAGTAATTTTACTTAGTTTTGGTTTTTCAAACAATTATAATAATGAAAATCAAATACCTAACTATACTATTGTTTTTCATTCATGTTCAAGTATTTGCAGCTTGTGTAAGTACAGGTTCTGGCGATTGGGATGATTCCAATACATGGGTTTGCAATGGTGTACCTGGAATACCCGGATGTGGCGATACTATTACTATAGCAGCAGGGCATACGGTTACCATTAGAAATCAACAAAATTATTCTGGCTGTGGTTCACCAATATTTTTAGTGGTTGAAGGCACGTTAGATTTTCCAGTAAATGGTCCTAAATTGCAGCTTCCTTGTAACTCAGGTTTTATGCTTAAGAGTGGCGGCACCTTATCTGCATCTGGTAATGCTGGTGGTGGAAGTGCCAATTTTCTTGAAATTTGTGGTACTGTTTATTGGAGAAAAGCAGATGGAACTCTTACTGGTCCGATAGAATTTGGTGCACCTCTCCCTATTGATTTGGTTTATTTTGATGCTATGGTTATTGAAAACACAATACAGTTAACTTGGATTACCGCCTCTGAAATTAATAACGATTATTTTACTATTGAAAAAAGTGTTGATGCTAAGACATGGGAGACCTTACATACAGTAAATGGTGCAGGAAATAGTAGTCAGATGATTGAATACACCGAAATCGATTTTAATCCTATTGATGGGACTTCTTATTATAGATTAAAACAAACTGATTTTGATGGTAGGTTTGAGTATTTTAATATAGTTCCTGTAAAATATAGTCCATCTGGTGAAGAAGATGAATTGAGTATATTCCCCAACCCAATAAATTCAGGTGGAACAATTTCTATCAATCATAATTTTAATGCTACAGAAGAAATTTTAGTTGTACTAAGAGATTTGCAAGGAAAAGAATTTTACTCAAAAGTCCATATCAATACCAATAAAAATGAACTAATTGGATTTCCTATCGATTATGAAATTCCAAAAGGAATTTATTTTATTGTAGCTACTTCCGAAAATAAAATTCACAGCAAAAAATTGATAATTAAGTAAGCGTTAAATTCCTATTTCAATATAAGAAGAATTGTGTGTCAAGCACTTTATTTTAACTAAGTATTTTTACTTAATTTAACTCATTTTCAAATCAATATACAATAAAATTTGACCGTTTAATGAGATGATTTTAGTTAATTTTTAGTTAAATATTTTTAAATTTTAGAGGTGTGAAAAAATCAATAATCTTACTTTCAACAGATTAATAAAACTCTATAATTGGGTTAATGTTTTTTTATTCTTCATTAAAAAATACTACTTAACTTTCACTACGTATTTATTGTAATTTTGTCGCATTATTTACAACAAACTAAAAATTATACTTAACAAACTACCATGCGAATCATATTATTCACCCTATTAATTTTAAGTTCTTTAAATTCATTCTCAACAAAAATTACCAGTATTTCTTCTGGCGATTGGTCTCAAGGTTCAACTTGGAGTTTAAACAGGGTTCCATCTTGTGAAGATACAATTGTGATTGATGCTGCACATAAAGTGAACATTTCTTCTGACATTAATTTACAACATTGTAACAACAAAATTTCTATCTTAATTGAAGGAATTTTATACTTTTCTAAAAATGGTTCTAAACTTAGGTTACCAGAAAATGCTTATGTTAACATTACTTCTACTGGTTTATTAGATTCTTACACCTATAATGGAGCTACAAATTATATTCGTTTTGGAAATAGTAGTGTGTGGGAAAGTAAAGATGGTCCTCAAACTGGCGTTTCTTTTGGAACTGCTCCACTTCCTATTAAGTTAATTACTTTTAACGCTACTGCTAAGGGCAACTCTGTTGTTTTAAATTGGCAAACTGCTACTGAAATTAACAACGATTATTTTACCATTGAAAGAAGCACGGATGCTGATAATTGGGAAGAAATTTTATACATTGCTGGAGCAGGAAACAGTAACAAAACAGAAACATATACTTCTACTGATTTAAATCCTTTAAATGGAACAGTTTACTACAGATTAAAACAAACTGATTTTGACGGAAAGTTTGAATATTTTAATGTTGTTGCTGTAAATTTAGAAAAAGAATCAACACATAAAATTGCCGTTTACCCAAATCCAGCTAATGCAAATACTAGCGTTGCTGTTGAGCATAATTTTAACGAAAACTCAACTATAACTATTAGTGTTAAAAATATTGAAGGAAAAGAAATGACTTCTTTTGTTAGTGGAAATACTAAAACTGCTATTGAAGGATTACCAAAAGGCTTATATTTTGTTACTGTTAGTACAGCAAATTCTCAGCAAACTGAAAAGCTAATTATTCAATAATTTTACCTCAAATACACTTCAGTTGCTCCGGTGCTGTATTCTCTGTAATCAGCATCAGAAAATTGAAGCTCGTAGGTATTGCTCAACATGTTTCTTAATTCTGTTTTCAATACGCCAGTTCCTTTACCATGAATAAATACAATGCGTGGAATATGTTCTGATTGAGCTGCTTCAACACATTTTTTTGCATGATTAATTTGTGTGTAGAGTTTTTGCCAATCTTCTAACCTTGTTGGGAATTCAACTAACTCTTCTAAATGCAAGTCAATTTCTAAGGTATTTTCGTATTTATATTTGTTGAGCTTTTTGTACTTGTCTAATAGTTTAGATTTCGATTTGAATTTTTCTTTTCTTAAATCTGTTTGATTAATGTATTCGGTATTATCTATGGTATAAACAATATCTTCATTATCATCAATAACAATCACTTCATTTATAGAAACCCGCAAGGTAAATCCGTGATTGTCCTCTATCTCTAATTCTTTTTCGGAAATAACTTTAGTGATAATCCCAGTAGCATCATCATTTATAAATTTAACCTTATTTCCTATTTTAGCTTGCATAATTCTAATTCTATATTTCTCGCAAAGACGCAAAGACACAAAGTTTTTTAAAAAAAATTCTCCAATCTCTACTAAATTGCCACTAATACACAAATGACTATCAGCCCCCTAAATCCCCCGAAGGAGGACTTTTCCATCACACAAAGCCATTATTAGTCATAAATTTATAATCTCCAATTCCTAGTGCCTATTGACTAATCCCTATTACCTATTTTAAATAAAAACAAAGTGTAAACTGTTGCCGCTAACAAAAAGAAAGCACCTACTTGATGTACTACTCCCAACCAAAGCGGCACAGCATAGATAAGTGTAAAAATGCCTAATAGAAACTGGACAAACACCATTAACAACAACAATTTTAAACCGTTTTGCTGAGCAATATTAACTTGTTGTTTCGCTGCTTTGATCCATAAAAAGACAATAATACCAACTACTATTAATGCTAAATACCTGTGTATAAATTGAACTCCTGCTAACCCTTCGGTAAAATTTTTCCATAATGGTTTTATGGCGAAAACAGCATCATTTATCCATTGATTGCCCATTTTTGGCCAAGTGTTCATTATAAATCCAGCATTTAAACCTGCTACAAAAGCTCCGTAAATAATTTGAATTATCAGTAAAATAAGTAACGCATTTAACCACTTTTTTATACTTGTATATTTAGTAGAAAAATCTATTTTAGGTTCTAATAACCCTAATGCCACCCAAAAAGTATAGGCAAAAGTAAGGAAGGCAGTTATTAGGTGGGTTGCTAATCTAAAATGACTAACATCGGGGTCTTTAACCAAACCACTTTTAACCATCCACCAACCTATAAAGCCTTGTAAGGCTCCCATTCCTAACAATATAGTTGTTTGAATAATTAATTTTTTAGAAAATCTCTTTTTAAGAAGAAAATAAAAATAAGGAATAATAAATACCATCCCGATAAGCCTTCCTAAAAGTCTGTGTAACCATTCCCAAAAGAAAATAGCTTTAAACTCTTCTAAGGTAAAGTGATAATTTACAATTTGGTATTCGGGAAACAATTTATAGGCTTCAAACTTTTCGTGCCATTGTTCTTCGTTTAGTGGTGGAATGGCATCCATCATCAAATGCCAATCTACCATAGATAATCCGGAGCCTGTTAACCTGGTAATTCCTCCAACTATTACCATTACAAAAACTAATAAACAACCTAAAAGTAACCAGTAAAATATGGGTTTATCCTTTTGGTGAAGCGTAAAATAACTACTATAATTAAACAACTTATTCTATTTTAACAATCGTAAATAATAATTGTCAAAATTAGTCCTTTTAAGAAAAATTAAAGCGAAAAATAGGATTTAATATACCCTAACTAATTCTAGATTTTGATAGTGAATTAAAAATGAAGATTGGTTTTCAAAACCGCTTTCTATACCTGTTTTTCTGAAATTAAAATTCATCGAAACTCCGGTGTGATTGTAAGAGTTAGTGATAACAGGATTAATAATAGAACCATAATTCATTAAACAAGTTCCAAAATAATACGCCATATCGAAACCTAACAAACTAACAGTAGATGGATAGAACTCTTTTTCCACAACAAACTTATTGATAACACTTGCGGTAGTAGAGTCTTCATAATTAATATAACTATGCACAGGCAAGTAAACATTCAGCAAATTAAATGAAGACAACTCTATGTTCTCGTAAGTTAACCACTCTTCTAAACCAATAAGGGTAACTGTGTAATCTTCATACTCTCTTCTATTTAGGGTAGAAGTTAAATAGCTAAACAAGTCGGTAATGTATGCCTGCTTTGAACTAGGCACAAAAATTACATTGTTTTTTGTAGGAGAAAATTTGGCAACTAAATCAGCAAAGTTTTTGTCTATTTTTAATTTATTAATTGGAGCAAATGCTAAGGTATCATCAATGTTTAATAACATTTTATTATTGTATGCTTTGTGTAATGATTCTATCAATGATTTTTCTGGAGAATTAGCATGTTCTATTGCAATAATGTTAGCTGTTTTAAAACTATCTACCAAAAGCGTAGAAATACATTCAACCACATTTGCTTGCGAAGGTATTGCTTTAAAAGCCATTTCGTTGCCTAAAAGTAACTTGTTGGGTTGTTTTACAGGACTTACAACCGGAATGTGTTTACGTTTTCCGTATTGAGCAATTACTTCGTAATTAGATTGATACAAAGGCCCCACAATTAAATCTAAAGGTTTACCTTCTATTTGTTTCAATATTTTTTGAATACGTAAAGAATCGTCTCCATTAGTATCGTAAACAATTACTTCAAAAGATTTATCAGCGGTAGAAATAGAATCTAAGGCAAATAAAAATCCGTTGTAAAATTCAATAGCAAATCTAGATTTTGGATAAATAGTTTTATCTTGTAAAGCACCTATGTTTTCTGTAATTTCTTTATTTTGTTCTACATAGAAAGGCAACATTAAAGCAATGGTAAAATGATTCTTCTCAGTTGAATCGAAAGCTTGTTGAAGAATTTCTTGCAAATTAGCACTCAAGGTATCTTTATGCATTTTAAATTGTCCTATTCTATTTTGTTTTATAGGAATAAATATTTTTTCATTTTCTTTTAATCCTTCAGCTAGTCCGTTATTAATAAGTTTAATAGAATCTATGCTTACCTCATATAATTTACTTAGCGAATACAAGGTTTCTCCTTTTTTAACCTGATGCACTTTCCAGCCAGAAGGTTTAATAAGCGTATTGGTATCTTTCTTGTCTTTTTCTTGTTTAATCTGTTTTACAGGAATGTTTATCAGCTGATCTTCCTCTATCTTTTCATCCATATCTGGATTAGCAGCTATAATTTCTTTTACGCTAACGTTGTAAATTTTTGCAATAGAATAAAGTGTTTGTTTTGCCAACACTTTGTGTTGAATAAGATTTCCATTTGGTTGGCTTGGCTCTTCTTGGTGTTTATTTACAGGGATAAATATTTTTTCGCCTATGCTTAAACCATCATTAACACTTGGGTTTTCTGATTTAATAACATCAATAGGAACTTCATACTTTTTATGAATAGCATAAAGCGACTCTCCTTTACTCACCACATGAATATAGTATTCCTTTCCTTTAATTTTATGGATTTCTAAAGAATCTGTTTGCTGAGCAACCAAGCTAGTTGTTAGCAACAAAAGTATTCCGAGTGATATGATGATGTTTTTTTTCAATAGTTTAAAATAAATTACGTGCTAATAGATTTATGATGAAATTTTAATTCACACATTTACAAATTTAATTATTTTCTCATTAAACATTATTCCCATTCAATTGTGGCAGGCGGTTTAGAACTAATATCGTAAACCACTCTGTTTACTCCTTTTACTTTATTAATAATATCGTTTGAAACTTTTGCTAAAAACTCGTACGGCAGGTGACACCAATCGGCTGTCATACCATCTGTAGATTCTACAGCACGTAAAGCAACTACTTTTTCGTAAGTTCTTTCATCCCCCATAACACCTACTGATTGTACAGGAAGTAAAATTGCTCCAGCTTGCCAAACATCATTATATAAATTCGCTTTTTTCAAACTTTCTATAAAAATAAAATCCACCTCTTGCAATAGTTGTACCTTTTCTGGAGTAATATCTCCCAAAATACGAATTGCCAATCCTGGTCCCGGAAAAGGATGTCTGCCCAACAAATCATCATTTAACCCTAAGGTTTTTCCTACTCTTCTTACTTCATCTTTAAACAACAAACGCAAGGGTTCTACAATTTTTAATTTCATGTAATCTGGCAATCCACCAACATTATGGTGCGATTTAATGGTTTGCGATGCTCCACCGTTTACTGATACTGATTCAATTACATCAGGATAAATGGTGCCTTGAGCCAACCAACTTACATCGGTTATTGCATGAGCTTCTTCATCAAAAACATCAATAAACACTTTACCTATGGCTTTTCTTTTTAATTCTGGGTCGGAAATGTTTGCCAAAGCACTATAAAATTTTTGCTTAGCATCCACTCCTTTCACATTCAATCCTAAGTGTTTGTATTGTTCTAATACACTGTTAAATTCATTTTTACGAAGCAAGCCGTTATCAACAAAAATACAATATAAGTTTTTACCAATGGCTTGATGCAACAATACTGCTGCAACTGTAGAATCTACTCCTCCCGACAAACCAAGTACCACTTTGTCGTTACCAATTTTATTTTTTAAGTCTGCTACGGTTGTATCTACAAAAACATCTGGTGTCCAATCTTGCGAAAACCCGCTAATAGTAACCAAGAAATTCTTTAATAGTTTTGAACCTTCAGTGGTATGGTAAACCTCAGGGTGAAACTGAATAGCAAAAGTATCTTCATCATTAAACTCAAAACCTGCATTTTCTACATCAGAAGTGCTTGCTATAATGGTTGTATTTTGTGGTAATTTTTTTATGGTATCTCCATGACTCATCCAAACCTGAGAGTTTGGTGTAATTCCTTTGGTCAACCTACTTTCGTTGCTTGTAAAATCTAACTTAGCTCTACCATATTCTCTGGTATCAGAAGGCAACACCTCTCCTCCATTGCTTTGAGCTAAAAATTGAGCACCAAAACAAACGCCCAACAAAGGTTTTTTCTTTCTAATGTTAGATAAATCTGGTTTTGGAGCATTTTCATCTCTCACCGAAAACGGGCTTCCCGATAAGATAACCGCTTTGTATTCATCTACATTTGGTAAATTGTTAAACGGATGAATTTCACAATAAACATTTAATTCTCTCACTCTACGTGCAATTAGCTGCGTATATTGAGAGCCAAAATCAATAATTAATAATTTTTCCATAAGTGGTGCAAAGATAATTGATGAAATTGGTTGAACAATTATTTTTTTTAGATTTTAGGTAAATTATGTGATAAGTATTATTCTTAATTTTTTATTCACACATTGCTTTTTTCCTCAATCTGCTCCAATTATTCATTATTTTTGCGAGCTAACAAAATCTTTCAACACCATGAAACACCTAGCTATATTGTGTTTAGTAGTAACACTTTTTTGTTATTCTGTAAAAGCACAAACAGATTCAACTCACTATGATAAAGCATTAGCAGATAGCTTAAAAGCTGATGATTATGGTATGAGAATGTATTATTTTGTAATCCTGAAAACAGGCACAAATACTTCTGAAAATAAAGAAGAAATAAGTACTGCCTTTAGAGGACATCTTGACAATATTAATAAATTGGTAAACGAAGGTAAGTTAATTGTTGCAGGACCTTTCGGAAAAAATGAGAAACAATACAGAGGTTTGTATATTTTTATTGCAGAAAATAAAGAAGAAGTTGAACAGTTTTTGAGTACCGATCCTGCTGTTTCTCAATCATTTTTAGAAGCAGAAATTTACGACTGGTATGGCTCGGCAGCTTTACCAACTTATTTACCTTATGCCGAAAAAATTAGTAAGAAAAAACCTTAAGTTGATGAATAAAGATTTGCGTATTGTTTTTATGGGAACGCCCGATTTTGCTGTAGCTTCATTAAAAAGCATAGTAGAAGCTGGTTTTAATGTGGTGGGGGTAATTACTGCTCCTGATAAACCTGCAGGAAGAGGTCAGCAACTCTCTAAATCTGCTGTTAAAATTTATGCCGAAGAGCAACAACTAACCTTGCTTCAACCTAGCAATCTTAAAGATGAACAATTTCTTAAAGAATTAAAAGCCTTAAATGCCAATCTTCAGGTAGTTGTAGCTTTCAGAATGCTTCCTGAAGTAGTTTGGAACATGCCTGAACTAGGAACTTTTAATTTACATGCTTCTCTCCTACCTCAATACAGAGGTGCTGCTCCAATAAATTGGGCGATTATTAACGGAGAAAAAGAAACTGGCGTAAGTACTTTTTTCTTACAACATGAAATTGATACTGGAGAGATTATATTTCAAGAAAAAGTAACTATTGGAGATGATGAAACTGCTGGAGAACTTCATGATAAATTAATGAAGATTGGTGCTAACTTAGTGGTAAAAACTTTAACTTCTATAGCAGAAAACAACATTCAAACCACTCCACAAGAGAATAGCAAAGAACTAAAACTTGCTTATAAAATCTTTAAACCTTTTTGTAAAATTAATTGGACAAAGCCTCTAAATGAAATCCATAACCATATAAGAGGATTAAGTCCTTACCCAACTGCTTTTACACAATTTATCCACCAACCAACAGGTAAGGTAATTAATTGTAAGATTTTTAAATCTAAAGTTGTAACAGAAAATCACAACTATACAATTGGTGAGCTTATTTTCACTAAAACTGAATTGAAAATTGTTGTAAAAGATGGTTTTATTGCTATTTTAGAGCTACAACCAGAAGGTAAAAAAAGAATGCCAGTTACTGCTTTTCTTAATGGTGTTGATATGAATGAATATAAGCTAATCGTTCAATAAATGTTCTCATTTGTAAAACATTATCAACAATTAGAAAAACACATTATTCAGTTTATTGTTGCTGAATTTTTCCTTCAACTTATTAATAGTGCTTTTATGGCTATTATGTTGATTTACATGGAAAAAGTGGGCTACAAAGATCATGAAAGTGCTTCATTTGTATCATTTCGTTTTTTAGGCGTGCTACTATTTGCATTTCCTTTAGGACTATTTATTAAAGGACGGAAATTAAAACCCATATTTTACATTTCTTCTTTTTTAACCCCAGCCCTTGCTTTACTTATTGTTTTTGCTATTTCACAACAAGCCTCTTTATTATTGTATGTTGTATTGTTTTTTTGGGGAGTAAGTTTTATTGGAATACAAATCTCAGCTATACCTTATATTTTAAGAAATGCCAAAAAAGAAACACATACCGCAGCTATTACGTTGAGTTATTCCACATGGAGTCTGGCAAATATTTTTAGTGGAGCGTTAATCTTCAGCTTAAAAAACATTAATCCTGAACTGTTTGATGAAAAACTAATCTTACAAGTTATCTGTACACTTGGTTTTATAGGTACTTTCTTCATTTTTAAAATAAAATTTAGCGAAAACATTCCTCAGCTAAAGAAAAAACGAACCAACCTTAAAGAATTTGATTGGGGAATTATTTTTAAAGCATTAATTCCAACTATTGTTATTGCTGTTGGTGCCGGACTAACCATCCCTTTTATTGGCTTGTTTTTCTTTAAAATTCATGGATTAGATTCTGATGAGTTTGCTATTATTAGTGCTTTTGCTACCTTAATTGTTTTTAGTATGGTGCTTTATGTTCCCATAATAAAAGACAAATTAGGCTATAAATTAGCTGTTCCGCTTACTCAAACCATTGCCATCGTTGCTTTAATTGTATTGGCTTTTACAGAAATAATGTCGTTTGAATGGGCGGTTTACATTGCCATTGCTGCCTATATTATCAGGCAACCTTTAATGAACATGGCTGGACCAATGACATCTGACATTGTAATGGATTATGTGGGTGAACGCAACCAAGAAATGATGAGTGCATTAACCTCTGCGGTTTGGTCGGGCAGTTGGTTTATTAGTTCTATAATTTTTCAGGTTTTACGTCAAATAGGATTGCAATATGTTTATGTTTTCCTTATAACTGCTGCTCTTTACTTTTTTGGAGTGTTTCTTTATTATCTTTTAATTTTAGATTATGAGAAAAAAATAAAACTTAGAGAGCTTGCAAATTAACTATTTTTTTATACCTTAGCAGTTTAATCATTACTGCATTGTTTTGAAAAACAGTTTAATACATCTTATTTTTTCTATTTTACTTTTGTTATTTGCTTGCAACAAAGAAGCGAATACTATTACTCCAACTCCAGAACCTACTCCTACTCCCGATGTTTTTTCTTCCATTTATCAAACATCAAATTCAGGAATTGCTGATAATTTTATAAATGATATTGAAATAGTTGGAAACAGTATAAAAATAGCTACTAATAATGGGCTTTCTATTTTTGATGGAAACAACTGGTCGGTACTAAATACAACAAATGCTGGTTTACCAAGTAATAAAATTAACTGTGTACAAACCAATGGTTCAACTATTTGGATAGGTACAGACAATGGCTTAGTGAATTATACCAACGGAACAACAACTGTTTACAATACAGGAAACTCTCCTTTACCTATTAATAAAATAAGAGCTTTAGCACTAAGTATCACTGGTAAATTATGGATAGGTACTTTTTCAGGAGGTGGATTAGCTTCTTTTGATGGAAGTAATTGGCAAATTTTCACTCCTTCCAACTCAGATTTGCCAAACAACTCTGTTTCTGTTATTAAAGAAAATTCCAACGGTGATTTATGGATAGGAACAGGCTCGGGTATATCTGTTTTTGATGGAAGTAATTTCACCAATTATAATCCTGGGAACTCAGACTTGCCTAATCCTTTTGTTTTTGATATTACTTTCGACAATACTGTTACTTGGATAGCTACTAATGGTGGATTAACAAAAATTGATGGTAGCTCGTGGCATACTTATAACATGCAAAACTCAGATTTATCCTTAAACTTACTTCGTTCTGTTGTTATTAAATCTTCTACAGAAGTATTTGTAGGAATGTCAGGACAAGGAATTGCTAGTTTCAATCCAACAACAAATAATTGGACACATTTTAACTTCTCTAATTCCAACTTACCTAATAATTACATCAATAAAATTGCTTTAGATTTCTCTAATAAAGCTTGGATAGCAACAGAAAATGGCATAGCTATTTATTAATCAGCATCTTTTAATCGTTAATAAGTTTTATTTTATCTCTTCATTTTTTTTTATACATTTGGAAATTAAAAATTAACTAAAACTAACTTTATGAAAAAAACATTACTTTCTTTCTTAGCAATTATTGCTATTTCGTCAACTATTGTAGCTCAAAACTGTGCTCCAGACCCTCAATATACAACATCTGGTGTTTATCCAGATAGTGTAACCAATTTGCCAACTTCTTATGTAGGACAGCCTTATAGCGAAGTGATAACCGCAGTTACTCCTGCCGACACTTGCATTGTTATTGCCTTCCCTCCTTGTCAAACAGTATATATCGATAGTATTATTGTTACCTCTGTTACAGGTTTACCTCCAGGGTTTACTATTGTTTCAGAAAATGAAAATGCATTGCCTTTTAAATTTTTAGGAGGAACTTCTAGCTGTATGTTAGTTACAGGAAACCCTACAGTTTTAGATACCGGACATTATCCTATAAGTGTAAACGGAACCACTTATGCTACCGTATTTAGTCTAACACAAACTCAACCTTTTGACGTAAATTATTATTTTATTGATGTTGTTGACACTACAGGTTCAACGGTTAATGTTAATGAATTGGCTGAAAATAAATTTGCTATCACACAAAACTACCCGAACCCATTTAGCAATACTTCTACTATAGAATTTAACACACCAACTGCAGAAGTTGTTGAGCTAACAGTTTTCAATTTATTAGGAGAAGAAATTAAAACAGAAAGAATTAGTGCTAGTGTTGGTAAAAATGTTTACACACTTAAAGCAAACGATTTTGAAAATGGTGTTTATTTCTACCAACTTAATTATCAAGCTGAAAGAATTACAAAAAGATTTATTGTAAATAAATAAGATTAAACGACTGATTATAAACATATGAAGAAAATACTATTCAACCTATTATTAATCACTCCTGCTGTTGTTTCGGCAGGAGGTTTTCAGTTAAATTTACAAGGATTAAAAGCTGCTGCTATGGGTGGTGCTTTTACAGGTTTATCAAACGATGCTAGTGCAGTTTTTTATAATCCTGGAGCTATGAGTTCGCTTACAGGACATCAGTTTACCTTTGGAGCCAATTTGGTAGATCCTCATGTTTCTGTGCAAACACCTCAGGTGGCAAACACTAATCAGACTTCACCTAGAGCTACACCAATTCATTTTTACTACTCGGCTCAACTGAATGATAAGTTTAATTTTGGGTTTTTGGTAAATAATCAATTTGGTTCTAGTTCTTCTTATGAAGATGATTGGCAAGGCAGATACATCATCCAAAATATTAGTCTTAGAACTTTTATGTTTCAACCAACGGTTTCTTATAAATTGCACGATAAAATTAGCATAGGCGCAGGTTTTGTTTATGCTACAGGAAGTTTCTCTACAGAAAAAGCCATTCCTGTAAGTTCTTCAACTTCTTCAGAAGGAAAAGCAAGCTTAACTGGTAGTGGTGATGGCGTTGGCTACAACATTGGTATTTTCTCTAACTTTTTAACACTAGAAAATGGTTCTAAAAAAACTGATTTCAATTTAGGATTAAGCTATCGTTCTGCTATGCCTATCGATTTATCTAATGGAGAAGCTGAATTTACAAATATCCCTGTTGCTCTTCAAGGACAGTTTCCTGCAACAACAGGTTTTACTTCTAAACTTACACTTCCTCAAGTTTTTACTGCTGGTTTAAGCGTTCAACATCAATACAATGAAAACTTACTCTTTACTGTAATATATGATTTCAACTGGACAGGCTGGTCTTCTTACGATACGCTTACATTTAAATTTGATAACAAAGAAACTCCTGAATCAAAATCTGTAAAAGATTGGCAAGATGTTGTTACACATAGATTTGGTTTAGATATTACTTATAAAGAAAAGTTTAGTATTAGAGGTGGTATTTACATCGATAATTCTCCTATAAAAGATGGTTTTGTTAGTCCTGAATTACCAGATATTACTCAAACTGCATACACAGGAGGTTTTGGTTATAAAATCAATGAAAAATTTTCAATTGACTTTTCCTTTATCAGACAAAGTGCCGAACGTAGAGATTTATTGTTAGCCGCTAATTTTGACGGTAATTACAGAAGAAAAGTGAATGTTTACGGATTGGCTTTAAACATTAAATTACCTGGAAAATCTAAATCCTCTACTTCAACTACTGAATAATGAAATTTTCTAAATTTACATATCTATCAGCCACAATTTTAGTTATTGCTTCATGCACCAAAACTGAATTCGACCCTTACGAAGCACCAGATTCTGGAAGTGCAGATTTTTCAAACTATATTTCTATAGGAAGTTCATTTACTCAAGGTTTTCAAGATGGAGGTTTGCATAATGAATTTCAACAACAAGAAAATTCTTATCCTGCTATAATAGCTGCTCAAATGGGCGTTTCATTTAAACAACCACTAGTTACTGGAGCAGGTTCAGGCTACATGCACTTAGCTTTTCTGAATGAAAAAATTGAAGTAATAAAAGCTTATGATTGCAAGAAAAATGACAATCACCCTTTAGCAATTGCTTACGACCCTTCTTTTCTTACTTGGACAAACCAAACTACAGCTTATAATAATTTAGCTATAGGTGGTTTAAACGTTAGAAATGTTATTTCTTTCAACACTACCGATGCCATTACTAACTATATTTTATTTGGAGGAAGTACACCTTCTGGTCAGTTAGCTTGGAATTGCGTTGCCGGTGAACCTATTAGTGCTTACGGCAGATTTTTAAACTTTGGAAGTATTGGCAATCCTGTCGATTATATTGAACATGTAAAAAACAGTAAAGCTACCTTTTTTACTTGTTGGTTAGGAATTCATGATGTGATGGGATGGGCAAATGCTGGTGGCGATGATGTAAGTGGTTCTTCTATCTTAACTCCTATTGGAGATTTTAGAACTAAATACGATGCTTTGTTAGACACCCTAAAACTAACTGCAAATACTGGAGTTTGTGCTACGGTTCATGATATTACTGAAGCACCATTTTTTAATACTGTTACTTTAGAAGTATTAGGTAAAGATATTTGGATTAAAGAAGGAGCTGACACTAACATTATTAGAAAAGCAGTAAAAGAAGATTTATTATTGCTTTCTTCTTCCTCACTAATTAAAGAAGGAAAAGGCTTAACCATGCAAGACCCATTACCTCATCAGCAAGTGTTAGATAAAGATGAAGTACTTATCGTAAAAAACTATATTAATGCTATTAATGCTGAAATTAAAGCTTCTGCACAAGCAAGAACTTACGCAATATTAGATATGTATCAATTTATGAAAACTGTTAATAATGGAAATGAATTCAGTTTTGACGGAATTAACTTCTCCACAGAATTTATTAAAGGAGGTTTCTATTCTGTTGATGGTATTCACCCGAACTCTAGAGGTTATGCTATGATAGCTAATGAGTACATGGAAGTGATTAATACTTCTTATGGTGCTAATTTAAAACCTGTAACAGTAAGTAATTATAGAGGAATTACTTTTCCTTAAGCTTAAAACCTAACAAGTTTATTCAACCGCTACTGATAATCAGTAGCGGTTTTTTTTTATCACAAAATTTACATCTTGCTGTAACAAAATAATACATCAATCTGTCATAGTTTAAAAATAAAAAAACTATTAAAATGAAAAAAGTATTATTTGTTACAACAGCAGCAACTTTATTAGCATTAAACATTTTTGCTAACAACAACACTTCATTACAAAAGAAGTTCGAAAAAGAATTAAAATTTGAAGCTAATCAATTTTTACTTGAGAAAAACCAAACGGAGTTTGTAAAAAATTAGTTTTAAAATTGATGAAACCGGTAAGGTAAAAATTATTGATGCTAACTACTCTAACGAAAATTTACTGAATGAAACAGTTAAACAATTAAGCATGCTTCACTTTGAAAACCAACACAATAGTAATGAAGTTTATTATTACAATTTTACATTTAAGAAACTGTAATTTAGTTAATTTTGTAAGATAATTACAAGTAAATAAAGGTTTGTCATCAGCTTATGATGGAGTGATTTATAAATTTCTCCTAACTAAGCTGATTTTTTATTCATCATGATTTTAAGGTTAACCAATTCATATAAAAATTCTTTTAGAGGACTATCTGTTCAAGTATGGTGGTTATCGTTAATTACCTTAATCAACCGTGCCGGAACCATGGTCATTCCTTTTATGTCGCTATACCTTACTGAGCATTTAGAATTTACGTTAAATCATGTTGGTTGGGTTATGACAGCTTTTGGTTTGGGTTCTGTTTGTGGAGCTTGGTTGGGAGGAAAACTCACTAACAAATTTGGGTTTTACAAAGTAATGCTTTGGAGTTTAGTTATTTCAAGTTTTATGTTTGTTGGTTTACAGTACATCACCACTTTTTGGGGAATTTGTATTGCCGTTTTTTTCTTATTGTTAGTAGCAGATTTATTTCGCCCGGCATTGTTTGTAGCAGTTGCAGCTTATGCCAAACCTGAAAACAGAACCAGAGCTGTTACTCTAATAAGATTAGCCATTAACTTGGGCTTCTCTGTAGGCCCTGCTGTAGGAGGTTTTATCATTTATACCATCAGTTATTCTGGTTTATTTTGGATAGATGGCATCAGCTGTTTGGCTGCTGGAATTTTGTTTTTTTATGTGCTAAATGAGAAAAGAGCAGGAAATAACATTAAAGAAGTGGAAGAAGGTACTAAAGGTTCTCCTTACAAAGACAAAGCTTACTTAGTGTTTTTAACAGCTTTATTGCTGATTGGTTTTGCTTTCTTGCAATATTTCTCTACCATCCCACTTTATTATCATGATATTCATCAACTAACAGAAAAAGAAATTGGCTGGTTAATGTCGCTCAATGGCATCCTCATTTTTGCTATAGAAATGCCATTGGTAAGTTTCTTTGATAAAGAACGTTTCTCTAAATACAGCATTTTAATATACAGCACCCTCCTATTTGCTTTAAGCTTTTTAATTTTAAACTTATTAGGTTGGGTAGGTGTATTAGCAATAGGGATGATTTTTATGTCGTTTGCAGAGATGCTCAATTTTCCGTTTTTAAATTCTTTTGCCATGGATAGAGCAGCAAAACACAACAACCAAGGTGATTATATGGCATTGTTTACCATGGCATTTTCTGTGTCACATATTTTTGCTCACAACTCGGGAATGCAGTTAATAAGTTTCTTTGGTTATGAATTTACTTGGTACATTATGGTTGCTTTGCTGCTAGTTGCTGTATTGTTTTTGGTGTGGTTAAAGCATATTATTAAGAATGAAAGTCTTTGATTGGTAAAATTTGTATTCCGTTTTCTTTCACGTCATTCCTTTCCTTTTCACGTCATTCCTGCGTAGGCAGGAATCCTTATTATTGTGAACAAAATAGATTCCTGACAATTTTTTCGTACCTCTAAAATTTCAGGAATGACGTTGTAGGTTGGTTTGGTACTTTTAGTTTGTGATACTCTTTCTCTGTGCGTCATTCCTGTGGAGTGCAACGGAAACAGGAATCTATATTAAAATAAACGAAAGAGATTCCTGACAATTTTTTCGTGCCTCAAAATTTCAGGAATGACGTTATAGGTTGGTTGGGTGCTTCTAGTTTGTGATACTCATTCTCTGTGCGTCATTCCTGTGTAATGCAACGAAAACAGGAATCTATATTAAAATAAACAAAAGAGATTCCTGATAATTTTTTCGTGCCTCAAAATTTCAGGAATGACGTTATAGGTTGGTTGGTGTTTTTATGTTATTATATAAAATCGTAGTAAGTACTACACTTAATTAAAGTTCATTTAATCTTCTCTTCCAATTTATATACTTTTTCACAAGTAAATAAAATATTAAAATCGTAGAATGTAAACAAGAAATAAAAATTAAATAAAACCACCATGCTAAGCCCGCACCATATTTACTGTTATAAAATAGATTGTATATAAAATATGAAGAATATACAACAAATAGAGCTATGCTTATATAAAATAGCGGTTTATTGTGCTTTTTCACAGCATAAATAAAGACAGAAGTTACAACTAAACTCCCACAAAAAACTATATTATCTCCTGTAGCCAATTAATTATTTTTAAAGCTTATTTTTTCAAATGTAAAAGATAAAAACAAATGTTGCAAATAAATTGTACATTGGTAAAAAAAACACACCTCTGATGTTGTAATCTTGCTGCTTATGGCAGCTTCGAACAACATCTGCTCCTCTCAAGAGGAGAAAGGTAATAATCAAAACTCGAAGTTTTAAAAATAAAAGATTAGCTTCGCTGAACTTACGTTTCATCACTTCATTTTTCTATCCCTCATACTTCGGGATGAAAAATTTTGTTCAGAATGACAGTTCTAATTGGCTTTGTGCGTTAGAAAAGTCCCCCTTCGGGGGATTAGGGGGCTTTTACATATTTCTCCTATACTGTCCACCAACCATAAACAAGCTGTCGGTAATTTGCCCTAAGCTGCAATATTTGGTAGCTTCCATGAGTACTTCAAAAATATTTTGGTTGTTAATGGCTGCTTCTTGTAAGTTGGCTAATTGTTCCGCTACCACATTTGCATTGCCTTTGTGTAGCTCATTTAACATGCCTATTTGGTATTGCTTTTCTGTTTCGGTAGCTCGTATTACTTCTTTAGGTAAAACCGTTGGAGAACCTTTAGAACTCAAAAATGTGTTTACACCAATAATCGGAAATTCACCGTTGTGCTTTAAGGTTTCGTAATACAAGCTTTCTTCTTGTATTTTTCCTCTTTGGTACATAGTTTCCATAGCTCCTAACACACCACCACGCTCGGTAATTCTGTCAAATTCAGTTAATACAGCTTCTTCTACTAAATCGGTTAGTTCTTCAATGATAAAAGCACCTTGCAACGGATTTTCGTTTTTCGCTAAGCCTAACTCTCTGTTAATTATCAACTGAATTGCCATGGCTCTACGCACACTTTCTTCTGTTGGTGTGGTAATCGCTTCATCATAAGCATTGGTGTGTAACGAGTTACAGTTATCATAAATCGCATACAAAGCCTGTAAGGTGGTTCTAATATCATTAAAATCTATTTCCTGAGCATGTAAACTTCTACCACTTGTTTGGATGTGGTATTTCAACATTTGAGCTCTTGGATTGGCTGCATATTTTTTAGCTAAGGCTTTTGCCCAAATTCTTCTTGCTACTCTTCCAATTACCGCATATTCAGGGTCAATTCCGTTACTAAAGAAGAAAGATAAGTTAGGACCAAACGCATTGATGTCCATTCCTCTGCTTAAGTAATATTCCACGTAAGTGAAACCATTCGCCAAAGTCAATGCTAATTGCGTAATTGGATTGGCTCCTGCTTCGGCAATGTGATATCCCGAAATAGAAACAGAATAAAAGTTTCTTACGCCTTTCTCAATAAAATATTCTTGCACATCGCCCATCAAACGTAAAGCAAATTCTGTAGAGAAAATACAGGTGTTTTGTGCTTGGTCTTCTTTTAAAATGTCTGCTTGTACTGTTCCTCTAACTTTGGTTAAAGTTTCGGCTTTAATTTGGTTATACACATCCGCAGGAAGCACTTGGTCGCCTGTTACACCCAACAACATTAATCCCAATCCATCATTCCCTTCAGGTAACTCACCTTGGTAAGCAGGGCGTTTAGTACCTTTTTCTTTATAAATGGCTTCAATCTTCGCTTCAATTTCTTTTTCTAAGCCATTTTCTTTGATGTATTTCTCACAGTTTTGGTCGATAGCGGCATTCATAAAAAAGCCTAACAACATTGGTGCAGGACCATTAATCGTCATACTTACAGAAGTTAGGGGATGCGACAAATCAAAACCTGAATAAAGTTTTTTAGCATCATCTAAACAACAAATAGAAACTCCTGAGTTACCTATTTTTCCATAAATATCCGGACGAATAGCTGGGTCGTTACCATAAAGTGTAACAGAATCAAAAGCGGTTGACAAACGTTTAGCAGGCATTCCTAAACTTACATAGTGAAAACGTCTGTTAGTTCTTTCCGGTCCACCCTCTCCTGCAAACATTCTTGTTGGATCTTCTCCTTCACGTTTAAACGGAAATAATCCCGAAGTGTAAGGAAATTCTCCCGGAACATTTTCCTGTAAGCTCCAACGCAACACATCTCCCCAACCTTTATATTTTGGTAAGGCAACTTTAGGTATTTGCGTATGCGATAAGCTTTCTGTATGGGTTAAAATAGATAACTCTTTATCTCTTACTTTAAATTTATAAACAGGGTCTTTGTATTTCTTAATTTTATCATTCCATTCTTCAATAAGTATCCAGTTCTTAGGGTCGAAATTAAGTTTTAAGGAATCAAATTCTGCTTGTAAAACCTTGGCAATGCTTTCATCTTTTCCTTTAAGAATTTCTAGTGTATTGTGGATGGCATACAATTTATCGGCAATAGCCACTTGCTCATCCACCCAGTTATCATAAGCTCTGTTGTTTTCTGCAATTTCAGACAAATAACGGTTTCTGCTTGGTGGAATAACAAATACTTTTTCCGACATTTCTTTGGTAATCTCGAAAGTAGAAACTAAATCGGTATCGGTTTTTTCTACCAATTTATCCATAATCACTTTGTAGAGTTGGTTCATGCCCGGATCGTTAAACTGCGAAGCAATGGTTCCATAAACAGGAATATCGTCATCAGAAGCTTCAAACAACATGTGATTACGTTTGTATTGTTTTTTAACATCTCTCAATGCATCCAACGCTCCACGTTTATCAAATTTATTCAATGCTACAACATCAGCAAAATCAAGCATATCAATTTTTTCTAATTGAGTGGCAGCACCAAATTCAGGTGTCATTACGTATAGTGAAACATCCGAATGATCCATAATTTCGGTATCCGACTGACCAATACCTGATGTTTCTAAAATAATTAAATCGTATTGTGCAGCTTTTAATACTTGAATGGCTTCCGCAACATGCTTACTCAATGCTAAATTACTCTGGCGAGTAGCTAATGAACGCATATAAACCCTTTCGTTTTTAATAGCATTCATTCTAATTCTATCGCCAAGCAACGCTCCACCGGTTTTTCTTTTAGAAGGATCTACAGAAACAATGGCTATAGTTTTATCTTCAAAATCAATTAAAAATCGTCTTACCAATTCATCTACCAACGAAGATTTTCCTGCTCCACCAGTTCCTGTAATTCCCAGCACAGGAGAAGCCCCCCTGCCCCCCGAAGGGGGGTAAGTTATAGCACTGAAAATAGACTCGAATTCATCGTGTCTGTTTTCAGCTAATGAGATAAGTCTAGCAATCGTTGGCACCTCTTTCTTTTGAAGTTGTGTCTCAACTCCCTCCCTTTTGGGGAGGGCTGGGGTGGGGCTATCACACTTTTGTATCATATCGTTAATCATTCCTTGCAAGCCCATAGCTCTACCGTGGTCGGGATGATAAATTCTGCAAATTCCGTAAGCTTCTAGTTCTTCAATTTCTGAAGGAAGAATGGTTCCTCCTCCTCCACCAAATATTTTAATGTGTTCGCAACCTTTTTCTTTCAATAAATCATACATGTATTTAAAATACTCCACATGTCCGCCTTGGTAAGAAGTCATGGCAATAGCATTGGCATCTTCTTCAATGGCACAATTCACCACTTCATCCACACTTCTATCATGTCCTAAATGAATAACTTCAACACCAGTTGCCTGAATAATTCTACGCATAATGTTGATAGCTGCATCATGTCCATCAAACAAACTAGCAGCGGTAACAATTCTAATTTTATTTTTAGGTGTGTATTTTTCTATTATTTCCATAATTTATTGCTTTACGAACTAAGTGTTGCGAAATTAGTAAAAATCTATTGTTTTTGATGCTTGTAAAGCACTACTAATTGTTGATTTTTTTCATCGGAATAGCATCTTTTGTCAATCCGAAAAATGAGGCTAACCAATAAGTAGAGTGAAAACCAATATCATCGGTATGAAAATCGTGCTTCCCTCCTTGATGAATAGAATCGCCCTCAGTAATTAAAAGTTTGTGTTTTACCTTTTTAGATTTTAGTAAAATAATTTTTAACTCATCATTAGCATTATAAAAATACTGTGCATACAACACATCAAACCCCATGTAATTGGTATATAATTCATTATTAGCAGTATCTAACTGATGTTTTTCTACCCATTGTTTTAATATTTTATCGGAATTTTTTTCTGGAACTATAATATCATCTTCACCTTGAACTATAGCAACAACAGGTTGTTTTTCTGGTGGTAAGGTATTCATATCAAACAAATTGGAAGGTGCTGCCAATGTTGCTCCAGATTTAAAAATAGTAGGATAGGCATTTAACAAAGCGTTTGTCATTGCTCCTCCTGCTGACATTCCGACAATAAATACTTGGTTGCTATCGATACTGTAGTTAGCAAAGGTATAATCTACCATTTCTTTAATAGAAGCTACTTCTCCTTTGTCTTTTTTGGATTCAAAACCTAAGAAAAAATTAAAACATTTTCCAGCATTATTAATCATTCGCTGTTCCGGATAAACCACTATAAATTGTAAACTGTCTGCCAATTTATTCCAACCTGTTTCACTAGCAATTTGTTCTGCCGATTGTGTGCAACCGTGCAATACAAAAACCAAAGGAACTTTTGTTGACTCAGGTAAATTCTCTGGTACATAATTGTACATTTTTAAATTTCCTTTATTTTCTCCAAAATCTTTAATTTGAGTAATTTGCACTTGTGCATTTGAACAAGAAGTTAGGGCTACAAACAAAAAGAGAAGCTGTAAATAAACACAGCTTCTCTTTATTATTTTACTATTACAAAACATCATTTTATTGTTCTGCGTTTTGTTTTTGAGGTCTTTCTAAAAGCACTTTTCTAGATAGTTTTAGTTTACCTGTTTTTTGGTCAACTTCAATCAGTTTAACTTCTATTTCTTGTCCTTCTTTCAACACATCTTCTACTTTTTCTACTCTATCCCAGTTGATTTCAGAGATGTGAAGTAAGCCGTCTTTTCCAGGAATAATTTCTACAAAAGCACCAAAGTTAGTAATCGATTTTACTTTACCTTTATATACTTCACCAACTTCAGGAACAGCAGTAATGGCTTTAATTCTAGCTAAAGCAGCACTCATTGCTTCGCCATCATTAGACATAATATCTACAATACCTTTGTTGTCTTTTTCTTCAATGGTAATAGTTGCTCCTGTAGAAGCTTGTATTTCCTGGATAATTTTTCCACCTGGTCCAATTACTGCTCCAATCATTTCTTTAGGAATAGTAATTTGAGTAATTCTTGGAGTATGTGGTTTGTAATCTTCATTTGGTTTAGAAATGGTTTTCATCATTTCACCTAAAATGTGCAATCTACCATCTCTGGCTTGAGCTAAAGCTTCTTCCAAAATTTGATAAGATAATCCATCTACTTTAATATCCATCTGACAAGCAGTAATACCATCTGTAGTACCTGTTACTTTAAAATCCATATCTCCAAGGTGATCTTCATCTCCCAAGATATCAGAAAGTACAGCGTATTTATCATTTCCACCATCTGTAATTAATCCCATTGCAATACCAGAAACAGGTTTTTTGATTTTAACCCCTGCATCCATTAATGCTAATGTTCCGGCACAAACAGTTGCCATAGATGACGAACCGTTTGATTCTAAAATTTCGGAAACGATTCTCACTGTGTAAGGATTTTCAGCTCCAAATGGAATCATAGGTTTTAAAGCTCTTAGTGCTAAATTTCCATGACCAACTTCTCTTCGGCTTGTTCCTCTGTTTGGACGAGCCTCACCAGTAGAGAATGAAGGGAAATTGTAATGCAACATAAACTTCTCTGTTCCTGCAGTAGTTACTCCATCAATCATTTTTTCATCCATTTTATTACCTAAAGTAACAGTGGTTAACGATTGCGTTTCACCTCTGGTAAAGATGGCAGAGCCATGAGATCCTGGCAAATAATCTACTTCACTCCAAATCGGACGAATTTCATTTAATTTTCTACCATCTAATCTTCTTCTTTCATCCAACACTACTCTTCTAACAGCTTCTTTTTGAACGCTTTTAAAATACTGACTAATTAAAAATTTATCTTCTTTTTCTTCATCAGTAAGTGTTTCTACAAAAGCATCTTTAATTGCTCCAAACTTCTGTCCTCTAAGTGCTTTATCAGCAATAGATTCAGCAGCTACTTGATAGCATTTATCATAGCAAGCAGTTTTTAATCTGTTATATAAATCTTCATTAACTCTTTCGTGGCTATATGTTCTTTTTGGATTAGCTGTTGGCACTTCTGCAGCCAAGTCTAGTTGTAACTGACAATGTTTTTTTATTTCATCATGAGCTATTTTTATAGCATCCAACATTTCTTTTTCAGAAACTTCTTTCATTTCTCCTTCTACCATCATAATATTATCCATAGTAGCAGCAACAATTAAGTCGATATCAGCTTCTTTTAACTGAGTTGGAGAAGGGTTAATAACCCAGTTTCCATCAAGTCTTGCTACTCTAACTTCAGAACATGGTCCATTAAAAGGGATGTCAGAAACTGCTATACAAGCTGATGCTGCTAATCCTGCTAACGCATCAGGCAATACATTTTCGTCAAACGAGATTAATTGTACTTGAACTTGTGTGTTGGCGTGATAATCATCTGGAAACAATGGTCGTAAAGCTCTATCTATTAAACGAGCAACTAATATTTCGCTATCTGAAGGACGTGCTTCTCTCTTTAAAAAACCACCTGGTATTTTACCAGCGGCTGCAAATTGTTCTCTATAATCAACAGTTAAGGGTAAGAAATCCATATCGTCACCAGCATCTTTATCAGATACAACAGTTGCTAACAACATAGTATTACCCATTCTTACAACAACAGAACCATGAGCTTGTTTAGCTAATTTTCCTGTTTCAATTTCGATGGACCTTCCATCGCCTAACGTGTAGGATTTTTTAATTCCAATTTTTGACATAATTTATTTATTATTTAATTTATGAAAACACACCTTGTGCTTTCTTTTTGGTTACTTTTTTTAACAAAAAAGGGGATACAATCTATTTGCCTCCCCCTTTTAAATTTTAATACGAATTTGAAAAAAACATTTTCAATTATCTTCTTATTGAAAGTTTTTTAATCAACTCTCTGTACTTAATAATGTCTTTTCCTTTGTAATAATCTAGTAATTTTCTTCTTTTACCTACTAAATCTAACAAAGCTTTTTGAGTTCTAAAGTCTTTTTTATTTTTCTTTAAATGCTCTGTTAAGTGAGCAATTCTGTAGGTAAACAAAGCTATTTGCCCTTCTGTTGACCCAGTGTTTTTAGCGTCTCCGCTAAATTCTTTAAAAATTTCTTGTTTTTTTTCTGATGCTAAATACATGCTAAAATTGTTTTTAATGTTTATTATGTATGTTTTTAATTTAAGGCTGCAAATGTAAGTATTTATTTGTTGAAGTTATTTAAAGTCCACAAAATAAATTAAAAAATGTTTTTTCTTCTCACTACTTCTTTATTTTAACTAGCCATAACTTAGGCTACGCTTGTCTAAATCACCAAATCATTTTACCTCAACTTTTTCTTTAACGTTTTCTTGTATAGGTATTTCTATGCTTACCTGGCAACCTTTATTTGGTGATGACTCTAAATTAAAATCTCCTTTAAATAGTATGGCTCTTCGTTTCATATTGGCTAAACCTATCCCTTTCATTATTTTATTTGCATCAAACCCAATTCCATCATCTTTAATAGTCATTACTAGAGTTTCGTTATTATCAATTAGAATTTCTAACTCTATTGTGGTTGCTTTGGCGTATTGAATAATATTTTTGAGTTGTTCTTGTAAAATTCTGTACAAATTTAGCTGCAACTCTCTATTTAAGCCTAGCTCTTTAATTCTATTATCGAACAAAAAATTAACCTTGTATTTGTCTTCCGGATTAAAGGTTTTTATAAGGGTAGAACAAGCTTCTTCTAAATTAATGTTTTCGTAAAAAGCTGGTGCTAATCGGTGTGAAATGCTTCTAATTTCTTTATTTGCCAAATCAATATATCCTTGAGATTGGGTTAGCCATTCTGCTGCTTCGCCATTAATTTCATCTTTTACCATTCCTAGGCTAATTTTGGTGGCAGCTAAAATTTGGCAAACATTTTCGTGCAACTCGCTTCCTATATCAAATCGTTCTTCTTCTTGAGTGTTTATAATGGCTTTGGTTAATTTATCTTCAAATTGTTTTTTCTCTGTAATATCATTTATCATTATAGATAAATATTTTTTAGCTTCTTCTAATTGTATCTCATTTACAATTATTTCTACATCTATCGTTTTATCTTTTTTAGTTTTTTGTTTAAATTCTTTTGCATCATTAAACTGAGGTGTAGCATTTTCTATTTTTAAATAATTGTGGAACTTTTTACATTCATTTTCAGTAGCAAAAAGTTTACAGAAAGTCATTTCTAGCAATTCATTTTCGGAATAACCGTATTGTTTTATGGCTCTATCGTTTGCTTGTATAATTTTAAAGGTTTCTTTTTCGCAAATAAATATAGGAAATGGCGTAAATTGGAATAAATCGCTATATCGTTTTTCTGAAGTTTTAATTTTGGCTAAACTTTTCTGACGTTCTATAGCATAGATTATACTTTTATGAATATTAACTGCTGTTAATTCATCTTTAAGAATATAATCAGCTATCCCTAAAGAAAGTGATTTTACAGCAAAATTTTCATCAGAATATCCTGTAAGTACTATTACTGGAATATCTTTGGAGCGTATTAAAACTTCTTCAATCAGCTTTTCTCCATCTTTATCGGGTAATGATAAATCTAGCAATACAACGTCTATTTTATGCGAAGTTTTTTCTAATATACTAGCAGCTTCAGCAAAAGTAGTTGCTCTTAATATTGTTGGTGTTGGTTGGTGTTCTTCTAAATAATCTTGAATAAGCACAAAGTCGCCAAGGTTATCTTCAATTACCAATACAATATTTTTTAAAGCATTTGCCTCCATAATTTTTTATTTTTTAGGCAGTTTTACAATGGTTAACCAAAAATCTTCTATAGTTGTTATAGCTTCTAAAAAAGCTCCTACCTCAACAGGTTTGGTTATATAGCAATTAGCATGGTGTTTATACGACAAGTTAATATCCTTTTCGGAAGAAGAAGTAGTTAGCATAATAACTGGAATTTGCTGAATAGATTCGGTAGTTTTAATAACTTGCAACACTTCATGTCCGTTTTTTTTTGGAAGATTTACATCTAATAAAATTAAATCGGGAGTTTGAGCGTCTTTAAATTTGCCTTGTTTCAAAACAAAATCTAAGGCTTCTTGTCCATCTCTGGCTACACTAATTTTATTTACAATCTTTTTTTCTTCTAGTGCTTCGGTGGTTAATAATATATCACCTTCGTTATCTTCAACTAATAGAATATGTATATTTTTCATATGTTGATATTTATTATTTTTTATATGTCATATGGAATAAGCCATATTATCTTCATCGTTCTTTGTGGGCAATCTGTTAATGGCTATTTCATCGCAGTTAATTTTTTCTAAAATTAAATAAAATTGTCCTCTAAATTATTAATAAAACTACATGTTACATTAAATTAATATTACTATTTTTCTTTAGGCAGAGTAAAATAAAATGTACTCCCTTTTCCTTCTTCCGATTCGAGCCATATTTTCCCTCCAAAACTCTCTACTATTTTTTTTACTATGGCTAAGCCCATTCCTGTTCCGGAGTATTCTTTCTGATTGTGTAAGCGTTGGAAAATCACAAAAATTTTATCGTAATAAGCTTTACTAATTCCTATACCATTGTCTTTAATAGTAAATTGCCATTCGTGTTTCAGTTCTTTAGCACTAATTTCTATAATAGGAGCTTTTTCTGTTTTTGCGTATTTTAAGCTATTACTAATTAAATTCTGAAAAACTTGCACCATGGGCGAACGATAAGCTAATATGGTAGGTAGTTCTTTATAAGTTATTGTAGCATTTTTCTCTTCTATAAGTTTTCTTAGCAACACTTTAGTTTCTTCAACAATTTCGCTGGTATCCACTAATACTTTTTCTTCTTCATGAGTTCCTACTCTAGAAAATTCTAATAAATCTAATATAATGTTTCGCATGCGAGCCGAACCTTCTAAAGCAAAATTTATATATTGTTTGGCTTTATCATCTAATTGGTTATTGTATTTTTTTTCTAATTGCGTTAAAAAACTGGTAATCATTCTAAGGGGTTCTTGCAAATCGTGCGAAGCCACATAAGCAAATTGCTCTAACTCACTATTGGATGTTTGGAGTTTTTTATTTACATTTTTTAATTCATTTATTTTATGAGTTATTGTTTTATGATATTTATTAATAAGTAGATACAATACCATTCCCGTTATAACTACATAAAATACTCCTTTTAAGGTTTGGAAATAAGATATTCTATTAAGATCACTTTCTTTAAAAAAGAACAATAAAACTTCATCACTAACAAGTATCCATGTAAAACCCATTATGAGGTAAATAACGGTTATTTTTATAGGGGCTTTCATTTACTTAATTATTATGAAGTTTAGGTAATGTAAAATAAAATGTACTTCCTTTTCCTTCTTCAGATTCGAGCCAAATTTTTCCACCAAAGTTTTCAATTATTTTTTTAACTATGGCTAAGCCCATTCCTGTTCCGGAGTATTCTGTTTTGTTGTGTAAGCGTTGGAAAATCACAAAAATTTTATCGTAATATTCTTTTTTAATTCCTATACCATTGTCTTTAATAGTAAATTGCCATTCGTGCTTCAAATCTTTAGCACTTATTTCAATTACTGGAGCTACATCTGCTTTAGCATACTTTAATCCGTTACTAATTAAATTTTGGAAAACTTGCACTATTGGCGAACGATAAGCTAAAATAGTAGGTAGTTTTTTATAGCTTATTGTAGCTTTTTTCTCTTCTATTACTTTTCTTAATAATACATTAGCTTGTTCAACTACTTCTGAGGTATCTACATGCTCTAATTCATCATTATTTTTACCTACACGAGAAAACTCTAATAAGTCTAAAATAATCTGACGCATACGACTTGCTCCATCTACAGCAAATTCAATATAGGTGTGTGCTTTTTCATCAAGTTGGTCGCTATATTTTTTCTCTAACTGAGATAAAAAGCTGGTTACCATACGCAATGGCTCTTGTAAATCGTGCGAAGCTACATAGGCAAATTGTTCTAACTCTTCGTTAGACCTTACTAATTCGTTGGTATATTTTAACAATTGATTATTAAGGTTTTTTAATGATTCTTCATATTCTTTTTGATAAGAGATATCTGTCATAGCTCCAACCATTCTAATAGCCTTACCTTTCTCATCTCTTATAACTACCCCTCTATCTATTACAAAGGTATATGCTCCATTTTCTTTTTTATACCTGTATTCATGTTGCCAATTTATAGCCGTTGGGTTGTTAATAATACCATCTAACGATTGCATAATAGTTGTCACATCATCTGGATGAATTCTACTTACCCAAGTATCTAAATTTAATGTATTATTCGATAAATCATACCCAAATAATGTAGTGTATCCAACTCCCCAATACAATTTATTATTTAAAATATCCCAATCCCAAATTGCATCATTAGTGGCTTCAGTAACTTTTTCGAAACGCTCGTTTGACTGACGAATTTGTTCTTCGGCTGCTTTTCTAATAGTAATATCTTTAAAATAAATAGACAATCCTTTTACTGATGGATAGGCACTTACTTCAAACCAACTACCTGTAGCTGGATAAAACTCTTCAAACTGAACCATTTTTTTGGTTGTCATAGCTTTATGGTATTCTGTATAGAATTTTAGTCCAACCGCATCTTTATATACATCCCACAAATTTTTTCCAACTATATCTTCACGCTTAGTTCCCAACACATTTTCTGCTTCTTTGTTCCAATAAGTTACTTCCCATTGAGTATCTACAGCAAAAAATGCGTCTCCAATACTTTCTAGAATAACATTACGTTCTTCCAATGCTTCTATTGCTTTTTCATCTGCTATTTTTCTGCTCGTTATATCAAACCTAATGGCCAAATATTGAAAAGGTTTATTTTTTTCATCTAAAAAAGGAACTATAGTAGTATCTACCCAGTAATAAGAACCATCTTTGGCTAAGTTTTTAATTTCTCCACGCCAAACTTTTCCTTTAGCTATGGTTTTCCATAAATCTACAAAAAATGATTTAGGATGATGTTTGGAGTTGATTAATTGATGTGTATTTCCTACTAATTCTTCTCTAGAATATTGAGATATTTTACAGAAGTTATCGTTTACAGAAGTAATTACTCCTGTTTTATCGGTAAAGGCAATAATAGCAGATTGGTCTAATGAAAACTTATAATCTTCTAAGGTTTTTAAACTTTTTTGTAAGGCTATTTGGTTTAGCTTTTGTTCATGAATATCTTGAAAACTACCATAAATCTTAACACACTTTCCATCTATAAATTCGGCTTTACCAATGGTTCGTATCCATTTTAAATTGCCTTTTGCTGTAATAATTCTTAATTCTTCATCCCAAGGTGTTCCGTCTTTTTTACACTGTTCTACTCTTTTCTTTATAATATCTCTGTCGCCATCCACAAAACCAGATATGCCTTGAGACAAGGTAGGTTTATAGTCTGGTGCTACTTCTCTAATTTCTTTGGTAATTCCCGACCAATACACATTATTATTTTCAACATTAATCTCCCAACTACCTACTTTTGCTAATCTGGAAGTATTTTCTAAGAGTTGTTGTAACTCTTTCATTTCGGTTACATCTCTACCATAAGCAAAAAAGAAACCATCCTCTCCATAAATTTCAGATGAATTCCATGCTATCCACTTATAGTTACCTGATTTAGTTTTATACCTATTGATAAACCCAATAGTTGTTCTCTTACCTGTTAAAGATACATTGTATTCATCTATTGTTCTTTTCAAATCATCTGGATGAAGGAAATATTCAAATGGTTTTGAGATGATTTCTTCTTCGGTATAACCCAAAATTTTGGTAAAAGCTGGGTTTGCTTTTATAAAATGTCCGTTAGGCGAGGCTATTGCCAATATATCTGGAGCACTATTAAAAAATAACTTTAATTCTTCTTCTTGTTGTTTACGTTTAACTTCTGCACCTAAATAATTGCTTAATGGTGAGAATAATTCTATTCTATAAGGATCGTTTTTTAAAGATGTTCTGCTAGTTAGTACCATTACACCAACCGGGTTATCGTTGTGAAATAAAGGAATTCCAACTCCAGATTTTAATCCTGATTTTTTGGCAGCAACATTTCTAATAAATTTAGGCAACACATTAATGTTTTCCCAAACTTCAATTTGTAAGTTTTTCCATACTTTGCCTGGCAAACCTTCGCCTTTCTTAAATAGCTTTGTTTTTTGTGTAGCTTTAAGGTAGTTTTGAGCTTTATCATCTGCAGCATAAACAGACGCTAAATTGAGCTGTTTTTTATCGCTACTTAATAGCCAAATTTCAGCAGTTTGGTACTCTCCATAATCAGCAATGTATTGTAATGCGTTTTCTAAAATTATAGGTAACTCATTCTCTCCTTTAAAAATACTGGCTACTTGGTGTTGTAATTGTTTCTGATTTTCTGAAAGCTTTGCTTTAGACACATCTCTTAATGCACCAATCATTCTTATTGGTTTACCATTTTTATCTCGCAACATGTGTCCGATTTCTTCTACATAAAGATAAGTTCCATCTGCTTTTAAAAACCTAAATTCATTCATCCATTTTTGTCGTCTGTCGTCTTTCAAAAATGCATCCCAACTCTGTTGGTGTTTTTCTCTATCAACTATATGTGTTAATGCTCCCCAATTTTTTAACCTAAAGGTTTCATCAGTTTTTTCATACCCAAATGTATTGTAAAAACCATCTCCCCAGTAAAATTCATCTTTTTCTACATCCCAATCGTAAATTGCATCGTTAGTTGCTTTATTAACAAGCTCAAAACGTTCGTTACTTTGGCTAATTTTTTCTAAATACCTAAATTTAGTTATTAATATTGACAACAACCTTTGTGCTCTGTCAGTAGCATACTCTTCATGTTTATTTGGTTTTTTAGGCGTTTTATAATAATTAGCAAAAGTGGCTATTACATTTCCTTTAGCATCTAAAATAGGTTGCGACCAACAGGCGGCAAATTTGTATTTTTTAGGAAGCTGAAGGTAATTTTTCCAACGTGTATCTTTAAAAACATCTTCAGCAATTACTTTTTCTTTAGTATAAGCGGATGTGCCACAAGAACCTGCATTTTTTCCTATTTTAGTTCCGTACAGTTCTTTTACATATTCTTTTTGTAAAGAAGGAGAAGCTAAATTATATAGTTTCCCGTTTGCTACTTTCATTACAGAAGATTTCATTGTTGGAAACAAATACTCTAGCTTTAATAAGTAAGTAGAAACAACTTGCTCGAGTGTTGCATTTTCTTGCATACTCAAGGTCATTACTTCTCTTTCTATTTTTTCTAGTTGCTCGTAAAAATACTCTTGAGTAATGTCTTTTATAGCCCCCACCACTCTATACACCTTTCCTTTAGGATCACGCATAAATATTGCTTTATCCCTAACATAAGCATATTCTCCATTGGTTTTTCTAATTCTGTAATCCATTGTCCAAGAAGTATCTTTACTTTTGTTCAAAGCATTTTTAAAGCTTTTAATAAATTTTGGAAAGTCGTCTGGATGAATATGTCCATTAATTGTTTCGTTATTTTCTTTTAATGATTTAATTTTTACTCCAAAATTCCGGTTAAAACCATCGCCTAAAAACAATTCGTTGGTAATGGGATTAAACTCCCAAATACTTTCAGTTCCGGCTTGCATAACCAATTTAAAACGCTCATTACTTTTTTCTAAAGCTTCCTGCACACTAACTAAATCAGTTATATCTACACTATTTACTACAATTCCACTAATTGTTTTGTCTTCAACTAAATTTGTTCCTACACTTTGTAACCAGCACCAACTTCCATTCTTTCTTTTGTATCGATATGGAGATGATTTTACTCTTCTATCTTTTGATAATTGGCTGAATTCTTTTAGCAACAACTCAACATCTTCTGGATGAATAAAATTAAAGGCGTTTTTACCTATTATTTCTTTTTCTGAATATCCTAAAATTTGTTTGTAACTCGGACTAATGTAGTGATAATCTCCTTCGGCACTGATTATGGTAATTAAATCTGAACCTTCTTGTACTAAGGCCTTAAAGCGTTGTTCGCTTTTATAAATTTTCTCGTTGGTATTAACTTTATCAGTAACATCTCTAGAATTAGTAACTATACCTTCAATAGCTGGATTTTCGAGCATATTGGTAGCTACAGTTTCTACCCACCGCCATTCACCTTTATTATTTTTAAATCTAAATGGTGCAATCTCTACTTTGTTTGTTTTATCAATACTAGAAAACTCACTAACAACTCTTTCCTTATCGTCTGGATGAATAAAATCAAACGCATTTTTTCCTACAAATTCTTCAGGTGTAATTCCTAAAACAGTAGTTGAAGTCGGACTAACGTATTTGTAATTTCCCTGAGGATCTAATATTCCTATTAAATCGGCTCCTTCCTGAACCAACGCTTTAAAATGTTGTTCGCTAAGTACTAGTTGTTCTTTAGTTTTATTAATTTCTGTACTGTCTTTTACTACACAATGGATAAGTTGCTGTTCTTCATCCCAATAGGCAGACCATAGTAGAGGGACTAAGCTACCATTTTTATGAATATATTTGTTTTCAAAATTGGTATATTCTTTACCAGATAAAATGTCTAATGCAGCTTGGTGTGTTTCTTCAATATAGATTTTATCAATAAATTTAGAGTAAGGTTTTCCTTCCATTTCATAAGGTTGGTAGCCTAAGATATCTTTACTAGCAGCACTTACATTAACAAAATCACCGTGTTTATCTATACTGCAAATCATGTCCATTGAGGAATCAAGAATACGCTGTAAATCATCCTTACTTTTTTTAATAGCTTCTTGTGATAGTTTTGTTTCTGTAATATCATTAAACACTACAACTGCTCCTTGGTATTTTCCTTTATTTACAATAGGTGTAGAAGAATACCTTACAAAAAAACTTGTGCCATCTTTTTTCCAAAAAACTTCATCTTCCACTCTACAACTAGACAAATCATTTTTGGTTTTATAAATAGGACAATCTATTTCTTTATATATTGAATTATCTACTTTTTTATGATGAACAAGGTTGTGCATGTTTTCTCCAACACATTCTTGTTTGGTAAACCCCAACATTTTTGCAGCTGCATTATTTATAAAGGTGCATTTACCAAAAGCATCTATACCATAAATACCTTCATCTGTAGATTGAAGTATTAAATCTGTGCTGTTTATTGCTTCAATTTGATTGATTTTAAGTACAATCAATTCAATAGCTGATTCTAATAAATTTCTTTCTTCTTTTAAAAAAACACCTTCATATTCATTAGGTTTTTCCTTTTGATAGGCAACAGTTATTTTTATTTTCTTACCCTCTTTGGTAACTCTATCTGCCTGCATCATCCAAGGAGATGTGCATTGTTTTTTTGATTTATAATTTTTATTGTTATAACTTATTGCTGCGGTAGTAATTTCAGGAAACTGCCAACCTTTTGGTAAAATTTTAACCGCTCGTTTAAGTAAATCATCAATAGTTGTTGCAGTATTGGTTAAATTAGATAAATCAAACAAACATTTTTGTTCTTTTACCCTTTCATTTAATGAATAAAAAAGTTTTGATTGTTTAATTTGCTCGTGTTTCCTTTCCGTAATATCAGTATGTGTTCCCGCCATTATTAAAGGCTTTCCTTCGTCCGTCCATTTTACCACCCTACCTCTATCATTTACCCATACATAGTGTCCTTTTTTGTGTTTTAAACGGAAATCAACATCATAAAAAGTAGCTTTTTTTTCTAAGCTTTCCTTTAATTTTTCATCAGATAATGCAATATCATCTGGGTGAATAAAATTGTAGATGGTTTTTTCATTAATAGGATGTAATTCATCTAAAGTATATCCTATAATATTTGCCCAACGCTCATTAATATTTACCTCTTTGGTTTGTAAATTCCACTCCCAAGTTCCAACTCTTGTGGCTTCTATAATATTGTTTAGCTGTTCTGTTTCTTGATTAATGATTTTTTCACTTTCGGTAATCTCAATGTTTTTCCTTCTTAAAATCAATAATTGCATTACCTGATTGGCTAAGGCTTGTAAAGAAAGTAATTGCTCAGTGTTTAACACATGAGGTTTATTGTCGATTACACATAGTGTACCTAAAGGAACATCTTCTTCAGAAATTAAAGGCACTCCGGCATAAAAAACAATGTTGGGTTTTGAAGTTACTAGTGGGTTATTTTTAAATCGTTTATCTTTTCTAGCATCTTCTACAATAAATACTTTGGTTGTTTTATTTATAGCATGGGCACAAAAAGAATGTTCTATTGGGGTTTGTTTCGTTTTTAAACCGTAGTGAGATTTAAAGAATTGTCGTTTATCATCTAATAAAGTAACTAACGATATGGGAGTATTGCAAATAAAAGCTGCTAAACGGGTAATGTCATCATACTCCTTCTCAGGAAGAGTATCTAAAATTTGAAATTGTTTTAATAAACTTACTCTTTTCTCTACAACATCAGTATTAGATTTCTTCATAAGCTAATTTAGTGTTAAGTGTACCTTGTAAACACCTTATATATAACGTATTTACAAGGTACTAAAATTATTAATTTTTTAACACTTAGCAGCTTTTTGGTTATTTTATTTGTAAATAACTATTTTATTTCTGCATTAAAATTTCAGCATAAAAAAACACCTTGCAATGCAAGGTGTTTTTTTGTTAAATGTTAACCTAAAAATTATAGGTAAGTTTGAAGGTTGTTAGTTCTTGAAAGTCTTTTCAATCTTCTTAAACCTCTTTCTTTTATTTGTCTAATTCTTTCTCTGGTTAAACCAAAGTGATTCCCTATTTCTTCAAGCGTCATTTCTTTTCTGTCGCTAAGTCCGTAGAATAATCTAATAACTTCGGCTTCCATTCCTTTTAAGAATTGTAAGGTTCTTTCAATATCTGTTGATAAAGACTCGTGAATTAACAAATCGTTTGGAGCTGGAGAATCTTCACTTTCTATAACGCTTACCAAGCTATTGTTATCATCATCGTTAGCCATCGGAGCGTCAAGAGAAGATTGCTTTTTAGACATTTTTCTTGAGTTTTGGATTTTCTCAATGTCCATATCTAAGATTTCGCTCAATTCTTCATCTGTAGGTTCTCTTTCCATCGTTTGCTCAAATTCACTTGAAGCTCTATTGATTTTTTGAATTTCACCTAATCTATTATGAGGTAATCTAATGGTTCTTGAGTTATCAGCAGCAGCTTTAAGGATGCTTTGTCTAATCCACCATACAGCATAAGAAATGAATTTAAACCCCTTGGTATGGTCATATCTTTTGGCTGCTTCTATCAAGCCTAAGTTTCCTTCGTTAATTAAATCTTCTAAAGTAAGACCTGTATTTTGGTACTGTTTTGCAACAGAAATAACAAACCTTAAGTTAGAACGAACTAATTTATCTAAAGCTCTCTCGTCTCCTTCTTTAATTTTTTGTGCTAACTCTACTTCTTCATCAGCAGTAATCATCCCTTCACGAGAAACTTCTTGTAGATACTTTTCAAGTGATCTACTTTCTCTTTTGGTGATTTGCTGTGTAATTTTAAGTTGTCTCATCGTTTAATTTTTATAACTTTTTTATTCAATTTTTAAATACATTTATGATAACGACCGAATGCCAGTTTTAGTTTCCTTTTTAGTATTTTTTAACATATCATTAACGAACTTATTTTTGCCTATTATCTTTGCTTCTTGATTATCACTTTACTATCGTTAGCCATAACTTTCCAACTATCATCAAAAACCTGAGTAATATAACGGCTATACAATGCTAATCTTGCGTTTTTACTTCTTTCTTTTTCTTCTTGACTTTGTTCTCCTGTATATTCAAACTGCGTAATATTAGGATGCTCTTTTAAATAAACTTTCACAACTTCAACAATTGTTCTCATTACTCTATACATCTCCCCTTTATTGGTTATGCTGTATTCTTCCCCATCGTATTCTTCATTGGTTACACCAAAGACTAAAGAAGTGTGTAAAATATTATCTTCTTTTCTTCCAAATCTCACTTCATAATTTACGCCACTACCTGTTGTAAAAGAATATATAGCTCCACTCTTAATATTCGGATAAACAATATCATAAGGAACTATCTTGCTCATTTTCTACAATTTGTCACATAAAATTATTTCAGACTGCGAATATTCAAAAAAAAATTAAGAATAAAAAAATTAATTTATAATTGTTTTCATTATTCCTACCTTTGTTTTAAACAAAATGTAAATGAATGGCTAAATTAGGAAAGTGGATTGGTGGCGGATTAGGTTGGGCTTTTGGTGGACCCATTGGGGCAATTTTAGGTTTTGCAGTAGGTTCTGCAATAGATAGTTCTATCTATAGTGATGAAGAAAGAACAGCTAGTCAAACCAGTGGAAGAAAAAGATACTACACTTCTCAACCAAATGATTTTGCAATAAGCCTAATGGTGCTTGTTGCTGCGGTTATGAAGGCAGATGGAAAGATACTTAAAGTAGAACTCGATTTTGTAAAACGCTTTTTTAAGAAACAATTTGGTTCAGAAAAAACACAACAACACCTTATTACGTTAAGAGATATTCTAAAAAAAGACATTCCTATTGAAGAGGTTTGTGTTCAGATTAGAACATTTACGGTTATGTCTGCCCGAATACAATTATTACATTTACTTTTTGGTGTTGCTTCTGCCGATAGTGATATTAGTCAACAAGAATTAGACGTAATTTCTAGAATTAGTGCTTACCTTGGAATCCCAACACATGATTTTAATTCCATTAAAGCCATGTTTGTAAAACAAAAGCACAGCGATTATCAAATTTTAGAAATAGAGGCTACTGTTTCTGATGAAGAAGTTAAAAAAGCTTACAGAAGAATGGCTGTAAAATACCATCCTGATAAAGTGAGCCACATGGGAGATGAGTTTCAGCATGCCGCTAAAGAAAAGTTTCAGAAAGTGCAAGAAGCTTATGAAAACATAAAAAAACAACGAGGAATTAAATAACTCATTTTGGATAAAAAAGAAAAAAATCAATTTATTGCTGCACTGTTCCTTCCTTCAATGTTAGTGTTGGCAATGTTTGTTGTTTTTTTAATTGAATTCATATTTAATGTTAGTTTTAGCTCTTACGGAATTTACCCTAGAAGATTTTCAGGGATAATTGGAATTTTTTTAGCTCCTTTTTTACACGGAGATTTTTCTCACTTGCTTAATAACTCCATCCCAATTTTAATTTTAGGCTCATCGTTGTTTTATTTCTATAAAGAAATTGCTCTTAAGGTTTTTCTTTGGGTGTTTATTATGGGTGGAATTTGGACATGGATATCTGCTAGAGAAGCAACACACATAGGTGCTAGTGGTGTAGTTTATGGCTTGTTTTCTTTTTTGCTTATAAGTGGTTTTATAAGAAGAAGTATGCAACTTATTTCTATTTCTTTTTTTGTGGTATTTGTTTATGGAAGCATGGTTTGGGGAATTTTTCCAATTAAAGTAGAAATTTCTTACGAAAGTCATTTTTGGGGTTTTGTTGCCGGAGCAATTTTATCTGTTTACTACAGAAAACAAGGTCCACAAAAAAAAGAATACCATTGGGAAGAAGATGATAAAAACGATGAACCTCCTACCCCTACTGAAAATCCTCCTTCTCAAGAAATTACTTATCATTATATTTATAAAGAAAAGTAAATTAATTGCTTATCTATTTTTGACAATAATGTAATTTTTTTAGCTTTGTAAAAAATTCACAAAAATGAGGTTAGGACAATTAGCAAGACAAATTAACATTTCAACAGATAAAATAGTAAGCTTTCTTGAAAAAGAGAAAAAAATTACCATTAATCCACATCCTAATGCTAAAATTCCTGATGAACATATTGATGCCATTACCAACAACTTTGTTGTGATAGAAGATAAAATTGTGAAGGAAAGTGAGGGGAAAAGGGAGAGTGAAAAGGAGAGTGAAAGGGAGAGTGAAAGGGAGAGTGAAAGGGAGAGTGAAAGGGAGAGTGAAAGGGAAAGGGAAAGGGAAAGGGAAAAAACATCTGAAACTCCTAAAGAAATTAAAAAAGATGCTGACGCTGAAAAGCCAGCAGTAGAAAAAATAAAAGTTGCTGAAACCATTTCGGCTGTTCCTACTCCTAAAATTATTGGTAAAATTGATTTGCCAGATAAATCTAAAATTGAAGTAAATGTTGATGGAGTGGTTTATACTGAAGAAGAGTTAGAGCAAAAAAAGAAAGAAGAAAGAGAAGCTATTAAAGCCCGAAAAGAACAGGAAGCAATAGAAAAAGCGAAGCAAAAAAAATTAGCTGAGGAAAAGAAACGTGTTGAAAACGAAAAAAGATTAGCCGAACAACTTCGATTGAAAGATTTGCAAGATAAAGAAGCAAAACTACTTTCTGTAGAAGAACAAAAACGAAGAAAGGAAAAAGAAAAGAAAAAAGCTGAACAAGAGGCTATTAGAAAGAAAAAAGCTAAAGAAGCTAAAAAACGTTTTTACGAGCAACAATTAAAAGAAATTGAAAAGAACAAAAAAGTAAAACAAAAAACTGATAGCAAACCAGTTAAACAAGAGAAAATTGTTGAACCTACACCAGTTAAATCCAATGAGGAAGCTCCAAAAACATTTTGGGGTAAGTTTTTAAAATGGCTAAACACCTAATTGTTCTCTCCAAAATAAATTTCTACCTTTTTAAGAAAATCAGGATAAATTAAATTATTGGTGGCGATTAACTCTTTACCAAAAAGAAAATTGTCTGTGCCAGAAAAATCAGTTACTACACCTCCTGCTTGTTTAACGATAACAGCTCCTGCAGCAACATCCCAAGAATTAAGACTGTATTCATAAAAAGCATCAAACCTACCACAAGCAACATAAGCTAAATCTACCGCTGCCGAACCCAATCTTCTTAAACCTCTAGATGTTTTCATTAAATCTTGAAACAGCATCATGTATTCTTTTTGTTTTATATAATTAAAGTAAGGAAAACCTGTTGCTACCAATGAATTTTCTATTAGAGTTGTTGGTGAAACTTTAATTACTGCTCCATTTAAGTAGGCATTACTTCCCTCCCAGGCATAAAACATTTCGTCTAAGTTAATTTCATAAATTACCCCTAAAACCAACTCATCATTTCTTAATAAAGCTATACTAATAGAAAAACAAGGAATGGAATGGATAAAATTAGTTGTTCCATCTAAAGGATCAATAATCCAATTATAAACTTCACCTTTTTTTACAAGGGTTTCTTCTTCTGTAATAAAACCCGCCTCTGGAATAAGCATAGCGAGCTTTTTCACTATCATTTCTTCGGCAGTTTTATCTACGTAAGTTACTAAACTATTTTTAGATTTTGTTTCAATATCATCTATTGTTATTTTTTGTAGTTTAATAAATGCTCCTACTTCTCTGGCTAAACTGTTTACTTCCTTGCAAAGGTGTTCTAAATCTATCATTAATTTAATATATTTATTCTTCTATTTCGGCTCTTTTTGGTTTTAACGCATCTCTAACCGTATAAACCTGACTTTCTTTTACTAATAAATAGGCAATAGCATGGTTTGGACTAATCTCTTCTAAGCCTGTTTCTTTTAGCAATAAATTCTCTTTATTGGCAAACTCTGCTAAATGTCTTTTATGATGTTCGGCAAAATGAACTGCATCATCACCATTAAAATCCCAAATAAGTTTAATTGTTCTTTCCATTTTTAATTATAATGCTCAAAATTAGCTATTTTATTAGTTTTTCATACCTTTTTATGTTTTAACCACTCAACAACATCTATATCAGAAACTATTGAGGAGGTTTTATCTAATTTTTCTAAGGCAGGTAAATTCTTTGCTATGGTTTTTTGTTGTTCTTTTTCATCATTTGTTTTTGATAAAGCTAACATTACCAATAGAAATTTTTTATCAAATTCTGTTTGTAAGTGATGTGATTTTAAAAACTCCAAAGTAGATTTTATTAAATAAGGAATAAGCAATAAATTTTTCAACTCGTAATGTATCAAAATATTAATGATATTGGTTGCTGCCCTAATATCTACCCTAACCATTTTAGATGTAAGGTTAATTACTTTATTTACCCAAGACAACGCATTTTTAAAATCTTTTAAATTAAAATAAGCCAATGCTGCATGGTAATGAACCAAATAATAATGTTCTTTATTTTGGTTAATTAATAAGCTAGGCTGTTTTAGAAAAAAACTAGTTACAAAGTCAACAGATTTTTGATATTGTTTTGTTTCATTATAGTACCCTAATTCAAACAAACATAACGATTCAATAATAGCAGCTTTTTCTCTAATAGTTTTAGCTTCTAGTTTTTTAAGTTTTGAAAGTGATTTTTCATACAAATCATAGTCTTTAATAATAAGCGAGTGCATTAATAAATTATGTAGTGCCGACAAATATCTTATGGTGTTTTCTTCCAGCATATGCGGATGTTTTTCCATATATGCTAATAATTTTTCTCTGTACTCTCCCGATGCTTTCTGATTGTTAACCAATCTGTTTAAAACACCATTTAACATGTAAAAATTATAATGTTCATCAAAAGATGCTCCTTTCGGAATTTCTTTTAACAACTTATTATTTAATAGCTTTTCAATTGTTTTTTTATCTTCATCGGTTCTTATAACTTCTGCTTGTTTTATAAAAAAATGAGTTTGATTAATCAATTTTTTATACTCCACAATATGGCTATATCTTTCCATATAAGCTTCGTGCTTTTTATTGGCTTCTTCCACATTTTCTAATGTAATTTTTACTTGGGCAGTATTTAATCTCGACTCCCAATTCAGCAGCTCTTCTAGTACCAAATACAATTGATATTTTTCAGCAATTTTTTCTGCCTTATGTATTAATCTTTTCATTAATACAAACTGACCTTTCCAATATAATATTTCTATATCTATCAGTAAATTCTGACAAATTATACTGGCTTTCGATTCACTATTATAACTTCTAAGTTGCTTTAGAATAAATTGTTGTAAATAATTTTTAACCACCCCAAATTGATTGATGAATTTCTCATTCCTAAACTTCACCTTAAGAGCTTCTTCATCATAAACCTTTTGTTTTTCAATCGCATCAAACAATTTCATATACGTTTTATCTCCCTGATGAAATTGAGCATTTAGTCTAATAAATCTTTTCTCACTTTTTGAAAGTGAATGAATTAGCTCGTGTAAAACATGTGGTTTTCCCATAACATTTTGTTAATTTTTACAGATTTACAACAATGTAGTTAAATTTAAAACAATATTAATTTTTTGAATACTAAGTATAAAATAACTAAAAATAATTTATTTAATAATAATCAGATAACAATAAATTAATTTAGAATACTAATATAAGTTTAAAAATAAGATATATTTAAAAAAATACAGCAGTTATATTCGCAAAAAAAGTTTTATAATATTCTCAAAACCAATATAAAAATGAAAAAAAGTTTTATTATTATACTATTTACAATGCTTTCTATTGGAGCGTTTAGTCAATCTAAATGGACGAGTAACCCTAATTCAGAAAGAGCTTTTGTAGAAAATAAAGGACAATACGATGGTAGAAATTGGCAATCGAATAATCCCATAAAATTTGCATTAAGCCAACAAGATGGTTGGTTTACATTTTTTTCTAAAACTGGCGTAACTCACCGAATTGAGAGATTAGTTAGAAATCCGAAAAAGAAAAAAGGTGAAGGAGATGCTCACAGAAAAGTTCCTAGCAGAATTCACTTGAGCGAATTTGTAAACATAAGCTTTGTTGGTGCTAACAATAATGTAAAAATTATTGCTGAAGAAAAAACTAACCATTACTATTCTTATGCTGTAAAAGCTTTAAAAACAAATGATGTAAACAACATTAATAATGTTACAGGCTACAAAAAAATCACCTACAAAAACATTTATAACAATATAGATATTGAATATACGCTACACCCTGATGGTGGTATAAAATACAATGTAATCTTGCATCCGGGAGCAGATCCCAATCAAATAAAAATGAAGTATGAAACTTTTCATACCAACCATTTAGATGAAAAAGTTGACATTAAATTAAATACTCAAACAGGACAATTAGAAATCAACACAGCATCAACTAAAATTATAGAGCATAAACCACTTACTTTCTATCAAAATTCTAAAACTGTAATTCAGTCAAAATATGTTTTTAACAATAACATTTTAACTTTCGATTTGGGGAATTATGATAATTCTCAGAAAGTAATTATTGACCCATGGGTAGTTACACCCAACTTTAATGCAGGAGATTTTACCAGAGAAGTAGAAACAGATGCCGCAGGAAATGTATATGTTATTGGTGGCGAAATTCCAATGGAATTAAGAAAATATGGTATTGCAGGAAATTTAATTTGGACTTACATTACGCCTTGGGATACGAATGGTGGTGATTGGCTGGGAACATTAGCAACAGATGCTGCCGGAGTAAGTTATATTACACAAGGTACTGGTGCTGAAATAGAACGAGTAAGTACTGCTGGTGCTATGGTATGGCATGCTAACGCTCCTTTTGTCCTTTTTGGATTAACTGAATATTGGACTATCACTTTTAATTGCGATAACACTAAACTAATTGTTGGTGGTACAGGTGGTACAGGACTTAATTTTGAAGCTAAGATATATGATATGGATTTAAATAATGGTAATGTATTAGCTGATGTAACCGTTGGTACTCAAGGTGGTTTTACTCCAATTGAGGTTCGCTCTATTGCTCCAACAAAAAATTCTAAATATGTTTATTTAACCCACACCGAAGTTGGTGCTATTAATCAAAATCTAACAGCGTGTAGTTCAATACCTGATTTTCAGGTTGACAATACTCATCATTTAGGTTATAAATGTGAAAATTATCTATCTGCATCTCAAAATGGTGGAGGATTAAAAGCAATTATTGCTAACGATAATTTTTTCTACACCCATAGAGGTGATCAAATATTACAATGGGACATTAATACAGGGGCTTTATTAAATACTGTCGCTTTACCGGGAGGAAGCTCCAACAACACTTTAGGAAGGGTAGTTCATTGTAGCGGATTGGATGTAGATGCTACAGGAAACGTGTATGCTGGTTCTATGGATAGGGTGGTAAAATTTGATGCCAACTTAAATATTTTATCTCAAGTGAATACTACAGGTGGATTTACGGTATATGATGTAAGTGTAAACTCTAACGGAGAAGTTTTGGCTGTGGGAGCATTATTAAATAATAGCACATCAACAGGAAGAGGTGGAAGAATTGAGTCTTTAAATATGACTGCAGGTTCGCAATATGCTACTGTATGTTGTGATCCAAATTTTTGTCCAATTAATACTTTATGTACTACTGATGCTCCAGTTGCTTTAAACCCCAATACTCCAGGAGGAACTTGGACAGTTAGTCCAGCAACTCCAGGGTTAAATACTTCAACTGGTGTTTTCGATCCAGCTGCAGCAGGAGGAGGAACTTATACTGTAACTTACACCCTTGGATGTGGTTCATTTTCCTATACTATTTCTGTTAATGTTTGTTCGTCTTTATCAGTTTGTGTAGAAGCAAATGGAGATTTAACGGTGAGTAATGGAACTCCTGTTTATACATGGGATCAATGGACTCCTCCATCAACTATTACTGTTACTAATCAAACTCAATGTACTAGCTGTGGAGGTACATGGACATTTGGAAATTGCTTCAATCCATTTCCTATACCACTAAACTCATGTAATGCTCCTGGTTTTTGGACTACATTTACAACTGGCTCTACAATAACACCTCCTCCAGGAGTTGACACACTTAGAGTTACCGACAATTTTGGTAATGTTATAATAATTAACGGAATATCTAATCTCCCTGCTTGTAATCCAACTGCTTGTGATGCTACCATTACTGCTGCCGGTCCTTTTTGTGAAAATGATGCTCCTGTAACACTTTCTGCTGTTGACCCAGGTGGAGTTTGGAGTGGAACAGGAATAACCAATACTTCAACAGGTACTTTTGACCCAAGTGTTGCCGGACCTGGAAGTCATGTAATAACTTATACTATTTCTGGTTCATGTTCTGATACTGATACCGAAACAATAGTTGTAAACGCTCAAGATGATGCTACTTTTAATTATTCTCCAACCACCTTCTGTACTACCGACCCTAATCCTACTCCAACTATTACTGGAACTACAGGAGGAACTTTCTCCATAGACAACAGCGGTGTAATTAATGCATCTACTGGCGAAGTCAATATTTCAGGTAGTGGTACAGGTATTTTCAATGTAACTTATACTACTAACGGTACTTGTCCTGATACCGCAACTGTAGCAATCAACATTACCTCAGGAGCAGATGCTACTATTACTGCTGCTGGTCCTTTTTGTGAAAATGATGCTTCAGTAACCTTATCAGCTGTTGACCCAGGTGGAGTTTGGAGTGGAACAGGTATAACCAACACTTCAACAGGTGTTTTTGATCCTTCAACAGCAGGAACTGGAACACACCAAATTATTTATACCATTGCTGGTTCTTGTGGTGATGCTGATACAACTTCAATTGTGGTAGATGCTCAAGATGATGCTTCTTTTAATTATTCTCCAACCACTTTCTGTACTACCGACCCTAATCCTACTCCAACTATTACTGGAACTACAGGAGGAA
>CALCHN010000028.1 GCA_937901255.1 uncultured Flavobacteriales bacterium | reverse complement strand
TCTTCATCATTAAAGCCGAAGGTATTGATGGACAACAGTTCTTCCAAAAAGGTACACTGTCGCTTATTAGATAACCATTTCCTCTCATAAAAAATCCCGCTGAATTTCAGCGGGATTTTTTTTATACTATCATTACTCCTCTCTTATTAAGAATAGGAATTTTTACAAAATTTGCTTCTTTAATTGTTTCTGCTAAAAAAATGTATTTTTTATCCAACAACTGATTTTCTGAAAAATAAGTTACCCAATACTGATTATGTAAACCAAAAACATTTTCGATAATAGGCTCTATTTTAGCGTAACTTCTAGGAGGAACATTACCCAATGCATGTCGTAATTCAGAAGTCTTTGTTTGAGAACCATTCTCATGAGTAATATAACCTTTAGAAGATACTAATACGTTTTCTAAAGCGGTATCTTTTAAATTTACCAAGTAAACATTCCAATCTTCACCTTCTTGAACAACAGCAATGGCTACATTAGTAACTTTTTCCTGAGGGATATCTTTTATCATTTTTTACTGCTCTTTAATTTCTTCAATAGCTCTATTAATGGTGTTGTCGTTTTCATTAACAATAACATAAAAACCAAAATTACCATAAAGATGTCTGCTCATATCTGCTTTTAAGCCTTGCTCGATTAAAGATTTAGATTTTTTAATTTGTCCTAAATCCCTCTCTATGCCTGACTCAGTAGCAAACTTTATAAAATTATTAAACAATTGATTACTTACTTTAAATTGTTTTTTAAATTGAACGGCATCATGATACGATTCCAACATTTGTTTTCTTCTACTATCAATATAGTTCAACGAAAATTCCTGAATAATTCCATTATACCTCAACTGATATAAATAATCTGTTCCTCCAATTGTATCTAACGGAATAAAAATATCGGGCATAATTCCTCCACCACCATAAACCACTTTACCTTTCTTTGTAAAATATTTTAATGAATCAGGAAAATGAACACTATCAGCCTCTAACAACTCACCATTTTCATATCTTTTATATGCCTCTAAATTATAATCATCTAACCCATTTTCATAAGGTTTTTGAATAGACCTTCCTGAGGGCGTATAATATCGAGCAACAGTAAGTCTAATTGCCGATCCATCTGGCCAAGGAATTTGTTCTTGAACCAACCCTTTTCCAAACGAACGTCTTCCTAAAATAATCCCTCTATCGTTATCCTGAATTGCTCCAGCTAATATTTCACTTGCCGATGCTGAGTTTTCATTTATTAAAATCGCTATTTTAACTCCTTTTAATATCCCTTTTGAAGTAGAATAATATTCCGTTTTTTTTCTTGCTCTTCCTTTCGTATAAACAATCATCTGATTTTTATCTAAAATTTCATCCGCAATACTAATTGCCGATGACAATACTCCTCCTCCATTGTTTCTCAAATCAATAATCAAATTTTCCATATCTTTTTCTTTGAGTTCGGCTACAGCTTGTATAAACTCAGCGTATGTTGTTTTAGCAAACCTAGATATTTTCACATATCCAATATGATCGTCAATCATATAAGGAGCATCAACACTATAAATTGGAATTTCATCTCTAACAATAGCAAACTTTAGCAGTTTTTTTGTTCCTCTTCTTTTAATAAAAACATTCACTTTTGTTCCTCTCGGTCCTTTTAATAACTTAATCACATCATTATTGGTAATGTTTTTACCAGCAATAGTTACGGTATCTACCTTAATAATTCTATCTCCTGCCTGTATTCCAAGTTTTTCCGAAGGACCATTAGCTATTGCCGCTACTACCATCACAGTATCATCCTTAATTCTAAATTCAACGCCAATTCCTTCAAAAGAGCCTTCAATGGGATCATTCATATCATTAAAATCTTTTGGAGAAATATAATAAGAATGAGGATCTAAGTTGGACAACATAGAATTGATGGAGTTTTCTAACAACTCTTTGCTATCAACCGAATCTACATAAGCTTCTTCAATAAAATTAAGTATCTCATTAAGCTTTCCTGTACTAGATTTGTTATTAGATTTTGAAAAAATAATAGACCTATTACCTGTTGTTGAAGATAAATAAGACCCCAAATAAATTCCTACTACAACACTAAGTGTAAGTAAAAGAGGTAAAAATATTTTTATATTATACTTGTTCATGTTGTATATTTATGGATAATCTTCTAATCTAATAAAAGTAACATCTATGCCCGATTCTTCTAAAAAATTAAGACCATCTTTGTCTTTATAATCGTTGCAATAAACCACTCTTTTTATCCCTGCTTGTAAAATTAATTTGCTACACTCCTTGCATGGCGAAAGCGTAATATAAAGTGTTGCACCATTAGCATTATTGGTAGATTTTGCAATTTTCATTAATGCGTTTGCTTCGGCATGAAGCACGTACCATAATGTTTTTCCGTCTTCATCTTCACAACAATTATCGTAACCAGTTGGCGAACCATTATAGCCGTCAGAAATTATCATTCTATCTTTTACCACCAACGCTCCCACCTGTTTTCTTTTGCAGTGCGATAATTTAGACCACTCTTTAGCCATTTTTAAATACGCCAAATCGTAGCGTAATTGTTTGTTTTTATTGTAAGTTTCTTCCATTTCTTCTAAAAGCAGCAAAATTAACTATTTGAAAATGATTTAATGGCTTTTATATTTTTCGTATCCATCTTGTTGATTGATAGCCACCATTACTTGTTTTAAGATATTTTCAACACTATCTTCATAATCTATTTTTAATGGTTGATGCACTTGCATTTGTAAAGCCGTATTTTTTTTCTTGATAAAAAGTCCTTTTTTATCAAAAGCCCTTCTAAAACCATTTATGGTAATAGGCACAACAATAGGTTTATAATTTTTAATGATGTGAGCTGTACCTTTTCTACCTTCGGCAAAAGCTTTAGTAGTTCCTTGCGGAAAATTTACCACCCAGCCATTTGCCAATGCTATTTTAATTTTTTCAGTGTCGGCTTGGTCAACGGGTCTTTTTATAGACTTGCCTGCTTCTCGCCACGTTCTTTTAATGGTGATAGCTCCAGCATAAGCTAAAATTTTAGGCAACAATCCTGACTTCATTGTTTCTTCGGCAGCAACAAAATAAAAATCTACAAACGGACAAGCTAAAATTCCTCTTAATTTAATCTCATTAGGGTAGCCATAAATGGCAGTTTCCATAGCATGAATCATAAACGCTACATCTGCAAAATACGTTTGATGATTAGAAACAAAAAGCACATTCTGTTTGGGCAAATCTCTAAACAATTCAGCACCTTCTATTTTAGGATAATTTACTTTCTTAAACCTTATATAAGTAATAAAAGCAAAAGTTCTTATCACTAATTTTTTAAGAAAAAGGTACTGTCCAAAAATATTTTTCTTTATCAAATCGAATTAATTTTTAGGGACAAATTTAAGTAAGAAATACCACTTGCCTAACAGAAAAAGTCTTTTGATGTAATTGGATTAATTTTTTAATTTCTTTCTCAACGAAATTTTCTGACCTTCATTGGGTTGAGTACCCACTATCATGTTATTTTTTTTGTACAGCTTTTTAAGTTTTACACCATAGTGTTGAGAAATACTTCTCATGGTATCACCTTTTCTTACTATATGAAAATCTTCTTGAGCTTTATTTCTTTTTGGTTGAAGGTATAAAATCTGTCCTTCTTGCAATACATCACTTTTGTTCAAATCATTGTAACGATACAATTGCCATTCGTTCATTTCAAAGGCTTTTGCAATACTGTAAAAAGTATCGCCTTTTTTTACAATAATGTGTTTGATGTTATTGTGCATTTTAACAGTATAACTCTTTGAAGCAGAACTTGCTAAAGTGGCAGATGTTTTTCCTTTTTTTGGTTCTTTAGAAGGTACTTTTGCATACCTATCGTATTCGTAAAGTTGATGTTTTTCAATTAAATCTATCAGCAAATCGGCATACTTTGGATTGGTAGCATAGCCTGCTTTTTTTAACCCTTTTGCCCAGCCTTTATAATCGGTAACTTTTAATTCAAACAAAAAAGCATAGCGAGAACGTGTTGTTAGGAATTCCGAATGATCTTCAAAAGATTCATAAACCGATTTGTATTTTCGGAAACACTCATTTTTTTCATCATCATCAATGTGCATGGTTTTTCCTTTCCATCCCGAATGGCATTTTATTCCAAAATGATTATTGGCGTACATGGCTAATGGACTGTTTCCATCGCCCGACTCTAAAATTCCCTGAGCTAAGGTAATGCTGGCAGGAACTCCCGAACGATGCATTTCTCTGATGGCATCATCTTTATAAGTCTCAATATATTCCGAGCGTGTAATTCTCTTTTCAGCAGGTTGTGCTACCGAACTTATTGTCAGCAGCATTACTATTAATAATATGGAAATACGATAATTCATTAATTGCAAAGTTAGCAGCAATATCAGCTATTCTAATACTAATTCATCAAAAATATTAACAGTTGATTATTGATTACTGAAACCATTTAACCCAAATTTTAAAATCCTAATTTAATTTTATTAAACCCTTTATTTCCCTGAAGCCCTCCTGTATGAACTGCAACAATTTTTTTGCCATTAAAAAAAGCTGTCGTTTTGGCAAGGTGAAAAATCCCAAAAAGCATTTTTCCTGTATAAATTAAATCTAGTGGGATGCTATGTTTTTGATAAAAATCATTCACAAAGTCAATTAATTCAGTATTAGTTTTTGCGTAGCCCCCAAAATGATAGTCGGTAATTAAACTCCATTTTGAAGAATTTATTTTTATATCAAACAGCTGCTGATAGTCTGCCAATAGTTGTTGAATATCATTTTTTAGAAATCCTCCACCTTTTAAAGCAGGAAAACCGATTATTTCTTTTGTTGAATCAGCAGCAGCAATAACTCCTGTAATGGTTCCTCCCGTTCCACAAGCACAACAAATAACATCATAATCTATATTAATGTTTTTAATAATTTCTGTACAACCTTTTACTGCAAAAGCGTTAGAGCCTCCTTCCGGAATTAGATAAAAATCTCCAAATTCAGCTTTCATTTCTTGTAAAAATGAAGCGTTATATTTCTCTTCTTTATATAAATTTCTTGAAATATATTTTAACTGCATCCCATTTTCTACCGCAAGTTGCAAAGTTGGGTTTAAAGGCAGGTGTTCTTCTCCTCTAATGATGCCAATAGTTTTAAATCCAAATTGCTTTCCTGCAGCAGCTGTTGCTGCAATGTGGTTAGAGTATGCTCCTCCAAAAGTCAGCAGTTGATTTTTTCCATCATTTTTTGCTTCTTGCAAGTTATAAAACAATTTTCGCCATTTGTTTCCAGAAATGCTAGGGTGAATTAAATCTTCTCTCAATACAAATAGCTGTATATGCTTTTCTTCCAGAAAATCAATGTTCACTTGTTGCAATGGAATTGGAGGAAGTTGTTGGTGTTGCATGGTGCAAAAGTACAGAACAAAATAAAAAAACCCTTTCAGCAAAATTGCTAAAAGGGTTTTTGCCTCTCCCGAAACTACTATCGGCAGTTTCGACCTCTCCAAAGGAGAGGTAAAGCGGAAACCTCGGGACAAGCCCCGAGGTAACTTCAGATTAAATTAATTTAATTTTTATTTCTTAATCACTTTTAAAGTATTTAAGCTACCGTTTTGATTAATCTCTACGAAATATAAACCTTTTGCGTAGTTGTTTAAATCAAACGTATAGGTATTTCCTGAAACGATAGTTGTTTCTGTTAAAGTTTGTCCGGTTACAGCAATAATTTTCAATGTAGTTCCGCTTAAACTGTTTGCAGAAGAAATAGTCAACACATCATTAAAAGGATTTGGGTAAACAGCAATGTTATTGTTGGCATTCACTTCATTTATCCCTGTAATAATAATGTTTTCACAAGCAGAAGTTTCACTACAACCGTTTTCTGTTACAACAACTGCATAATTTCCAGTAGCTGTAGGTGTAAAACTTTGACTAGTAGCACCAGAGATTGGTTGGTTGCTGTTATCACAATCTACCCATTGGTAAGTTCCATTATTGTTGTTTGCCGTAATGGTAGTTCCTGTTGTTGTGGTGGTAGCATCAACAGTAGTAACAGTAACCGTAGTGGTAGCTGTATTCTGACAGTTATTTCCATCTGTACCGGTAACGGTATAAGTGGTAGTTGCTGTTGGATTAAATGCTACACCATCAGTTACACCATTATCCCAAGAGTAAGAAGATGCTCCTCCACCTGTTAAGGTAACAGGGTCTCCATTACAAATAGATGAACTAGATGCATTTGCCGTAACAGTTGGTAATGGATTAACTGTAATAGTAATTTGATCAATATCTGTACAAGAACCTGATGTTCCTGTAACAGTATAGGTAGTAGTTGCAGTAGGAGTAAAAGCTACGCCATTAGTTACACCATTATCCCAAGCGTATGAAGAAGCTCCACCACCTGTTAAGGTTACTTGGTCTCCTGCACAAATAGAAGTTGCAGTTGCATTTGCTGTAACAGTAATTCCTGCAGCAACAGTTACAGTTACCTGAGCTGTATTTTGGCAGTTGTTACCATCTGTACCTGTAACGGTATAAGTAGTAGTAGCAGTTGGGGTAAAAGCCACGCCATCAGTCACGCCATTGTTCCATGTGTATGAAGTAGCTCCTCCTCCTGTTAAAGTAACCTGACCACCTGCACAAACGGTTGTAGTAGATGCATTAGCAGTTACAGTTGGTAAAGGGTTAACAGTAACAGTAACTTGAGCTGTATTCTGACAGTTATTAGCATTAGTACCTGTAACGGTATAAGTTGTTGTAGCAGTTGGTGTAAAAGCTACACCGTCAGTTACACCATTATTCCAAGTGTAAGAAGAAGCTCCTCCACCGGTAAGGGTAACTTGCGTTCCGGCACACACAGAAGTTGAAGTAGCATTTGCAGTTACTGTTGGTAAAGGATGTACCGTTACTGTTTTAGAAGCACTATCTAAACAGCTGTTCCAAAATCCACCCAAGGTATATAGTTTTGGGTTATGATTAGCTGCTGTAGTGTAAGCATGAGTTGCATTTCCATTCCAAACCAATGGAGTACCACCTAATGCATAAACATAAGTAGAATCGGGTACACCATTAAAATAATTTTTAAACATTTGATAATTGTAAAACCTACTGCTTAACACACTTGTTGGAGTGGTGTTATTGGCAAAGGTTACAGGTGTTCCTAAACAAGAAGGGTTAGGAGAAGCTGTAAAATCTGTAGTTATAGTATAAGTAATTTTTGGTGCAGCTAACATTTCAAAATCGAATGGTCCACCAGTAAATCCTGAAACTGTATAAGTAGGTATATTTACCCAGTTTCCATTTGATGATGTGTACCAATCTGATTTTGCTCTAGATAAGTTTTCATCATAAGATTGACTAAGTGCAACATCATTCACATAAAAATCTACTATACCTCCAACATTTGTTGGTCTAATTACTACAGCATAATTCCCTGTTACATTAATTGGAGCAAAATTTACTTGTCTGTAGCTAAAATTAGTGTCTGATAGGGTAATGTTAGCAAAAGCAATTTCCGTTGTTGGATTATTACTCCCGTCAACATTATATATAGATGCTCTAACACTTGCACTTGCCACACCATTTGGACTATTTCTACCAAAAAACTCAACACCTGTTATTCCAAGTGTAGAACCACTTAATAAAAAAGTTTGCGACATAGATTCATTATCATCTGCCCATAATTCAAATACATAAAAATTACTAGTTCCCAAAACTTGTTCTTTTGTTTGAGGATATCTGATGGTATCGACACAAGCCAAAGTTTTTTGGGTATTCATGTTTTTTAAAGAAGTTTCATGGCTTTTGGTTAAAAGCACATTTTGTGGGGCCGGCTTAAGTTCGCTTCTATTCGAAGTCTGACCAAAAACTACTGCTCCCATCATTAAGACTAAAGAAGATAGTAAGATTTTTTTCATAGTTATTTGTTTTTATAAATATTTGACGGTAAAAGTATAAAGTATTATTCAATCAACCAAACTTTTAACATTTTATCAATAAGTGAATAAGCAACTTCACTTTATTAATTCCATTTATGTAAAAACTTATTAATTCAGACCTTTTAAGAAAGAGAACTTGCCTTGTATAATAACTTTTGTTAAAATCTGATTTTTAAATTAATAATTGAACTTAGGTTTATAGTATCTTTGCTCATATTTTAAAACACAAACTATGCAACCTAAATCTATTTTTAAACTGTTTTTAAAATACTTTTTTAGAGGGTTACTTTATGCTGCCCCTGTTACTATAACCATTTATATTATTGTAGAACTTTTTAAGTTTTTTGATGGATTAATACCCGTAGGAATTAACATTCCAGGCATGGGCTTTTTGGTTCTTATAGTTGCTATTACTATCTTAGGAGTAGTAGGCTCCAGCATTATTTTAGAACCTTTAAAATCTCAATTTAATCAAATTCTTGACAAAGCTCCCTTGCTTAAAACTATTTATTCTTCGGTAAAAGATTTATTATCAGCTTTTGTTGGTTCTAAAAAAAGTTTCGACAAACCTGTATTGGTTAAAATTAATAAAGACTCCAACCTAGAAAAATTAGGTTTTATAACAGCAGAAGATTTAAAAAAAATAGGAGTAACAGACGATAGAGTTGGCGTATATTTACCTCATTCATATAATTTTTCAGGAAACTTTTTTATTGTTCCTGCTTCTCAGGTAACTCCAGTAAAAAATGTTAAATCTGCCGATTTTATGAAATTCATTGTGTCTGGAGGTGTTACTAAATTAGACTAATTACACTATGAGTGATTATTCAAATAATAAATTAGAAAAAGACGATTATTACCTTACCCCCGAAGGTTACCGAGTATTTACTGAAAAGTACTTGCTAAAACGTGGGTATTGCTGCCAAAATGGTTGCAGACATTGTCCTTATGGGTTTGATAGAAAGAAGCCCCCAACCCCCGAAGGGGGCTATAAAAACAAAAAATGATAATTTTTTTACTTTAATACATTATGGATAAACATACAGCTAATAATCAAGCACCTAAACGAGAAAATAACGTTTCCCCTTCGGGAAACAAGGGGCTTTTTAAAACGCAAATACAACAAGGAATTCCAGACGAATTACCAGCAAAAAAAGAAGTTGACAATACGGTAAGCCACGCTCCTAAACGCAAGGAAATTTTAACTGCTGAAGAAAAAAAACTTGCCCTAAAAAATGCCTTACGTTATTTTGAAGCAAAACACCATCCTGTTTTAGCTAAAGAATTTGCTGAGGAATTAGAAAAATACGGCAGAATTTACATGTATCGTTTTCGTCCTGATTATAAAATGTATGCCCGACCAATTGACGAATACCCCGGAAAATCAATACAGGCAAAGTCTATAATGTTGATGATACAAAACAATTTAGACCCTGCTGTTGCTCAACATCCACACGAGTTAATTACTTACGGTGGTAATGGAGCTGTTTTCCAAAATTGGGCTCAATATTTATTAACCATGCAATATTTGTCAGAAATGACAGATGAACAAACCTTAGTAATGTATTCCGGACACCCTATGGGATTATTTCCATCTCACAAAGAAGCTCCAAGAGTGGTGGTTACAAACGGAATGATGATTCCTAACTATTCCAAACCTGATGATTGGGAAAAATTTAATGCACTAGGCGTAACTCAATATGGACAAATGACAGCGGGTTCGTACATGTATATTGGTCCACAAGGAATTGTGCATGGAACAACAATTACAGTTTTGAATGCTGCGAGAAAACAAAGAGAGTTGCGAAACACTCCCTCCCCTTCGGGGAGGGCTGGGGAGGGGCTCTTATTTGTTACCGCTGGATTAGGAGGAATGAGTGGAGCACAACCCAAAGCAGGAAATATTGCCGGAGTTATTTCGGTAACTGCCGAAGTTAATCCTGCAGCAACCTTTAAACGACACGAACAAGGTTGGGTGGATGAAGTAATTAGCGATTTAGATGAACTTTGCGAAAGAGTACAACAAGCCAAAGCCAATAAAGAAGTGGTTTCTATTGCTTATGATGGCAATGTAGTGGATGTTTGGGAGAAATTTGATGAAGCAGGAATTTACATAGATTTAGGTTCCGACCAAACTTCCTTACACAATCCTTGGGCGGGAGGTTATTATCCTGTTGGGTTAAGCTACGAAGAAAGCAATGAAATGATGGCGAATAATCCTGAATTATTTAAACAAAAAGTGCAAGAAAGCCTTCGCAGACAAGTTGCTGCAATAAACAAGCATGCTAAGCGTGGGACTTATTTTTTCGACTATGGAAACGCATTCCTTTTAGAAGCATCAAGAGCAGATGCTGCTATTTATAAAGATGCTGATGGCAACTTTACTAACACTCCTCCCCTTCGGGGAGGTCAGGGAGGGGCTTTTGCTTACCCTTCTTACGTTCAGGATATTATGGGTCCTATGTGTTTCGACTACGGATTTGGACCTTTCCGTTGGGTATGTACCTCAGGAAAACCAGAAGATTTAAAAATTACAGATGACATTGCTTGCGAAGTGCTGGAAGAAATGATAAAAACCTCTCCTGACGAAATAAAACAACAAATGCAAGATAACATTACTTGGATTAAAGGAGCTCAAGAAAACAAGTTGGTAGTTGGTTCTCAAGCCAGAATTTTATATGCCGATGCCGAAGGAAGAATAAAAATTGCCGAAGCTTTTAACAAAGCTGTTGCCAGTGGACGACTTTCCGCCCCTGTTAATTTAGGACGAGACCATCATGATGTTTCTGGAACAGATTCACCTTATAGAGAAACTTCTAATATTTATGATGGCTCTGCTTTTACTGCTGACATGGCAATACATAATGTTATTGGAGATAGTTTTAGAGGGGCTACTTGGGTTTCTATACACAATGGCGGTGGTGTTGGCTGGGGCGAAGTAATTAATGGTGGTTTCGGAATGACCTTAGATGGTTCTGCCGATGCCGATAGAAGATTAAAATCTATGCTTTTTTGGGATGTGAATAATGGCATAGCCCGAAGAAGTTGGGCAAGAAACTCAGAAGCTATTTTTGCCATAAAACGCGAAATGGAACGAACTCCGGGATTAAAAGTTACCTTACCTAATTTGGTGGATGATAAGACTTTAAATAGTTTGTAAGAAGAAATGAACATAACTAGTTGCAACATAAAACATTAATTTTCGTAAATTTGGTTGTGGTTAGCAAATTAAAGAAGCAACATAAATTCTAATACAATGAAACCAGCCATAAGATAACTCTAAATACATTAGATGAAGATAATTGGCAAGTTACATCTGACCGATTTAATAAAATAAAAATACAAACAGATGAAAATTACTTTAGATATAAAAGAGAGTCGTTTAAGCACGTTTTTAGCTTTTATTAAGACATTAGATTATGTTTCTATTACTGAAAACGACATCCCTCAATGGCAAATTGACGAAGTAGAAAGCCGATTAGCTGAATTAGAAAAACACCCCGAAAAAGCTATTGATTTCGACCAAACATTAGCACGTATTGAGGAAAAATATGGCTTATAACCTGATTACTTCTCCAGAAGCAGAATTTGATATTGAACGAGCCGTTAAATGGTATGTAAATATTAATATAGAGCTTGCTCAACAGTTTATTATCGAATTAAAAGCTGCTAAAATCTATATTGTTAATAATCCTAAGAAAATACAAATACGTTACAATAAAACTCGTATTGCTTTCCTGAAAAGATTTCCTTATGGTATTCATTATGTATTCCATAAAAAAACCATTGTAATTGTTGCGGTTTTTAATACTGCAGAAAATCCAATAAAATGGAAAAAAAGAAGTCGTTAGTTTAATATAAATACAAAAAAAACCATACGGTTGGAAAGAGGGATATTAAAGTTTAAAAATAACTATTCTCATAAAAATCATTATTTTAGTGGGATGAAAAAGCTGTTATATACATTTTTTATTCTTGTGATTTTTTCATGTGGCTTATCTGAGGAACAAGTTAAAGAGCAAGAAAATTTATTAACTAAGCAATATAAATTTGCTTTAAATGATGCTACTATTTATAGAAATCAAATAGAAATTTATAGACTTGAAAACTCATACAATAATTTTTTATCAAAACAATACCCTGTTATTGCAAAACTTGATTCAATTCAAAAAAACTTTACTAAAAAGGTTGATGAATTAAGAAATAAAGAAAAAATAAACTATGCTGAGTTAAAACAACTATATATTAAAAGTGTAGAACTTTATCAAATGGCTTTTGATAGCTTAGAACATAGACCAGAAAAAGATGAAAACATTATTACTTATAACCTCCGCTACCTCAAGCGTCCACGCTTGGGGTTTAAAAACTAACCCACCTAAACTTAAAATTTGCTACACTTTACTATTTTTAGATACTATATTACCTTACTATTAAGGAGTATTTCTAAAAAAAAACTCAATTTTTGAATAACACAACAATCAAATTTTACCTAATTTTGAATAGTACACTATACAATTTACAACCCCACCTAAACCTAGCATTTGCTACGCTTTACTAATATTAAATATTGCTGCCAAAATAAAAAAACAAAACCCTCTGAAATTCAGAGGGTTTTGTTTGTGGGCCCACCTGGGCTCGAACCAGGGACTTTCTGATTATGAGTCATAAATTCATACTATCTGTTTGTTATGCGTTTTCTACCTAAATCCTTTATAAATCAATGCTTACATTGATTTTTACTTATTGATGTTTATCGTTATTTATTGTTTATTTTGTATTATTGTATGCAAATTGTATGCAAATGATTATTTTTGAAAAATAATTAAATAACTTATTATATTTTTTAGAATGAATCAAAACTATTCCATATCAATTTATTTAGATACCAGAAGAGCAAAATCATCTGGTAAATACCCAGTTAAGTTGAGGGTTTATACTTCAGCACCACGAATACAAAAGATGTTTCCAACTATATTTGAGTTTTCTGAAAAGGAATTTGATAGTATATGGAAAACATTAAAACCCCGAAAAGAACACAAAGAAATTCGCAAAAAAATACAAGCTGTTGAAACAAAAGCAAACAATGTAGCAGAGAAATTAAAACCTTTTACATTTGAACAATTTGAACGAAAATTATATAGAAAGGCTGGCGATGGAATAAATATAAATTATTTATATGACATTACAGTTAATGAGTTAATTAAACAAGAAAGAATTGGAACGGCTAGTTCTTATGACCTAAGTAGAAAATCATTTGAGCGGTTTGTAAAAAGTTCATCAAAACAATCTTTCAATAAGTTGAATTTGTATGACATTACAAAGGAATGGTTACAGGACTATGAGCAATTTATGGTGAAAAATATTGGCAATAGCTATACAACCGTAGGAATTTATTTAAGAACATTACGAGCAATTTATAATCAAGCAATTGAAGAAAATGAAATTGAAAAAGAATATTATCCTTTTGGGAAAAGAAAATATCAAATTCCTGCTACCAAAAAAACCAAAAGAGCATTAACAAAAGAACAGTTAGGTATTTTATACAATGCAAAACCCAAACTACCACATCAACAGATAGCAAAGGATTTTTGGTTCTTCTCTTATGCCTGTAATGGAATAAATATGAAGGACATCATTATGCTAAAATATAAAGATATTCAAGATGGTAAAATTGAATTTTATAGGGCTAAAACAACATTAACATCAAAATCAAATTTAAAAACGAATACGGTTTTTTTAAATGATTTTTCTAGAGCAATAATAAATAAATACGGAAATAAGCCTAAAGATCCAGATAGTTATGTTTTTGGAATTTTATCCGAAGGACTAACTCCTAAACAACAACACTCAAAAAAAACCATTTTTATTGATTTTGTCAACCAAAACTTAAAAAGATTATGTAAAGAATTAAAACTACCTGAAAATATTTCATTTTATTGGGCAAGACATAGTTTCACTACAAATTCTCTTAGAAATGGTGCTACAATGGAATTTATGCAAGAGAGTATGGGACACAAGGACATGAAAACCACTATGAGATATTTTGCCGGATTTGATGATGAAGCTAAAAAGGAGTTTGCTGACAAATTAATGGATTTTTGATTTTAAATATAATATTTAAGATTAATTTAAGCACAAAATGAACAGCCTAAAGCAATAATTAAATTTTATAATTATGGATTTACTTTATAAGCTTATTAAAAAAAAATATAGCGTAGAAGAAGCAATAAATAAGTTAGAATCTGAAAAATATTTAAATTCTAACTCTTTTAGAGGTAAAATAGTTCGAGCAGCAATTACTATTTCTCCTGATGATTATTATTTACGAGCAACTACTGAAACAAATATTGAAATTGGAAAAATCATGCCTTTTAATCAATTGTTTGGAAAAGATAGTAAAAACCAATATAATGAATTTTGTACTCATCTTTTTAAGATTCGTGAGATCAATGATTTTAGTCTTATAGAATATTTGAAAACCCATAACGCATATAATGAAAAAGATATAAGAATCATTCTTGTACATTTAAATAATTTTACTTATATAAATCATCTATCTGAATTAAGGCAACATTTTAAAGATATTTTAGATCTTCTTAAATTAGAAAACGAAAATAGCAATACAAATAATAAACCTCAATCCGAATTATCTAAAATATGGTTACGTAACCCAATAATTACCGTTGAAAAATTTTTGAAGTTAGGTATTGAAAAACAAATTTGGGATGAACAATATAAAATCATTTCAGCAAAAGGGAAATTGTATGGTACAGGGAAATCATTATTAGGCAATTTGTCTATTGCATTAAAAGAATATGCTATAAGTGAAAATACAGATTATAAAGAAGTGGGAAAAGCATTTTGCAATACATTTAACATACAGATAAAAGAAAATACAAAAGAGCCTTTTAAAGCCTTTTGTTCAGGAAATGATAAGCAAATAATATTATTAAAAAAAGCCTTTAACATTAAATAATCATTCGTAAAAATTCCATTAACAAAAAAAATCATTAGAACATTCTATGTTTTATAATGGTTTTGTTCGTTCGTGAAAATTCGTGAAAATTCGTGAGTCAATTTAGTTTGAAATTTGAAAAAATTAATAACTAATTTGATAGCAAATGATCACAAACGAAACAAGAGTAATAGACTTAACAGTATTTCAATTACAACAATTAATTGGAAAAATAGTTAAAAATAATAATCAAAATACTGAACAAACACCCACCGATCAACAGGAACTTCTGACAATAGAAGATCTTTCAAAACTAGTACATCTTTCCATACGCACTATTTATCAAAAAAAATCAAGAGGAGAAATACCTGGCGTATGTAAGCCGGGTAAACGGCTGTTTTTCGAAAGAGAAATTATTTTAAAATGGATAAAAGATGGCAGACCCATAACTAACGCTAAGATTGAAATAGAAGCAGACAAATACCTAAAAAAGAGAGGAGGTCGCAAATGACAACTGCTGAAAACGAACTACTAGAGAGGCTAATACTTAAAATAATAAATGATAATAATACAAAAATAATCCGCCACATAAATAGAGCGGTAAAGACGGCATTTAGAGAAGCTGTTGATGAATTGAACCGCCAAGAAACTCTTGACTCAAAGGCGTGTGCGGAGTACCTACAAATAAAACGTGACGCTCTGTATAAGATGGTGACAAACAATGAATTGCCACATGTCAGGATTGGTAAAAGAAAGTTACTTTTTATTAAAAAAGATTTGCAAAAATATTTAGAAAACAATAACTCAAATACCTAAAAAAACGAAACATTATAAAACAACTTTAAATAACAAAATAGCCCTGAAAGGGTAGAACTCCAACGTCTTTGCTTTGTCGTTATTGTTTCTACGTTATTCTTTTTTGAGGGGCTTCATATAAAAAATATAACGACATGGCACGACCTCAAAGAAATAATGTAGACTACTTCCCTTTTTATTGTGAGGATGGCAAAAAAATGTTCTGCATTGAAGAAACATATGGAAATGATGGCTTTGCAGTATTTGTTAAGCTATTAAGAGAACTTGCAAAAGCAGATTACCACTACTTAAACCTATCCAAAACAACTACACTTATGTTTTTAAGTGCTAAATGTAAAGTATCAAAAGAAATACTTGAAGCAATAATAAATGACTTAGTTGACTTAGAAAAATTTGATTCTGAATTATGGAATGAAAATAAGATAATATTTTGTCAAGATTTTATTGATTCAATTCAAGATGCTTATTCTAAAAGATTAAATAAATGTATTGACAGAAATGGATTAATACTCCTTTTACAAGCTAAAGGGATACGGAAACAAGATAAAAGCACCCCTAAACAAAGTAAAAGTAATAGTGAGGGTGTCGGAAACACACAAAGTATAGTAGAGTATAATAAAGAAAAGGAAAGTGAAAGTGAAGAAAAGAAAACTTTGCACACCATCGAAAAATTAGAGTTAAAACCAATAACAGATAAATTTATAACATGGTTTAATGAAATGAGAGTTTATCATCAACTAACTGGCAATATTAAATTTCTAACAAATGATGAAACTAACAACCTAATTGAACTTAGAAAGCATTATGAAACAAAAGACTTTGAAAGGGCATTTAGTACAATGATGCAAGATGAATTTATTAAAAAAAATACAAAATTAATTAGCCCCTCTCACTTTCTTAAAATAGAAAACTTTACAAAATACGTAGCATGAAAAACGAACACTTACAAAAAATAGAACATGGTAAATTACCTCCTCAAGCAGTAGAACTTGAAGAAGCAGTTTTAGGAGCTATCTTACTTTCAAAAGATGCTATTGTATTAGTAGCAGATATATTAAGCATAGAAAGCTTTTACAAAGAAACTAATCAAAAAATTTATAAAGCAGCTTTAGATTTATATAACCAATCGAAAGGAATTGATTTGCTTACAGTAACTCAGCAACTAAAAAAGAATGAAGATTTAGGTTTTGTTGGTGGTGCTTATGCACTTTCTCAACTAACAAATACAGTTGCTTCATCTGCTAACGTGGAAGAACACGCTCGAATAGTTAAGCAATATCACATAAAACGTGAGATAATACGCTTTTCAAGTGAGATTATCACAATGGCTTATTCAGACCATTCAGATGCTTTAGAGTTATCAGATATGGTTCTAAATAACGCTTATGAATTAAATACTTACGATAGTGTTAAAATACAATCTAACGCTGATTTAATTAGAGAAGTAGCTAAACAAGTTGAGAACGCCAAAAAGAATAAAGGACTTACAGGTGTTCCTACTGGATTAATAGAAGTTGACAAGCTTTTTGGAGGTTATCAAAAATCTGATTTAATAATAAAAGCAGCACGTCCAGCAATGGGTAAAACAGCCCAAGCATTGTGTGAAGCAATGTACATGTCTTATGTTTCTGAATTAAAAGTTGCTTTCTTCTCACTTGAAATGAGTAGTGTTCAACTAATGAAAAGAATAATATCTATTCAGACAGAAATTAACTCTGAAAAACTAAGAAGTGGAGAACTGAATGAATATGACTGGCAAAAATTTACAACTAAAACATCTTCATTAATGAGTGATAATTTAATGATTTATGATAGATGCTTTACTATAAATTCAATCGTAAAAGAATGTAAGAAGTTAGCTTTAAAAGGAACGTTGGATGTTATATACATAGATTATATACAACTAATTATAGCACAAACAAAACAAAACAGCAATAGAGAACAGGAGGTGTCTTTAATTTCAAGGCGTTTAAAAATGTTAGCAAAAGAATTAAACGTGCCGATAATAGCACTTTGTCAACTTAGTAGAGCCGTAGAACAAAGAGGTGGTCGTAAAATTCCTATGCTTTCAGATTTAAGGGAAAGTGGTTCTATCGAGCAAGATGCTGATATAGTCCAATTTCTTTATAGACCTGAATATTATGGAATAACGGAAGATGAAGATGGAAGAAGCACAAGAGGACTTGCTAAAATGATAGTGGCAAAGCATAGGAACGGAGCTTGTGGAGAAATAAATTTAAAATTCATTGGATATTTAACCAAATTTACAAATTATGAACAGGCTTTTATTGATAGTGATTTCCCTATTCAAATGAAGCCAAACGCAGATTTTTAAATTATAAACTAAAATATAAAAAAATACATCGTTGTAAAAATTGTAAACAAAAGTTTGTAGTTGAACTTTTCAATCAAAGGTATTGTAAAAGCAATACAGAATGTTTAATCGCCTTTGCTATGTATTTACTCGTAGAGCTGTTGAAACGAGGGGCGGAGATAAGAAACCTATGCTTTCAGATTTAAGAGATTCAGGCTCTATAGAGCAAGATGCTGATATAGTTCAGTTTCTTTATCGTCCGGAATATTATGGCTTTGAAAATGATATTGATGGTAATTCAACTAAAGGAAAGGCTTATATGTTAATAAAGAAAAACAGAAACGGAGCATTGAAGGATATTGAGTTTAACTTTATCGGCAACTTAACAAAGTTTACTGATAAAACAATAGAACAACCATCACAAATAAAACCTAACACAGAGTTTGATATAAACTAAAAAAATACTATAAATTTCCTAAATAACACAACGTGTTACTGCATATAAATACGCTTTTAAACAAATTATATCTATATGAAAAAAACTTTTATGTGTGTTTTTGTTGTATTAAGACGTATTAAGTTGTTATTTTTCAATACACTATTGACAAGCCTGATTAAATGCACTAATTTTACAAATAAAACAACTGAAAAATGAAATTAGATTTACTAACCGGAGAGGAATTTATACCCAAAAGAAGTACTCAGAAATTTGCTAATGCAAAAAATAGAATTGCTTATCATAATATGAACGCAACAAAATTACGTCAAAGTATTTCACATATCAATAAACCACTACATCAGAATTTACGAATTTTAAATGAACTTATGAATGATAAAAATGAAGCAGTTTTTCATAAGCAATTCTTATTAGGAAAAGGGTTCTCATTTAGTGTACATACACATCTGGAAAAATATAATGACAATAATTTCTGTGCGGTTTATCAATATATTTTTTTTCCATTAGAAAACCAACAAATAAAAATTATAAAAAATGATTGATTTTACCACTATACAAACACACCCTATTCCACTACCTATACTAGAATTACAAGAGGTAAATGCCAATCTTTCGAGAGAAAACTCATCACTAAAAAAAATAATTACAGGAAGGAATATTTTTATTAGTGTTTTATTAGTTTCTTCAGTATTAGTAGGGGTTGCCATTTATCAATATCAAAAAGACGAAAGAAATAAAAATTGAAATAGATTTTCTGTTTTTGGTTCGTTAAAATCCTTCTGAGAAAAAATCTTCTAGGGTTATTTCTAAGTACTCACAAATTCTTTTTAGTGTTGAAATAGAGAAGTTTCTCTTAGAACGCTCTATTCTTCCAATATTTATTCCAGTATCATTGTAAAAAACTTCTTGAGTGATGTTCTTTTCCTCTCTAAGTGTTTTAATTCTTAAAGCAATCTTATTTAAAAGCTCTATATCAACCCCTTGTTTCATTAAAAAAACCTTTTATAAAAATGGAAAGGTCATATATTTAATATGAAAAATTAAAGACCAATTGGTCTTTTTATAAGATATATTTTATATTTTTACCCAGAACTTTAAAATTTATAAAATATGAAAACACTTTACATTTCAGCTTTAGCACTATTTTTTAGTGTTAACCTAGTTTCACAAACGGTTAATCAAGAAGAACTAAAACAGTTTTATGAAAAACAACAAACACCTTTTTTAGAAAATTCAGCAGAAATATTTGTAATAAATGATGTAGGATGGCTACGCCCTTATGGTGAAAATGAATTTGCTCTTACACCTATAATTACAGATTATCCTCAATATTATTCAAGAATAACTGCTTTAGACAATTCAGCATTAGAAATTTACAAATCAGCATTTAGCTATATTAAAGTAGATATTAATAATTTAAGTAAATCACTATTGCAAGGAATGAGTATAGATGTTCCAACGTATGTTCATAAAGAACTAGTTGTTTATTTACCCCAAATAGATATTGATAGACTAATGCAAGAGGGTATTAATTTTATGTATTTGCCCAATTATGGCAAACAAGAGCCAACTAAGTTAAATATATCACAAAACAAGGTGAATTTATATTATGAAAGTTTTGAAGCAAATACAGTTCCCGGAAACAATTTTGTCATAAGTAATACCGGTGCTGCTAATTGTGGTTGGAAAGATGTAAATTGTGTTACAAAATCAGGAAATTGGAGTCTTTATTGTGCTGGAAATGGTGCAGCTTGCAATCCCACATGTTCTAACACCAACCATGTTAATAATATGAATTCAGCGTTTGCAAATTTTCCTGCAATTAATACATCTGGTTATGTTAACCTTATATTTTCCTTTTGGATGAATTTTGATTTAGAAAATTCATCTGGAGTTACGGATTATTGCAATGTTTCATTTGATTTTGGAAGTGGTTTTCAATTAGCCGGAGCATATAACAGCCAAAGTTCTGGTGATGGAACAGGAAATTATGTTCAGAAAGGATTCACTATTTCTGGATTTCCAAATAGTGTAACTTATAGTTTTAGAATGATTTCGGATGGTAGTTTTACAAATATGGGAGTTTATTTAGATGACATATTATTAACCGGAGATCTAAATACAGCTATTAATGAAAATGATTTAACTAACTCCATTTCAATTTATCCTAATCCTACTAATGGAATATTTTCAATTGAAGCTGATAAAATGGAAAGTATAGAAATAACTTCTATTACAGGAGAAATAGTTAAAGAGTTAGTTTTAAATAACAATAAAACAACAATAGATTTATCTTCTTTTTCATCTGGAATTTATTTTGCAAAGATTATTACCGATAAAGGAAGTGCAATTAAAAAAATTGTATTGAATTAATAATACCAATATTCAAATAAGAAAATAAACATATAAGCCAACAAGTTAATTGTTGGCTTTTTTTGTCTTAAATAAAATATTAACTAAATTGCTCAAAAATTATAGAGTATGGAAGATTTTAAAACATTTGAAATTGATATTACTAAACATAAAATGGTAATGTTGGAGTTGCAACAAAAATTACATAAATTACTAGAAGATAATAAGCTAACTGAAGCATTTGAACTATTAGAAAAATCAAAATATTATAAATCAATAAAGGATTTTAATCAAAAAGTTGCTGATTTTAAAAAAAGACTTGATGCAACCCCTCTTACTTCAGAAAATATTGAATTTATAAAAAAATCAAAACAATATTTAAGTCAATTTCAATCTAATGATGAAGAAACGAATCAATTATTCTTTGATAAAATTGATTCATTAATAGAAGAAAAAAATGCTGCATTAAAAGAAAAGGATTTCAAAACAGCAAATGCCATTAGAGAGGAAATTATTGCTATTCAGATAAAAATATTGAGTTGAAAAACTAAAAAAATAATTACCATTTCATAATCTCTTCCGAAATATCTGAAGCTCTTTTTCTGAAGTTAATCAACAAACTTGGGTTGTCAGAATTTAGGTGTTTTATTTCACCTATATAATCTTTTAGAGCAGCTATTTTCCTGCTAACATTATTACACGCTTCCTTTTTTATTGGGGTTAGTAGCTTACTCTCTTTTAACGCTTCTTTTTTTTCGTTAAACAGTGTATCAACAGCATTAACTATCGTATAAAATTCTTCTTCCATCATGAGCCTGCGAAATTATAAAAGAAGTTTTATTTTATTGGTTAAAATTGAATTTTTCATAAATTAAAACCCTGTTAATAAAATATGTTTCCTTTTTAGCTGAAAATCTTTACTTTTAGGCATTCAATTTAGTTTTTATAAAAATGCCCTTATATCAAACATCTGTATTAAAAAATTACCTTAAAAGACAGGATAAAGAAACTGTTGCTAAAGCGTTTAAAAAGTTTAGCAAATACTTCCATAACACAAGCATACAACAGAATATTAGAGAAAGTAAAGAAGAACAATTTCAAGAGGGTTTTTTGCGTGAATTGTTTGTAGATATTTTGGGCTACACCTTAAACCCACAACCGAATTACAACCTAACTACCGAACTAAAAAACGAAAAAGGAGCTAAAAAAGCCGATGGAGCAATTTTGCTCGATGGCAATGCTTTGGGAGTTATTGAGCTAAAAAGCACTAAAACCAAAGATTTAGAAAGCATACGCCAACAGGCATTCGATTACAAAGCCAATCAAACGGGCTGCGTATATGTAATTACTTCCAATTTTGAAAAGCTGCGTTTTTATATTAACAATGCAGTAGAATTTGAAGAGTTTGACTTGTTTACGCTTACCCAAAACCAATTTGAACTGCTTTATTTGTGTTTGCATAAAGACAATTTACTGAGCAATGTTCCGCTAAAAATAAAAGAAGCTTCGGTAAGAGAAGAAGAAGTAATTACCAAAAAGTTTTACAACGATTATTCGTTGTTTAAACGTGAGTTGTTTAGAGATTTGGTAAAACTCAACATGAAAAACGAGGTGTTTAGAAGTGAGTTTAATAGAGAAGATACCGAACGTGCCAACAAAAACATTAAACATAACCTGTTTAAAAAATCTCAAAAGCTAATTGACCGCTTTTTGTTCATCTTTTTTGCAGAAGACCGGGATTTGTTGCCTCCCAACTCTACCTTAAAAATATTGGAGCAATGGAACAAACTAAAAGACTTGGATGCTTACGCACCGCTTTACGATAGGTTTAAACTCTATTTTGGTTATTTAGATACCGGAAGAAAAGGAACAGATAAAGGAGCTGAAATTTTTGCCTACAATGGTGGGTTGTTTAAACCCGATACCATTTTAGACAGTTTAAAAATTAGCGATGAATTGTTGTTTAAACATACCGAAGCTCTTTCTAAATACGATTTTGAGAGCCAAGTAGATGTAAATATTTTAGGACATATTTTTGAAAACTCCCTTAACGAAATAGAAAGCGTAAATGCCGAAATTGAAGGCGTTGAGTTTGATAAACAAAAAACCAAACGTAAAAAAGACGGTGTTTTTTACACACCTAAATACATTACCAAATACATTGTTGACAATACCGTTGGCAAACTGTGTGAAGAAAAGAAAGCGGAGTTAAAAATAATTGACGAAGAATACACCAAAAATCGTAAAGGACGAACTACAGCCAAACTAAAAGAACTGCGAGACCAATTAGAAAACTACCGAAATTGGTTACTGCAAATTACCATTTGCGATCCAGCTGCTGGAAGCGGTGCTTTTTTAAACCAAGCCTTAGATTTTTTAATAAAAGAACACCAATACATTGATGAATTACAAGCCAGTTTATTGGGTGGTGGTTTTGTGTTCCCTGATATTGAAAATACGGTACTGGAAAACAACATTTTTGGTGTTGACCTAAACGAAGAAAGTGTTGAAATAGCCAAACTCTCTTTGTGGCTAAGAACTGCACAGCCAAGAAGAAAACTAAACGATTTAAGCAGCAACATTAAATGTGGCAATTCTTTAATTGATGACCCAAAAGTTGCAGGAAGTAAAGCGTTTAAATGGGAAAATGAGTTTCCTCAAATTTTTGCCAAAGGTGGCTTTGATGTGGTAATTGGTAATCCGCCTTATGTGCAATTGCAGTCGATGGGTAAAATAGCAAAAGAATTAGAAAAAGCTGGTTATAAAACTTATGAAAGTACAGGTGATTTGTATTGTCTATTTTATGAATTAGGAAATATCATTTTAAAGAAAAAAGGTTTAATGGGATATATTACTTCAAACAAATGGATGAGAGGTAATTATGGTAAAAGTTTAAGAAAATATTTCTCTACAGAAACCAATCCATTGATTTTGATTGATTTAGGTTCGGGAATTTTTACTTCTGCAACAGTTGATTCTAACATTATTATTACCAAAAAAGAAAAAGTAACTGAACATAAATTAATTGCAATTGATATTTCTAAAGAAAAAGACTTTACAGATTTTTCAATTTATTTTCAAAACCCAATAATATTAAAGAATTTAAATGAGGGTATGTGGATATTATCTGATGCTTCTTTAGTAAAAATTGAAAATAAAATTAATAAGGGTAAGAAATTAATTGATTGGAATATCTCTATTAATTATGGAGTTAAAACAGGATATAATGAGGCGTTTATAATTTCTAAAGAAAAAAGAGATGAATTAATTAGAAAAGACCCAAAAAGTGAAGAAATACTAAAACCAATATTAAGAGGTAGGGATATTAGAAGATATAATTATGATTTTGCTGATTTGTTTTTAATTAATACTCATAATGGTTATAAAGCAAATAGTGCAGTTGATATTGATAAATATTTTACAATTAAAGAATTTTTAAATTCCCATTGGGATAAAATTGAAAAAAGAAGCGATAAAGGTAGGACTCCATATAATTTGAGAAATTGTGCTTATGTAGATAAATTTGAAAAACCTAAAATAATTTATCCAGAGACAACTGTAAGAAGAAGTGAATTTGTATATGATGATGAAGGGTTATATTTAGATAAAACTTGTTTTTTTATATCTGGTGAAAAATTAAAATATCTAAATGCAATTTTAAGTAGCAAACTATACGAGTATTACTTAGAAAATAAATTAAGGTTAGTTGGTAGCAATACAATTCAATATTCTAAACAATATATTACAGAAGTACCAATAATTGAAATTACAGAAACGAGTGTTTATGAAGAGAAAGTTGATTTAATAACCTCTAATTATAAAATTTATCGTAAATTAATTAAGTCATTTTTAAAACTACTCCAAACTAAATTTTTCATCGAAAAACTCTCAAACAAGTTACAAAACTGGTACGAGTTAGAATTTGGGGATTTTTTAAAAGAATTGAAAAAAGCGAAAGTACAGTTGAGTTTATCGGAAGAAGCTGAATGGATGCAATACTTTAACGAACAAAAACAAAAAGCCCAATCTTTAAAAGCTGAAATAGATAAAACCGATAAGGAAATTGATAAAATGGTTTATGAGCTTTATGAGTTGAGTGAGGAAGAAATTAAAATTGTGGAGGAGAGTTAGTTAACATATATGTCTTTTAATAAAAATATAGTATTAAGTTTCTATAATGAAATAGAGCAGGATAAATATCATCGCTATAAATCTTGGGAGCATTGTTTTAAAGTATTTCAAAAAGAAACGAATACTGATACATTAGCTTTGCATTTAGCTTTTTATTTAGCTAGTTGGGGAATGTACAGGGGATCTTCGGGCTTGTTACAAAAAGATTACAAAATTCATATACCTGCTGTTGAAATTATCAATAAATCTAAATATAATAATATTCGTTGTTATAGACGCGAGATTGAAAGGGACGATATTAAATGTGTTTTAGAATTAAAACAAGAGCTTATAGAATATTATAATGGGATTGAAGTTGGAAAAAACATTAGCCCAACGGATACGTTAATAACTAAAATTATCCTTGGAACGACAAGTAGTGTTCCCGCTTATGATAGGTATTTTAATCTAGGGTTATCAGAGTATGGCATTTGCCAAAAGGTTAATAAAAATTCCATAGAACAGTTATTTGATTTCATTGAACAAGGTAATAATCAAGAATTGATAAAACAGGTGCAAAATGAAATAGCCATCAAAAATATGTTTTATCCAACTATGAAATTATTAGATATGTTCTTTTGGTCGGTTGGTTATGAGATAGATATTCAGAAAAAGAATAATAAGATTAAAATTGTGGAGGAGGGTTGATGGAGAAAGTATATATTTTTTGTGATGAATTTGGCACTTCAACACTCAAGCAGAATGATAAAAAGAATATTACAAAATTTGTTTACTGCTCAATTATAATTAAAGAAAGCCAACTTGAAAAAGCACATCAGTTAAGAGATGAAATAAGTAATAAGTTCTTTAATGGCAATAAAATTAAGTCCAATAGAATATCTTCTTTAAATAACAGGAGGAAGTGCATCAGTCACCTATATAATAATTTAAGTTTTGCCAATCATTTTTTGATAGTTGATAAAGAAAAACTAGACCAAGACAAAGGTGGTTTGAGGTTTAAAGAAGTATTTTATAAATTTTTTCAAAAAATATTTGTTAGTGAATTAAGTAAATCATTTACTGATTTTGAAATATTTATGGATGGTACAATTAGCGATAATTACGGAATTGAAGTTAAAAGCTATTTGGCTAACAACATTCAAAATACCTTATTCGACAACTACCATTTTTCTAGCGATGATAAGGAACCATTAATACAATTTGCTGACTTACTTGCCGGAACATTTGGGAGATTTTTTAATAAAGATTTTCAGCATGAGGTTGATGATACTCTATTAGATTTAATTAAGTCAAACTCTTTTTCATTAAAATTTTTCCCTGAAGAAGAAAAAGCTGAAACAAAACCTATTTATTCTGAATCAAAAATTGATGAAGAAATATTTTCAATAGTTCGAACAGATGCTTTTAACATGTATGAACAGCAAGAAGATGATATACATAAAATTGTTTTAGAACAGCTTTTAATGTATCAGAAAGTAGCACCAACTGTTTATTTACAAACTTATGAGTTAGTTAACTATTTAAAATATTATTATAATAAAGAAATTAAAACAGAGGCACTAAGATTGATAATCAGAGATTTACGTTTTAAAGGTATAACAGTTGTTTCTGCTAATAGTAAAAGCGGTTATAAGTTAGCAGTAAATAAAGAGGATATTTACCAATATTTCAATCATTATTCTAAATACATTCTACCTATGTTAAAAAAAGTGCAAATTGCTAATGATGTATTTCTACAAAAAACAGTTGGTGATTTCAATCCACTTAGTGATTTTGATGAATTGATAAGAATTGTTGGTACGATTAAAATTAAAATGAACTAATAAATATAAATTATGAAAATAGAAGCAATTAAACCAGGTCCAAAACCTAAAAAGGAAGATGGTACTTTAGATAAAAGAAGAAGAGATAATAAAAACACACCGGGAAACAAACCTTCATTAAAACCTAGTAAATCAACTAAGAAAAAATAGTTAAAAAGGTTTAGGAATTTAAAGGTTGTGGGAGGTGTAAAATAGAATTATGAATTTGAATTAAATATGAATTTAGGTTGTTATTTAAAATTCGGGAAAAGAAATCATATTGAACATATGCTTAAATATGGCGAAATATATTTTAATACTCCTAAAAATTTTTCTGAATCAAAAGAACCTGAAAGAGGAGATTCTAACGAGGGAGCTATTTGGATAGAAAATTCTCAACTAAAAGATATACAAATATCACACCCATCAATTGGAACATTAAATCTTATACCAAAGCCTAACTCTTTGTCAAAAATTATTCAGTATCATTATAATTTCTTATCATTTTCACTTTATGATGTTTCACAAAATATTATCAGCAATTCAGAGATAAAACAGATTGATGAAAGAATGCTTGAATTTGGTAATAGTGCATTAATTATTCAAAACCCAAATAAACTTATAAAGTCAGTAACTGATGAATTACAAAAACTACAAATTCGATACATGATTAAATCAGTTGAATATAAAAAAATATCTAAGCAAGGAAATCACACTTTGTCTCCATTTGTTAAAGACTATCAATATAAACATCAAAATGAAGTTAGAATTATTATTGAAAATCTAAACAACAAACCTTTTTCTATAAGTATTGGCTCAATTGAGGATTATTGTTTGTTTTCTGAATCTGAATCAATGATTAATTCAGAGTGGAGTGTGAAGCCAATAGAAATGATTGAGAAAATTAAAATTGTGGAGGGTGGAGTATAATTAAATTAAAAAAATTCAGAACCAAATTGTTATACAACTTAATACTTGAATTATAGATAATAAAGAAAAAATATTAGAAGAGTTAAGGGGGCATTATTTTTCAAATAATGGAGAATTATTAGTACCTTTTTTAGGTGCTGGTACTTCAGCATTGCTAAAAGTTCCATTATGGAAAGATTTGATAGTGGGATATAATAATGCAGTATCACATCCTATTAATTTAGATGAGGAATTTAATGCAAATAAAGAATGTCCTGAAATAACTGAATTAATATTTAATAACTCCGATGATAATAAAAAAATATATAATAGTTATCTAGCTGAAGCAGTTAAGCCTAAAGCAGATTTTTTTACTGCACTTGGTGCTTATTTAGAAAAAAGATTTAAACAAATTATTACAACTAATTTCGATACGGTTTTTGATCGAATTATTGAATTTAATAATACTAATGATAGAAAAGAGTTAATTTACCCTGTTATAAAAGCTTCAAATTTTACAGGTAAGGTTATAACTTATTTGCATGGTAAAGTATCAAGTGATTATGTAATTTTTAGAGAAGAAGAATATCTAAATGCTTATCGCAATTCAAAAATTAAGATTATAGAAAATTTTTTAAGAGACATCATTACAAGTAAATCATTATTGTTTATTGGGTTTAGTTTTAATGATGAGGATTTTAAATCCTTATTAACTAGATTAATTGATGAAGTGAATTATGAAAAAAGAACATTAGAGGCAACCTATGGTCGTACAATTGATGGATTAAAATTAAATAATATTTATGTGATTTATTCTTCGGATGAAGTAACTGAAGAAAAATTTAAGAACAATAAAATTGATATTAAAACATATGAAACTGAGTTTAGTCAATTGTTTGAGGTAAAGCGAATTAATGGGAAAAATATATATAAATTAAAGGAAAGTGTTACACGGTCTTATTCAAATAATCTATTAAAAGATGAAAATTACAAGGATTTAAAAAACTTTGTTGATAGTTTGTTTACGATTAGAAAAAATTTAAAATTCTTTGAAAGATATGGCTTTAATGTATTACCATTCAATGAAACAACTACCATTACAGAATATATTGATGATATAAGTAAAGATATTGGAAGTGTATCAGATATAAACCAAGCACAAACCATTGATTAATGATTATTAACAAGTTAAATAAAATACAAAATTATCTAAACAAACCAGAATCAACTATAGTTGAATTAGGTGAGGTTTTTATTATCCCTGTTTGCGAGGAATTTTTTTGGAAAAAAGCATCAGCCCAGAACCAATATGCTATTTTTCAAAATGTAATACAATATGATTCGGAATATTTCATAAGAAATTTTAAAAGGATTATAGAGGAAAAGCAATGGACACAATCAGAGTATTGGTCAATTCTTTTTATAAGAGAATTATCAATTTCAATGAATAAACAAAATTCTGATTTTTCAAGTTTAATCAAAATTGTTGATGAATTTATTGATATTGTAAATCAAAATGATGCTGATGAACAACAATCGCTTTGGTTTATTGCTGATACAATAATGTATTTCCCATTAAATTCAATATCAGATTCCCATATTAAGTTTATTTCAGAAAAAACACTGGTTAACCGTCCTTCAATGGTTTCGAATACAATCGAAAGGGAGTTATTACCAAGAGTGATAGAAGCTAAAAATAAAGAATTACTGATTAAAATAATTAATGATCTATTATTTGCACATTGCGAAAAACCGACACCGCATGAGCATGGTGCTTTTAGATCAGGTAGTGATATTCGATTTGATTCATATATTTTAAGTAGAATAATAAACAAAGATAATATAAGGTCATTTAAAGAATTAATTGGTACAGATAGATTAGCCGAAATAATTATTTCAATTCTAAGTAAATTATCAAGTAATGACCCTTATGGTTATTCTTCTTTGGGTTTACCATCAATAGAAGATACCAATCAGATATGGGATAAAAATGGATTTACATATATCTCAATGAAGTTTTTAAGAGATTTTCTTGAGTTAGAAAACCCAGGAGCTGATTTTGTTAAAGACAAATTACTATCGTCAGAAATCAAAGTGGTTAGAAGATTAGGAATACATGCCGTTAATTTCTATTACCTTGATTTGAAAAGTGTATTTTGGAGTTTAGATAACCCATTATCTGAAAATGAATTAAAACATGAAATATTCTATCTGCTAGAAAAAAATGTTGCTTCGATTACAAATGATGAGTTAAACATACTATTTAGCTGGATTGATAATATTATAGTTAAAAAATGGAGTGAAGAACAAACTGAAGAAGATTTAGAAAAAAGTAGAGCATTAATTGGCAAAGAGTTTTTAGCGGCACTTATAAATATTGATGAATCATTAAAAGAAAAAGTTAAGTGTAAAAAACAAGAATTAGATGACATACATCCTTATGAAAGAGAACACCCAGGGTTTAATTCTTATTCAAGTACTTCATTTGGAAATGATTACCCTGATACTTTTGAGACTTATCAAAAACACACAAAATCTATTGATGATTTATTAGAGTACTTCTCAAAAGAAAGTGAATGGACTAAGTCAGAAAAATTAGGACAAGCTAGTTTATTAGAGGATACTTTTTCAAATAGAACCGATTTTATTAATGATACTAAAAAGCTTTTTAAGTTGAATATTGGTTATTTTGAATCAATAATTTATGGTTTGCAAAAAGGCTTTAAAAATGGGAAGGAAATTAATTGGAAAGCTTTTTTCAGGTTATCAAATAAGATTATTAAACTAGACATTGATAGTAAAAAATCTTTGGTAGGATATATCTCTTGGTTATTACAAGAAGCATTGAAAGATGATAATAATGAAAGAGGAATTTTTGGTGAAGATTTAGAAACCGCTAAAGAAATAATTCTACAACTTTTAAGATTACAGTACAATAGTGAGCGGATAAATAATGACCCACAATTTGATATATTAAATAGTACTGAAGGTAAAATTTTAGACGCAACAGTTGCTTTGTTATTGAGAAATGCACGTCTAAACAAGAAAGAAGATAAGGATAAATGGTATAGTGAAATAAAAGAACATTATACTACTATTATTAAGAGTGAAAAATGTACAGATGCCTATATCAATAATATAACAAAATTTTTACCTCAGTTTGGTTATCTTGATAAGTCATGGTTGGAGGAAAATATTAATTTTATTTTTCCACAAGCAAAAATTGATTTGTGGAAATTAGCAATGACGACCTATACCAGAATGACTAATTCTGTATATAAAGACATATTTGATATTCTTTTAGAAAAAGGTCATTATGATTTTGGTATTGAAGTAATGAAGGGAGAAGAAGATGGTGTAAGTGATTTTATACAGCAGATTGTAGTTGCATATATTGCTGGCTGGGAAGGTCAGCAATTAATTGATAATGAAAGTTTAATAAACAAGCTTTTAAAAAATGGTGATGAAAAACAAATTACTCATATTATAACTTCTCTTTTCAGGTATCGAGGAAATGTAAAAGACAAAGTAGTTCCTTTATGGAAGGCTATATTGGAATGTGATTTAGATGAGAAAATTGAACAGGTAATACTTAAAGAATCATTAAAACTAATCAATAAAGTTGATATAATAGGTGATGAAGAATTTGAAGTCATAGAGACTACTTTAGAAAAAATTGTAGTTAAAGATGATTTATATGAACCAGTTAGATATTTAGCAAATTCTGAGTCAGAAGATATTGAAAACAGAATGAAGCTGTTAATGATTGGTACAAGTAGTAATCTTCAAGAACATCATATGCATAATATTTTTGAAGATATGGCTAAAAAAGTATATCCTAAAAATCCAAAACTAACTGATGAGTTTTTAGAAAACTTAGTTAGTAAAAGGGTGTTTTCATTGATTGATGTTTATAATGAGTTACACAGTAAATAAAGTAAGTTAATTAAAATAAATAAACACTACAAATACGCTCAAGACTTTACTAAGCTTGAATTAATTAAAAGGAATTGTGAAATTAAAGAAACAGCAATACAATATTGATGATTTTATAAAAGAACATGAATTAAAACTTGGTACAGATGAAGATTATGATATAAAACCAAGTGCAAAATATGCTGTACTAAAAGAAGCTCTTAATAATTACTACGAAACATTTAAAAGTGGTTGGGGCGATAATTCTAAATCATCCCATTTCTCTGTTATAAATGAAGTGCATGTTATATCTAATTCAGCTAATGGGCATGAATATATTATGAATTGTTATAATTCAATTATTCATATGCAAATGTTTCTTGAATTATATATTGTTGATTTGCTAGAATCTATACATCCAATACTAGTAAAAGGAAAACTAAACAAAGAAATAGATTTGTTAAATGCCATCACTTGGAAATTTGATGAATCCGATTTTTCAAATAAAAAAACTATTCCTTTTAGTGATGTATTAAAAAGATTTGAATTTTTAATTGATAACAATAAAAATCTTCCAGAAGTTTTAAGAGTAGATAAACAATTCCATTTTTTTAAACACCATATAAATACTATTTTCACAATTCTAGAGCAAAGAAACAATATGCTTCACAGAGGTAAAGGTATATTAAAAGATTTTGCACTTGATTTACTATGGATTAATCATATAATACCACTCATTAATGATATTTTAAAATTAGAAGAAAGAATACCATTTTTGGATAAAAATACATTTTGTAATTTAAATGTTTTAAATGAACTTAATAGTTTAAAACTTGACCATGACTATAAAGATACAAGTAAGAAAGATATTTTTATTAAAGATTTAAATCGAATATGTCATTTAAAAGAGTTAGGTAGAGCATCATTTAAAAATAATTTATTTATGGGAGAATGGGGTAATGAGAGAATTAAAGAAAATTTTGAAGAAAAGTATAATAAAAACATAAGAGGTATAGCAGAGTTTAAAGCTAAATTATTTCATGAAAATTTGAAGTATTTTAATATATATAAATGCCCTTGCTGTGGGTGTAAAACACTTTTAACTCATGAACCTTGGTATATTTTTGCAGATAATAGAAAAAAATTGTATAAAGCTGAATGTATTTATTGTACTTATTCAATCAACGTTCACATTGATGAACCTAAATTATATGGAATTATGAACGATGATTTGTTTATCTATATTGATTAACTTGATAATAAATATTACAATAATTTAATGGCAACAGATTTATACATCATCAGCAACATAACTACAAGCAAGGAAGAAGTTGTTAGGAAAAAAGATTTTTATCTCGATATACTTAAAGAGCTGAACTTAGAAACAATTTCAATTTTTCAACCTGATAAAACGTTTGAAAAATTAACCGGAGATTGGACGTATGAATTTGATGAAGATATTTATGAAGAAGCAACACTAAAAGAATTAGACAATAAAGAACTTATTCGCTTTCAATCTCCTACTATGTATAGTCTTTCCATTTATGAGGGATGTCTAGAAATCATGACTTTTTATAGGTATTTTTATCTTTACGATTGGCATAAACATGAAACAGATTACTTTAAAAGTGATTTTAGAAAGGAGATATTTAATATCATTTCCATTTTTGGTGGTACTGAAGTAATTTATTTAGCCGACAACGGTTGCGATAAATTAAGCACTTACTTAGAATTAAATGTTTGGGAAGGCGTTTCTTTTAATGACATAAAAAATGAAATGAAGAATGATAACATTCCTTTTAGAAAAGATTTTAATGAGTTAGATGAAAATGAATATAACTTTACTAATGTAAAAGAATACTTGTACGATGATTTTAGTGATTTAACACAATGAACCAACCCAACTACAATATCATAACATTTGATTTCCATTCAAAATGGGAGATAGACGAATTAAATCCAAATTATCTTAATCATATTTATTGGATAGATATTTACATAGATGGTGTTGATTTAAAGCAATTGGTAATAGAATACACTAATAAATATTTTGAGCAAGAAGAAACAATAGCAGCTTATGATAAATTTTGGCTAGAATGGATGGTTGGCAGCCTTGGCATTGAAGAAAATACAGGTTACACAAAAAAAGGAGATTTAATCTGTTGCTCCTGTGGAAGTCATGGTTGTTATTCCATAATGTGTACCATAGTAGAAAAAAAAGACAAGGTAATTTGGAAAAATTTTACTGACCTGAATAAAGCAGATTATAAAATTCCTGAGTTGGTTTTTGAAAAAGAACAATACACTAACGAGTTGAACAAACTTAAAGCGTTTTATGATAATGCCGATTTTGAACCAAAAGACCGTTACTATTGGGATGAAAACGATGAATTGGTTGAGTTTATTCCTGAGGGTTTCATACAGGAAAATGATGATACTACAAATGAATAATTATGAGTAAGTTGACTTGGGATAATATTCAAAAACAATCAGACGAAATCTTATCAGATGGGCTTTTTTATCTAAAATCAAGAACAACTACTAATTTTACTGATGTATCTGATATAGGATTTGGTAATTACCTTATTACACTTGATAAAATACCGTTTTATATTGGAGAAGCAAAGGAGCTTTCTAAGCGTGTAAAACAACAGTCGAAACTTACAACATCAACTTTTTATAAAAATTACCAAAAATCGGTTAAAACTAATCAACTCCTTAAAGCCATTGATATTGACAAATTTAAAATTCAGACCATGCCTACAAATATTGGCAGAAAAGAAATTGAAGAGTTTGGAATAGTAAACTTGCCTACTAAACTAAACAATTTTCAACTTGACAAAAGACAAAAATTTGTAACCAAATGTCATAATGGACTATGGGAACAAGTTCAATCTGAATTTACAAACCTATTAAGTCAAGGAGAGGCTAAAATATTAAAGAAACCTTTTAAACCTTGGTTAGAATTGACAACTTTATCAAGTGCCGGACTTTATTTGATAAAAGACAAATCGGATAAACTTATTTATATTGGAGAGAGTTCAAACGTTGGAGCTCGTATAAAAACTCACAGTGGAAAAACTTATTTTTCTGCTCTTAGAAGACATATAGGAACTGAAATTTTTGATTTTAAACTCAAGGAAATTAATAAAAAGAAGAGGTATTTTAGTGATACCGAAAATAAGAAAATTACAGATTTTTTGAAAAATTGCAAAGCAACTTTATTTTCTGTCAATTTTGGACGCTACGAACTAGAAGAATATCTAATCAAAACACATAAACCATTACTGAACAGAAAAGACAACAAAAAGAGCAACAATAAATAGTAATGAGTAATTGTAAAGCTTTGTCATTATTTACTGTTTAAAAAACTTATCGGAATAAACCTTTTCTCCTATTTGAAGTTTAACTAAATAAATTCCCTTTGGAAAATGAGATACATTTATGGTTAAGTTATTATTTGCATGATTTTTTATGCTGTTAGAATAAGATAATTGACCTACTATATCGTATATTTCTATTGAAATATCTTTATTATAAAATTCTTCATTTAATTTTATTGTAATGTTGTTGTTAGTTGGATTGGGGTATAATAACACTTTTTGTTTTAAAGAATATTCATCAACAGAAATTATTATTTGGCAATCTAACGAATCATTAGCCCAATAAGTTGAAGCGTCTTTATTCCATACAGGTAGCGTTAAATAACTTGCATTTTTATCATCTACATAAATACAATCTAAATTTGGGTTTGAACCTGCATCAAATAAAACTACATTAGAATTATTACCATTTCTAACATCAAGAGAGCTTAATTGATTAACCACACAATTAAGTGTATTTAACATCGGGTTTTGTGAAACATCAATACTTAATAATTGATTGTTATAACAATATAAAGAAGCCAACATACCATTTTGAGATACATCAAGTGAAGTTAGTTGATTAGAAGAACAATCTAAAGCTGTTAAACTTGTATTTTGACTGACATCAATATTAATAATTGAATTATCGTTGCAACTTAAAACAGCCAATAAAGAATTTTGGGTTACATTTAAACTGGTAAGAAAATTAAAAGAACAATTTAAAGAAGTCAATGCCACAAAGTCTTCAATACCTGTTAAATCATTTATATTCTTATTAGATACACCCAAGTTAGTTAGAGTGTCAATATTAGCTGTAAAAACCTGCCCATCAAGTACAACATCTAAGCCTAAGTTTATCAACTCTTGTTCAAAATTAGCATCAGGAATAGATGTTGTTTGTGCAACAGAATAACTTGTAGCAAATAACAGAGATAATATGGAAATAATTTTTTTCATTAACGATTTAAGTATTACTGATAAACAATTTTCTCAACGATTGTTTCGCTAGGAGTTTTCATTCTTACAAAATAGATTCCTTTTGAAAACTTGGTCAGGTTAATTGAAGTGAGGTTTTGTGTTAAGGTTTGATTTAAGATTAATTGCCCTATATTGTTATAAATTCCTATTGTTGTGTTTTCAAAATTGTCTATGGCAATTGTAAAACTACCATTGTTAGGATTGGGGTAAATGTTAAATCCACTTATTTCGTCTTTAGTGGTATCTTTAATACCAGTAGTAATTGTGCCACCGCCATTGGTGGTTTTATAAATGATACCATAACCTAAAATATAGCAGGTATTAGTGTCTGTGCAAATCATTGTTTGCCCACCCGAACTAGTTAAGTTAATAGTAGAATCCATTCTCTGCCAAGCTTCACCACTATCAAAAGTCTTATATATTACATTTACATAAACAGGATTACCATTTATTGTATCATATTTTGCTCCAAACATATATCCTATTTTTTCAGAAGGAAAATCCATACCCCAAACGCCACCGCACATATGAGGAGTTTCTTGCCAAGTCTGCCCACCATCCTTGGTTTTAATTAAACTACCATAATTGTAACAGGGAGAACCACTATTTTTAGTTAAAGTTGCAAATCCAGTAGAATTATTAATAAAAGCAATACTAACAGCAGTATTGGTATGGGGAGGAATATTGTAATTAACCCAAGAACTTCCTTTGTCTAAGGATTTAGAAAGTCCTCCTCCACCTATTACATAAAGAGTATTACTTGATTTTTTGTATTCAAATTTACCATGTTGCACATAATATGATGTATCGTTTATCCAGTTTTGTCCTCCGTCATAAGTTTTTAAAAATCCATATCCAGGTCCATTTTTAATACCAACAAAACCAGTATCATTATTGATAAAAAAAACAGAATAAGCCCAAAAAAGTGAATTGACAGGAGCATTTTGATAACTCCAAGTATTTCCACCATCAATGGTTTTAAAAATGGATTTATTATAACCAACAGCATAACCTATATCCCTTGAAGGAAAATATACCGCTAACAAGCTAGAACTTACTGTAGTTTTAGACCAACTTTCACCTGCATCAGTTGTTTTTAAAATTACACCTGTACCACTAATTCCACCAACTACAATCCCTGTAGTATCATCAATGAAATAACCATCAGTAAAAAAAACTTCAGGACTATGAGTTTTAGAAGTATCAATTACCGTCCATTGCCCAAAGAGAGCAACAGACTGTAAAAGAAAAATAATATGTACAAAAAGTTTATACATTATTGTTTAATTAATTTTTTGCTTAACATCACATCATCTAACTGTACATTTAACAAATACATACCTTTACCAAAAGAGTTTAAATTAATTGATTGATTAACCTGACCACTAATATTTTTAAGGGATTCAGTATAGACCACTTTTCCAATTAAATCATAAACTGTAATTACAATATTTTTTTTAGTGTTAGTTAACTTAACGCTTAAATTAAATATACCTGAACTAGGATTAGGAAAAACACCAATGGTTGAACCATCGTCTAACAATTCATCTATACCAACCACAGAAGATAAGTCAAAACGAGCAATAAAACCGTCAGAACCCAACACCCAATCATTATTACCATTTACTTGGTCTTGATAATAAGAAGTGCCAGGAATAAAATCAGTTAAAGGAAATGGAGTAGTAACAGGTGCGTAAGGTCCTTGACTTGTAGTCCATCCAGTAACATACAATTTATTGTTTAGGTTGTCAACTGCAACTGCATTACCCCCATCAATACGAGCTCCGCCAAAGAAAGTGCCCCAAACTTGGTTAAAATTATTATCAAAAGCCATAATGAAAGCATCATTGTTTCCTAAATTGTTAGTGCTTTGAGTATATGTCCCAGAAGGATTAGCAGAAGGAGTAAGCCAAGCATTATTAGAACTATAAGAAGTACCTGTAGCATAAATATAATCATTATTGTCAACCGTTACTCCAAAACCCTCCTCATCATTACTACCACCCAAGTAAGTACCAAAAAGATGATTACCATTAGGTGAAAAAGCAACCAAAAAGGCATCTCCCCCTACAGAGCCTCCCCCAAAAGAACCACCTGTAGTTGTTGGGTTTAAGAGAGGGAAATTAGAAGTACTTTCGGTTGTTCCTATAACCACAATAGCTCCATTTTTATTAACAGCAACATCATAAGCAGCATCAAAATCATTTCCACTAATATAGGAAGACCAAACAATGTTGTTAGCGACATCGAACTTAGTAACAAAAGCCTCCGATAGACCTTGAGGCGTTGAAGGGAAATTAGGGTTTGTTTCAATAAAATTACCACCACCATTAGTAAAACCAGTTATCACAAAGTTATTGGCAACATCAACAGCAACACCTCTTATATCACAACCAAATTGATTGCCAAATTGAGTAGCCCAAAGTAAAGAACCCGTTGTTGTTAGTTTAACAATTATTCCTTTACCTGATGTATAGGTTGTTGCTCCAGCTTGATTTTGAATTGGAATAACTGTTCCAGTACCACCAAAATGTCTTCCAACCGCATAAATATTCCCTAAATTATCTAAAGCCATTTCATTAAAAAATTCGCTACTTGAACTTCCAAAAAAAGTAGCCCAACTCCTTGCAGTCCCAGTACTATTTAATTTAAAAGCAAACCCATCTAAACTGCCGCCATAATTTTGTACAGAATTCAAAACAGGAAAATCTGAAGAATTGGTACTGCCAACAACATAAACATCATCATTATTATCAACAGCAACTGAATGACCTATGTCAGTTGTTGTGCCACCATAATAGGTAGCCCAAGTATTATCAAGAGTAGAACCATCAAATTTAATAACTACAGCATCGGTATTAGCACTTAAATTTCCCTGAAAAACACCAGGAGTAACAGGAAAATCTGTAGCCTTAGAATCCCCTGAAACAAACATATTTCCATTAGCAGTAGTGTGTATTTTATTGAAAACCTCAGAATTATTGCCTCCATAAAATGTACTCCATTCTAAATTATCAATCCCCTGTAATGGCTGTTGTTGATTATGTCCCCTATCTACTTGAATAAATAACGGCATATTTTCAGCATAGTTACGTATATCAAATTTAACCGTGTTTGCAGAAAGTTGAATAAATTTCGCTTGCCATGGCATAGGCACTATGTTATTGCCATTATTTACTTGATAAGCGTGGGGTGGTTCAAAATCTAAAGTACCTATACTTGTAACGATTTCTAACCCTCCATTTGGTGTAACATTAATTGTATTAGCACCATCAAATTTCAGAATAATATCATTCGCATTACCTCCTGGATTTACAATAAAATATTGTTTTATTCCTTTAGTATTACTATAATATTGCATATCAATTTTAGGATAAACCTCATTATAGACCACTCTTGAATAAGATTTATTATTAACTATTCCATTTGGAATGTGTGCTAAAAAAAAGTTCAAATACCCTTGAGTCTGTTCAGTTTTAAAAGGTCTTATGTTAGAATTACCTCCAGCTAATGTCATATCAACTCTGTGCAGAGTATCTGGTGTTGCTATACTAGTATCAATTCTCGCAAAAACATATGATATTTTATTTTCAGCAATAAAAACTGATGGGTTCGTCCTGTCATTATACAATTTAATTTCAGGCAATAAGTCACCATTCAAATCAACTAATTGTCCTCTATTAGAGGTATACGCATGACTTACTGATGGTTGCTCTAAACCAAAATCAAGTGGAATTATTACATCTATATCTTGTATACAAATATCAAAAACTGTTGGATTTGTTGAACCGTTGGCAGTACATGTTCCTTTATCGCAAGTTTTATGAGTTGCCAACCTCGTTGCTTTTAAATAATAACTTTGTCCTACTACTAAACCAGATGCGTTTAAATCAATGGCTAATTCTTTAGCATCCTCAACAAAAGGTAACTCATCATCTGCAACTAAAATAGGGTTGCTACAACTACCAGAATACAATGCTAAATTATGAATATGGGTAGCGTTTAAATCAAACTTAACAGTAACCAATGAAATGTTTACCGTTGGGCTAGTAGCTGTAAATTTTAACCAATAATCTGTTCCTGTTGTTGTGTGGGATGAGTAATTACAACTAGAAGCTGTTGTAAGATTTGTAGCTGTAATACAAGTTTGTTGTGCGTTTAAAGCTGTTAAGCTTATAGAAAGGGCTAAAAAAAGAGTAAGTTTTTTCATAATAATAAGGGGTTAAAGTGATATTTATAATTAAATTATTTACGTATAATGATATGGAAAATAATACAAAATACAAACAAATATAATACTATTTTCCTTTTAAACAAATAAAATACAAGGTTAACTTATTGAACCATAATATCTAATTCCCAATAAAAGTTCATTAATTGTTATTTTGTATTTTGATTAGCATTTTTCTGCTCCCAATTCAATCATTCTATTTTTATACTCTACTTCTACTCTACTTCCTCATAGGCTGAAAGTCCAATAATTCTAACTTTTGGGTATTTACTTTTTATCTCTTGAGTTACAACACCACCAATTTAGATGATGAATTGACTTTGTTTTGATTTAAACAAAGTCAATGAAATTAATCCTCACAATTATTTTCAAAATAGAGCTTTCGATTGGTTAAGTCAACCAAACACAATTTATTGAGTGTGATTTCCACTTCAGGGTTATTTTTTCTTCGGTAACTTTTCGGATAACAACAACCTGCATCTATATTTAAGTAGCGGTTAGTTTCAAATAGTTCAAACTGCTTAGTTATTTCATCTTCTGTACAAGCTGTATGACCATGAACAATATATCTATCTCCAAGCCATTCTCTATCCAATAAGTCGTACCAATCTCTAATCCATAAAGCAACACTTTGTTTAAATGGGTCTTTAAAATGAATATTATTTATTCCGGCATGAACAAAAATATAGTTATCAATTTCAACTTTAATAGGCATGTTCTCAAAAAAAGTTTTGTAAGTGGCAGGCAGTTCTTTATAATTAGCAACTCCAAAACTTTTTATGGTATCAATACCGCCATTAATTAACCAATGATCTTCGGCTTCAAAAGAGTTGACACTTCTAAACATTAATTCCTCATGGTTGCCAAGCGTACAAATAATGTTGTAGCCTTCATTTTGAAGCCTCAGTATTTCATCAATTAACAGCTTAGTGTTTGCCCCTCTATCAATTAAATCTCCTATAATAACAAGAGTGTCATTTTTATTAAAACCAACTTGTTGGAGTAACTTACAGAAAGTTTTTCCGCAACCATGAATATCTGATATGGCTAAAATTCTTTTGATACTAAATTTGATTAATGTTGGTTAATTACAAAGATACTTAAATGGTAATTGAAAGGAAATGAAAATTAACAAACAATCATTTCAGCTTTCTTGTTGGTTTTTTCATTTTCGATATTAAACCACATTTCGAGCATTTTTTGAGCTGCAAGTTCTTCATCTACTTTTATATATTGCAGAAATGATTTTTCGTCTGTATGACCACTTATTTTTCTAATTAATAAAGATGGCATTCCTTTTAAAAATTGAATTGTACAAAACGACCTTCTACAAGTATGGCTAGTAATACATTGATATTTCAAGAATTTTTCTTCAATTTTTAGATTACCAACTTCTTTAATTTTAATGACAGGTTCATTAATTTGAGCTTTAAGCCCTATCACTTTTATTTCTTTATTAAAATAATGACTTGGAATATTTGATGGTGGATTATAATTATATTTTTCAAGTATGGTTAATAACCTATTAGAAATAGGAATAACAACAGTGTCTGTAGTTTTTTTCATGGTAATTTTTATAATCCTATCTTTAATATTGATATGTTGTTTAGTTAATCTCGAAAAGTCAGAATACCTTAACCCTGTTTCACAACCAATTACAAACAAATCTCTTAACTGTTCGTGTTTTGGATTGTCTGATAGGTCTAAAGCTAATAATTTTTCAATTTCTTCATCTGAAATATAAATATCATACGCTTTATTAGTTAATGTTTTAAAGGAACTTAAATCTATAGATGCAATAATGTTGTTCTTAGTACAATAATTTAAAAATGCTTTTAAGTTTTTAATTGTTTTACCAACAGTACTTTTTCTTAACCCTACTTCTTTGTTAGGTTTTACAGCATAATAGCTTAAATAATATACAAAATCATTATAGAATTTAGAGTTTATATCACTAAACACAATTTTCCGTTTTCTATGTTTTTCAAAAAAAGTAAGATGCTTTTTTAGAGCTAAGTAATCTGTTATTACATCATCTACAACATGTCCTTTCTTAGAGTTGATATATTCATCCAATCTATCAAATACTGTAAAGGTTTGTTTTGATTCAGGAGAAGTTTTTAGTTTAAATTGCTCTTCAACGTAAGTAATAGTTGGAGTTTTACCGTTTAAAATACTTTCATCAAGAATATGTTCTAACTTTGTTTTCATACTTTTAAGGTATAACGTTAGATGATTGTAGTCAGGGTGATTTCGCCTAACTTGTTTAGTATTTGAATTCCAATAAATAGGTTCAATAAATTTTCCTGTTTTAATTAAGGTTCTATTTTCTCTCGAAAAATTATATTGAAGATAAATTGGAGTTGTTCCATCTTTTTTGATGTAATTTTTTTTAATGGTAAGGTTAACACTATGCATAATTTTACATTTTTAAGTTATTAAAACTGTCGAGCAATTGTCGAGCAAAGTTAGTATTTAAACAAATAAAGCCGAGTAAAGTAATTTTGTTAAAATACTGATTATTAACCATTTTAAGTAAAATAGAGTAAAATAAAGTAAAGCTAAAAAGGGCTATTTTCCATTCCGTCCGGACTGTAATCTGCATGGCTGTATAAAAAATATGTTGTAGTTTTTACGCTATGAAGTTATTTAAGCTTGGGAGAGCTGTCCTAATTTTATCAACAATGTTAAAAAGTTTTACGCTATTTTATTTTATTTAACTGATTTTTTTGCACTTTTAAAGTTCTTAAAAAGAAATATATAACATGCCTTTACATCAAATATCAGATTATAAAAATCATCTTAAAAGACAGGGTAAAGAAATAAACCAACTAGTTTATAGGCTTTATGGTTTAATGAAAGAAGATATTAAAATTATGGAGGAGGTAAATTGAAATCATTTACTTCGAAATACAATATAGAAGAAACCATTCTGAAAATATTTGAAGTCAATACTGATGCAATAGCTACTAATAGGGGTTTTTATTATCAGTATTTATCGGTTTTAAAAAAGTGGATTCAGAATTATATTGATGAAAAAGATATTAAAACATTTACTGAGGTAGATGATGATATAAAGGAAGTAGGTGAAGAATTAATATTTACTCAAATTAAATGTTACTCATCTAATTTTAGCTTGAACTCAAAGGAGGTAACAAAATCAATGTTCAATTTTTTCATTCTCTTTTTGAAGTATAAAGATTTAAATGAAAAAATAACATTCTGTTTTTCTACAAATACTTCAATTGCAAAAAAAGAAAAATTATTAATAAAATGGATAGAAAGTATAGAATTAAAAGATGAAAAATTGTTATCCGATTGTTCTAATAAAGTCGAAGATATTTTAATTAAAGAAATTAATACTAAGAAAAATAATAAACTACAAAAGTGTAATACTGATATTGAGAAGAATAATATTAAATCAGTTAGTGAAAAATTAAAAAGTTACATTAAACTAAATATTAAAGAGTTTGTAAATACCATAGTTTGGAAATTCGATGACGTTTCACCTGAGGATTCAATTTTTATAATTAAAGATGAAATTTATCAATTGATAAGACATGAAAAGTTTGATAATAGACCAATATCATTAATTTTTGGAGCATTACTATCTGAAATTTATAATACTTCTCAAAAAACAGACAAAAAAGACCGCTATCTAAATCAAGAAACAATATCAAATATTTTAAACCATACCGATAAAGAATTAGAACAATATAAGAATAACAAACTTACTGCATTATTACGAGTTGATATTGAAAGTTTACAGTATGATGTAAAACAGATAAAGATAGGTCAAGAAAATCATGAAAAAAGATTAAAAAAACATCGAGAAGAAATTGACTTATTGAAAGGTATTTCTCAAAAAAAAATAAAAAAGGAATTTCCAAAGAACATGAATTTACTCCCCGACTTTTATTCAATTGAAATATATGGATGGGAAGATTTTCTTAATCAAACCAATTCAATTTTAAAAGAAAAAAAAATAATTTCAATATACTCTAGTGTAGGAATGGGTAAAACTTCTTTTGCTAAAAAATACTTAAAAACTTTTACAAATTATGACCATATTATATGGATAAACACTGCACATTCGATTAGTAATTCTTTTGTGTCTGATATTCTACTTAAGAAAAATTTAGGAATTGAATTTTCTGCTAATGAGGATATAAATCAACGATTTCAGTTTTTATTAAATGAATTAAGTCAAATTGACGGAAACAATTTACTAATCATTGATATTCAAGAAGCTAAAGATGAAAAATCAGCATTGAATGAATTATCATCTATTGCTAATTGGGAAAAATTAATTCTTACAAGAAGCCACTTAAATGGTACAACCTCTGAAAAGTTGCCAATTTTAAGTTTTAATGATACTAAGAAAATATTTTTAGCGAATTGTAGTAGAAATGTTATCAATGACACTCTTTTTAAAAGCTTTTTTAACTACATTGATAACAATCTACTGATTACAGAGTTGACTGCGAAGACCATAGAGAATAGTGTTGATTTGACATTAGAAAATTTCTTTCAATCTCTCAAACAACAACAACTTGATGATAATGAGTATAACATAGATATAGATATTAATGATGAAAACAATGTCATTAGAATATTCGATTTTATAATTAAAAAATTTAGTGTTAATAATCTTAATAACGATGAAAATAATTACTTAAATTTTTTAGCATTGTTACCTTCTAATAATATTTTAGTTGAAGAATTAATCCAAATTAATGGGCAAGCACATTATAATAAAAACAAAATAACTATCATTAATATACTAAATAAATTTGACAAAAAAGGGCTTATAGAATACACTTTAGATAAAAAAGGAATAAATATTCATAAAATAATTCAGGAAGTAATTATTTACAACGAGCGAAAAAAATCAAACCCGTTTTTATCAAATATTCTTTTTATAACTTGGTTAACGAGTAGAATTGTTGAAGGATATAATAATCCTGATAAATCTTTTCGATTTTTAAAATATGCAGAATCAATTCTTAATTCTATAAAAGAAGATTATCGAAAAAGTTTGTACCAACCATTATTAATATTAGAAAATGAACTTTTATTTTCAAAAAGATTTTATATAAAAACCAAGAAATCACTAACTGAGTTAATTAATCTAGCAGAACGAGCAGAGAAGTATTTAAGTTCAAACGATATAAATTTAGCTGTAATGTATAACAATCTTGGTTTATCTTATGCTGAGAACGGAAATAGTAAAAATGCTATTTACAATTTTGAAAAAGCGTTGCAAATATTTAACAATAACGAGTTAAAATGTTTAGATAAAATCATTATTACATACAACAATAAATCAAATGTTTATTTAAAAGACAAGAATCTAAAAGGAGCATTAGATACATTTGAAAAAGTACAAGTAATTAGGAAAAAACATTCACTTTATGACGACCAACAATTGGGTATTGAATATAAAATTCTTGCTGAGTCATATATCCTTTATGGTAATTATGAAAATGCTTTAAAATTATTAGTTGAAGGAATTAAAATACATAAGTCAATCAAAATTTCAGATAGAAATGATTTTCTCTTAGCAACTTATTATAGTTTGTTATCTGATCTATATCTTGCTATGGAAAATATTGATGATGCAATAAATAGCCAAGAACTAGGAATTAGTGTCTTAGAGGAAATGAACTTACAAAATAGTGAATACCTCTATTCTATGTACCGAGCAGTTCTGAAGCTATATCAATTTAAAGGGCTTAAAGAAAAGGAAGCTCTAGTTGGAAATAAAATCAAATTATTTAACAAAGAAAAATATCAAGCCATATAGCAGTAAATATTATGAAAATGGAGAAAAGACTTTAATAAGTTAGACGAAAATGAATATAACTATACTAATGTAAAAGAATACTTGTACGATGACTTTAAAGATTTAAATACTAACCAAAAAATATAATTAATAACTAGAATGAATAATATTATAAATAACCAAATTCATCAATTATTATTAGACCCCGATTTTGAAAATTTGCAAAACAAACTAACAGAGGAGGTTGATTTTATGTCAATTTTAAATGTTAGTCATAAAGAATTACAGCATTCAAATATATTAGGTTGGTTGTTTAATCCTAATGAAAATCATGGTCTTGGTGATTATTTTATTAAAGCTTTTATTAAAAGATGTTTTATAGTAAATCAGTATGATACCATTGGTTATAATGACAAAAGCCTTTCAATAGTTCAGTTTGACAATCTAGATTTTGATGACGTTACTGTAAAAAGAGAGTATAAAAACATAGATATTTTACTTTCATCAGAAAAATCAAGTTTTATAATGGTAATAGAAAATAAAATATTTTCTTCAGAAGGCGGTGATCAATTAACCAGGTATAGAAATGGTGTTGAATATGAATTTAAAAATAATAAACATATCATTTTTGTTTATCTCTCATTATATGAACAATCTATCTCAGAACATGAGCAAGAAAATTACTTACAAATTACTTATGATGAAATTAAGTTGATTTTATTAGACATATTAAAAAGTTCACGCATACAGTTAAAAGAAAACATTAAGTTTATTATCCAACAATACTTAAAATCATTACAATCTATTATGAATGATAATCAAGAATTAGAAATACTGTGTAAAAAATTATATAGAAAATATAAATCTGCTTTTGATGAAGTAATTAAATATAACATGACTTCTGGCTACGGAAAAGTTGCTCATAACTTGGTTGATTTAATTAAAGATAGAGATGATATTAGACCTTATAAAACGAGTAAAACCTATGTGCGTTTTCAGCCTAATTTTTTAGTTGAAAATGAACAATTGATGCGTGAAAAAGGTTTTTTAGCGGTTAATGAATCAATAGACGATTCATGGATAATTCTATATGAATTTTATGTAGGTATTGATTTTATTAATTTCGACTTTAAAATTGGTATTTCTGAATGTCCTGAAGCAAGAGAAAAATTATTTAATAAGTATATGGAAAATACTGAGTTATTTAACAAGGTTGGTATGTATAAAGAAAACAAATTATATCCGAAATGGCACTTGTGTTTTCAAGAAAAAATCTTGGTAAGTTCTAAATATGAAAGCTTATTTGAGAACCCTGACAAATTACAAGAACATATAACTAAAAAGTTTAATAAATTAATGGATGATAAAATTCCGTTAATTAATCGAGCAATTAAAGAGGTTATTGGTATTATATAAGGTAAATCGCAAACTTTTAAAATCATGAATTATCAAGGTTCATTCCATCACACACTTATTTTATCAGGTAACAAACATAATCGAAAGATACTATCAAAATTGAAAAATGGTAAAGCAACTAAATTTCAAAAACCACTTACATTAGCAAAGACACCCAAACTTTATGTAATTAAGATGGAGAGTGAAATTATTTATGTTGGATATACATCACAATCTATATCTTCAAGGCTGAATTATGGCTTAAAAGCTAATGGAAATAAGGGGTATTATGGTTATAAATGGAAGAATGTAAAAGATAAATTTGAGTTATTTGTATTTGTTTTTGAGAAAACACTAAGTGGAAATAAAACACTAGATAAGCAAGTTATAGAAAAAATTGAAGCAATTGAAGCAGAACTCGTATATTTAATTCGTGAAAACGATGGTAATTGGCCTAGATTTCAAAATGAAATTCATTTTCATTATAATCAAAGTGTCAGAGCCAAAAATATTGCCAAATATTTATATAAATATGTAACAGAAAGTTAAATTATGGCACTATAATAACAACTATATTGAATTATTGATTTACAATAAAATATGACACAAACAATTCTAATATTATTATAGATTGAAAAAAATTCTTTTTTTAGACATAGAAACAAATCCAAAATCTAATAAAGTTGTTTATGGAGCAACCTTTTTAGGGAATGAATTGCATGAGTATAATACCAAACGGTTAGAAGAATGGATTAAGCAAGCTAAGTATATTTGTGGTCATAATATTTTAAAACACGATATACCGGAGCTTAAAAAAAGATTAGGTGAGGATATTTTTAATGGTAAAAAGTTTATTGATACACTTTTATGGTCGCCTATTTTATTTGTTAATCGACCCAATCATAAACTATTCAAAGGTTATAAAGTAGTAAACGCATCAGAAGTTAATAATCCACTATCCGACTCTAAACTTACCGAAGACTTATTGGCTAAAGAACTTAATAGATTTAATCAAATAGAGGAGAAACTCAAAGCATTTTATTTTAAGCTTTTAAAAAACAACTTAAACTTTAATACTTTTTTTGAACTAGCAGGATATACCGATAATAATTTATCAAACGAGTTAAATGTTAAGGATCTAATTGCTAACGATTATTGCTCTGATAATAGTTTAGATTTTTACATAAATGAATACCCTGTTGAATTTTCTTATGTATTTACATTGTTTAAATTAGGTGATAATGATGCTATACTACCTGCATGGGTTAGACATGAATACCCCAAAGCAGATGAAATTTTAGAAACTATTAGATTTAAAAGTTGTGAAAATCCAAATTGCAGCTATTGCTCAATAAAACTTAATCCTAAGAAGGCACTTAAAAAGTATTTTGATTATACAGATTTCAGAAAGTTTGAGAAGCATAGAGAAATAAGTTTACAAGAGCAAGCAGTTTTGGCTGGTTTACAGCGTAAATCTTTTGTTGCAGTATTTCCTACAGGCGGAGGTAAATCTTTAACCTTTCAATTGCCTGCATTAATGAGAGGAGAGGCAACTAGGCATTTAACAGTTGTAATTTCACCTTTAGTTTCTTTAATGAAAGATCAAGTGGATAATTTGATAGATAGATTTGGTATAACAAGTGCTGTAGCAATTAATGGGTTGCTTTCCCCTTTAGAAAGAAATGAAGCATTTGAAATGGTGCAAGATGGAACTGCTAACTTGTTGTATTTGTCTCCAGAATCATTAAGGTCTCCCTCAATTTACAATTTACTATTATCTAGGTCTATTGCTAGGTTTGTAATTGATGAAGCACATTGTTTTTCTAGTTGGGGACAAGATTTTAGGGTTGACTATCTTTTTATTGGAGAGTTTATTAATAAAATTGAAGAAAAAAAGAAATTAAAATCTATTCCGGTTTCTTGTTTTACAGCAACAGCAAAACCACAAGTTATTAAGGATATTAAAGCTTATTTTAGAGATAGATTAAATTTAGAGTTAGAAGAATTTATTACTTCTAAGGGTAGAACAAATTTATCTTATGAGGTAATTAATGTTGAAGATCCTGAACGTAAAATGGCTTATCTTATGCCAGTTTTAGAAGAATGTGAGAAGCCCGTGATAGTTTATGCTTCAAGAACTAAACAGGTAGAGGAAGTCAGTAAGTTGATTAATGAAGTTGGTTTTAATTCTACTTATTTTCATGGGCAATTAAAAAAGGAAGAGAAAAAAGCTAATATGGAGGCTTTTATGTCTGAAGAGAAGGATATAATTGTAGCTACTTCGGCATTTGGTATGGGAGTAGATAAAGATAATGTAAAAACAGTTATACATTTTAATATTTCTGATTCATTAGAAAACTATGTTCAAGAATCTGGTAGAGCAGGAAGAGATGAGAAAATTAAAGCAAAATGTTATATTCTTTTTAATGAGAATGATTTAAACAAACATTTTAGTTTATTACAGCAAACTAAACTCAACTTAAAAGAAATTAAAGATATATGGAAATCAATAAAACAACAAGCTAAGTATCGAGATAAAATAAGTAAATCGGCTTTAGAAATAGCTAGAAAATCAGGATGGGATTCTGAAATGAGAGATATTGAGACAAAAGTTAAAACAGCTTTATCTGCAATGGAAGATAATGGCTATCTAAAACGCACGTTAAATAGTCCAAGAGTTTTTGCAGACAGTCTGTTAGTTAAGAGTTTTAGTAGAGGGCAAGAAATGCTAAAAAATAGTAAAAACATTACTGATAGAGACAAAATAGATTGTGCTAAAATTTTAAAAAGAATAGTAACTGATAAAGAAACTAGGATTGATTATTTATCTGATGTAACTGAAATAAATCCTTTTAGAGTTCAAGAAGTAATACAAATTTTAAGAGATGTATCAATTCTTGGAGATACAAAAGATTTGTCTGCCTTTGTAAATCTACTCCAATCTAAAAGAGGTTCAAAAAAAGTTTTAGAATATTTTCTGAAAACAGAGAAAGCATTACTTGGTATTCTACCCAAACAGAAAATTGATATACCACTAAGACAATTAAATCAAACACTTCTTGATAAAGGAGTGCTTGAATCAAATGTTGAAATTATTAGATCATTATTAACTTATTGGGATAAAAGAAGATTTGTAAAGAAAAATAGGGTAGATAAAGAAAGGGATATATATTCTATTAATATTTTAGATGTTGAAAAATTAAAAGAGGATATAAGTTGGAGGCATGACCTGTCATTATCATGTTTTAGTTTCCTAGAAAATTTAGCTGAAAAAAACCAAGAGTTTAAAGGAAGAAAAGATGAAGTTCCTGTTACTTTCTCATTGATTGAAATAAAAAATGCTAACCAGTTTATGGGTGAATTGGTTGAAAAAAATACTAAGCGATATGAAATTTCTTTGTTGTTTTTAAATGATATAAAGGCTATTGCTTTAGAAGGTGGCTTTATGGTTACTTATAACAAACTTAATTTGTCAGATATTGATAAATCAAGACCTACATTTTTAAAAGCTGATTATCAAAAAATGGAACAGTTTTATGAAAATAAAACTGAACAAATTCATATAGTAGGAGAATATGCAAAAAGATGTATTAAAAATTATGAATCTGCTTTAATTTATGTGAATGATTATTTCACTATAGAGTATGAGGATTTTATATCTAAATACTTCCCTAAAAAAGAAGAACGACAACAAATAAAAAGAGCTTTAACTCCAAAGCGATTTGAAGAAATTATACATGAACTAGATCCTAACCAATTAGAAGTTATAAAAGATAATAAATCTGATAACACTCTGGTCTATGCAGGGCCTGGTAGTGGAAAAACTAAAGTTTTAGTACATAAAATTGCTAGCTTATTGTTAATAGAAGATATTAAACCTGAACAATTTTTAATGCTAACCTTTTCAAAAGCTGCTGCATTGGAGTTTAAGCAAAGAGTAAGGAAACTGGTTCCTGAATATGTAGGCTTAATAAAAATTACCACTTTTCATGGTTTTTGTTTTCAGTTGTTAGGTCAGTTAGGAGATTTAGATAAATCACAGAATGTAATTCAAGATTGTATTGAAGCAATTAAAAAAGATGAAATTGATATTACATCAATAGAGAATAAAAGTGTTCTATTATTTGATGAATTTCAAGACATTAATAAGGATGAATGGCAGTTAATTGAGTTAATTATAGAAAAAGCTGGAAAACCACGAGTTATTGCAGTAGGTGATGATGATCAAAATATTTATAGTTTTAGAGGGTCGTCTAATGAATTTATGACAAATTATAGAGTTAAATATTCACCAACTTTATATACTCTACCAAAAAACTATCGAAGTTACCCTGAAATAGTTGAGTTTAATAATCAAGTTTTAAATTTCCTAAATAATAGACTTAAAAACCAACTCTTAATACCTCACCAAAAACATAAAATGGGAAGTATTAATCTAATAAAGTATAAAGGAGAATATTTATCTATTCCCTTAGTTAATTATTTACATTCTCTTAGTCTTTCTGGTACTAAGTCGGTTTTAACTAGAACTAATATTGAGGCATTAGAAATAAATTCAATGCTTAATGAGTTAGGCTACAAAACTAGGTTAATGGCAGGTTTTGAAGGTTTTTCCTTATCATCCCTCTATGAAATAAGAGTTTTTACTAATTTTTTAAAATCTGAAGTAGGAGAAGTAGGTATTATTTTTGAAACCAATTGGGAAAAAGCCGTAGAAAAATTTAAATCTCAATTTAAAGACACACCTCATTATTACACTTGTAATTCATTAATTTCAAAGTTTGATTTCTCTTTTCCGGAGAAGAAGTTATTAATTGATTGGTATGAGTATTGTCGAGAAATTAATATGGAAGATGCTGTAAAAGGGGATTCAGATGTAATTGTAGTATCTACTATGCACAAATCAAAAGGTAAAGAATATGACCATGTATTTATTTTAGCAAATGGTTATGATTATTCTAGTTCTGAATCAAGACGTTTATTATATGTTGCTACAACAAGAGCTAAAAAAAGTGTACATATTCATACCAATATTAGTTTTTATGATAAAATTGAATCAACTAACTTTAATAAAGAATATTATGAAGGTGAATTAAAAGAACCTTTACATTATGAACTTATTTTGAGCCATAAAGATATATTCCTAAGTTTTCAAAACAATGACATTCCTAAAGCTATTATTAAAGATATAAAAACAGGAGAACGGTTAGAGGTTGGTGAATTTGTTACACAATACGGAGGTCGTATTTCACTAAAGAAAACAAATGATAACAGTTTAGTCTTATTTTCAAATTCCTTTACAAACAATCAATTAAATTCATTTAAAAATAAGGGGTATAATATTGTTAGTGCTAATGTTGAATATATAGTCTATTGGTATAATAAAGACACTAATTCTGAATACAAGCTAGTCCTTCCCAAGCTTCGTTTTGAAAAAATTAAAATACAAAATATAAACTAGCGAATTTGCTTTACCCTATTCCATTGAGCTAATCGCTACCAATTTAGATGATGAATTGACTTTGTTTTGAGGAAAAACAAGTTGAAAAAAATGCAAATCGTATGCAAATAAAAAAGGGTTACAAACAAATAAATGCTGTAACCCTTTCTGTTATTGTGGGCCCACCTGGGCTCGAACCAGGGACTTTCTGATTATGAGTCAGATACTCTAACCAGCTGAGTTATAGGCCCATTTTTAAAGAGATTGGAACTCTATTTTTTACATCTATAACTGTACTCTAATCCCGAAAAAATGAAAATTTATAATTTTCTCCTTTTTCGAGGACTCTCGTAAAACTTATAAAATCAAAGATTTTTAATTTTACGGAGCCAGCTGAGTTATAGGCCCAGTTCTAAGTTCTTTAGAAACGGGCTGCAATTTTACGGAAATGTTATTGAATTACCAATATTTAATTTAATTATTTTTATTGGTAGTTTTGAAGTGAATATGCTACCAACAAATATCAAAAACATCATCTTAGACTTAGGCGGAGTAATTATCAATCTTGATACTCAACGACCTTTTACTGCTTTTAAAGAATTATTTGCCCATAATTATTCAGAAATAGAGGCTACTTTCACAACATTAAATTTATTCAACAATTTTGAGGTAGGAAAAGTAACTGCCGAAGAATTTATTTTGTTTTTTCTTAATCGCCACCCCAACTTAACTCCCAAACAAGTTGTTACTATATGGAACAGCATGTTGCTTGATATTCCTAAAGAAAGAATTGTGTTGATTAGAAAATTAGCTTTAAAATACAATGTTTTTTTACTGAGCAACACCAATGAAATTCACCTTACACACATTAACAACTACCTTTTTGACACTTACGGCATTACCACTATTAACTCTTTATTTAAAAAAGCATATTTTTCTCATGAGATTGGCTTTAGGAAACCAAATCCAGAAATTTTTGAATTCGTTTTAAACAAAAACAATTTAAATCCATCAGAAACTTTATTTGTTGATGACAGTATAGAACATATACAATCGGCACAACAATTAGGCATACAAATAAAACACTTAGTAGATGAATCTTTAAACGAACTTTTTAATGCATTCGACAAGATTTAGGTAATTTTTAAATAAACACATGAAAAAGAAATTTAAGGAGTACTCTCCCCCTAACCCCCTCTCTTCAAAAGAGAGGGGGAAAAGTTATCGGAAGATAACTTGGGGGTGAGTCAAAAAAAATATAAATACATGAAGATAAACAATAAAAATTGCCAAACCATTTGGCTAAACGAAAATGACAATAAAATTGTTCAAGTATTTGACCAACGTTATTTTCCTCACAAAATAAAAGTGATGGATTTAACTTCTTATGACGATGTGTATTTTGCCATTAAAGAAATGGTGGTAAGAGGAGCACCTCTTATTGGTGTTACTGCTGCTTATGGAGTTTATATTATTTGTTTGGAAGCTAAAAACAAAGAGAACCCAAATGAATACATTACCAATACTTGCGAAAAACTAAGAGCTGCTCGACCTACAGCTGTTAATTTAGATTGGGCAATCAATGAAATGTTAGCTACGCTTAAGCAAGTAAATACAATTGAAGAAAAAATAGCAGTTGCTTTACAAAAAGCAAACTCCATTAAAGAAGAAGATATTCAAACTTCCATTAAAATGGGAGAATTTGGATTAGAGATTATAAAAGAAATTGCTCACAAAAAGAAGGGTGAAACAGTAAATATTTTAACGCATTGCAACGCAGGTTGGCTAGCTACCATAGATTGGGGAACAGCTACTGCTCCAATTTACAAAGCATTTTTAGCTGGAATTGATGTACATGTTTGGGTAGATGAAACCCGACCAAGAAACCAAGGAGCAAGTCTTACCGCTTTTGAATTAAATCAGCAAGGTGTAAAACATACTTTAATTGCCGATAATACCGGAGGGCATTTAATGCAACATGGTTTAGTTGATTTAGTGATTGTTGGTACTGACAGAACAACCAAAAATGGCGATGTTGCCAACAAAATAGGCACATATTTAAAAGCACTTGCTGCCTTTGATAATCATATTCCATTTTATGTTGCAGCACCTTCATCGTCTATCGATTTTTCTATTGCTGATGGCGTTAAAAACATTCCTATTGAAACGCGTGATGAAAACGAAGTGAAATACATACAAGGTTTACTAGATAATGAGATAAAATCTGTATTAATTTGTCCTGAAACAACACCAGCTGTAAACTATGGTTTTGATGTAACTCCTGCTAGATTAATTACTGGTTTAATAACCGAAAGAGGAGTTTGTGCTGCCGCTGAAGAAGGTTTAAAAAAACTATTTCCCGAAAAATATTAATTTTATATTAGTTATGACAAAAAAAATTGACGAAGGCTATATTAAATTCAATTGCGATTGGACGTTTAAACCCTTACAAATAAACATTCCTGATGATTTGTTGGCTTACAGAGATAAGTTGCATGAACATAAACTCATTGGACACATTGAAGACTTAAACATTGGCTATGGCAACATTAGCATAAAAACAGCTGACGGAATTATTGTATCCGGAACACAAACCGGACATATTTTTCCTATTACCAAAGAATCATTCACCCTAGTAACAAATTACGAAATAACCAATAACAATGTAGTTTGCGAAGGTCCTGTTAAAGCATCATCTGAAACAATGACACACGCTGCTCTTTATGAAGTTGACGAAAATATAAAAGCTATCATTCATGTTCACCATACGAAAATGTGGAAAAAATTATTGCATAAACTTCCAACTACCAATACTAAAACTGCCTATGGAACTCCCGAAATGGCGTTAGAAATAAAACGACTATTCAACAATAATGATTTTAAGAAAACAGGTAATATCATTATAATGGCAGGACACGAAGATGGCATAATTTCATTTGGAAAAGATTTAAAAGAAGCATATAATATTCTTTTAAAGCATTTTTAAGATTACAATAATACCGTACAATTCGTTTTTTTTAATCTCATTGTGTAGTTTACATTTGATTCTTGAAACATCATTTTAATAATGAGGCAACTGACTAATATTTAGTTCGTCTTTTTGTTAATGATAAATATAAAAAGCAAATGAAAAATTACACCCTTCTATTAATTCTTTCCCTTATACTAACATCTAGCAACCTTTTTTCATCAACTGCTACAGTTTCTTTCTCAGAAAATAAAATAACCATTAATTTATTATACCATAAAAGATAGTTAGTTTAACCTTATTAAATTTTTAAATGATGCGTAAAATTTGTTTAGTGTTTGTTTTTATCATGTTAAATTTAACTGGATTTTCACAAAATTCGGATGCCGAAAAATTTAAAGGAGAAGAATTTTCAAAAGAAAATACTGAACAAATAATTGATAAAAATACAAGTGCACATTCAACAGATTCTATAAACTTAATTATTGATAGAATTAATAATATTAATAACCACATTAAGGCAATAGATACAAAAGTTGATTATGTAAATAGTAATCCTGTTAAAAAAGAAAAGGCCGAAAAAGAGGGTTGGTTCAATGACATGCAAAAAATTAAAGAAGAATTGATAATGGAGAGAACCTCTTTGAAATCAAAATTATCCCAAACAACAATTAAATAATAAAATTACGCTATGAAGTTTATATTAACTTTTTTGTTGGTACTTAAAGTATTTTCTTCTTTTGCCCAAGCTGGAGGAACAACTTGTCCTAATATGGAACCAATATGTACGGGTTCAGGATTACAATTTACCGCTAATGCAAATGGAGTTGGCGATGTAACAATTTCTGAACCAGGAAATAATTATGGTTGTTTAGGTATGTCACCTAATCCATCTTGGTTTTATTTAGAAATTTCACAATCTGGAGATATTATAATGGACTTATCTGCTGCATCAGATATTGATTTTATTATTTGGGGACCATATACTAGTCTTGCAAATGCTCAAGCAAATTGCGGCAATCATACCAATATAGTTCCTAATATAGGCACTGGATTTACTTGTACTTTTTTAGGTATTTGTGATGCTTATGGCTGTAGTTATGATCCATCTGCAAATGAAACACCTGGAATACCAAATGCCCAAGTAGGAGAAGTATATGTTATGCTTATTACCAATTATGCTAATAATGTTCAAACTATTAACCTAACTCAAACAGGTGGTACGGGAGCAACCAATTGTGCCATCTTATGTAATATAACAGGATTAACGGCTGTACCTGGAACTTGTAACACCTCTAATAATCAATATGATGTTTCAGGAACTATTACCGTTACCAACCCTCCCACTACAGGCACACTAACCATTACAAATTCGTGTGGTGGAAGCACCGTTATTAATCCTCCTTTTTCCACAAGTATAAATTACACCATTCCCGGAGTAACAGCAAACGGAGCTAATTGTACTATAACTGCTACTTTTTCTAACGACCAAACATGTACACTTACACAAAACTATACAGCTCCTGCAGCATGTAGTACAGTTTCTTGCAACATCAACAATTTTACAGCAAACATTGGTGCTTGTCAACCTAACAACACTTATACTGCTAACGGAACCATTGATTTTACAACCGGAATAACAACAGATTCACTTGTAATTACCATTAATGATGGAATTAATACATACGATACTATCATCTACCCCCCTTATGTTTCCCCAATGAATTGGAGTATATCAGGAATGAATTCAAATGGTAATAACATTACAATTACAGCAACATTTGCAGCAGACCCAACTTGTACTATTTCTCTTAACTCTACCGCTCCTGCCGCTTGCGGCTGTGTGGCTCAAATTGGTAATTTCAATATAAATATTAATGGTAATAGCACCACCAATTATGTATTGTGTTTTGGTGATCAAATAAACATTACCTCTAACTTAGGTTATAATCCACCAGATATAGCTACCAACCCTCCCGGACCGCCTTACAACCCTGGAATAGGATATTTAATCTATAGTTGTCCGCCTACAATAGGTACCGTTCCTAGTAACGTTCCTCCTCATGACGATATTACCAATGACCCATGCTATGTTGGCATTGCTGGGTTTGGAGGAAATTTTAATAGCATCAATACGTTTGGACAACCTCCTTATGTTGGTACATGGACAAACAACACGCTTTACTATGTTCCCATTACCTTTTACGACACGCTTAGCAACCCGCCAACTTATAGTTATGTTAATACTAACATGCCATGTTATGATATGGGCAACCCAATTGCAGTACAATATTTACCTGAAATAGTTAGCTCTAACCCTACAGAAGATTGTTTGGATAGTTCTTTTACCATTACCATAACAGGTGGACTTCCAGCAGTTAATGGCTCCAATTTTACAGCTTCTAATATATCACCTGCAAATGCGAGTTTTGTAAACACAACAACACCTAATGGTGGAACTATACAGATTAACGGTTTACTTAATGGCGATATGTATAGTTTCGATGTGGTTGATGATAACGGTTGTCCTATCACTATTTCTGGAGGTCCATTTGTTGGCCTCCCTAATGCTAATGCAGGAGTTAACGACACTTCTTGTGTGTTAACATATACATTAAATGCCATTCCAAGTATAGGAACAGGGGCTTGGTCTGGACCTGCAGGTGTGGTATTTAACCCGGTAAATTCACCAACAGCTACGGTAACTGTTCCATCAGCAGGGACTTATAACTTTACATGGACAGAAACCAATACAACTGCTTGTGTTACTAGCGATGTGGTTACCATTACTTTTTCAAACCTTTCTGAAAGTACTGTCACCACTGCTTCTACTTGCTCTGCCAATGATGGAACTATTACTATAACCGCAATTGATGGAGTATCTCCTTACCAATATAGTATTGATGGAGGAACTACCTTCCAAGCTAGTAATACTTTTTCTAACTTAGCTCCAAATACTTACAATATTGTTGTGAAAGATGCTGTCGGTTGTCAAGCAACTGCTTCTTATACCGTCAATAGTATTGCCGGGCCAACTATCAACTCATCAAATTTTACCGACCCTTCATGTAATGGAGATTGTGATGGAACAATTACAGTAACAGGTACTTCTCCTGCAGGTGGGGAACAATTTAGTATTGATGGAATTAATTTCCAAGCATCTGGCACGTTTAATAATTTGTGTGCAGGAATCTATACAGTTACGATTAGTGATGCAAACTCATGTATTGATACAATTTCTTTAACATTAACCAATCCAGCCCCTGTAACCATAAGTGCATCAGATGTTACCATTTGTACTGGCCAATCTGCTACGCTTACCGCTACTGCTGGTGGTGGTTCAGGAAGTGGTTACACTTACAACTGGAATAACGGAGCTTCAACAACTTCTACTTACACCGTTACTCTACCAGCAACAACAAGTTACCCTGTTTTTGCTACTGATGGAAACGGATGCACTTCTCCTACCATAAACGTTACTGTAACAGTTACACCTCCATTATCGGTTGTGGCAAGTCCCTCAAATACGAGTATTTGCCCCGGACAATCGGTTACCATTTATGCTACTCCATTCTTTGGAAATGGCGGCCCTTATACTTACCAATGGAGCAATGGCTCAACAGATTCTAGTCAGGTAGTTTCTCCTACAACAACAACCGTTTACACCGTAACGTTGGGAGATGGCTGTTCTCCTACAACTACCGGAACAGTAACCATTAATGTTATGCCTTTACCGCAAGTAAGCTTTACAGTAGATAAATTTGAAGCTTGTGAAATTCCTGTAGAAACTTTTGAGTTTTACAATACTTCTGATACCACTGGCGGAATGGTAGGTACTTCAATTTGGAATTTTGGTGATGGTAGTTCTGCTGTTGGAGACACTGTTACGCATGCTTATAACAATGCAGGAACTTATGACGTAACACTTACCATTACTTCATCTGCTGCTGCAGGAGGATGTACCAACAGTGTAACTTATCCTAATTATATTACCATACACAGAAACCCTATTGCAGACTTTTATATGAAAGACAATCCCGTCAATATGTTAAATCCTACAGTAAGTTTTTACGACCAATCTTATTTTAACATTGTAGGTTGGGCTTGGGATATTGGCGGATTAGATTCAAGCTATATACAAAATCCAATATATGAATTTCCTGTTGACACCGGACATTACCCTATAACACTTACTGTAATTGATGATAATGGCTGTGAGACTACAATTACTAAAATACTAGAAGTAGAAGGAGAATTTGGCATCTACGTTCCTAATGCATTTACGCCTGATTTTGATTTCTTAAATGAAGGTTTTGGTCCGAAAGGATTTGGTATTAGCGAAATAAACTACTCTTTCTTTGTTTTTGATAGATGGGGCGAAATAATCTTTGAATCATACACGCTTTTTGAAGAGTGGAATGGCACCTACAAAGGCAAATTCGTTCAAAATGGTGTTTATGTTTGGAAGCTAGAGTTTCAAGATATAAATGGTAAGACGCATTCCAAAATTGGACATGTGAATGTGATTAGGTAGCCAACATACCCAAGCAATGACCATTCTGAAAAGTAAATTTTTGCTCTTTATCTATTTTAAAAAACTTAGAATTCTCATTCTTAGAATATTTTAATTATTTTTGGATAAAAAGTAGCGTATGTATTTTCTTAAAATATTTTTTTCAAGCTTATTAATTATTGCTTTTTCAAGTGGTTTTGCTCAAATTATTCCTAACGGACAAATAGATAATATTGACGAGCTTTCTTTAAAAGAAACCACTTACACCCTTACAAAAGATGGAATTAAACTAGCTACCGATATTTATTTACCTGTTTTTAGAGATTCTGTGACTACCGATATTGTTATTGGAGCATCTACTTACACCATTCAGTTAATTCCAAAAAATTCGCAATTTGTAATTTTTGATACCACCAATATCTCTGCTAATAATTTTAGCCTACCCATTATTTTCACCCGAACGCCTTACAATAAAAACACGGATGATTTAGGAGGTAAAATATTTCCTTTTTTAGGATATGGCTATGCCATGCAAGACATGCGAGGCAGATACGATAGCGAAGGAGTTTACTTTCCTATGTACAGCGACTCTTGGCAAAAACACGATTATCATCCAACTATTGGAATTCCTATGGATGCTTACCCTACATCAAGCTCATCAAGTGCATTAAATCACTCCGATGGTAGTGAAGCTATTTTTTATTTATCTGATAGCCTTTATAGAACTTTTGATGTTGATTTAGATGGCGTTAACGAAGTTTTTAAATATTCTAATGGAAATATTGGTATGTACGGAGCTTCTGCTTTAGGAAACTCACAATACCAAGCACTATCTAATATTCCGCACAGTATGGCTAACAATCCAATAAAATGCCTAATGCCAACTGTTGCTGCTAATGAGCATTATAATTCTACCTTGTTTCACAATGGCGTTTACCGCCATTCTCTGTCCAACGGATGGATTACAGGACAAATGATGGATTTGAGTGATTCTTTAGCTCCTTATGACAACAGTTTAACCAATACCATTCATACTCCTGCAGATTATAGTTACACGAACAAAGCAGACTTAACAAGTGATTTAATTGATTGGTTTGTGGTAAATGATAACAATTCTTTTCCTTCTGGAGCTCATCCAACATCACCATTACGAGCAGATTTGGATGCTTCTTTTGCTCCTGTAAATGTTAACGGACAAACAGATGCTAATGGAACTTATTCTAGATATACTAATATGAATAAACCAATTTATCATCTTACTGGTTGGTGGGATATTTTTATAAACGGACAAATTGAAACGTTTAATAAAACCAGAAATACCAATCCTTCTTCTAATCAGAAATTGGTTATTGGTCCGTGGACACACCAAACCATAGGTGCTAAAGCTGTTGGAGATGAAATTTATCCAGACAATGTTTTTGATGTATTAGGCTTTGACCTCAACATAGATACCGATAGCTTACTGAACGACAGTAATTTACTAAATGATATTTATGAATCTGAATTAATGAGTTGGTACAGAACACATTTAGGTGGAGAGCCTTATTTTTTCATTCCAGAATCGAATATTTGGCAGCCTTTAGGTACTAATTTAGTTAGAGTTCCATCCAAAAATTATATTATTCCTTATTATCAATTTTTAAACTATTTAGGAGGACAAACTCCTTTAAGCAACTTACCTATCGAAATTAATGATGGTAATACCATTTCTTCGTTATTTTATTCATTGCCTACACTTTCGCCTCCTCTTTTAAATCTATCAAGACCTTTAACTCCTTACAATCCCAATCATTTCAATCAGGTAAAAGATATACGATTATATGTAACGGGTCCTTCTAATGATGTCCAAAACCCAAATACGGGTAACTATTGGTTAGAAACCGATTCTTTACCTTTTACTAACGGAGTAGTAAGAGAAAAAATATATTTACACCAAAATTTAGATGCTGACACTATTGCTCCAACGAGTAATGAAGGCACATTGACGTATGTTGCCGACCCTAACAATCCTGTAATTACCATTGGTGGAAACAATATGATTCCTTCTGTTCCGGGAGGAGGAAAAAAATCGCAAGGCTCAATGAATGTTGCAGATCCACTTTATGCTTCTCATACATTAAATCGGTCGGATATAATTGCTTTTGAAACAGCTCCGCTTACCGATACCATGACAGTTATTGGTTTCCCTAGAGCTTCTCTTTATGCTAAAGGACACACTACCACTAACACAACAGCAAAAACAGATTTTGATTTAATGATTAGAATTATTGATGTTTATCCTGACGGCAGAGAGATGTTTATTACGGAAGGTGTTGTAAATGCTAAAGCCAGAGCCTATGCCAAGTCTATTTTTAATGGCAGCCCAAATGATAATATTATACTCACCAATATAGATAACAACACTTTTTATCATTTTGAATTTGAGATGTTACCGCTCGGACATACTTTCGGAATCGGACATCAAATAAAGTTTTTGGTAAGCAGCAGCAATTATCCTAAATATCAATCCAATCCGCACATTCCAAATAATGCGAATCAGTTTTTTAGATGGACTCCCGGAGATACCTTAGGGTATAACTACAATGGAAATTGGTTGTATGCTCAACAAAGTCAGATAACATTTGATTTTAATCCTGCTTTTCCATCATATATAGAATTACCTAAAGTAACACAACTCCCTAATAACATTAGTGAAATCGAAATCAATAAGCAATTTGAAATTTATCCTAATCCTGCTCAAAACCTAATTACTATTAATAGAAATAGTAGTGAAACTGCTTCTGTTGTTATTTATTCTTTATTAGGAAGTATTGAATATCAAGGGAATTTAAAACCGAATGAAGCAACTAAAATTATTGATGTAAGTCATTTTGCTAACGGCATTTATTTTATTAGCATAAGCGATAATAAAGGCATGAAAAACACGAAAAAGTTTGTGAAAAATTAGGCTTGTTAAGAACCTATTAATAAATAACCCTTAAATGAAATTTATCTTATACATATCGCTACTTGTATTTACTGTATCATGCTTAAATCCACAAGATAGAAAGGCTAAAATGATGGAGAGAAACAGCAATAAAGTTTCAAACTGTATAAAGGATAAATTTAATTCTCATGAAATTAATATTACTAAAACATTCCATGATTATGAAAAGTATCTTTTAGAAACAAATATCTTGAAAGACACTACTGCTGAATCATATATAAATGTTTTTAATTATATTAGAGATAACTACACTCAAAAGACTCCATTATATAAATATGTAGATAATTCCTTCCCTAAAGACACAATTATTGTAAATAATTACATAAGTTTTACTCAAGACTGTATGGATGAATTTGTTAAAGAAATGCAACAAAAACAATCAGAATATGAAAACTCTGCTATTTATGAATACAAACAGCAACTCGGTATTTTAATAGAAGATTTTATTCCTTTACAAAGTGAAAAAGCTGAAAATTCTAATCCAACAATTGATTCTAGCTATTTTCAAACTAGATTCTTCAAACATGTTGTTTTATCACTCATCTATACTGATGAATTTAATTTCAACGAAAAAAGAAAGCGAGATGCTCTGACTAAATTTATTATTACTATTACAGAAGACGAAGTAGTAAAAATTAACGGAGAAAATATTTCTGCAAATAAACTTTCTGAATTTATAAAGAATGAAAAAGAAAGTTTTACAGATTATGATAAAGAAAATTATATTGTAAAATTAAAAGTTGAAGCAAAAACTAAAATGGACATAGTTACAGATGTAAAAATTGCGTTACGAAATTCAAACTCCTTAAGAATTTCTTACTCTATGCTAAGAGAAAATGAAAAATAATAGAAACTAAACCACCTCTGCCACCACAAAAGTACTGCCTCCAACAAAAATCATATCTTGGGCTGTGGCATTTTTTTGTGCTGCTAGATAAGCTGCTTCAACAGTAGGAAAAGCAGTGCCTGACAAACCAACTGCACTTGCTTTTTCTGTTAAAATACTTACCTCTAAAGCTCTTGGTATTTTTGCCTGACAAAAATAATAAGTTGCATTTTTAGGTAACAATTGCAGTATATTCGTAATGTCTTTATCGTTTACCACTCCCAACACAAAATGGAGATTTTCAAATTGTTGTTCAGCCAATTGAGCTAAAATTAATGTTATTCCTGCTTCATTATGTCCTGTATCGCAAACGGTTAGTGGCTGGTCATTTAATACTTGCCACCTGCCCATTAAACCAGTATTGTTAATCACATTTAGCAAACCTTTTTTTATATGATTTTCAGCAATTTTCCAACCTAATGTTTGAAGCACTTGAATAGTCGCCACTACTGTTTTTTTATTCTTTTGCTGATATGCTCCTTTCAAATCACTTTCATATTCTTGCGTTGGATATTCATCTGCAAACTGTATGGGAGCATTCAATTGGTTGGCTTTTTCAATAAAAACGTGTTTTATTTCAGGCTGTGTTTCACCAATAACTATAGGAATAGTTGATTTTATTATTCCTGCTTTTTCAGCGGCAATTTTGGCTAAGGTGTCTCCTAAAAACTGCGTATGATCCATACTGATATTAGTAATTACAGCCACCTCCGGAGTAACAATATTGGTAGAATCGAGTCTGCCTCCCAAACCGGTTTCAACAATAGCAATATCTACTTTTTGCTTAGCAAAATAATGAAAAGCCAGTCCCACTGTCCATTCAAAAAAAGAAAGTTGTATTTTTTCAAATTCATTTTTGTATTCCTCAACAAAGTTAATCACTTGACTTTCCGAAATCATTTCCCCGTTAATTTTTATACGCTCTCTAAAATCTTTTAAATGGGGTGAAGTATATAGCCCCACTTTATAACCTGCTTCTTGTAAAACAGCTGCCAACATGTGCGAGGTAGAACCTTTACCATTTGTTCCTGCTATATGTACCGACTTAAATTGCTTTTCAGGGTGGTTTAATATTTCACTCAAGCGATAGGTATTGTCTAAATTGGCTTTATAAGCTGCATTTCCAACACGTTGATACATGGGAAGCTGACTAAAAAGATAATCGAGTGTTTCGGGGTAATTCATCAATTTTAATTTAAAACACACTAGTGTGTTTATTTATAACACAAATTAGGTTCAAATTTCACTAATTATCACCAATTAAAAACATCAAAGATGTTTTTTTGTGTTGATTTATTTTCTCGTTCCACTAAGAAATTTGTGTAATTCGTGATAATTGGTGTGATAAAAAAATTGAGATTATTCACATCAATTAAGAATGTAAACAAAAGTCATGGTACCTTTTTGCTCAGCAGGAGCATCTGTTTTTACATTAAAACGAGCTTCTAACGCAGCTTCTTTGGAGATTTTGTACAAAGTCGGATTAGTAGTACTAGAACCTCTTGCTCCGGGTGTTGCTCTAATTACCTTTCCGTTTTTATCTACCACAATTTCTACCACTACTTTTCCATCTTCTTGGGTGGGGTTATTGGGTTTTTTCACTTTTACCATCGACCTTCCTGTCAAATCATAATTTACCCCATCACCACTTCCTCCACCTGTATAATTATTACTGTTTGGATCTCCATTAACATCACCTTGGTCGCCAGTTGTGTTGGAGTTTCCATCGCTTGTGGAGTTGTTATTAGTATTGTTCAGTGCATTTAGGGCGTTGCTCAAATTTTCATCCACGGTTGGTTCTGTTTCTTGTGGAGTGTTAGTCGTTTCTGTTGTAGTAGATGTATTTTGTGAAGCATTCATTTCTACAGATTCTTCCGTAGTGGTTAAGGCATTTTCTTGAGCTGAACTTGGTGTAGTGGTTTCGCTTGTGTTAGTATTTTCAGATGAAGAAGTATTTTCTGTTGAGGAAGGTTGAACATCTCCCATTCCTTCATCGGTAGTACCAAAATTAATCACCATTCCTCCTGCATTTTCCTCTGGCGGATCTTGATAAGTCATCCCAAATTGAATAAATAGCAATAACAACAGTAAGTGGAACAAAATTGTTCCAATTACTCCGGCTCTACTATTTTTTTCTTGTAAGATTTCCATTTATTCTGCTTGATGCATTAATTTTTAATATTTCATATTTTTCTCAAAAAAATTATATCTTAAAACTGTTCTCGATACTGTTTAATTCCATTTTATTCCATTAAACATACTCGAACTGACAGTACAGAAAATATTTTCATGTTTACTTTGGTGAAGTTGCCAACACTAATTTCAATTTATTTCTATTCGCAATATCCATAATTACTACTACATTTTCTATCGGTACACTTTTTTCTGCTCGCAATATGATTCCAGGATTTTCTTCATTAGCCGTATGCGACAATAATAAAGTTTCTAACTCTTCAACAGCTACTTCATCTTTATTTACATAATATCTTAAATCTTCAGTAATACTAACATTTACCGTTTGCGGACGAGGAGCAGAATGACTTGCTTTGGGTAAAACAACATCCAAGGCATTAGGACTAATTAAGGTAGATGCAATGATGAAAAACACCAACAACAAAAACACAATATCCGTCATGCTCGACATATTGAAATTGGTGTTTACTTTATTTTTTGAACGTATAGCCATGTTGGTTAAAAGGTTTGAGGTTTAAAGTTTGAGGTTAAGCCCCCTCAATCCCCCGAAGGGGGAAGTTGGGTAACAGTTTGTTTTAATAATCTTTTTTCATTTTTATCTTTTTTATTGCCATGTGCGTTAGAAAAGCCCCTCCTTCGGAGGGGTTGGGGAGGCTATTAATTAGCCGGCTCATGTAAAATATCTAAAAACTCGGTGGTTCTTGCTTCCATTATAAACACAATTTTTTCCACTTTTGCTACCAAGGTATTATAACCTATATAGGCAACAATACCAACTATAAGTCCGGCTACAGTAGTGGTCATGGCTGTAAAAATTCCTTCTGAAAGGGTATTTAAATCAACACCTCCACCACCTTTAGACATTTCATGAAAAACCAAAATCATCCCTATAACTGTTCCTAAGAAACCAATCATTGGTGCAGCACCAGAAATAGTTGCCAAGGTAGATAAGTTTTTTTCTAACTTATTTAATTCTAACTTTCCGGTAGTTTCTACGGCTGTTCCAATATCACTTAGTGGTTTTCCGATTCTGGAAATTCCTTTTTCTATCATTTTAGCTATTGGCGAAGCGTTAGATTTACAAAGTGATTTTGCTGCATCCATCTTACCTTCATGTATAAAATCTTTAATCTGATTCATAAAGTTAGCATCTTCCTTACTGGCATTTTTTATGGCTAAATACCTTTCAATAATAATATATACAGCTAAAATTGACAGTATCAACAGCGTAATCATAATTATCGCTCCACCAATTCCTCCGGAGCTAACTAATTCCCAAATAGAAAGTGTTTTTTCTTCAGAAACTGCTTCTTGTACTGCTGTTGAAGTGGTATCTGCAGCTACATTTACTTGTAATAACAAAGATTGAATCATAGTTTATAGATTTTTATAGTGCTAAAATACGGTTGATTGATGATGATTATAAGTACAGAAATTGTAATTTGTAAACAGCGAACTGTTAGCTTTTATTGTTCGATATTTCTTAAATTTTTAAAATAGCCGTTAAAAACCTACAATCATTAAATAAAACCACATAGATTCATAGAAATACATAGCTGTAAAAGAAATTAAAGCACAACCCATAGTGTCCCGATAAAATCGGGACAAACTATCTGTAACTTAATTAGAACTTTTTTCTTAAAAAAAACTATGTGGTTAATTTTTTTTATTTACTCTCGAACAATTGTAAAAAAACAGTAGGAGAATGCAGTTCATGAATAGGTTTATAACCTGAATATAAAGCATCTAGTTCTGCATCACTAAAACCATTAAACACATTGGAGTATAGTATATACTTGTCTTTACCTATATTTTTTGGTTTAAACGAACGAATATCTTCTGCCATAAAAATGATAGCATGATTTCCTAAAATTGGGAAAGCTGTCCCTACTTCATGATATGGAATTTCATTATCATCTAAATAATTATTCATCTCTAATTGTAAATCATAATAAGGCAAATGAGCTAAACTTGCATCCCAACCTTGGGCAATTTTGTTAGGATACACCCAGAAATTTCCCACTAAAAGTGAGACAATCAATACTCCAAAAAAGCTCTTTTTAACTACCGAAGATATAATCACTTTATTTATATAATAGCCTGTTGCCAACAAAATCAACAAATATAAAGGCAATAAATACCTATGTCCGGTAAGTTGCTGAAAGTACAAAAATGGAATAATGAAAATAATTGCACTCCCCAATATCAATATTAATAATTGTAATGATGTTGATTCTCTCAACACCTTTTTACTATACATTATTGCCATAACTAAGAGAGCCAATATTGCTAACACTCTTCCAAAATCCAATATTCGCCAAGCAAAAATTCCTATGTTATAAATTGCTCCATTAAAATCATTGGTTGTTCTACCTGTCTCCCAAGCAGAATCTGGATGCGACCAAAACCAACCTGTTGCTTTATAATGATAAAAATGATAGCTTAAAAAAAGTAAAAACGGAAAAACATAAAACAATGATTTCATTAATAAAAGGTGTAAGGGAAAACCTCTAAAATGCTGTTTTCTTAATGAAAAAATAAAATCGATTAAAAAAATGGCAAATGCTGCCACTATCCCTCTCATACTAATTAAAAACAACCCTATTAGAGCCAACATTAAAAGCGTTTTTCTATTTTCGAAAACAGCATTGATTGCCAATAAAAAACAAAAAAGCAATACAATATCTGGAGAAACCATTGCTGCCTGACTCAAAAAAGTGGGATCAACCAACATCATTAACATTGTTAGTACCAACACATAAGAAGTTCCTACAAACCGTTTTGCTAATATATAAACTTGATAAACTATCCCCAATAAAAATGGCAACATGGCAAAATGAGCTATTGCTAACGATTTACCAAAAAACTGCCACATTTTAGCAATGTAATAAGCTAACAAAGGCACATGTCCAGTATCAATTTGGTTAGGAAGGATAAACGAACGAAAATTATTTTCATAAAAAAAAGTTGCCGGAGCAGCAACTAAGTTAATGGTATCCCAAAAAAAGAAATTATTGGAAACGTAAACCGTAAAGAGTATAAAGAATAAAAGAAATGGAATTACTATTTGAAATTTTCGACTAATCATTTTTGGGATAATTACCGCCCAAAACTACTTATTTTTTTTAGTTGCGATATTAAATCCAAGTCCGAATGATAAACGAATTTCATTTATAGGATAAGGAGGAAGGTTGGACAAATGCTTACCCGACACAAAACGTGCGTCTATAAACAAATGAAACCATTTAGCTGCAAAATAATTAAATCCTGCTACAGCAGAAACTAGAGGCGTTGTTTCCGTTTTGGTAGTTCCATCATACCTTGTGGCAGCTAATCCCGGCTGAATACCTATGTAAGGTACAAAATTGGATTTTTTACTTAAATGATAAGCCATTCCGGCAAACAATTGATGATTAACGTCCAAACTGTTTTCTTCATTTTTTAGGAAGAAGTAAGTATCTCCACGTGTGGTTAAAAACGAATGTATAAAATATTCTAAATTTCCGTGCAAAAAAATGTTGTTTTCATTTCTATCGGTGGATTTTCCCATACCTATTGTTCCTTGAAAACGCAACAACCCTTCTTTTACAACCAACTCATTGGTTTGTGAAAATAAATTCATCCCACAAAAAACAAGCACAATAACTAACGCCTTTTTTACCATAGTTGAGCAATTTTAAAATTAACACTTAGGGTAAATAACAAATGACCTTCCAACGAAAAGCCACTATGACCTTCTTTTGCTATATGAATTTCTTTCACACCATTGTGTTCGTGCGTTTCTGCATGAACATCGCTTCCTAAATGCATCATGTACTGACTTGATAATGATATATCAACTATTTCGGAAAGGTTAATGTGCGTACCCAAACCAACTTGTGTTGCCGAACTCAATCTAGAAACTGTTTGCGGTGGATTTGAAGTATAAATATTATAAGTAGTTCTTACTTTGGTGTAATCAAAACAATGTCCTGCCAATACATAAGGAACCAACTTTGCTTTAGTTTTAAATGGATAAATCATTACCGACCAGCCAATGTGATAATCGTTACGAGTAGCCAACCCATCAATATCTTCATTAATAAAATCGGTAAACCATTCCGTATTAATTCTGTTACTAACTCGTATTCTAAATTGACCTCCAAAACCCACACCTAAATTTTCAGTAGCTCCAAAAGTGCTAAAGGTATTTCTTACTCCTAAAGAAAATGTTCCTGAAGGGTTTTCAGATAAGTTTGGTCGCATATCTTCTTGTGCAAAAAGCATCATCGGAAAGAAAAAAGAAACGATTAAAAGAATTCGCGTCATAGCGTAAGTTTTAGTTAATTGTAAAGAAACAACGCATTTTTCTATTTTTTAGTTTGTTATCCAAATAATTTTGAAAAAATAGCTTCAATTTTATTGACGAAAACTATTTCAATTTTGTGCTGACTAACATCTAATCCTTTTTGGTTGTATTTGGAAACAAAAATCTTCTCGAAACCTAGTTTTTCAGCTTCTGTAATACGTTGCTCCACTCTACTTATTGGTCTTATTTCTCCAGATAACCCCACCTCAGCAGCAAAGCAATATAATGATGGTATAGAAATGTTTTCTCCTGAGGAAAGTACTGCACTTACCACCGCTAAATCTACTGCCGGGTCGTCAATTTTTAATCCTCCGGCAACATTAATAAATACATCTTTTGCTCCTAATTTAAAACCGCATCGTTTTTCCAATACTGCCAACAGCATATTTAATCGCTTGGTGTCAAAACCTGTTGACGAACGTTGTGGCGTACCGTAAGCGGCAGAACTTACCAATGCCTGAATTTCTATCAGCAAGGGTCTGTTTCCTTCCATTGTTGCAGCAACAGCCGCTCCACTAAAATTTTCATCGCTATTACTTAATAATATTTCTGAAGGATTGTCCACCTCTCTTAAACCTGCTCCGTGCATTTCGTAGATACCTAGTTCATTGGTAGAACCAAATCTGTTTTTTACAGAGCGTAATAATCGATAAATATGATTTCTGTCTCCTTCAAATTGCAACACTACATCTACCATGTGTTCCAAAATTTTTGGCCCTGCAATTGTTCCATCTTTGGTGATATGTCCCACTAAAAAAACAGGGGTGTTAGATTCTTTTGCATAACGCATCAGCTCAGCAGTACATTCTCTTACTTGAGAAATACTTCCCGGAGATGAATCAATAGTAGCAGTATGTAAGGTTTGAATAGAATCTATCACCAAAACATTTGGCTGTATCTCATTAATGTGATGAAAAATATTTTGAGTAGATGTTTCTGTTAATACAAAACAATCGGGATTTTTGTTGCCAATTCTATCGGCACGCATTTTTAATTGTTGTCCACTTTCTTCGCCAGATACATACAAAATTTTCTTGCCTTTTAACCTCAAAGACATTTGTAACATTAAGGTTGATTTTCCAATACCCGGATCTCCTCCAAAGAGAATTAATGAGCCGGGAACCAAGCCACCGCCCAACACTCTGTTGAGTTCTGTTCCAGGAAGTTTTATTCTGGGAATTTCGGCTAACTCAATATTATCTACAGGAAGTGGTTTGTTATTCTTTTTAATATTAAAAGAACCCTTCACCTCATTGGGATGCGGCTTACTAATAACTTCCTCAACTATGGTATTCCATTCGTTACACGAAGAACATTTACCAACCCATTTAGGATATTGAGCTCCACAACTTTGGCAGAAAAAGGCTGTTTTTACTTTTGTTTTTGCCATAGCGTGTTATTTTCATTAAGCCGTAGTTGAGCGTCTTGCTACTTTTTTATCTAACGATTTTTTAATATCATCAATCTCTCCTTTTGGAATAGCTCCAATTAGTGTTTTGGTATATTCTGTTTGAGGATTAGCATAAATTTCATCGGCATATCCCATTTCTTTAATCTCTCCATGCTGCATTACTATCATTTTGTCGCTCATAAACTTAACAACCGACAAATCATGTGAAATAAAGATATAGGTGAACTTAAATTCTTCTTTTAATTCATTTAACAAATTTAACACCTGTGCTTGAACAGATACATCTAATGCTGAAACTGACTCATCACAAATAATAAATTTAGGATTTAAGGCTAACGAACGAGCAATACAAATACGTTGTCTTTGTCCACCCGAAAACTCATGTGGGTACCTGTAAAAATGATGTTCCGGTAAGTCAACACGTTTCAATAATTCCATTACTCTTTCTTTTCTTTCTGCATCACTATTGAATACATTATGCACTCGCATTGGCTCCATAATGGCTTCACCAATGGTAATTCTAGGATTTAAAGAGGAGTAAGGATCTTGGAAAATAATCTGCATTTCCTTTCTGTACTCACGCATTTCTTTTACACTAAGATTTGTAATATCTTTCCCTTCAAAAATAATATTTCCGGCTGTTGGTTCCACCAATTTTAAAATGGTTCTTCCTAAGGTTGTTTTTCCACAACCCGACTCCCCTACTAATCCTAACGTTTCTCCTGGATATACTTTAAAAGATACATCATTAACTGCTTTTACATATTCTTTTGCTCTACCAAAAACGCCTTTGCTTATCGGAAAATAAGTTTTTAGGTTTTTTATTTCTAAAATTGGTTCTTGAGCGTATATTTTTTCATGCTTTTTAGCAGTTTCTTCCGGACTAATAACCAAGTTAGCTGTAACTTCTTCTACCGATTTATTTTTCTCCTTCATTTCCCCATCTTCATCCACACTCATAAAATCTGAAACTGTAGGTAACCAGTGTAATCTTCTATTTAATGGCGGACGACAAGCTAATAAGCCTTTTGTATAAGGATGTTGTGGATTGGTAAAAATATCCATTACTGTTCCTTGCTCTACAATTTTACCTTTGTACATTACTACTACTTTATCGGCCAATTCGGCAATTACACCTAAATCGTGAGTAATAAACATAATCCCCATATCTTGTTCTTGCTGCAATTGCATCATTAACTCCAAAATGGTTTTTTGAACTGTAACATCTAAAGCTGTTGTAGGCTCATCGGCAATAAGGATGGATGGATTGCACGACATTGCCATGGCTATCATTACCCTTTGTTTTTGTCCACCAGAAATTTGGTGTGGGTAAGTATCAAACATCACATCCGGACGAGGTAATTCAACTTTTTTGAATAATTCTATGGTTTTGGTTTTAGCTTCTTTTTTATTTACTTTTTGATGCAACATAATGGCTTCTGCCACTTGGTCGCCACAAGTATAAACAGGGTTTAAAGATGTCATTGGCTCCTGGAAAATCATAGCAATTTCATTTCCTCTTAAACTTCGCATTTGTTTTTCAGTAGCTTTTACTAAATCAATTACGCCATCTTTACCATGAAATAAAATTTCTCCACCGGTAATTTCTCCAGGTGGATTAGGAATTAAACGCATAGCCGATAATGATGTAACCGATTTTCCTGAACCTGATTCACCAACTATTCCTATGGTTTCGCCTTTGTTTAGCGTAAAAGAAACATTGTTAACTGCTTTAGTTACTTCTCCGTCCGAACGAAATTCGGTAACTAAATTTTTGATTTCTAATAGCGTTCTGTTTTCCATCATCCTTCTTTAATCTTTTGTTGTAGAATAGATACTTATTATTTTAAAGGCAATAAAAATACGTTTTTAAAACAAGTTGAACAAGATTTGTAAAAAATATACACTCATTTTTAGACGACCTCCTGATTTTAAACGACAAAAATTAAGACAACACTATCTGTAACAGTTTGTTGTTGATTATTTCAATATGGACAAACTTCTTATAACTAAAACATTATTTAACCACATAGATACATAGTTTTTACCCTGAGAAAAAAAAGTTTGACGCAAGCCCCACATAGTCTATCCGCCTCATGCGGATAAAAACACTTTGTATTACTATAATCATCTTTTGCTGTTATAGTAATCTATGTTTATATGTGGTTTTATTGTTATGTTTAACAAAGTTCACATTAATAAAATAATCGGAAATTGAACCTATTCTTCTAACTCATAAATCTTAATAACAAAATAGCCGTAACCGTTTCTTTCGCTATCTTCTTTTAGTGCTACCTCAACAGGTTTGTTGGTAATGGAAGATGTTGTTTTCCAAGTGGTAAACCCATCTTGTTCTAACTTGTTTTTGCCATAATTATCGTTATAATATTCCGTAAATTCTTGAGCTACTTTTTTGGCATCTTCCACTAAATCAAAATAGGCTGCTATTTCAATTTCATAAAGTTTATTTTCATAAAAATCGTAAGTAACCGTATAGCTATTTCCCATGCTGATATCGTAGTCGTAATGCAAATACTGCGGCTGATCGTCTATCAAAAAAGAATTATCTTCAACAGCTTTTACAGCTAACATATCAGTTCCAATCTCAACACCTCTAACATGTTCTTTTTCAGCTTTGTTAATGGCTTTAAAAAAATCACTTTTCTTTGTTCCGCAGGCGGTGACTACTGCCAAAATCATAATAATTATTGCTGCTTTTTTCATATGTTTATGTTTTATTTACTCTCACAAATCCCGAAATATGTTTTTATTTGAAAAACTAATATTTCGAGGATGCTCGAAAAAAACAAGAATTTTCAATTCTTTGTTTTTTCGGCAGACGCAAGTACGCAAATTATTTTAGTTCTAATATTTCGATGACCTACAGTCATCTCTTTATAAATTTCACTCCTTCGGAGCTTTGTTGTTATTTGTTAATGGTTATTCTTCGGTCTTCCAACTTTTTAGTTAAAAACCATATCCTCTTCTTCTATCAGTGCTTCATTTCTATAACGCAAAAATAACTGCGTGAGTGCTACTACGTCTTTTTCGCAATAAATTTTTATGCGTTCTACATCTTTTTCTTCCCAATATACTTGGTTGACCATGCTTCCGTCAATATCATCTTTTGGTGTAGGGATATCAAATATTGCTGTTAGCAAGCCCAATGAAGTATAATTTTTGTAATCACCAAACTTCCATAATTGCAAGGTATCTAAATGAGCCACTTCCCAAGGTTTTTTGCCTGCCAAATCTAAAATAGAAGGAATATTCAATCCATTTACCAAAGCCCTTCGGGCAATGTATGGAAAATCGAACTCTTTACCATTATGGGCACATAACAAATGATTGGGGCTGTTAAAATAATTGCGGAGCAGCTCAAAAAATTCTTCTAACAACAGTTTTTCATCATCGCCATAAAAAGATTTTAATCGAAGTGTTTTTCTGTTACCTTCATAAGAGATAAACCCCACAGAAATACAAACAATTTTTCCAAACTCGGCATAAATTCCGGCACTGGAATAGGCGTCTTCAGGTGTTTCTTCGGGAGCAATGTATTTGCTTTTTTGTTCCCAAAATTTTTGTAATCGCTCATCTACTTTATTAAAATCGGGTTGTTGAGCTACCGTTTCTATGTCTAAAAAAAGTATTTTGTCAAGTGGAATATTTTCTAACATAACTTACCATTTTAAAACTGACAATAAAAGTAAGGCTTTTTAAGAAGCAGCAAAGGATTTTAGGAGGTTATTTTTTTGCTTCCAATTTTAAAAGATATTTATATTCTTCCAGAATTCTTTTCTGTTCCTCTAACAAATAATCATCAGAAAAAGGCGAACCACAATCTTGATTATTTAATTGATGTATTAATTTATTATTTTCAAAATAACTTCTTTCTTCAACAATTTCAGATTTATCAAAATCAAAAACTTGGTCATCATCAAACTCCTCCATTCTAACTGAATCCCAATAAAATGGCCTATTGTAATCTAATCGCTTCTCAAAAACAAAAGACAATTGATTATTTAAAATATAATATTCACTAATTGACTGTCCCATTTCTCCAAAATGTCGAGTAATTATTTTTTCAACACTATCATTCGAATAAAAAAAGATAGCGAAACCACCTTCTGTTGATTCCCAAACATCAATTGTATCGATTTTAGTCCAATTTGTTTTTGAATTGATTCGTTTAAAATTTTCTCTAATTGGCTTCAAACTTTCTGTTAAATATTCATTTACTACTTCATCTTCTTCCTTAAGACTTTCTTTTAAAATTACTGTATCTATCAAATTAGCAGCATTTCGAGAAGTTGCTTGTTCTCTTTGTTCTACTGTTTGAGTATCTGCGTTTATTTCAATCTTACTCTTTTCTACTTCACAAGAAAAAAGTAACAACACAAAAGACAATACTATTAAACAACAAACTCTCATACGTACTATATTTAATTAAAAAGCCACTCCAAAACTCATTTTAATAGCAAAGTTATCGGAAGTTTTATCAAAAGCATAAGGGCCATAACGGTAAAAAACACCTACCCCCAAGGTGCTAGTGCTTACTTTTAATAAATTATTCATTATCAATCCGGATTCGTAAAAACCTTTTTCCATGGTTTTAAAATCTACTCCTTGGTGTAATTCGGCATGGTCTAATTTACCAACGCCTGCACTAGTAGTAATAATAAATTCCGGCTGAAATTTTTTAATTTTTAGCAATAAACCCTTAAAACTATGTCGGAAATGAAAATGCACGTATTGGTTAGACAAAAACTCGTAGGGCAACATGGTTTCAAACGCATTTTCGGTGGAAACTAGTAAAAAGTCGTCCGTTCTATTTACGCCAATGGGGTGGTTGAGTTTATGCTGTGGCACTTTTCCATCTGTATAACCCGCTTCTAATCTAAAGTATGGCTGCCCTAAATTTCGGGTATTGAATTTTTTCTCTGTACGAAAGGTATATCGTGTGTAAGCGTATTCTCCTTCAAATTGGTTAATGCCTCGCTCAATTTTTCCGTACAATACGGGAAATTCCGTGCCTGTTCGATAGCTGGTGGTAAGGGTTTTTAGTATTTTTTCTTTATAAGCATACCTCAATTCCACTCCTACTTCATTCAACAAATAATTTCTGTCTCTAATAAAAGTGGTTTCGTCAATGTTTTTAACAAAAAAATAATCGTCTGTTACCTCAATTTTTTGCTGATTTACAAAGGTGTATGCCGTTAAGTACCTCAACGTTCTAAAACTCAATCGGGCTTGCATCTTTTCATAGTTATTCATTCTATCTAAATACAACACACGGGTTCCTGCTGATGAAATAATGGGCACTTTATAATCTTTAAACCCAACTACACCGGGTTCTTCCACATCTTTATCGTAAGAAAAATTAATCGCCAACAATGATTTCTTTTCCAACAAAAAAGTAGCATCTCCTCCGTATTTTTCCTCTTTGTCTTTAAACCCGTAAGCACCGTATCCGCCTATTCTAAACCACTTAGAAAAATGCTGATTAGTATGAAAACCTGCTCCTAATCTAAAGCCTTCGTAGTTATTGTAGTTTAAAAATCGGTTTAAATCTAAATCTACCACTCCCCATTTTAATTTTCCGGTAAACAAAGCTTCTAATCCGCCTAATTTTTTATCAAAATTTTCAGCTTTTCCGATACTATCAATCACCTGATAGGTTCTTTGCTCTTGAGTGGTTAACGTGTCTCCTCTGTATTCATCCCAAAAAGCTTCGTCTCTTTTATTGGCTTTTAAATCAATTTCGGTATCTACAAAGCTAAATTCCTTGTTTTGCAGCTCCGGATTAATCACTACATTTTTAATATAAGTATTACTGATGCCTACCATGCTAAAAGAATTTACAGTAGCATTGTTCATAATAAATTTGGAACTCAACTGTTTGGGAAACCATTTACCTTGATTTTTCTCGTAAAGCTGCCGAATTTTAATATTCAACGAAGCATCTTGCTCATAAGGTTCGGCAATTACACTTTGCAAGGCATAACCATCCGTATTGATGTAAAGCAACCCTTTTAGAGCGTCAAAATTTTTACCTTTAAATGGTGTAAAAGAAATGATATATACTGAATCAGCTCCATTTATAATAGTGTCTTCAATAATGAACAAATATTTTTTATGACTGTTGGTAGAAATAGGATTTAAGTACGCTTTATCCATTACGTAAATATTGGTGTTGTAAAAAGAAAACGATTGTAATTGCGTACCCAACAAAGCAAATGTAGGATTTTGTAATCCCGAAACCCTTGAAGCTATTACCTTTTCGTAATTTTTGCTTGGCACTTTGTATTTACGCTGCGTGATGGATTCCATCATAAACAGGTGCTGCGTTTTTAAGATGCTATCAGTTCGTTGAGTAATGGAATCTGCTTTGGCTAACTTTTCAGGATTATTCAATAAAGCACTGTCTAATTCAGCTGTTACATATAACTTGCTGTATGAATCATAAGTAAAATCCATACTTTTTTCGGGATTGAGCTGTGTACGGTTATCCACCACTTTTTTAATAATTCTATGGGCAGGATTTTCTCCCGGAAGGATTTTCACTTCTTCTAGCTGAAAAGTAGTAGATGACAAGTAAATGACTAAAAAATCTTTCCCTTTAAGGTGAATTTCTTTGGGTTCGTAACCTACATAACTTAATTTTATTGATTGTATAGGTTCCTTGGTGTTAAAAGCAAAGTTTCCATCAATATCGGTGGTAGTTCCGTAGTTTTTATCGGTAAGGATATTTACAAAAGCCAAAGGTTGTTTTGATTTTTCGTCCAACACCTTGCCTTTAAAAGTATGTTGAGCAAACGTACTTACGCACAACAAAAGCAAAAGCCATATAACACCTAATTGTTTACTTAACATGAAAGAAGGGTAATTCTGCCGTAAAAATACAATTATAATTGACTTAACAGAAATAGTCTCAAATTACTTTTGAGTCCCTTTGTTTTTAAAAAGCCCCCTAAATCCCCCGAAGGGGGACTTTGCCAACACACAAATCCGACAATCCAGCTTAGCTTTCTCTAAGGGAAGATATTTTCCAATTTCAAATTATTTTTATCAACTCACCCCAAGTTATCTTTAGACAACTTCTCTCCTCTCTTTCAAGAGAGGGGTTGGGGGAGAGTTCTATTGAAGAGCTATATAACAAATTAACCATTTCGAAACTATTCAGCAGAATATAAAAAATGCCACTAAGACATAAAGACACAATGATTCACCAAGAAATATGATAGATAAATTTGTTATTTATTGTTATTAAACTTTGTGCCACTTAGTGCTTTTGTGTCTTAGTGGCAAATAATCTTATGAGTGTAAGATTGTAAGAATATTTCAACAACTTTGAGTATTTAGTAATAAAAATCGAAATTTAAACCCTCCACATTTATTCCACCAAAGTTTTATTACTTTTGCAGCCTTAAATTTTAGAACAAAATGAGCATACAATTATCGGAACAAGAACAAATTAGAAGAGCATCGCTGACAAAACTCAGAGAGCTTGGAATAGAGCCATATCCGGCAGCAAAATACCCTGTTGACACCTTAACAAAAGACATCAAAGATAATTTTGAAGAAGGTAAGGAAGTAGTTCTTGCAGGAAGAATTATGAGTAGAAGAATTATGGGAAAAGCTTCTTTTGCCGAGTTAAAAGACAGTTCTGGAAGAATTCAAATTTATATTAACAGAGATGAAATTTGTCCTGATGAAGATAAAACACTTTACAATGAAGTGTTCAAAAAATTACTTGACATTGGTGATTTTATTGGTGTGAAAGGAGTTTTATTTACCACTCAAGTTGGTGAGCAATCAGTAAAAATTAAAGAACTCAATGTGCTTAGCAAAGCATTGCGTCCGCTACCTGTTGTAAAAACAGACGATAGCGGAAAAGTACATGATGCTTTTTCTGACCCTGAATTGCGTTATCGCCAGCGATATGTTGATTTGGTAGTAAACGACCATGTAAAAGATATTTTTATAAAAAGAACAAAGTTGTTCAATGCCATGCGTCAGTTTTTTAACGACAAAGGTTATTTAGAAGTAGAAACTCCTATTTTACAAGCTATTCCTGGTGGTGCTGCTGCCAAACCATTTATTACCCATCACAATGCGCTGGATATTCCACTTTATATGCGAATTGCCAACGAATTGTATTTAAAAAGGCTAATTGTTGGTGGTTTTGATGGTGTTTATGAATTTTCTAAAAATTTCCGTAACGAAGGAATGGACAGAACCCATAACCCTGAGTTTACCGCTATGGAAATTTATGTTTCTTACAAAGATTACCATTGGATGATGGAGTTTACCGAAAACTTGTTGGAGTTCTGTGCTACACAAGTAAATGGAACTACCAAAGCTAAATTTGGCAATCACGAAATTGATTTTAAAGCTCCGTATAAAAGAGTTACCATGCGTCAAGCCATTATTGATTTTACGGGTTTTGATATTGATGGAAAATCGGAAGATGAGTTGCGAAAAGCTTGTTTAGACATGGGCATTGAGGTGGATGAAACCATGGGTAAAGGCAAATTAATTGATGAAATGTTCGGTGAAAAATGTGAAGGAAACTACATTCAACCAACATTTATTATTGATTATCCGAAAGAAATGTCGCCATTGTGTAAACAACACAGAGACAATCCGGAATTAACTGAGCGTTTTGAGTTAATGATTTGCGGTAAAGAGGTAGCCAATGCTTATTCTGAGCTAAATGACCCAATAGACCAACGTGAGCGTTTTGAAGAGCAACTAAAACTCTCCGAAAAAGGTGATGATGAAGCCATGTTTATAGATAATGACTTCATAAGAGCGTTAGAATATGGTATGCCACCTACAAGTGGTTTAGGAATTGGTATGGACAGATTGATTATGTTCTTAACTAATAACCAATCTATTCAAGAAGTATTGTTTTTTCCACAAATGAAACCGGAAGTTGTTACTGCAAGAAAATCATTGGACCTCAACGAAAATGAAAAAGCCATTTTTGATGTACTTGCTAAAAATGGAACAATGAACATGAATGACTTAAAAGAAGCAGCAGGATTATCTAACAAACAATGGGATAAAAGTATAAAATCTCTTGGTAAACTCGGCTTAACAAAAGTTACCAAAACAGACGATGCTTTAATGGTGGAAGTGGTGGAGTAATTTATACATCCATTTATAAAAACCTAAAAAGTGCTTTGAAGTTTTCAAAGCACTTTTTTTATGGTTTCATCTTTTAATTCTTATGTTTTTAATACCTTTACCGCTATTAAACAATCATTATTTTATTGTTTAATGAAAGATTCTTCGTTGCGTTTTACAAGAAAAACAAGTTTTCTGTAAAACTTTGCTCAGAATGACATAAAACAAGCTTTACAGCTTACTCAACGCTGTCATTCTGAACAAAATTTTTCATTCCGAAGTATGAGGAATTGAAAAATGAAGTGATGAATCTAAACTTATTGAAAGGTTATCAATTTTAATAACATTAAAAATGACAAGAATAGAAGTGCTAAAAACCTATAAAATATTTATAGACGGGAAATTCCCGAGAACAGAATCAGGCAGGTATTACGTACCTGAAAATAAAGTAGGCAACATCTGTTTGTCCTCCAGAAAAGATGTTAGAAATGCAGTAGTTGCTGCTCGTAATGCTCAAAGCAAATGGAGCGAAGTAACCGCTTTTAATAAAAGTCAAATACTTTACCGTATTGCTGAAATTTTAGAAGGCAGAAAAGCTCAATTTGTTGCCGAATTGGTTCAACAAGGTGTAAAAGCTAAAGATGCAGAAAAAGAAGTCATCACTTCAATAGATAGAATAATTTATTATGCCGGTTGGTGTGATAAATTCACCCCTATTTTCAGTTCTGTTAATCCCGTTTCTACTGCACATTTTAATTTTACTGCACCAGAACCTACCGGAGTTGTTTCAATTCTTGCTCCAGAAAAATCAGGTTTATTAGGTTTAATATCTACCATTATCCCTGTTATTGCCGGTGGAAATACTGCTGTTGTGCTAGCTTCTGAAAACATGCCGCTTTGTGCCATTACTTTTGCCGAAGTGTTGAACACCTCTGATGTTCCTGGTGGAGTGGTCAACATCCTAACAGGAAAAAGAAGTGAGTTGGTTGAACATTTATCAACGCACATGGATATCAACGCTTTATTATATTGCGGAAACAATAAAAAAGAAATTGCCGAAATTCAAAAGCATTCGGTAAACAACCTTAAAAGAATTATAGTAAGAGATGATAAAGATTTGAATGATAAAACACACGAAAATCCTTATTACATTGAAGACTTCTTAGAAATGAAAACCACTTGGCATCCAATAGAAAAAATTGGTGCTTCAGGTAGTGGCTATTAATATATCTTGTGTTTTAGATAATACGCCTTAATTATGTTTGTTTTTACACAAATTTTAGGTTGATTATCACTTATTAACACAGATTTAAAACATCTTTGATGTTTTTTTGTGATAATTTTAAAGCGTTAGAAAAATAATTTGTGTGATTAGTGTCAATTTGTGTTATGATGTTTAAGAGCATATTTTTTCCTTAATTAAAACTAGAGTAAATAAAGATTATGAATAGAAATGAATTACTTTTAACAGCCATAAATGCTGCTATTGAAGCAGGAAAAGAAATCTTAACAGTTTATTCTACTGAATTTCAAGTAGAGAACAAAGCAGACAAATCACCATTAACAGAAGCCGACAAAAGAGCTCATCAAGCCATTGTAAAAGGATTAACTTCAACAAATTTACCAATACTTAGTGAAGAAGGGAAATCTATACCTTATGACGAAAGAAAAAGTTGGGAAAAATTTTGGATGGTAGATCCTCTGGATGGCACCAAAGAATTCATTAATAAAAATGGTGAATTTACCGTAAACATTGCTTTGATTGAAAACCAAGCTTCAACTATGGGTGTGATTTATGTTCCAGTAACCAAAGAATTGTATTTTTCGGATGAAAAAGCCTATAAAATAAACAACATTACTTCTGCTGCTAATACACTTGCAGATTTGATAACTTCTGCTAACGAATTACCACTTAAAACAGAAAGAACTGATTTTGTAGTAGTGGCGAGTCGTTCACACATGAGTGATGAAACCAAAACCTTTATTGAAGAAAAAGAAACCGAACACAATAGTATTAGCTTACTATCAAAAGGTAGTTCGCTAAAATTGTGTATGGTTGCTGAGAATGCTGCTGATTGTTACCCAAGATTTGCTCCAACCATGGAATGGGACACTGCTGCAGGAAACGCTATTATTAATGCAGCAGGAGGAGTTGTGATAGACCAAACTACCCAAGAAAAAATGAAATACAATAAAGAAAACTTGTTAAACAACTGGTTTTTAGCTCAATTAAATTAATCACTTCTAAAACTTTATTCCTATGAAATCTTTACTTTCTGTTACCCTAATTGTTTTTTTATTTTTAACCAGCTGCCAGCCTGAAGGTAGAGTTTTTGTAGAACACAAAGAACTTTCTCCAGATTTAGAATGGCTTAAAAAAGATAGTCGAGAATTTAAAGTATTGATTGAAGACAACTCTATCAATTACGATTTTAAAATCTCCTTTAGATATGCAAATGGCTATCAATATAAAACTGCCAATATTGTTGTGAAAGAAATTTCGCCAAGTGGCAAGGAAACTAGCAACAACTATGAATTAAAAATTAGAGATGAAAATGGCGAATATATTGGAGAAGCGGGTTACGATATTTGGGACAGTGAACACTTAGTTGAGCCATCAAAAAAGTTTGAAGAAAGTGGAACTTACACCTATATTATTGAACACAATATGCCTAAAGATCCTTTACATTTTGCAATGGAAGTGGGCATTGTAGTGGACAAAGTGAAGTAAACAACTGATTTTTAGCAAAAAATTGTAAGACATTAAAATCTTACTTACTTTTGTACTTACGTTCTTAAAAAAATTTATTCGGCAGTATGTCGTAAATTATCAAGAAAGGTGGAGGGAATAGGCCCTGCGAAACCTTGGCAACCAACTATAAGTCCCGAATGTTCGGGATTGGAAAATCGGTGCTAAATCCTATCTCGATAAATCGGGAAAAGATAAGTAGAAAAAAATAAAAGAAACCCTTCTGCTTATTGATAACAGAAGGGTTTTTTGTTTTTATAAATATAATATGGCAAACATAAAAGAAGAATTAAAAAAACGAATCCTAGTATTGGATGGAGCAATGGGCACCATGATTCAGCAATACAAACTTACGGAAGAAGACTTTAGAGGCGAACGATTTAAAAATCACTCTTGTCCGCTAAAAGGAAATAACGACATTCTTTCCATCACCAAACCTGAAGTGATTAAGGAAATTCACCGAAAATACCTAGAAGCTGGTGCTGACATTATAGAAACGAACTCTTTTGGAAGTACTTCTATTGCTCAAGAAGATTACCAATTGCAAGATGCTGTTTACGACATCAATTATGCATGTGCTAAAATTGCTAAAGAAGTAACTGAAGAATTTACACAAAAGACACCCGAAAAACCTCGTTTTGTAGCAGGTTCTATTGGTCCAACTACTAAATTAGCTTCTATGTCTCCAGATGTAAATGACCCTGGATTTAGAAATATTTCTTTTGATGAATTACGCATCGCATTTAAAGAACAAGCCAAAGGTTTAATTGAAGGTGGTGCTGACTTATTATTGGTAGAAACCATTACCGATACCTTAAACGCTAAAGCAGCATTGTTGGCTATCAACGAGATTCAACAAGAGTTAAACACCAATTTACCAGTAATGATTTCAGGAACAATTACCGATGCTAGTGGAAGAACCTTGTCAGGACAAACTACAGAGGCTTTTTTAATTTCTGTACAACACTCAAAACCGTTAAGCATTGGGCTAAATTGTGCGCTGGGCGCATCAGCTCTTCGCCCGTACTTACAGGTGTTACGTAATAAATCTAATTTTTATGTTTCAGCACATCCTAATGCAGGATTGCCTAACGAAATGGGGGAATATGACGAAAGTCCTGAACAAATGGCTGTACAAATAAAAGTTTTCTTAGATGAAGGTTTAGTAGATATAGTTGGCGGATGTTGCGGCACCACACCAGCACATATTAAAGCTATTGCTGAACTAGTGAAGAAAAGCCCCCTAATCCCCCGAAGGGGGACTTTGCCAACACACGATGCTATTTAAAAAAATAAACCAAATAGACCTGACAGGTTTTAAAAACCTGTTAGGTCTGTAGAAAATAAAAAGAAAATTTTACTTGACAAACAAACATTAATCGCCATCTTATTTTCCCCTTCGGGGGATTAAGGGGGGCTAATAACACTTAACCATGAGTTTACACCCTGATTATAAAGGAAAATACACACATAAATGGGAACATCTTCCTCATTTAACATTGAGCGGATTAGAACCTTTGATTGTAACACCTGAAACCAATTTTGTAAATATTGGTGAACGTACTAATGTAGCAGGATCGAAAATGTTTTTGCGTTTAATTAACGAAAATAAATTTGATGAAGCCCTCTCTGTTGCTCGTGAGCAAGTAGAAAATGGAGCTCAAATCATCGACATCAACATGGATGATGGATTGATAGATGGAAAAAAAGCGATGGTGAAATTCTTAAAATTAATCGCTGCTGAGCCTGATATTGCAAGAGTTCCTATTATGATAGATTCTTCTAAATGGGAAATTATTGAAGCCGGTTTGCAAAATGTGCAAGGAAAAAGTGTAGTCAACTCTATTAGTTTAAAAGAAGGTGAGCAGCAATTTATTGAACAAGCTACCAAAATATTAAACTATGGTGCAGCCGTAATTGTTATGGCTTTTGATGAAGTTGGTCAGGCAGATTCTTATGAAAGAAGAGTAGAAATTTGCGAGAAATCATATCGTATTTTGGTGGATAAAGTGGGTTTTCCTCCTCAAGATATTATTTTCGACCCTAATATTTTTCCTGTAGCAACAGGTATGGAAGAACACCGAAAAAATGCCTTAGATTTTTTTAGAGCTACTCGTTGGATTAGAGAAAATCTTCCTGGAGCTCATGTTAGTGGAGGTGTTAGTAATGTTTCTTTTTCTTTTAGAGGAAATAATGCGGTGAGAGAAGCCATGCACTCTGCATTTTTATATCATGCCATCAATGAAGGAATGGATATGGGGATTGTAAATCCGTCTATGTTGGAAGTTTATGACAACATCCCGAAAGACTTACTAGACCATGTTGAAGATGTTTTATTGGATAGAAGGGACGATGCTACTGAACGATTGTTAGATTTTGCCGAAACTGTGGTAGGAGCTACAAAAGAGAAGAAAAAAGAAGATGAATGGAGAAATCAAACGTTACAAGACCGTATTACTCATGCTTTGGTAAAAGGCATTGCTGATTTTATTGAACTAGATGTAGAAGAAGCACGACAAACGGTTAACAAGCCCATTAATGTAATTGAGCAACACTTAATGAACGGTATGAACGTAGTGGGAGATTTATTTGGCTCAGGAAAAATGTTTTTGCCTCAAGTGGTAAAATCTGCCAGAGTAATGAAAAAAGCGGTAGCGTATTTATTACCTTATATTGAGGAAGAGAAAGCCCTCCATTTAGAAAAGACTGGAGAAGCAGATACTGGAGGGGCTGTAGGAAAAATACTTCTTGCAACTGTAAAAGGTGATGTACATGATATCGGTAAAAACATTGTTGGCGTTGTGTTGGCTTGTAATAATTATGAAGTAATTGATTTAGGCGTAATGACTCCCTTAGAAAAAATTATTCAAATAGCCAAAGATGAAAAAGTAGATATTATTGGACTTTCTGGGCTAATAACGCCATCTTTAGATGAAATGGTGTATGTGGCTAAAGAAATGGAAAAAGAAGGAATGAACATTCCGTTATTAATTGGTGGAGCTACTACTTCTAAAGTACATACCGCAGTAAAAATTGACCAACATTACAGTTGCGGACAGGCAGTTTATGTATTAGATGCTTCTCGTTCGGTAACGGTGGTAGAAAATTTATTGGGCGATAAAAAAAATGCTTTTGTTCAAAATGTGAAAGAAGAATACGAACGATTAAGAGAAACTTACAACAAACGTCAGCAAACGAAAGAAACAATTAGTTTGGCTGAAGCCCGAAAAAATAAATACCAAATTGATTGGAAAGCAAACCCACCTCAAATGCCTAATTTTATTGGCACAAAAACTTTTGCTGATTACGATTTAAAAGAAATTGCTGAATACATAGATTGGACACCTTTTTTCCGAACATGGGAATTAGCAGGAAAATATCCTCAGATTTTAGAGGATGAAGTGGTGGGAAATGAAGCAAAAAAACTTTTTACCGATGCTCAACAAATGCTAGAACAAATTATAGCTGAAAAATGGTTGGAAGCAAAAGCAGTTATTGGTATTTGGGAAGCCAACACAGAAAATGATGATACCATTAAGGTGTATGAAAAAAATAACCCAATTGGACAGTTATATCAGTTAAGACAGCAATCTAAAAAAGCAGCAGGTGTTCCTAATATTAGTTTAGCAGATTTTATCGCTCCTAAAGAAAGCGGAATAAAAGATTATATTGGTGGTTTTGCTGTAACTACAGGAATAGGCATAGAAAAACACATTGCTCGTTTTGAAGCTGACCATGATGACTATCATTCCATTATGCTAAAAGCATTGGCAGACAGATTGGCTGAAGCTTTTGCAGAATTGATGCACCAAAAAGTGCGTAAAGAATATTGGGGCTATGCTTCTAATGAAACATTAAAAAATGACGATTTAATTAAAGAAAAATATGTAGGTATTCGTCCAGCACCGGGTTACCCTGCTTGTCCGAACCACACCCTAAAAACAGATTTATTTAAATTGTTAGATGCTACAAAAAAAACAGGAATTGAATTAACCGAAAGTTTAGCTATGTACCCCACTGCTGCAGTAAGCGGAATGTATTTTGCCCATCCGGAAAGTAAATATTTTGGCGTAGGAAAAATAGATAAAGACCAAGTAGAGGCTTATGCTAAAGCAAATCAGTTAGACTTTGATATTGCTGAACGTTGGTTAGGGTCGGTGTTGAGTTATTAGAAAAGAAGTCAAGATTTAAAGTCTGAGGTTAGAAATATTTATAACCTTATGCCTTAATATCTCTGCACACCTAAACAACTATTTACTACAAGAATCAATGGCTTTAATCATGTCTTGTTGAGTGATGATGTGGTATTTATCCTTATCATAACTCACAATAACCGCTTTTGCTCCTTGCTGAAAATGTTTTGAAACACTTATTACATCTGTATTTTCATCCACCATAGGAAATGGTTTTTCCATAATATTTTTTACAGGAAGTTCCTTTAGCTCAGGATTTTCAAGCAATTTAGCAAACAATTGGTTATCGGTTAACGAACCTACAAACTTGCCATCTTCAATAACAGGTACTTGAGAAATAGCATATTGGTTCATTAAAATAATTACCTGAGAAACAGGTGTGTCAGTAGTTACGGTTACTAAATGTTTGCCTTTATGATCTGAAATTAAATCTAAAGCATTGGTTTTTTCTTCATCCAAAAATCCTCTGTCTCTCATCCAATCATCATTAAACATTTTACCAACATAACGACTACCATGGTCGTGGAATAAAACCACTACTACATCATCTTTTTTCAATTCATCTTTTAGTTGCAGCACTCCTTTAATAGCACTTCCTGCTGAGTTTCCAACAAAAATCCCTTCTTCTTTAGCTAATTTTCTTTGATAAACTGCTGCATCTTTATCGGTTACTTTTTCAAATTTATCAATTACGCTAAAATCAACATTTTTAGGTAAAATATCTTCACCAATTCCTTCGGTGATGTAAGGATAAATCTCATTTTCATCAAATATTCCTGTTTCGTGGTACTTTTTAAACACAGAACCGTAAGTATCTATTCCCCAAATTTTAATGTTAGGATTTTTCTCTTTTAAATATTTACCCACACCAGAAACAGTTCCTCCTGTACCTACTCCCACTACAAAATGAGTGATTTTTCCTTCTGTTTGTTCCCAAATTTCTGGTCCGGTAGTTAAATAATGTGCTTTTGTATTCGATGGATTATCATACTGATTTACATACCAAGAATTAGGAATTTCGGTAGCTAATCGTTTAGAAACAGAATAATACGAACGAGGATCTTCTGGAGACACATTGGTTGGACAAACATGTACTTCAGCCCCAACAGCTCTTAAAATATCCATCTTTTCTTTACTTTGTTTATCGCTCAACACACAAATTAACTTGTATCCTTTTATAATAGCTACCAACGCCAAGCCCATTCCTGTATTTCCAGATGTTCCTTCAATAATAGTTCCCCCTGGTTTTAGTCTGCCATCAGCTTCAGCATCTTCAATCATTTGCAAAGCCATTCTGTCTTTTACAGAATTTCCCGGATTGGTAGTTTCTACTTTTGCCAATACCAAGGCATCAACATCTTTACAAATTTTATTTAATTTAACCAATGGTGTGTTTCCTATGGTTTCTAGTATGTTATTGTAATATTGCATGAAATAATTTTTCTGAATTTTATAATTGATTGCAAAAGTAATAAATAGCTAATACAATAATACACTCTTTATTGTAATATTAATAGCCCTACAGCCATCGCGAGTTTTTAACTCTTGATTTAGCAATTTATATTAAACGGAGCGAGTTATGCCACACTAAACTAGCACCAACAAGAAGATGGTTGGGAAGAAAACAGCTACAAGCAGCAATTAATAATATGAAAACTATAAAAAGTCCGATTGAATTACTACATTTGGGATAAAGATACAATGATAAACAAACTCTTCATACTACTAATTGGAATTACCTTTGTTGGTTGTGGAAAGGTATTTGCTCAAAATCAGACCATTAAAATTCCATATAATGAGTTTTATCCTAAGCTTGAAATTATGGATACAACAATTCAAACTGAATATTTCACCCCAAATCAACTTAAATCGAAAACTATTTATTACGAGTGTAAAAGCACTATAAATGGAACAACTTATACTGGAAGTTTTGCCGTTCGAAAAGAAAAGTATTATAAAAATGGAGAATTAAAATTTTTAAGGTTATCTCCAGATATATTAATAAAAACGGAAATCTATTACAACGAACAAGGTAAAAAACATAAAGAATATTTTTACAGCTACCCTAGTGATAATGTGGTTAAGATAAAATCAAATGCTTTCTATACTTTGTGGAGTAAAGATTGGACTTATAATAAATATGAAGACGGAGTACTTATCTCAACTGAGTATTGGAAGAACAGGAAAAAAGTAAAAAAGAAATGATTCAGAGACTTTTCATACTACTAATTGGAACTACCTTTATTGGGTGTGGAAAATTATTTGGTTAAATCTTATGCGAAAATTGAAATAAATCACGATTTGCCAACAATCTGTATATTGCATTTTGCTTGCGAGCAGTTATCGTTTTTTGACCCCACTTCTTTTTCAAGCATTTGCTTGGAACAACTTAAGAAATAATTACGACTTTAACATGTGAATTAACCCCATAAAAAAATCCCCAAATGGGGATTTTATATTTTCTTAAAAATCGAAGTCAGGGTCCGGAGCCTTCACGTACGATTTTTTCTTAGGTTTAATTTTCTTCACAAACAAAATGGTTATCAATTCATCATCAACAGTAATCATGGTTCTGCTCATGCCATTAGTAATATTAATTTCCTGATCTGGGTATCTAAATTTTCTAGATATTTTCTCAAAAGTATCATCTTCAAACTTTAAATACATTTCGTTTACATTTATTTGTTGGTTCTTCACAACCACCTTTCCGTAATAGCATTCTGCCATACTTCCTTTTCTAAAACTAATGATAACATCATCATAAACACCATCTTCAACTTCATAAGCCCCTCTAGTTTCAAAAACTGTTGCGTATTTTTGGTAACAAGTTACTTGGTCTTCTTCTGTATCTTGAGCATAAAAAGCTCCTGTTATAAATAGTAAGGATAAACTGAGTAAAATTTTTTTCATAATATAAATTTTTTATCGGTATAAAAGTAAAAATACTTTATTTATTATCTAAATTTAAAAGTTATATTTTTGTAACAAATTTTACAAATCGAACAAAATGAGCATAAAACTAATCAAAAATAATTTTATAGAGGCAAAACAACTTTTAGACCATTTTATAAATGATGAAAAAAATTTAGAAAAAATTGCTCACGCAGGTGATTTGTTGGTGCAAGTTTTTAAAAGTGGAGGTACTGCTTTCTCTTGCGGTAATGGTGGCTCCATGTGCGATGCCATCCATTTTGCTGAGGAATTAACAGGTAAATTCAGAGAAGAAAGAATTGCTTTGCCAGCCATTGCAATTTCCGATTCGGGCTATTTAAGTTGTGTAGGAAATGATTATGGTTATGATGAAATTTTTGCTCGTTTTATCTCAGGAGTTGCGAAAAAAGGCGATGTTTTGTTAGCAATTAGCACCAGCGGAAACTCTAAAAACATTTTAAGAGCAGCAGAAATTGCAAAAAGTAAAGGTGTTTTTGTTATCGGACTTACAGGAAAAGATGGTGGTAAATTAGCTAATTTATGCGATGTTGAAATAAGAGTTCCTCACAATGGTTATGCCGATAGGACACAAGAAATACATATTAAAATCATTCATTCATTAATCCATTATATTGAGGAAAAAATGGGAAAGTGAGAGGGAGAGTGATAGGGAGAGTGATAGTGGAAAATTTGTAGATTTGTGAAATAAAAAACATTCGTGCATTAGTGGCTAAATTTTTAACTTTATAAACTATAACAAAATAACTTATGCTCATTAAAACTTACGGAAGTGCAGTTGTTGGTGTTGATGCTCTTACTATTACAGTAGAAGTAAATGTTGATAGAGGCATGAAATTTTTCATGGTAGGCTTGCCTGATAATGCCGTAAAAGAAAGTCAGCAACGTATTGAAGCTGCACTAAAAAATGTTGGCTACAAAATGCCCGGAAAGAAAATAGTAGTCAATATGGCTCCTGCCGATATTCGTAAAGAAGGATCTGCTTACGACTTAACCATTGCTATGGGAATTTTGGCTGCATCAGGACAAATTGAAGCTGAAAACATAAGCAATTATCTTATTATGGGAGAGCTTTCGTTAGACGGAAGCCTGCAGCCTATAAAAGGAGCGTTACCAATTGCTATTCAGGCACGAAAAGAAGGTTTTAAAGGCTTTATTTTACCCAACGAAAATGCCCGGGAAGCAGCCATTGTTGATGGTATTGATGTTTTTGGCGTTAGTAATATTAGTGAAGTAATCGATTTTTTTAATGGCGATACTCAATTAGAGCCAACCATAGTAGATACCCGAAAAGAATTTTATCAAAACCTTACCAAAGTAGATTTCGATTTTGAAGATGTTAAAGGTCAGGAAAATATTAAACGAGCATTAGAAATTGCTGCAGCTGGAGGACATAATGTTATTTTAATTGGTCCGCCCGGAGCAGGAAAAACCATGTTGGCAAAACGTTTACCAACTATACTTCCTCCGCTTTCATTAATGGAAGCATTGGAAACAACAAAAATTCATTCCGTTGGAGGAAAATTATCTAAAGAAACTTCTTTAATAAGTATAAGACCATTTCGCTCTCCACACCATACTATTTCTGATGTAGCCTTAGTTGGTGGTGGTGGGTTTCCTCAGCCGGGAGAGATTTCTTTGGCTCACAATGGCGTATTGTTTTTAGATGAATTGCCCGAATTTAAACGAACAGTTTTAGAAGTGCTTCGTCAGCCAATTGAAGATAGAAAAGTATCTATTTCTAGAGCAAAATTTACCGTAGATTACCCTGCAAGTTTTATGATGGTGGCTTCTATGAATCCTTGTCCTTGTGGTTATTACAACCATCCTGAAAAAGATTGTGTTTGCTCTCCGGGTGTGGTTCAAAAATACCTCAGCAAAATTTCCGGTCCATTATTAGACAGAATTGATTTGCATGTAGAAGTTACACCGGTGAGTTTTAGTGAACTTAGCACTACTGCTATTGGTGAATCGAGTGAGGTTATCAGAAATAGAGTAATTAAAGCGAGAGAAATCCAGTCTGAACGCTATAAAGACAAAGAGAGTGTTTATGCTAATGCACAAATATCGAGTAAAACCATAAAAGAAATTTGCGAAATTGATAGCGTAGGCAAAGATTTACTTAAAAATGCTATGGATAAGCTAGGTTTATCTGCCCGAGCATACGATAGAATTTTAAAAGTTGCTCGAACCATTGCCGACTTAGAAGGATCGGAAAATATAAAAAGCGAGCACCTTGCAGAGGCTATTCAATACAGAAGTTTGGATAGAGAAGGTTGGGCGGGATAAGAACCAACACCTATTCTTTTGATTTTTACACAAATTAAAGGTTAAATTTCACTAATTATCACAAACTCTCCCCTACCCCCTCTCTTTAAATAGAGGGTAAAAGTTATCGCAAGATAACTTGGGGTGAGTTGAAAATGTTATTTACTCACATACTTTAAAATTAAAAGCACACCTTAAAAACAACCATTTACTATAGTTAACCGTCTGATTAATTGTTATAACACCAAGCAATAATTTACTTTGGAACTAGATGAAACAATAGAAGGTTGTTACGAAAACAGTAGAAAGCATCAGGAAGCATTATATAATTTATATGCTGCTAAAATGCTGGGCGTTTGTTTAACCTATACCAAAGACAGAGATTTAGCTCAAGATATTTTGCATGATGGTTTTTTTAAGGTGTTTAAAAAATTTCATCAGTATGATGCTTCTTGGAGTTTACAAGGTTGGATTAGAAGAATTATTGTAAACACAGCCATCGATCATTTTAGAAAAACCAACCGTATTTCCCCAATGGATTTTCAGGAGGCAGTTTACCTTGTAGGCAGTTACAACAATGCTTCAGAAATCTCAAAAACAGCAGATTTATCTATGCTGATTAACATGCTGCCCACAGGTGCCAGAACCATTTTTAATTTATATACAATAGAAGGATACAAGCACAATGAAATAGCTAAAATGCTTTCTATAAGCGAAGGAACTTCAAAATCTCAATTATCTAAAGCAAAAAGTGTTTTAAGAGAATTAGTAACCAAATATTACGAACGTTAACCTTTTATATTACGATTGAAAAACAAAAAAAAAATAGAAGATTGGTATAAAAACGAACTGGAAAACTTTAGCGTTGAACCGGAAAAAGACTCGTGGGATAAACTGTCTTCTTCAATGGATAACCCAAGTGGTTGGTCTGACGAGGCTTTTGATGATTTTGTAAGAGATGAAGTAGAACACATTGAAGCCAATCCTGACAAAGCTGTTTGGGAAAAACTTTCAGGAAATTTAGATACTGCAACTGTTTGGGAACGTTTATCTACTACCCTAACCCGTTACGAACGATTTATTTGGTGGAGAAATTTTGCTTTTAAATCTGCTGCTTTAGCCTTGTTTTTTATGGGCGTTGGATTAAGCGTTAATGAATATTTTAATGAAGATACTCATCAAAACAATGAAAAAGTAAACACGCCAACTTTTACAGCAACTACTTTTGAGCAAGCAACAAAACAAGCTCCAACAAGAAGTGTTTTAGCTTCAAAAGATGTGTTAAACTTATCAATAGCTGAAAAACAAAAAGTAAATCAAAACATCATTTCAAATTCTTCAAAACAAACTAACAAGCCTATTGCTGCGAAAAAAAATGTGACATCAACAGCTAAAAAACAGGCATATATTGCCTCAAAAGAAGTTAGTCAACAGCTTAATAGTGATAAAGAAATTCATTTAAAAAAATCTAATCATGAACTTAAAGAAACCACCATTGAGCCAAAAGAGTTTTTAATTAAAAAAGAGAACAATAAAATTATCTTTAACAACAAAAGATTTTCGTCTCATTTTGCTTTTGGAATTTATGCTAAACGAATTTATGCTGGATTAAATGTTGGCTTTAAGAAACAAAGCATGATTACTCAAGTGAAAAATAATAATGATTTTAAAGGATTATCACAAAACACCTTATTAGACCATGGAAGTAGTTTTGGAGCTACTGCCGGTATTATTCTTTCTGACAAAATGAACTTAGAAACCAATGTAAATTTCTACTCAAGCAATGGCTATAGAAAACAATATGCCTCAGACGAAATGAATTATACAGAAAACTTAACCCTAGCTTACACTAACGTTAGTATATTGGCTAAAAGAATGTATAACAAATCTACTTTTGATGATAAAAAATATTCTACGAATTTTATTGGTGGATTATATTTAGGCTACCTTTCTAGTGCTACTTCAATAATTAATGGAGTAACGTACAAAAACGAAGCTTATACCAACCTTGATTATGGTGTTGTATTAGGCTTAGAACAAGACAGGTACTTAACTAAAGAATTAATTATTACTCCGGGAATTAGATATTACCAAGGAGCTAAAAACATTGCTAATGCTGACAGTCATTTTTCTTATGCCTACAATTCAACTCTTGAATTTAACTTAGGCATAAAATATATTTTTCTAAAGAGACATTAGCATCCAACCTTTTATATTCACTAAACGTTCTACACCCAATGGAACAACTCAAAAACATATTCCTTTATTTATTTGCTTTTTCGGTGCTTTTACTTCATCCTAGTTTAAACAGCGAAAAGAATCCTTTATCTTGTATTCATTACTTTGCTTATGGCAACACCTTTAAATTAAAATTTGATGATTCCATTGATAAAGAAAAATTGTACATAAAATGGATATGCGAAAATCAGGATGCTGATTGTAAAGAGTTGGCTATTTTTGAAGGAGGCAAAAAAGTCAATACCATTCCTTTTGAATCTGGAAAACAGGAACTTATTGTGTATTACAACAATAAAATGATTGGTCAACTAAAACAAACTAAAACTAAAGAAAAGCATGCTCATGCTTACTTTGTAAACTTAAGCAGCATCCACAATAGTGCTATAGAATTTAAAGGTGAAATTACAGGGCCATCATCAGCTGTAGCAACTATGGTTACTACATTAAACAATTTAATTTCTCAGCATTAATTCTTGACTTAGACATTATAAATCCAGTCAAATTTATCAGCTACTCTACCTCTTTTAATATCTTCAATAGATTTTGCTATCTTATTAGAAATTGTTCTGTTTTCAATTGGAGGCAACTCAAAACGTTCGTCTTCAAAAGTAATAGAAGCTATTTGAGCAATTGTTGCAGCAGTTCCTGTTCCAAAAGCATCTTGCAGTTTGTTATTTCTTGCCGCTTCAACAACTTCTTTTACAGACACTCTTCTTTCTTCTACTTCCAAACCTAAATCTTTAGCTAGTTTTATTACGCTATCACGAGTAATTCCTGACAAGGTGGTATTTAACGCTATAGAAGGTGTAATTAATTTATTATCAATTAAAAACATCACATTCATTGTTCCTGATTCTTCTATATATTCATGCGTTTTGGCATCTGTCCAAATTAGTTGTTTATAGCCTTTTTCCTGACCTAATTTAGCGGGATAAAGTGCTGCGGCATAATTTCCTGCTGCTTTTGCAAAACCAACACCACCTTCGGCTGCTCTAGAAAAATTGGATTCAATTTTAACATCTACCGCACCTGTATAATAAGAACTTACCGGAGAGGTAATAATCATAAATTTATATTCTTCTGCTGGTCTTACTCCCAACAATTCTTCACTAGCAAAAATAAATGGTCTAATGTATAGGGAACAACCTTCATTTTGAGGAACCCAATCTGCATCTAACTGCACTAATTGTTGTATCGCATCCATAAAAAGTTCTTCAGGAACTTCAGGCATACAAAGCCTTTTGGCAGAAACGTTAATTCTTTTTGCATTTTCTCTTGGTCTAAATAACAATACTTTTCCATCGTCATTTTTATAGGCTTTCATTCCTTCAAAAACTGCCTGACCATAATGAATTGCCGCACAAGCAGGACTTAATGAAATTGGAGCATAAGGCTCAATTCTTAAGTTTTGCCACTCGCCATTTTTATAATCTGCCACAAACATGTGGTCAGAAAATTGTTTTCCAAATTGTATATTATTGAAATCAACCGACTGAATCTTAGAAGTTTTTGTTTTCTCTATCTTAATATTACTTACTGCGTCCATCATTTAAAAAATCCTTTTTTTTTGTAGGCATAAATTTACTATTTTTTATTGTATTGAAACATGATTTTTATTAGCTTCTTTTGTTGAAGAACTAAAGTTTTGTATCTCTATAAGTTGAAAGGAAATAAATAATTATTTTTTATGCTGAAATTCTTTGTTGAGCCAATTTTAAGGCATTCTGAAATTGTTCTTCTTGGTTAATGTGTGTATTATCTAACACAACAGCATTTTCAGCCTGAATAAGAGGGTTTTCTGTTCTGCTGGTATCATCGCCATCACGAGAAACAATATTTTTCAATACCTCATCATAAGAGATATTATCTCCTTTGGCTTTCAACTCGTCATACCTTCTTTGAGCTCTTACTTCAAAATCGGCAGTCATAAATATTTTAAGTTCTGCATTAGGAAAAACAACAGAGCCAATATCTCTACCATCCATTACCAAACCTTTGTTCACTCCCATTTTTCTTTGCAATTCTACCATTTTAGTACGAACTTGTTTTACTTTAGCTATTCTGCTTACTAAACCAGAGACTTCAATACCTCTAATTTGTTTTTCTACATTTTCGTTGTTAAGACAAGTTTCTGAACTATTTTTTTCTGCATTAAATGAAAAAGAAACATCAACGTTATCCAAATCATCAATTAATTTTTGTTCATCAAAAAAATCTTCTCCAATATATCCTTTTCGGAGAGCATATAAAGCAACGGCTCTATACATTGCTCCCGTATCAATATAAATATAGTTTAGTGCTTTAGCCAATTGTTTTGCCAATGTACTTTTTCCACAGGAAGAGTAACCATCAATGGCTATGATAATTTTTTTCATCTGTTGATATTTTTATTTTATTAAACCGGTCAGATGTAACTCCCTTTATAATCATTCTTTTGTGTGAGAATTTTTTACTCATAGTCGTTTCATTCTACGCTTTGTTTGTCTTTTTTACTTTTTCGGGATTTTTTTGAAGCTTTTTCTTCTGGAATTACTACCTGATTCTTTTTGTAATAATCTGAAATGTTGGTGGTAATGGTAAAATGATTGGATGTTCCTGATAAGTGATAACTTGCTCCTCCGTAACTTATATGAATTTTTTTGATTCTAAATCCTAATCCCCAACTAAATCCAATTATTCCGCCTTTGTTATCAAAAGCTAATTCAGCTCTTCGTTGGAAATTATAACCAAACCTCAACATAAAACTAGGCGAAAGTACAAACTCTGTCCCAACAACAACATGTCTAAAAAATTCACTTACCATTCCTGTTTTATTTAATTCTTTTCTGGCTTCTTCATCCAAGGTATTATCTCTATTGGTTACCGAAGAAGAATCATTATAAGCTAAATTCCAATTATTTAACTGGATAAAATCAACATTAAAACGAATAGGAGTATGTGCTAGTTTTTTAGAAATTCCCAATTGTACTTCAAAAGGCAGCGGCTCTGTTTCTCTTTCCTCAATATAAGTAGAAAATTGTCGGCCTATATTTTTAATTAATAAAGCGGTAGTCAGTTGTTTTTTTGCATTGTGATAAGTTGCGGATAAATCCATCGCCATTGCAAAAGAGCTATATTGATAATATTTGGAGTAAATTGGTTTTAGGTTTGCTCCAACAGAAAAAGATGTGTCTACGCTTTTTCCCCAACCTAAAATAAAAGCATAATCTGAAGCTGAGAAAGAACCTAGCTCATTTCCTCCTTCATCGGTTTCTAAAAAATCTCCGTAATTAATGTATTTTACACCTCCCGAAAATGTTCCATATTTTTTAAAATCGTGTGAATAAGAAAAGTGACCTAAATTAACATCGGCAAAATAATTCAAATATGTAAATGAAAGAGCACTACTCATTTCTGGTGATAGTAATGAAGGGTTGTCTAAAGCAAAATTAGGATCGTCATCTTTTATAGCGATAGCATTTCCTCCTAGTGCTCCCGTTCTGGCAGAAACAGGAATATTAAGAAAGCTAAATGCACTCTCTCCTCCTACTTGTGCTATTGATTCACAAAAAGTAAGGATAATAAAAATGAGTGTTATAAAAAATTTCATCTGTTAATTTATACAGGCTATGGATGGCTAAATTACGCTTTTATCAATAAATTATTGTGTAGCTTTTAGATTGTGGAAAAACTTAAGTCAAAAATAAATAAAACTTAACCACTTAATGGTTAAACCACATAGTGACATAGTTTTAATTACCTAAAAAAATTGCTAAGTATCATATAGCTTGTTTCCATTTTATGGAAACTCTTTGTGTGGTTATAACTATCTTTTACAACTATAATATACTATATTTCTATGTGGTTAAAGATTGATGTTTGTTTATCTTATCTCTGACTAAACTAATGATGATTAGCTTGTTCTTGAGAAATGGCTATAATTACATCATTATAGATTTTTTCCATTTCTTCGGGAAACATAGAATAATAAGCTATGTTGTTATTAAATTGCTCTTCGGTAATGTTATGTTTTTCAAAAATATGTATGTAATGATTTTCTTGAAAAGCTTTACTTCTATACAAAGAATCGTCAATAGAAGATTTTATTCTAAGATAACCTTGAGCAATTTCAACATCTGTAAGTATAGGTACTAATTCTTGGTGGGTAAGAATTCCCTCAGGCAGTTCATTTTTGGAAGAGCTACAAGCTAAAAAAAATAAAGCAACAACTATGAAAGCAAATTTATTAAGCATCGGTTGCTGTTGAAGCGGCAGGTACGTATCTAAGCGTTTTTACAGCTTTAATCATATCTTGAATCATTTTTTCTCCGAATTGCTCACTTTGCAAATCTCTTATTTCATAAACATCATTGTTGATAGTTGCTTTATAGAAAAAATGATGTTGCGTTTTAACTCCAGATTCAGGAATATCTTGCTTATAAATCAATAAATTTTCTTCTTGAGAAAGAATTTCAGAAACAAAGACTAAATCTTCTTCTAAATCCATTTTTAGCAATTCAATATCGCCTTCACCATACATAATTTCTATTCCAAAAGATTGTCCAACCACTATTTCTAACACACCTCTATTGGTTAAAACTACTTGTGGTTCACCATGGTTTTCAGCATCAGGAACCATAATTGCCATTGGAAAACCCCATTGGTTTAGGTCTAATTCTTCGTGGCCTTTTAATTGAACTACTTCTTTAGTTTCGTTTGTTGTATTATTGTCATCGCCACAAGCAACAAATAAGAAAGTTGAAAAAATGGCTAAAAATATAAAGGTTGTATTTTTCATATAATATAAATGTCTAATAAAGAACAAATATAAAATAAAAAAATACAACCTTCAAAAATTAAAAAATTAATTTTTATCTAGTGTTTGTGTTTAGGCTCGTAAATGAGTCTTAAAAAAGTACTAAACCTTTGAGATTCTCTTTTAATAGGAACTCCTGCTACAATACCTACTAACAAATTATCAGCAATTCCTAATCTCATTTGAGGTCTGATAACCATATCAAAATCATCATACGTAATTTCTTTATTAAACTCCAAACCGATAAAGTTTCTTGTTCCGTCTATCATATAATGAAAGTTGGTGTTAATTTGCCAAACGGTATGCATAGAGTTGTCTGAAAAATGTTGTTGCATTTTTGGTCCGGTATAAAGTAATGTATGAAAATTCTGCCCCCATCTTTTAGCAGCTACAAAAAACGGATTATAAATATTTCCTTCAACAAAAGCTTCGTTTCCATAATGGTTAAATTCAACAAACTCAAACTCATTTAAAAAACCTATTGCCATAGATGTACTATGTTTTTCGGAAACAAAAAAGGAATATTGAGCAGCTAATTTTAATCCATTAATTTTATTTTGAGGCATCGTTGATTTATCAACATCATCTTCGTTAGGATAAAAGAAAGTGAATGGAACTTCTATTTCCAGTCCGAGCCTGTTAACAGGAGCCCATTCATATTCTACTAATGCCTCATAAGAATCAAACTTATTATTATCAGTCATTCCAAAACCAACATTCCATTCTTTTTCACCTTTTCTGGCTCCTAAATCTCTAATTAAATCTATAAATAGAGGTTCGGCATGAAGTACTTTGTCAGTTTTACGTTTATTTTCAACTTCTTCAATGTACAAACTATCCAATCTGTCTTTTTCTATTTTTAAAGTATCTACATCTTGGGAAAAAAAGCTAATTGAAAATAACAATCCGAAAATTAAAAATAAATTTTTCATATTTATTTAAAACTTTAGCTGATAAACACTATCTAATTCGTCATTATTGGTAAAATTAACGCCTAATTCTTTTATTAAACCATCACCAATACCATATACCCAACCATGAATGTGTAAGGTTTGATTGTTGTTCCAAGCATTTTGAACTATAGAAGTTTTAGCTAAATCGTACACTTGTTCTACTACATTAAGTTCCACATATCTGTCAAAACGTTGTTTTTCATCAGTAATAGCATCCAATTCTTCAGCATGAAAACGATAAACATCTTTAATATGTCTAATCCAGTTATCAATTAAACCTATATGCTGATTTCCCATTGCAGCAGCAACTCCACCACAACCATAATGTCCGCAAACAATTACATGTTTTACTTTTAGTGCATTAACGGCATAATCTAGTACACTTAACATATTCATATCTGAATGGATTACCATATTAGCAATGTTTCTGTGTACGAAAACCTCTCCTGGTTGAGCTCCAATAATTTCATTTGCAGGAACTCTACTGTCCGCACAACCTATCCACAACACAGGTGGTTGTTGTCCGTTAGCCAATTTATTGAAAAAATCTGGGTCTAAATCTAATTTTGATTGTACCCATTCTCTGTTATTTTCTAATAGCTGTTTATAAAATTTGTTTTCCATTTTGTATCTATTTATATTGTTTATAAAATTAATTAGTTTTTATTTAAACGCAACGCCATCTATGCCTTTTGTTTGCACCTCTATATTTTTTAGTTTAGAGGTATGGTTGGCAAATTCTTGAATATTTTCCAACACATCGTAAGCAACTGTATATGATTTTGATGCATCAATCATTAATATTGAATCTTCAGGTATTTTAGACAACTCTTTTGCAACACTTGCTTTATTTAAAAAAGTAACTTCTTCAGAAAGTGTTAAGGTATATTTATTTTTACCTTCAACAACTTCTTTTTTGCAGTTTAGAGCATTTTTGTAATTTTTTCTTAGAATATAGAAAACTGCTACCACCATTCCTATTCCGATACCTTTTAACAAATCGGTACCAACAATAGCGATTACTGTTACTAAAAATGGAACATATTGTTCATGCCCTAGTTTAATCATATCTCTAAATATAGCAGGTTTAGCGAGTTTATATCCTACTAATAATAAAATAGCTGCTAAAGATGCTAAAGGAATTAAATTCAGAAAAACAGGAATTACTATTGCTGATAACAATAAAATTACCCCATGAATTATAGCTGCCATTTTTGTTTTACCACCAGAATTTATGTTGGCAGAACTTCGTACAATTACTTGTGTAATTGGCAACCCACCTATTAATCCAGAAATCATATTTCCGATACCTTGAGCTCTAAGCTCTTGATTATTGGATGTTCTTCTTTTATACGGATCTAATTTATCTGTAGCTTCCACACAAAGTAAGGTTTCCAAACTTGCCACTATGGCTAGCGTTACAGCAACTACATACACTTGTGGATTACTAAAGGCAGAAAAATCTGGGAATTTAAAAAAGCTCAGAAACTCTTGCGGTGAAGAGGCAACTGGTAATTCAACCAAATGTTTTCCACTTAAGACTAACTCTGGAGCTAAATTTAAAAATAGTGCATTAAGTAAAATACCTGTTAACACCACAAATAGTGCTCCCGGCAAAAACTTAAACAAACCTATTTTTTTCATAAAATTAGTCTCAAATAGAATTAACATTCCTAATGAAATAACACTAATGATTATTGCTCCCATGCTACTATACTTAAAAGCATAATAAATTTCAGTAACAGTATTATGCCCATCTTTTTGAGCAAAATCAAAATCACCCATAAAATCCTCATCATAACCTAAAGCATGAGGAATTTCTTTAAGAATAAGAATTATCCCTATAGCCGTTAACATTCCCTTTATTACAGATGATGGAAAGAAATAACCAATGATACCGGCCTTCATAAAACCTGCTAAAAGTTGCAACACCCCTGAAAGTACTACTGCCAATAAAAAAGCTTCAAAAGTTCCTAAGGACTCAATTGCTCCTAAAACAATTACTACTAAACCAGCAGCAGGACCAGATACTCCTAATTGAGAATTACTTAAAGCACCCACTACAATACCCCCTACAACTCCGGCAATAATTCCAGAGAATAATAAATCGGAGCGACCCGTTGAAGCTAAGGCAATACCCAAACATAAAGGAAGGGCTACAAGAAAAACTACTAATCCGGCAGGAAAATCTGATTTAAGATTAGCAAACATATTTAATTTTTTTGGTGTCATAACATAAATTATTGCACAAGATAACAGCTGATATTCAACTAATTAAACTTGCATTATTGATAAAATTAATCTTGAAAAAAATATTTTTTTCCAACGATAATAAAAAGAACACTATAGCTTACTATAGCGTTTACACAATAATTTATGCTAATTCGGGTGGGGGAGCTACTATTTCCTTAGATGGAGGAAAATGTATAAAAGATTCAAATTGATGTTCTAAATCTGTAGCTTGAAAAAAACATCTGAAATCTGCATCTTCTGTAATATATTCTTGCATAGTAAAGGTAACCGTAGAACCACTACTATGTCTGTTCTCTTCTTCAGCAATTTCGACAAATTGAGAAGTAGTTACAGAAAAATAAGTAAATGAAAAGGTGCTTACTAAAAGTAGTAAAAAGAATACGGCTATTATTTTATGACCTTTCACATTGGCGAAATTACATATTAAAAGCTACTTTATCTTTTTTTGAAAATTAAAAGTGTGTTAAAATATGCAAAAAAAGTAATTCCCACTTGCGTTTCTAGGGTATCTTCGGTAAGCATAGAAAGCATTAATATGGAAATAAAACAGAGATAAATATAATCTCTATATTGTTTTAAAATTATAATGGGATAAAGTAAAAAGAATATAAAATAGATTCCCCCTAAAACACCAAAACTCACAAAATAAGTAAGGTATTGATTGTGTGCTCTTCTCCAATATTTTTCCGAAATGATATTAGCTTGTTGATGTTTTTGATTAAAAGCATCTTGCACATCTCCTGTACCCACTCCAAACATTAAATTATCTTTAACAATGTTGATAGCTGTATGCCAATACACCCACCTGAGCATTACAGAATGACCATCGGCAACATTGTACTTATTGTACATTTCTATTTCCCAAAATATTTTATGCAACCTTAGTTCTATCCCATTCATATCAAGATATCTAAAATTAGAAACTCCGTTTTCAATGGCGTTTATTTCTTCGGGTGTTAATTCATTAATAGCTTCTTGGGTTTTTAATTTAGCTTGTGAAGTAATAAATCTTAATATGGTAAATCTAATTTGTTGCCCTTTATTATCAAACCCATCAAAATTGATGTTACTTTTTTGATTCCAAGCCTGTTCTATTTCTTTTTCTGCAATATTTCTATAAATGTAATTTCCATTTTCCATTCGGAAACTATTAGAGCTAATGGTATCATGAAAAAGTTTTTCACCTTTGGGAGAGTATTCTTGCATTGGCAACACTTCTACATCCTGAAATGATAAATATTCTTGATGACAACTTTTTACATAAAGTATTAATGAAGCTAAAATTGCAACTACCACTGTTACAGCTGATAACTTCATCATAATTTTATGGTGTTTAATTCCGTAATAAAAAACCAACAGAATTATTGTAACAGCAGTAACTGCAATTCCTGTTATAAGGTTAAGTAAAAACAAAAAGCCAACTAACCAAGCAAAACTAAGTATCCAACTAATCTTTTGTTTTGTATTTTTTGCTTTTACAGCATAATATAAAGCTCCAAAAATAGCTAACGACACTTCCAAGCCAAACCTTATATGAGAGGTAAACCTTGACAAATCTCTTTTATCAACAATAACTTCATTAAGTCCGCCCAACATTACAAAAACACTCCAAAGCGAAGCTGCTATTACACCCCCTACATATACCGAAAAAATTAAACGAAACTCTTTATTGGTTAATGGCTTAAAACCAACTATTAAAAAAGGCAAGATAAAAAGTGGAAATTTTCTTCTGATATCATCAAAAGCAAAATCGAAATTTGTTGTGTTTAAAAGCCCTAATAAAGTAAGCAGATATACAGAACTTAATACAAGTGCTGTTCTGTTTTTAAAGAACCGTTTTATTTTTTCTAGATGGTTTCCTTCTAATAACCATAAGAAACCAATACAAAGCTCTCCTAAGGTTATAAGTGGTTTAGACAATGAGAGTCCCACTGCAATAAACATCAAAAAAAACAAATACATGTTTCTTGAATAAGTGGAAACAATACTCATTTTGGCAAAGAATTTTAAATTAAACGAAAACTAGTCTTGCTTGGTATTGCTTGTAAAAACGGCATCATATTTTTGTTTGTCAGAAAGCACTTCTATAGCTTTTTCCATAACTGGATCTGTTTTTAAAGATGCTTCCATTTTTCCTTTCTGATAGTAATATCTTGTGGCAATTTCTGTTTCCAAAATATATTTTATCTCTTCTTTAAAAGTATATAAATCTTCTTCTTTATTATGTTTTAACTTGTTTAATAAAGCGTTGTATTCATTTTCTAAGCTTATAAAATATTTATCTGCTTTAGCTGCTTTTTCAAGTTTTTCTAGTAATGCTTCGCTTTCTGTGGTGTAGTCATAATCTTTCCCTTCAAGAAATTTAACAAACTTTTCATACTCATCATCAGAAATAGTAAATTGAGTTATTTCAGGAATTTCGTTATGTTTTAACCTAAAATCTGTAGCATAATCAAACAAATGATTTTTTAGGTATAAGCTAGTAGCAATATCGCTAATTTCTTTTTTCTCTACTTTAATATCTGGTTCTATTCCCATTCCGTCAAACACAGGTCTGTACGTTTTTAATGTTTTAAATTCTTTTAATAAAGAATCTGGAATAGCATTTACTTTTCCATTCTCATCTTTATGAGAATAATCTATTTTTTGAATACATCTTCCGCTTGGAGTATAATATTTAGCAACGGTAACTTTTAATTTTGAGTTGTAACTTAATGGTCTTACTTGTTGCACCAAACCTTTTCCGAATGAACGATTTCCAATAATTACCGCTCTATCATGATCTTGCAATGCTCCAGAAACAATTTCTGATGCAGATGCAGACATTTCATCTATTAACACAACAATAGGAATTTCAGTATCTATGGGCATAGCTGTAGCTTTATACACTTTATCCCAATCGCTAATTTTTCCTTTGGTGCTAACTACTTCAGAGCCTTTAGGAACAAAATAATTTACAATATCTATGGCTTCTTTCATTAATCCACCGCCATTTCCTCTTAAATCTAAAATTAAAGATTTGGCATTTTGTTCTTTTAACTTATTAAAAGCTGCTTTTACTTCAGCACTAGCAGATTCTGTAAATCCATTTAATTTAATATACGCTATATCGTTAGAATACATTGTATAATAAGGAACATCGTCAATTTTAACTTCTTCTCTCACTACTTTTTTCTCAATTGGTTCTTCTGTTCCTGGTCTTTCAACTGTAATGTTTAGGGTAGTTCCTGGTTGACCTAAAAGTAAATCTCTAATTTCTGAAGTTGATTTATCTGTAACATCTTTTCCATCAATCTTTAACAATCTGTCTCCTGCCCACAAACCTGCTTTATAAGCTCCAAAGCCTTCATAAGGTTCAGAAATAACTACATGTTCGCCATGTTGTTGAATTAACGCTCCAATTCCGCCATATTGCCCTGTAGTCATTAACTTATAATCTTCAATATTAGATTCTGGAATGTAATTCGTGTAAGGATCTAAGGATTCTAACATAGCGTCAATTCCTGTTTTCATCAATTCTCCTGGGTCGGTATCATCAACATAATAAATGTTTAATTCACGAAAAAGTGTTGCGAATATGTCGAGATTTTTAGAAACTTCAAAATAGCTATCAACAAAACCAACAGAGAAAACACTTGCTATTGCAATGCTTATTATTAAAATGTATTTTTTAAATCTTTGTGTCATTTTTTTAGTTTTTCAGAATTCAATTTATCTTTAAATTCAATTAATCTTTAATTTCAAATTTTAAACATGGAATTACCTAAGGTACTGGGTCGTGTCCGTGTCCGCCCCAAGGGTGGCAAGATGAAATTCTTTTTATTGCCAACCAAGTTCCCTTAAAAGGGCCATATTTTTCAATTGCCTCGATGCTGTATTGCGAACAAGTGGGTGAATACCTACAGTTTGCTCCTAAAAATGGAGAAATACTTAGTTGGTAAACTCTTATTAGCAAAACAACTATTTTACTCAATAACCACTTCACAAGGCATCTCTTAAACGTGTTAAAATTACTTTTATTTTTTCTTCTATCTCTTTGTATGATAAAATTTGTTCCGCACCATAAATCACCATCATATTAATTTCTTTCTGGTTTTCAAGCAGCTTGGTTTTTAAATCGTGATTATTTAAGCGGTAAGCTTCTCTAATTCTTCTTTTAATTAAATTACGATTAACCGCTAGCTTAATTTTTTTCTTAGGAACGCTAACCCCAAAGTTAATGGAAACGTTATTTTTTTCCTTCTTAGCTTTATAAATTAACCTTATAGGAAACTGATTAATAGATTTTCCTTGTTTAAAAAGCAACTCAATTTCTTTTTGACTTTTCAGTTTTTCTTTTTTAGAAAATTTATATGAAATAGAGTTGGTCAATGTTTAAGATGTTTTGAGCAAAAATACGAAGAGAATACCAATTTTACTTTTGTATTTTAAATTCGGTTTTAATTCTTTGTGGATGAGCGTAGCATGTTGCTTTATTTTCTCTACAAAAACCAAGAAGGGTTATGCCTAATTCTTTAGCAAAATCTACCGCTAAACTTGATGGAGCTGAAACTGCTCCTAACACAGGAATTTTTGCTGCATAAGCTTTGGCAACAATCTCATAAGAAATTCTTCCACTTACTACCATACATTTTGCTTGTTTTAGTTGATTGTTGTCTATAAGGTTTCCAATAACTTTATCTACCGCATTATGTCTGCCCACATCTTCTTTTAGCGAAAGTAAGGTGCTGTCTTTAGTAAATGCTGCTGCTGCATGAGAGCCTCCCGATTGATGAAAGGTAGGTTGACCTTTTTTCATGGTTTCAAACATGGTGTAAAGGTCTTTTATGGCAATAATTTGTTCTTGTTTTTCTATTTTTTCACCTCCAGAAAGCTCTTGCAATTCTTGTTGCCCACAAATACCACAAGAACTTACGGATAATAAATTCCTACTATTTTTATAACCATTGCCCAATTGGCTTTCATCAATTTCCACAAAAGCTTTAGAAACCCCATTTTTCTCATCTTTTTTAATAGATACAAGTAGTGTTTCATTTCCTCTATAAATATCTTCTACATACAACAAGCCTCTAACTAAGTCCTCATCATCTCCTGGGGTTCTCATAGTAATAGAAAAAGTTTTGTTATTGATATAAATCTGTAAGCCTTCCTCAATAGTTAAATTATCTTCAACTATTATGGCTTCATTTTTACAAAACTTTTTTCCTTGATATTGTTGTATTTTCATCTTTTTATAAACTTCTTTGTAAAAATAGTTATAAAAAAAATCCTGACTAGTAAAAACCAATCAGGATTATATTATTCTTTTTTTGAGGAATTAGATTTTTTGTTTCACTTCAACTTGTTCGTAAGCTTCAACAATGTCGCCTTCTTTAATGTCATTAAACTTATCAATGTTCAATCCACATTCATAGCCTTTAGCAACTTCTTTAACGTCATCTTTAAATCGTTTAAGCGAGCCTAGTTTTCCTGTATAAACTACAATTCCGTCTCTAATAACTCTAATATCGCTTGTTCTATAAATTTTTCCTTCTTGAACCATACACCCTGCAATTGTTCCCACTTTAGAGATTTTAAATATTTCTCTAATTTCAACTGTTCCGGTAATTTTCTCCTCAAATTTAGGAGCTAACATACCTTCCATTGCATCTTTAATTTCTTCAATAGCATCGTAAATAATAGAGTACAATCTAACATCTATTTGTTCTTGTTCGGCAAGTTTTCTGGCATTTACAGATGGTCTTACTTGGAAACCAATAATAATTGCATCAGAAGCTGCTGCTAACATTACATCCGACTCAGAAATTTGTCCTACAGATTTATGGATAATATTAACTTCAATTTGGTCGGTAGATAATTTTTGTAAGGAATCAGAAAGTGCCTCAATAGAACCATCCACATCACCTTTAATAATAACATTAAGTTCTTTAAAGTCGCCAATTGCCAATCTTCTTCCAATCTCTGCCAATGTAATATGTTTGTTAGTTCTAGCACCTTGCTCTCTAACTAACTGAAGTCTTTTTTCAGCAATATTTCTAGCTTCTCTCTCATCTTCCATCACATAGAATTTATCGCCAGCACTTGGTGCTCCATTTAATCCTAATAAGGATACTGGAGTTGATGGACCAGCTTCTGTAATTTTAGCTCCACGTTCATTAAACATTGCTTTAACTTTTCCGCTATAACAACCTGCTAAAATTACATCTCCTACTTTCATTGTTCCTGTTTGAACCAACATGGTAGAAACATATCCTTTTCCTTTGTCCAACTCAGATTCTATAACTGTTCCTCTACCTTTTTTATTTGGGTTTGCTTTAAGTTCTAACATTTCTGCTTCTAGCAATACTTTTTCTAACAAATCTTCTACATTAGTACCAAATTTTGCTGAAATTTCTTGTGTTTGATATTTTCCTCCCCACTCTTCTACTAAGATATTCATAGCAGAAAGTTCTTCTCTTAATCTATCAACATTTGCTCCTTCTTTATCAATTTTATTGAAGGCAAAAACAATAGGAACTCCTGCTGCCTGAGCATGATTAATTGCCTCTTTTGTTTGTGGCATGATGCTATCATCTGCAGCAATTACAATAATGGCGATATCTGTTACCTGAGCTCCACGTGCACGCATAGCGGTAAAGGCTTCGTGACCAGGAGTATCTAAAAATGCAATTCTTTTTCCGTTATCTAATGTTACCGAATAAGCTCCAATATGTTGGGTAATTCCTCCAGCTTCACCAGCAATTACATTTGCTTTTCTAACGTAATCCAATAAAGATGTTTTACCATGATCTACGTGTCCCATTACAGTAACAATTGGTGCTCTATCTAATAAATCTTTAGGATCATCTTCCTCTTCTTGTTCAAAATCTAAGTTTTCTGATGCAGAAATAAATTGAACAGAGTAACCAAACTCTTCTGCAATAATAGAAATTGTTTCTGCATCTAAACGTTGGTTAATAGAAACAAATAAGCCTAAGCTCATACATGCTCCAATTACCTCGTTAACATTAATATCCATTAACTTTGCCAGCTCATTTGCTGTAACAAATTCAGTAATTTTTATTATTGATTTTTCTTTCTCTTCTCTTTCAACATTTTTCTGAGCCTCTTCGCTTGCTGCTAATCTTTTATCTTTTCTATGTTTTACAGATTTACTTTTTCCTCCGCCTGTTAAACGAGCAAGTGTTTCTTTTACTTGGTCTTGAATTTCTTTTTCTGTTAATTCTTGTTTTTTCTCTACTCTCTCTCCTTTTTGTTGTCCTTTTTTAGCGAATTTTTTTGGAGCATCAGATAAATCAACCTTTTTAGTTAATCTTTTTCTTTTAGATTTATTTCCAGATTTATCATCATCAACATTTTTTTCCTTGTTAGAAGAAGCAACTGGTTTTCTTTTTTCAAATTTTCTTTCAACAGGAAGCTCAATAGTTCTTAAAACTTTTATCTCATTAAGTTTTTCATAAACTGTTTCAATACTCTGCGGACCTTCTTTTTTAGGTTCTTCTTTTTTCTTTTCTTCCTCTTTAGCTACTGTTTTTGGAGCTTCTTCTTTTTTAGGTTCTTCCTTTTTAGCTTCTTCTTTCTTCTCCGCAGGTTTTGCTTTTTTATCAGGTCTAGTTTTAGAGTTAATGCTATCTAAATCTATTTTAGTTATTACTTTAGGCCCTTTGGTTTCCTCTTCTTGCGGAGCTGGTTCTTCTTTAACTACAGGCTCTTCAATTTTTTCTTCCACTTTTTCTTCTACCTCAACCTTTTTTTCTACAGGTTTTAAAGAAATAGTTTCTTTTTCAGATCCTATTGTAATCTTTTTGGACTCTTCCTTGGTGGTCTTATCTTGCTGAAATTCATCAAGTAAAACAGCATAAACGCCTTCGTCTAATTTTGTATTAGGATTGCTTTCAATCTTAATATTTTTAGATTCTAGGAATTCAACAATGGTGTGAATACCAATGTTAAATTCTTTTGCTACTTTACTTAATCGTTTTACTTGTGATCCGTTAGACATACTTTTATCCTTTTTTTACAATATTATTGATTATATTTTAATCGATAATTTTAATGTGCTACTAATATATGAAATACTGAGGAATTTTAAAAATTAATCTTCAAACTCTTCTTTCAATATACTCATAACGTCTTCTACAGTTTCTATTTCTAAATCTGTTCTTTTTACTAATTCTTCTACTGATAAATCTAATACACTTCTTGCTGTATCGCATCCTATAGATTTAAGTTCTTCAATGATCCATGGTTCTATTTCATCAGTAAATTCATCTAATGCAACATCATCAGAATCATCATCAATATCTCTATAAACATCTATTTCAAAGCCTACTAATTTTCCAGCTAATTTAATGTTGTGTCCACCTTTACCAATTGCTAATGATATTTGGTCTGGCTTTAAGAACACTTCAGCTTTTTTAGTTTCTCTATCTAATTTAATAGAGGTTGTTTTTGCTGGACTTAATGCTCTTTGGATATATAATTCAATGTTATTAGTGTAATTAATTACATCAATATTTTCATTTCTTAATTCTCTTACTATTCCGTGAATTCTAGCTCCTTTCATTCCTACACAAGCTCCAACAGGATCAATTCTATCGTCATAAGATTCTACTGCTACTTTTGCTCTTTCTCCTGGTTCTCTAACTATGTTTTTGATGGTAATTAATCCGTCAAAAATTTCAGGAACTTCTAATTCAAACAATCTTTCTAAGAACAATGGAGATGTTCTTGAAAGAATAATTGCAGGCTTATTGTTTTTCATATCTACACGAACTACAACTGCTCTTACGCTATCTCCTTTTTTAAATCTATCACTAGGAATTTGCTCAGATTTTGGCAAAATAAGCTCGTTATCCTGGTCGTCTAAAATTAAAATTTCTCTTTTCCAAATCTGGTAAACTTCACCTGTAATAAGCTCTCCTACTCTATCTTTATATTGTTTGTAAATGTTATCTTTTTCTAATTCCATTAACTTAGACATTAAATTTTGTCTAAGCGATAATACCAACCTTCTACCAAAGTCTTCAATTTTAACTTCTTCAGAAACTTCTTCACCAATTTCAAAATCAGGTTCAATTTTAATAGCGTCTGAATAAGCAATTTCTCTGTTTTCATCTTCTACTTCACCATCGTGAACAATTTCTCTATTTCTCCATATTTCCAAATCTCCTTTATCAACATTCACAATAAAGTCAAAGTTATCGTCATCACCATATTTCTTTTTAATAGTGCTTCTAAAAACATTTTCAAGAATACTCATTAGAGTTACTCTATCAATATCTTTAAACTCTTTAAACTCTTCAAATGAATCAATTAGGTTTACGCTTTCCATGGTTGGTTGTTTTTATTTAAATGAAATTATTATTTTAGTTTCTTTTATATTATTAAAGTTTATTTGCTCGTTTTGTATTGAAATTTTCTTTTTCTTCCCTACTTTTTCTTTTACTTCTTTTTCAATGGTAATGTACTCATCAGTTACTTCTATAAGTTTACCTTTTAGTTGTTCATCATCATTGGTAATAATTTTAAGTTCTCTCCCAATATTCTTGTCGTATTGCTGTTTTACTCTAAGTGGTTTATCTAAACCAGGAGAAGAAACTTGTAATTCAAAATCTTCTGTTTCTCTATCTAAATTGTGTTCTATTGCTCTGCTAATGTCCACACAATCGCTAATTTTCACTCCTTCTAAACTATCTACTTCTAATAAAATATTATTTCCTGGTCTAATATCCAACATTACTATAAAGGCATTTTTTTCTTCAAGTGTTGGCGTAACCAAGGATAATATTTGTTCTTCTGTTATCATTTTTAGATAAATAAAAGAGGGGACGTCTGTCCCCTCTTTATCAATTCTTATTTATTTCGCTGCAAATATAGTAATTAATTTTTATTCTTCAACTACTTCAAATTTAATTATTGCATCTACTTCTTTGTGCAATTTAACTTCTGCTTCGTAAGCTCCTAAAGTTTTGATTGCATCTCCTTTTAATTTAATTAATTTTTTATCTAATACAATACCTGCTTTTTCTGCTGCTTCAGCAATTTGTATGGTATTGATAGAACCAAAAATCTTTCCATTTTCTCCAGCTTTAGCACCAATTTTCAAAACAGTTTTTGATAATTTGTCTGCTGCTTTTTCTGCTTCTTCTTTAATTTTTTGGTTTTTAACCGCTTGTTGTTTCAAGTTTTCTGCTAAAACTTTTAAAGCAGATGGAGTAGCTATTTTAGCCATTCCTTTTGGGATAAGGAAATTTCTGCCATAACCGTTTTTCACAGTAACAACATCATTCTTAAATCCTAAGTTTTCTATATTTTCGTTTAATATAATTTTCATATCTTATTGTATTTGTAGGTTTAAACTTAGTTTGAATTATTTAAGCATATCAGCTACATAAGGCATTAACGCTAAATGTCTTGCTCTTTTTACTGCTTGAGAAACTTTTCTTTGGTATTTTAAAGAAGTTCCTGTAATTCTTCTAGGAAGTAATTTTCCTTGTTCATTTACAAATTGTAATAAAAACTTTTCGTCTTTATAATCAATGTATTTGATTTTATGTTTTTTAAATCTACAATATTTTTCTTTGGTTAACTCAATGTTTGGAGGAGTTAAATATCTAATTTCTGATGAATTTTCTGACATGATGTTTTGTTTTAAAAGTTAATTATTCAGCTGTTGTTGGCTCAGCTTTTTTACTTCTGTTTTTTCTTGATTCTACGAAAGCAATAGCATGCTTATCTAAAGCTACTGTTAGAAAACGCATTACTTTTTCGTCTCTCTTTAATGCTAATTCTATATTAGCAATAGCTTCTCCTTCTATTTCGTACTCAAACAAATAATAAAAACCTGTTGATTTTTTTTGAATTGGGTAAGCTAGTTTTCTTAAACCCCAATCTTCTTCGTGCATCAACTTAGCACCTGAATCTTTTAAAAACTTTTTAAAGTTTACTACTGTTTCCTTTACCTGATCTGCAGATAAAACGGGAGTTAAAATGAAAACAGTTTCATAACGTTTAGTCATTTTTTTAATGTTTTTTGTTTATAAATAATTGTTATTCCTTTTAAAAAAAGGACGGCAAAAGTAAACAAATTTTCTTTACTTTCAAATGCTTAAAGAAATTTTATTCATTGGCAAAAATGGTTAACACTAAAATACCATCTTCTTGCAGAGCAAAATCTAATTCTATGGAAATACTTTCGTCATTTTTTAACCATCTTGCCAAACCATTAGCATCATCAACTAACTTAAAATCTTTCAACTCATTAATCTGTTTAGTATAGGCTTCTTTTAAAATACCAAACTGCTCTTTGTTATTTATTTGAAAATCTAAACCTACTTCAAAACAACCCAATTCATCAAACACATAGGTTAATTTATAAAAATCTGACTCACTTAATTCATATTTATAAACCAACAAATCGTTATCTTGCTCAACTAAATTCTTTTTCTTTTCTTCTTTTGCAACCTTATCAATAGACAAGTTAATTCGTTGCATCAACTCTTCTGCTGTAGCTTTTTTGTTAATTTGCTCATAATAACTGACCGATTTTTTATCCGACTGACACGACACAACAAACAATAACAATACTAATATTGGGGAATACACTAATTTTTTCATCTGTTTATATTTAAGGGTGTAAAGGTAACAAACATCCTTTATAAAATAAAAAAGTTTTCAGTAAACACAAAAAACCAATTCTTCAACTTACTTTTCAAAACATTTCCACACCTTTCTCACTCTTAGAATTTAAATTTATACAAACAACTATATCTTTCAAACAATTGCTTAACAATTATTTAAAGTTTTACAAACATCTCACAGATTCCTAAAATAAATAAGTTTTTTATATTCGTATTCATCAAATTTTTTATATTTTAGCCAACTATTGTATAAAACAACTTGTTACACGATGAATATAAGCCATTTTTTAAGTTTAAAAAACTTTTTACTTTTAGTAATTTCATTTCATTTATCAACCATTGGCTTCTCCCAAAGTGCTGGGATTAACACAACAGGAACTGCACCCAATGCTTCTGCTTTGTTAGATATAGATGCTGCCCCTAATAACAACAAAGGTTTGTTAATTCCTAGAATACCTTTAACAGCTACCAACAACAATGCTCCTATTGGTGCAGGTATTGCCAATTCGCTTATGGTATTTAATACGGCAACTATTAATGATGTTTATCCCGGTTACTACTATTGGGATGGTGCAAAATGGGTAAGATTGGCAGATGATGCTTGGCAAACATTAGGAAATACAGGAACTAATCCAGCCACTAACTTTTTAGGAACTATAGATAATCAAGATTTGGTAATTAAAACGAACAATACCGAAAGAGTTAGAATTTTATCTACAGGTGAAATAGGCGTAAATACCCCAACTCCAGTGCTTTCTTTGCAAGTAAATGCCACAGATGCTTTAGGTATGCCAACAGGAACTACGGCACAACAACCTCCGGCACCACCAACCGGTGCTACAAGATTTAACACTACTGCCGGAATGCTCGAAGTTTTTAATGGTACTTGCTGGATGTTCGTAAACACCCCTCCTATCGGTGCAACTTATTTGCAATGGGCTAATGCTGTCGACCCAAATACTCTTTACCCTTGCACACAATGGATAGCCACTGATATTCAAAATGGGGAATTTATTAGAGCTACAGGTGGAAATGCTAATGTCGCACAAGGTGGAGCTTTAACTGGTACAGTGCAAAATGACGCAGTTCAAGACCATACCCATACTGCTACTGTTACCATTGATAATTCAGCCGCATCTACTACTTCTACTGATGGAAGCCACTCGCATGGTGGACAAACTGGAGGAATTTCTACTTTTAATGGAAGTACTTGGATTCCTTATGATGATAATTTAGCTAGCTCTGGTCTTAATGCTCCTTATGGAAACCCAACGCCAAGCACTTGTGGACAAGGATGGAACGGTTTGCCAACAGTAGGTAATTTTATGGGACAAATGAATAGTAATTGCTTTACGCATACTCATACCATAAATGCAGATGGAGCTCATTCTCATACCATTCCTGTACATAACCATACAGGAACGGTTAATGTTAGTAATATGGATTCGGGCAACACAGCTCCGGAAACTAGACCCACCAATGTAGCAGTAAAATTTTGGAGAAGAATAAACTAATTAATACTTTTACAGTAAGTACTTTAACTAATATTGCTTTTTTAAATTGATAGAATTTTAAATTTTTAAATACAAAATTAAACCCTCATAAAATGTGCATTTTGAAATATAAAATTATCATACTTATTGCTTCTGTTTTATCATGTACTAATCTTTTTTCCCAAAGTGCGGGAATTAACACAACAGGAGCAGCACCCAATGCTTCTGCTTTGTTAGATATAGATGCTACCCCTAACAATAATAAAGGCTTATTAATCCCTCGAATTCCATTAACAGCTACCAACAACAATGCTCCTATTGGTGCAGGTATAGCCAACTCACTTTTAGTTTTTAATACCGCAACCATTAATGATGTTTATCCTGGCTACTACTATTGGGATGGAGCAAAATGGGTAAGATTAGTAGATGATGCTTGGCAAACGTTAGGAAATACAGGAACTAACCCTGCAACAAACTTTTTAGGAACTATAGATAATCAAGACTTGGTTTTTAGAACCAACAATTTGGAGCAAGTAAGAATTTTAACCAATGGAAATACTGGGATTGGAACGCCCATTCCATCAGAAAAATTAGAAATAAATGGACACGTTCACATCAATACTACCAATCCTGATGGCGGCAGATTAATTTGGAGAGGTGGAGCTGGTGGTGTTCTTGAATATAGAGCCAGAGTTCACCCTGACGGGTATTTAGGTTTTTTCCCTGGCGAAGTTGGAAACCCTGCTTTTATTGGTGATGTGTTTAAGATTTACCAAAATGGTAGAGCTGTTACAGGCGACCAATTTACAGGTTTTGTTCCTACTCAGCAATTTACCGTTACTAATGGAAATTTCCAGTTGGGAGAAACCTCTCCAATACCTGGGGATGGAAGGGAGTTGATTTTTGGAGAGCCTTGGGAAAATACAGATAATTTATCCATAAAACGCGTTAATGTTGCCAATGATGTAAGTAACATTGAAATGCTTATTGGAGATAATGCTCAAAATTCTAACGATGCAGGTATCGACCGATTTGTAATAAAAGGCATTAATGGAACTAACAACACTCAAAACATTATCATGTCGGTTCAAAGTAATGGAGCGGTGAGAATTGGTTCTCAAAAAGTCCCTACAACTGCACCAAATTTTAACATTGACAACGAAACATGGAAACTATCTGTTACAGGTGGCTTCAGCTTTTTTGGTAATTACAACAATGACCCAAATGTTGCAGGAAATCCTCCCGGACATACTTTTGTTAACGGAGTTGGTGGATTAGCAATAGGAGTTAACCGTTGGGGAGGAACAAGCGGTGTTGACTTATGGAATGTTACTACTTGGAATGCTCCAGCTGCCAACCAAAATACACATAGAGGCTTTTATTTTAGAAGATACGACCAAGCTGGAAATGAACAACTACTCGCCAGACTAGAAGGTGACGGACAGTTTTATGCTACTAATTACATTGTAGTTAGTGATAAACGTGTTAAAAAAGATTTTTCGGAAAGAAAAACATCGGTTTTGAGCAATCTTAACAAGATTAAAATTTATAATTATACGTTGAGAAATCAATATTACACCTCATCAGGAAACATTGCTTTTAATGATGCTGCTAACACTAAAGATTTTGGTGTGATTGCTCAGGAATTGAATGAAGTTTTTCCCGAATTAATTCACCAACCAACTGATGAAAATAAAGAATTGTGGGGAGTAAATTATGCTAAACTATCTTTAATCAATGTCCAAGCTATTCAAGAGCAACAAAAGATTATTGATGAACAATCTCAAGAAATTGAACTCCTGAAAAAAGAACTAGAAGAACTCAAAAAATTAATTCAATCACAAGAAAAATAAATGCAATTAAATAAACACATATCGTTCATTCTACTAATGTTAATGAGTTGTAGCATTTTTGCTCAAAACAATGTTTTGGTGTTAGATGGAGCATATATTGTTTTAGATGGAGGAACAGCTGCAAACAGTATGTATGTGGTAATTGATGAGCCTTCCGATCAAGGAATTGTGCGATTGAGTGGCGGACACATCCACTCAGAAAACCAGTACCATTACATCAAATGGTTAAATACCAACGGAGCAGGAAATTATTTGTTTCCTTTTGGCGTAAATGCAGCTGATTATATTCCTTTTACTTTTGGAAAAACTTCTGGAGGAGTAAACGATATATTGGTATCAACGTGGACCACCAATCAGGCTAATTTACCTTACCCTACTGCTACTAATGTTGGAGCAGTAACAAGTATGACCGGAACAGCAGATGCTATTCAGCGAGCCATAGATAGGTTTTGGGATATCCAATCACCCGCTCCAATTACCTCAGATTTAAACTTTTCTTACAGAGGAATTGAAAATACTACCATGAATCCCACAGGGCAAATTTTTGCACAACATTGGAACGGTGCCGCTTGGGATCCACAAGTTGGACCAGGAACTCCCGGAGTTGTTGCAGGAGTTGGTACTTCTGGGATTGTTGCCGGTCAAACCACCTTCTCACCTTGGGTGCTTACCATTTGTGATACTACTTCTGGCGTAGATACCGTTGCCATTTGTCAAAACGATAGCGTTTTTATTGGAGGTGCTTTTCAAACAACAGGAGGAACATATGTTGATACCTTGTTTAACGCTAACTACATGGGTTGCGACAGTATTTTAAGAACTACTGTAATCATTAATCCTCTTCCTCTTTATAATGCTAATTTAGGAATTTGTTTTGGCGATAGTGCTTTATTAGGCGGAAGCTACCAAACCACACCAGGAGTTTATATAGACACCTTGTTTAATGCTTCTTATTTAGGTTGCGACAGTATAATTCACACTACCCTATCAGTAAAACCTTCTATTGCAACTACTACAAACACTACCAACGATTCTGTTTGTCCTAATGAGCAAACTATTATTTATACCTCTCCGAGTTTAGGAAATGGAGGTCCATACACCTACCAATGGAGCAATGGTTCCACCGATTCAAGTACAACGGTTTCTCCAAGTATAACCTCTACTTATACTGTTATTATTAATGATGGCTGTTCTACACCCATAACCGATAGCATAACCATTTATGTACGTCCTATACCAACTGTTAGCTTTTCTGCCAACATGTTTGAGGCATGTGAAGAACCCATTGAAACATTTGAATTCTACAACACAACAGGAGCGATGTCATACAGTGCTTCATGGTATCTTAGTGATGGAACAACGCTAAATGGCGATACCGTTTCACATTCATTTTTAACAGCAGGAACTTATGATGTTACCTTAACCGTTACCACATCTCCGCAAACAGGCTCTTGCAGCAATTCACATACAGAATTAGCATATATTACCATTCATCCCAACCCTACTGCTGATTTTATTATTGAAGAAAATCCACTAACTATGCTTAATCCAACCACTTCATTTACTGATTTATCTTATAACAATATTATAAATTGGGCTTGGGATATTGGTGGCTTAGACTCTATATTTATTCCTAATTTTAATTATACTTTTCCGACAGATACAGGAAATTACCCCATTTACTTAACCGTTACGGATGATAATGATTGTAAAAACACCACAGTTCAAATTCTAACTGTAGAAGGAGATATGGGACTTTATGTTCCTAATGCTTTTACGCCAGATTTTGACAACTTGAATGAAGGTTTTGCTCCAAATGGATTTGGCATCTCTGAAGAAGGGTATGAATTTATGATTTTTAACCGTTGGGGAGAATTAATATTTATTTCTGATGTAAAATTTGAACCATGGAATGGAACTTATCAAGGAGCTATGGTTCAAAATGGCGTATATGTTTGGAAATTGAATTACCAAGATCTTAATGGCAAAAAACATACTGCTATTGGGTCAGTTAATATGATTTATTAATTGTTTGAAATAACTACTTTTACAAATAAAAAAATGAAAAATTTAATCTTAATAGCTTTATTTTTTCTAGGCTCATTGTCATCAATTATGTCACAAAATGTAGATTTCGACAAAAAAAACTTTAGCAACAACAAAGATGGTTTCAAACAAGCCTTAGCAGATTTACATGAAGGCAATTTAGCTTACTTTAATGGCGTTTTTTCTCAAGCAATTGAACCCTTTGAAAAAGCCCAAAATTTCAATCCGAATAATGCTGAACTAAATGGAAAAATTGCTGATTGTTATTTTCAAACAGATGATATTCATAAAGCCAAACAACTATTAGAAAGTGTTTTTAAATTAGATGCTCAACCTGATGGTTATTTTGTTTTCTTAAATGCCCAAATAAAACATAGCGAAAATGAGTTTGATGAAGCTATAAAACTCTATAGAAGTGCAAAAACAAAGGGTTCTAACATTAAACCCAATGAATTGAATAATGTAGATAAAAAAATTAAAGAATGTACTTACGCCAAAAAACTCATTAAAACACCTATAAATGTAGAAATTGTAAATGTTGGCACATCTATTAATTCATCAAACCAAGAATATGTTCCAGTAATTACTGCTGATGAATCCGAACTATTTTTTACCTCAAGAAGAAATGATACAGAAGGTGGTGGAAGAGATAATCAGATTGATGATTTTTATGAAGATATTTACTATAGCTCTAAAAGTGATGATGGAAATTGGCAACCTGCAACTAATTTAGGAAACCCCGTAAATAGTGAATTCCATGACGCTACCGTAGGGCTTTCAATTGATGGTCAGAAACTTTTTATTTATAGAGACAATCAAAAAGGTATAGGAAATATTTACGTTACGGAAAAAAAAGGCACTGAATGGACTGAACCTACAGAATTACCTAAACCTATTACTTCTAAATACCAAGAAACATCAGCAAGTTACGACTATACAGGAAAAACTATTTTCTTTGTTAGCGACAGACCTGGAGGAAAAGGTGGAAAAGACATTTACAAATGTACGCAAGACAAAGAAGGCAATTGGGGCGATGCTATAAACTTAGGCAGCCCAATAAATACAGAATTTGATGAAGATGCTATTTTTCTTCATCCCGATGGAAAAACGCTTTATTTCAGCTCAAATGGAAACAACTCTATGGGAGGTTTTGATATTTTTAAAAGTAGTTTAGACAAAGGAAAATGGACTACCCCTCAAAATTTAGGATACCCTATCAACTCAGCTGGTGATGATGTTGCTTTTGTACTAACAGCAAATGGCGAACATGGGTATTACACTTCTGGAAAAACAGGTGGTGAAGGCAAAAGAGACATTTATAAAATAGTTTTTCTTGATGAAATTAAAAATAATAGTCGCCCCAAACTTACTTTGTTAAAAGGAGTTGTTTTCGATAATAAAACCAAAGCACCATTAAGTGCTTTAATAGAAATTTTTGACAATGATAAAAATGAAATGGTTTCCTCCTACGAATCGAATAGTGCAACGGGGAAATATATGGTTTCTTTACCTGCCGGACATGATTATGGAATTAGTGTGAAAAAAGAAGGCTACCTTTTTTATTCAGAAAACATCAATATTCCTGACACAGCTGCTTTTCAGGAAATAGAAAAAAATATTGGTTTAGATAAAATTGAAAAAGGTAAAAAAGTGGTATTGATGAATATTTTTTATGATTATAACAAAGCCAGTTTAAGGTCTTCATCATATAATGAATTAGATAAAGTAGTTGAACTGCTTAATAAAAATGCCAAAATGAAAGTAGAGTTAGCAGCTCATACCGATTCTAGAGGTGGCGATGCGTATAATTTAAAACTATCTCAAGAAAGAGCTCAATCGTGTGTGGATTATTTAACTTCTAAAGGAATAGATCGTTCTCGTTTAATTGCTAAAGGTTATGGAGAAACGCAACCGTTAGTGAAGGAAGAAATGATAAATAAAATGGCTACCGAACAAGAAAAAGAAGTGGCTCATCAGCAAAATAGACGTTCGGAATTTAAGATTTTGGAGAATTAATAGCTGACTTATAAACCTCCAAGGTTTTCAGAACCTTGGAGGTCTATTAATATTATTTACGCGGAATAACTACCATCGTTTTTACTTTGTTATCTTCATTTTTGATAGAAAAAAGAGCCTCTTTTCCATAAAGTAAATCTAATCGTTGTTGGGTATTTGCTAATCCAAAACCTGTTTCTGAGCTGGCTTGTGCATCGTAATACCCACTATTATAAATAATTACTTTTAGCTTATCAGCTTCTATCGATGCTGTTATTTCTACCGTCCCGCCTTTTGGGAGTTTAGAAGTTCCATGTTTTATAGCATTCTCTACCAAGGTTTGTATCATTAATGGCGGCACCAAAAAGTTTTTAGTGTTTTCATTTATAGCTAATTTAATCATTAATTTTTCTTCAAAACGCATTTTTTCTAAACTCAAATAATCTTCTACCATTTTAAGCTCTTCAGAAAATGGAACTAAGGTCTTTTTTCCCATCAACAAAGAATTTCTGAGTACGTTGGATAATTCCGTTACCGCTTTTTTTGCCAATATAGGATTTTCGTCAATTAAAGCCCTAATGCTATTCATGGCGTTAAAAACAAAGTGTGGGTTTAACTGAGAAATTAATCTGTTCAGCTCAATTTCATTTTTAGCTGCTTGCCATTTTAGGTTTTTAATTTCTTCCTTTTTATAATTGGTTACATAATGAAACAGAAAATAAAAAAGCGACCACAATAAATAAATAAAAAACCAACTCAACACTCCTGTTATTAAACCATTTAAAGATATAGAAAATGCTCTTCCTTCAATAAATTTTTCTATAACAATTAACTTTAAAAAGTAAGTAACAAGTGCTTGTAATAAAGAACCAAAAAAGATAGGGATGATGAGTTGCGTTACTGGCAAACTCATTAAATTTCTAATAATAATGATACACCTAAATATATGTGATATTAAAAGTGTAATCAAAAAAATAGAGCCTAAACTCAGCCAAAAAGAAATGGTTAAATCATTATTAGAAAGAAAATTGAAATAGCCAACAACGCTTACATAGATAGCCCATCCAAAAAGTTGGAGTAGCCAATATATTTTAGTTCTAGAATAACTCAATTTAATTTTAATTTAGACAATAAAAGTAAGCGAAATAGCTAAATTATTTCGCTTACTTATCATTTTTTATTGTCCTAACCAAGTTTTTCTCAACTGCACTTGTTGTTCGGTAGCATTAGGATTAATAGCCATAAAATAATCTTGTGTTGCTTCTGTTTGTATTGCTTTAGCTTTTAGTAAAACCTGAGTTGTTTTACCCTTTACTTTTCTTTCCACTAAAATTTCTACTTTTTCACCATCTTTGGTGTTCGTTTGGTAATCAATAATTACATCTTCTAAATTATCTAAGCTAAGTTCTTTACCGTTTATAGCAATAATTTCATCATTAATTTTCATCTTTAACTTTTTACCAAACTTATTTAAATCAGCAATATCCATAACAAAAAGTCGTTGTGTTTCCATATTAAACCCAATGGCTGCACCACCAAAACCAACTTCTTTAACGGTAACATCTGTTTTAAAGTCAACCCCTACTTTAGCCAACACTTCTTCAAAAGGCAATGGCTTTGAACCTTCTACATAATTAGCAAAAAAAGCACGTAATTCGGGAGAAATTAATTGAGCAATCTTGTCAAAAAGCTCATCATCTTTAAAAGAAACATCTTTTCCGTATTCTTCTGATAGCATTAACATTAAATCTTTCAAGCCTTTTTTACCACTAGTTTGCTCTCTTATTAAAATATCTAAACATAAACCTATTAATGCTCCTTTGTTATACACATTCATGTATTGGTCTTGATGTGCATCTAACGCACCTAAGCTCATTTTTGTAAATGGCAAATCGTCTTTAAAACCTTCTGCCGTAGCCATTTTATCCATTAACACATCAAAATAAGCTTCGGGAGTAATCATGTTTTGATAAACCTGAACATGATTGGCGAAATATTCTGTAACACCTTCGTACAACCATAAATGTTTTGACATTTTAGGGTTAATGTAATCAAAATTGCCAATTTCTTCTGAGTGAATATTTAATGGAGTAACAATGTGAAAAAATTCGTGAGCAGCCACATCTACCAAAAATCCAGATAATCTGGCAGGATCCATTTCTGGCAAATAATAAAATGAAGAATAAGAATGCTCTAAGGCTCCACTTCCTCCAGAACCACTCACGCCTTCATAAAGATAAATAATAAAAGCATATTTATCTACAGGTAATTTGCCACCTAAATATTCTTTTTGAGCTTCTAAAATTCCTTTAATATCTTTGGCTAAAACTTCTGCCGGAGCAACTTTATTTTTAGAGTAAACAGAAACTAAAATAGCTGTCTCCGCAATTTTAAAGGTAACCGTATCTGGCTGATTATACATAATTGGTGAATCCACCAAATCCATATAATTATCAATAGTAAATTGATCTGTATTGCCTGTAGTGGTTATGTTCGTTAATCCTGTAGAACCATAAAAATCAACTGGTCTGGTAATGTTTAACTCGTAAGTTAAGTTTTTTATATTATCGAAATAACCAAAAAAGCCATGGTTATTTAATACTACATTTTGGTTTTCTTCAATATTAGTTCCACCTGGTTCAAAAACCAATTCATCCACATTTGCATCCCAAGTATCTTCTACCCAATAAGCTATTTTTTTCATTTTATCGGCATCATGAATTTCCCACCTGTTATCATCTAATCTGTTTACATAAAGACTTTTTCCGTTTACATCAAAAGCCTGGAAATCCATTACATATTGTCCGAAATCGTAAATTTGATACGTACCGGGAACAATTTTAGGCATGTTATAAATTATTTTACTTTCTTTAACTGCTGGAGTTTCTAAAGTAACTTCTATTAAATCGTTACTAATTTTGTTCAAATCCATATAAAATGAATATTTATCTTGTCCAAATATACTGCTTATAGCTCCAAAAAATAATGCTATAGAAATTACTATTTTCATGTTTTCTAAGTTTATAAATTAAATAATGAAACAAAAATAGAGAGTAAAGAGTTAAATTAGAAGATAAATTACACTAATGGTAATTTTTATAGATTAAAGGAAAAAATTAATGAATTATTTGGCACATTTTCTACTTTCGCAACAAAACGAAGCATTAATTATTGGAAACTTTATTGCTGATGATGTGAAAGGAAAGCAGTATAAAAAATACCCTGAAGCTATTCAACAAGGTATTTTAATGCATAGAGAAATTGATAGCTTTACCGATAGTCATCCCATAGTAGAAAATAGTAAAAATTTAATCAGAAAATTTCAGCGAAAATATACGCCTGTTGTTATAGATGTTTTTTACGATTATTTTTTAGCAAACAATTTTAATAATTATTCAACCCTAGAATTAAAAGAATTTAGCTTAAAAACTTATTCCGTTTTAAATAAAAATATTGACTTACTAACCCCAAAAACCAGTTTTATTTTTCATCATATGAGTAAGAACAATTGGCTTTATAATTACGCATCAATAGAAGGAATACAAAGGGCTTTGACGGGTTTATCGAGAAGAACAACTTTTGAAAACGAAATGCAAGTGGCACATCATTTGTTATTGGAGTTTAAAAGTGAATTAAAAAAAGATTTTGAACAATTTTATCCTGAGTTAAAACATCATGTTAGAAATATATGAAATAGCCACGCACAGAACGTACGCATACATAGGTAAAAACAACTTGGCTAATTCCATATGACCGATTTAAAACAATAAATTTTCTACATATGAAAACAAAAGTTTCATTTTTTCGTAACTATTTGAGTAAACTTATTATATTTGTTCGATTATTAAAAATTCATTGGAATTTAATAACTAACAATATTTTAGCACCAATATAATAATGAAAAAGCTAATCCTCATACTATTCTTACTTCCGGCAATCATGTTTGCCCAAAGTGCACGAGACATCAATTTGGTAATTCAAAAAACACTAGATTTAGAAGTGTTGAAAAAACATTATAATGGTGATGAGATGTCGGGACAAACTCCCATCCTTATCATAAATGATGATAAAATCCCTAACAATCTGATTGTTTTTAAGTTTAACAAAAGAGTTAAAGTAATGACTTATGAAGAAATTGAAACGTTTAAAAACATTTACAAAGGAAGTTTAGACAGTTACTTTATATTTGAAGTAATGCATTTTGAAGGTGATAGCGTGCTGATTAAAGCATCATTTAGAAAAGCAAACCCACTAAAAATTGAAGTTACTATGCAGAAAAAAGATAAAGATTGGATAGTAACCGCTTCATCTGCTGAATAAGAATTTCATAAATGAGTAAACTTAAGCTCGATTTACACGATATTTACAACAAAGGACAACAGATTGACAACGCACTTGAAGAAATAATAAAAAAAGCTGTTGACAAAAAAATTAAGTTAGTAGAAATTATTCCCGGAAAAGGTTCAGGACAATTAAAGAAAAAAGTTATCCGATTTTTACAATTACCTTCCATAAAAACCCAATATCACCGATTAGAAAAAGACGCTAAAAACTTCGGAAGAATATTTGTCCATTTTAAATTTTAATAATAAATATGTTTTCTCAAGGTCAAAAAATATTCGCACTAATTTTTATCATCTCATTTTTAGTGATACTTACTTTTCAATTTTTAAAAGATAGAAAAAGAAATAAGAATTTATTTAAAGGTACGTATTGGGTATTAATAGCCATTATGGCTTTAATGCTCGGCTATTTATTACTTACTAAATTAATTCATTAAGGCATTTTTTAAAAGTTAAGTACACTTTTTGTACTTGCATAAAAAAACCTCTTAGAAACTCTAAGAGGTTTTTTAGTTGGTGGGAGATGAGGGATTCGAACCCCCGACCCCCTCGGTGTAAACGAGATGCTCTGAACCAACTGAGCTAATCTCCCCAACTGCTTTTTAAAAGCGGATGCAAATATATGTAAATAATAATTATTAAAACAAGCAATGATTCAAATTTATTTATAATTTTTTTTAGCACTAATACAACAAAAACCTATTACTTTCATTAACAACAAAATAATGTAATAAGAGATAATTGATATCACACCCTAACGCCAATTACACAAACATCATCCAGTTGTTCTAACTCTCCTTTCCATTGCTCAAAAGCGTCATCTAACAGTTCTTTTTGTCTAGTCATAATCTCATTTTGCATAGAGAGCAATAATTTTTTGAAGTTTGCCGCTTTTAATTTCTTACCGTTTTCTCCTCCAAATTGGTCGGCAAAACCATCTGAAAAGATGTAAATGGTATCATTTTTTTGCAGTTCAACAGTATGAGTGGTATAAGGTTCTAAATTATCGTACTTTCCTATGGGTTGTTTATTGGCCTTAATCTCAATTATTTCCTCATTTCTTACAATCCACAACGGATTATTAGCTCCGGCATATTGAAGTATTGCAATTGTTTCGGGTTTGTTCAACTTCAAACCTTCAACATCCAACCTTAAACTGCATAACGCTATATCCATTCCGTCTTTTACATCATCTTCACTTTTTTCAAATTCCTGAATAACAATTTCTCTGGTTTTGTCTAATATTTTTCCCGGATCTGTTAGTCCATATTCTCTTACCGAACGGTTTAAACCATTATTACAAACCACACTCACCATGGCTCCCGGAACTCCATGTCCGGTACAATCGGCTGCCGCAAACAATACAAGCCCATCCCCATCCCTTCCCAAAGGGAAGGGTGTCCCCCCTCCCTTGGAGGGGGTTAGGGGGAGGCACTCCATCCAATAAAAATCTCCAGCAACTATGTCTTTTGGTTTGTATAAAATAAAACTTTCATTTAGATATTGTTTTACAATTTTTTGGGGAGGCAATATTGCTGCTTGTATTCTTTTAGCGTAAACAATACTATCCGTTATTTCTTTGTTTTTTTCTTCTACTATATGTTTCTGAAAATTAATTTCTTTGTTTCTTGCTTCTAATTCAATATTATTTTTTCTTTTCTGAATAAATGCATAAATCAAAATAAATAAAATTAATAATCCTCCTACAATTATTCCTATTAAAATCTTTTTGTTGGTTTCTTGTTTTTCAATAATTAAGTTACTCACTTGTTTTTCTTTTGTAAGCTTATCAATTTCTAATTGTTTGTTTTCAGATTCATATTTTTCTTGAAACTCAGCAACTGCTTTTTGAGTTTCTTCCCCTAATATTTCTTCTCGTAAAGCAATGTAATCTAATAATAAATCATATGCTTGTTCCATTTTGCCTGTAATTCTGTATAATCCCGCTCTTTTTATCATTGCCTCAGCCTGATGAAATAAATCTCCTTCTTTTAACGATATTGACATTACTTCATCTAAAGCACCAGAAGAGGCTTCGTACTTTTTCTCTTTATTATAAAGTATAGACATATTTAGTAACAACGGAAGAATTCCTATTTGGTCATTATATTCCCGTTTTATTGCTAAGGATTTTTCTGCTAATGCAAGTGCTTTTAAATTATTTCCTCTTTTTTCTTCTAATGCAGAAAGATTTATTAAAACTGTTGAATATTGAACTTTAGCACCTATTTGTTCATAAATTTCGGCAGCTAATAATAAGTATTTTTCATGATTTACTGAGTCGTTTATAGACTCATACACCATTGATAAAGAATTATATTGATTCGCTTCTCCTATTTTATTTCCAGAATATTTAAAATATTTTAAAGCATTATTTAAGTATTCTAAAGCTTCACTGTATTTGCCAAGTCGGATAGAAACATTGCCTAAATTTCCATTTGAACTTGCCATAAATGAGGTATCTTTTAAAATTATGGCTTGTTTATTGGCAAATCCATATTCTTCAAAAGCTTTAATAAAATCACCTTTCTTTTCATAAACCAAACCTCTATTCCCACGAGCTTTTAATGACATAAGATGATCTTTTTCACGTTCAGCAAGTATAAGTAATGAATCATAATAAAGAAATGCAGTATCAATTTCTCCTAAATAATAATAATTAAGCCCTGTCCAATTATAGGCATTCATTAATGCTTTATTATCTTTTTGATTTTTAGCAACTATTATAAGATTTTTAGAAGCTTTAAAACCAACTTCAATGTTTTTAAAAAGAATAGATTTTGTAAAATTTTCTAATGAAGTAAGTTTTTCTTGTTCGCTTTGAATTGCTAAAACCTCGTTTAATTCTTTATATAACTCTTCTGTTGTTTGAGCTTTTAAAAAAACTGTATTAAAAAACAGAAAAGCTATCAGTAAAATGTATTTTGGAAAGTGCATAATTTGGTTGTTTAAAATTTTAACCAAATTAAATAGGTTTATGCTGTAAAACGATACGTCAGTTGACGTATATTTTTATTAATCAAACAGATATACCAATTACACAAACATCATCCAGTTGTTCTTGATTGTTTTTCCAAGTTTCAAAAGTATGAACAACTTCTTTTTGTTGGGTAGTAATCTCTTTTTGATGTATTGCTGTTAATAAATTCTTCAATCCACTTATTTTAAATTTCTTTCCTTCTTTCCCACCAAATTGGTCTATTATTCCATCCGAAAACAAATAAAAGCTATCTCCTTTTTCTAATTGAACAATATGTGTTTCAGGTGCATTTTTAACGTGAGTTTGTACAGAGCCAACTGAACATTTTGTGCCTTTTACAGTATGAAGTTCTCCGTTATTAAAATATATTAAACTAAGATTAGCTCCTGCAAATAAAAGAGTGTTGGTTTGTTTATCTAACCTACAAAGTGCTACTTCCATTCCGTCTTTTAGTTCTCCATCTCCATGCTGATTTAAAGTTTCTTTTACATAATAATTCATTTTATCTAAAATAGCTCCTGGTTCAGCTTCTCCATCTTCTTTTACTGCTTTATTTATGGCATTATTTCCAATTAAAGATAAAAATGCCCCCGGCACTCCATGTCCGGTACAATCTACTACTGCCACATAAGCATAACGCTCATCATGATGTATCCAGTAAAAATCTCCACTAACAATATCTTTAGGACAATAAAAAACAAAAATATTTTCAAAGGAATTATTTACTGTGCTTGCTTTTGGAAGGATAGATTTTTGTATTTGTAAGGAATATTTTATGCTATCCACTAAATCTTTATTTTTTTCTTCAATGATTTTATTTTTAGACTCCAGTAATTTATTGGTTTTCCTTGCATTAATAAAAGTGAAAATTGCTAATACTGCAACCAATAAGATTAATAAAAATATGGCATAGAAAAAATTTCTATGGTCTTTTGGGTAACACACCTGAAAGTTATTTTCACTACCAAAAAATGTATCTTTAAATGAAAGGTGCTCTACTTTATTTGAAGAATTTTCTTCATGTTCGTGGGAATGTGAATGATTGTGCTGAGCTATAATTAAATTTCCGCTCAGTAAAAGTGTTAATAAAAATACCAGTTTAAATATAAAGTTTTGCATTGTTTTAATTTTTTATAAACTTAAGAATTTTCTTCAAAGTTATACTTACAAGTTGCTTTAAATCAAACTTTTCATTAAACCCTCACGCCAATAACACAAACATCATCAACTTGTTCAAGCTCTCCCTTCCAGTTATCGAAATGCTGTTCTAAAATTATTTTTTGCTCGTCCATACTTTTATCTTGTATAGAAAGTAGTAATTCTTTAAACGGTTTATACATCAGTTTTTTACCTTTTGGTCCACCAAATTGGTCGGCAAAACCATCTGTAAAAATATAAATAGTATCTCCTTTTTGAAGTTGAATTTCGTGTGTTGTAAATGAAAGAGGATTATCAGTTTTTCCGATAGGTTGTTTGTTGGGTTTGATTTCGATAAGTTCTGCCCCACTCTTTCGCAAATGCTCGCCCCAAAGTCTACTAGACTTTGTTCGCCCCGAAGGGGAGGAACTCTCTTCTGCAAGCCCTATGTTTTGTGGAGGGCTTGTGTGTGGCTTCCCCTCCCCTTCGGGGAGGAAGGGAGGGGCTTTTCTAATAATCCACAAAGGATTATTAGCACCAGCATATTGCAGCAAAGCTGCTGTTTCGGGCTCGTTTAACTTCAAACCTTGAACATCAAACCTTAAACTGCAAAGAGCAATGTCCATTCCGTCTTTCACATCATCATCACTTTTTTCAAATTCTTGAATAACTATCTCTCTGGTTTTATTTAGAATTTCAGCAGGGTTGATCAGTCTATATTCTCTAACTGTTCTATTTAAAGCATTATTACAAACCACACTTACCATTGCTCCTGGAACTCCATGTCCGGTACAATCGGCAGCTGCAAAAAGGATGTTTTCATCTATTTGCTCTAGCCAATAAAAATCTCCGGCTATTATATCTTTTGGAATGTAAAGCACAAAATTATTAGGCAAATATTCTTTTACGGTTTTATCTGATGGTAATATGGCATTTTGAATACGCTTGGCATAAGTAATTGAATCGGTAATTTCTTTATTTTTCTCTTCTAATAATAAATTAGATTTCTGTTTTTGTTTATAGCTTCTAAAAATAAAAAATGCCAACAAGAGCATTAAACTAAGTCCAATTGCCATAGCAATTTTTTGTGAATTTTGTTTTTCAATTTCTGCTTCTTGCAATTTATTTATATTTTTCAAATTATCTAATTCTAGTTTACTTCGTTCATTTTTAAAGGCATTTTCCATTGCCAACAATCTATTATTAGAATTTTCTTTATTGATTGAATCTGTTATTAAAATATGCTTAGATTGATAAGCATGTGCTTGAGCAAAATTTCCTATTGCTAAATAACTATCTGACAACCCCTTGTAAACATTGCTTTTTAACGTAACGGTAGTGTTTTTAGAATATTTATCTAATCCTATAGTATAATATTTAATAGCCAAATTGTACTTTTTTTGTTGATAATACAGGTCTCCATAAATGCTATACACCTGAAACAAATCGTAAGAACTATTTACTTCAGTAAATTTTTCTTCAGCTTCTTGTAAATACAATAAGGTTTCAGCATAATTATGCTTAGCTAATTCACTTTGTGCTTTAAACACAAAAACATTGGCCAATAAATATATGTTAGTATTATTTTTCTTAACCGATTTGAATGCTTCATTAAGATAGTACTCGGCACTATCTTCTTGATTTAAAGATTTATAAACTTTAGATAATGATAAATCTGTTTTTACTTTAGAATCTATCCTATTTAAAGTTTTAAATTCATTGTTTGAAAGTAAAAAATACTCTTTTGCTGTTTGAAAATTTTGTAAATGTGCATGAATATTAGCAATGTTAGCATACGCACTTGCCATTCCATCTTTTAAATTATATTCCTTATTTATTTCTATTGTGATGTTATAAAACTTAAGGGCATCATCATACATTCCTAAATCGGCATAAATAGTTCCCAATGTATTATACGCTTTGGATAATCCTTTCGGGTAATTAATTGCTTTAGCTTCCTCAACAGATTTCAACGCATAGTCAATTCCTTGTTGAAAGTCATTATAACTAATGTTCCAAGCAATAACATTAAGCGTATTAACTTTTTCTTGTTTATCTGTAATTGATGGTAAACTGCTTATTAAACTGTCAATTTGTTTTTGAGGAATTTGAGCTGATAAAGAACTGCTTACAATAAAAGCTAAAACTATATTTCGTAAACAACTGAGGTTCATTTTATTGGTTTTAAAAGAAAATCTATGTCGTACGAATTGGGTTGAAAAGAAAAACACGTAACAAAAAGTAGTATATACAGTATGTTACGTGTTTTCATGGAGTAAAAGTACATTTTTTATTATTTCTACCTAATAAATAGCCGGATATTTTTGTGGATTTGCCTCATTCATAATAGTATATGCTGCATCAAAAATATCTTCTATACTTGGTTTAGAAAAGTAATCTCCATCTGTTCCATAAGCTGGACGATGTGCTTTTGCAGTAAGCGTTGTAGGCTCAGCATCCAAATGATAGTAGCCTTTTTGCTCTTCCATAATTTGCTGCAAAATAAATGCACTTGCTCCACCCGGAACATCTTCATCTACTATTAATAAACGATTTGTTTTTTTCAATGATTCTACAATGGTGTGATTGATATCAAAAGGCAATAATGTTCTTACATCTATTAATTCAGCAGAAATTTCAACTTCAGCCAATTGTTGTACTGCTTGTAATGCTAAATTACAGGTAGAACCATAGCTTACAATGGTAATATCTGTACCCTCAGTTAAGATTTCAGGAATTCCCAAAGGTGTAGTAAATTCTCCTAAATTAGATGGGATATGCTCTTTAGTTCTATAGCCGTTCAATGGTTCAATAACAATTGCAGGGTCATCGCCTTGAATAAGTGTATTGTAAAAACCTGCAGCTTGCGTTAAGTTTCTTGGTACGCAAACATGCATTCCTCTTATGGAGTTAATAATCATTCCCATTGGAGAGCCTGAATGCCAAATCCCCTCTAATCTGTGTCCACGAGTTCTAATAATTAACGGTGCTTTTTGTCCGCCTTTGGTTCTATATTGTAAAGTTGCTAAATCATCACTTAATACTTGGATGGCATACAATAAATAATCTAAATATTGAATTTCTGCAATAGGACGCAAACCTCTTAATGCCATTCCTATTCCTTGTCCGATGATGGTATTTTCTCTAATGCCTGTATCGCTTACTCGGAGTTCTCCGTATTTTTCTTGTAAGCCTTCCAGCCCTTGGTTTACCCCTCCAATTTTTCCTGAATCTTCACCAAAAATTAATATTTCGGGATAAGTAGCTAATAATTTATCGAAGTTCTCTCTCAATACTACTCTACCATCTTCTTTTTGGTCGGTAAGTTCTGCTTTTACCTCAGTAACTCGCATTGGTGAGCTAGGAAACTCCGAAAGTAAAGTAGAATTATATCTATCATAATTCGCTTTTGAAGCACTATCTAACCAAGAAATTAAAGTATTTTTTGAAGCCATACTTTCTAATCGCACCATTCTCAACACTCTTTTTACTGTTGAAACAATATCTTTTCTGATAGGTTCTGTATTGCTTTTTAAGGCAGTTATCATTGGGGTGATAAATGCTTTGTTCGCACTTTCGTCCGCCAATGCTGTAAGCATAGCAACCACTTCATCTCTTTCTTTTTTAATAGGATTTAAGTATGCTTCCCAAGCAGCTCTTTTTTGAGCACTTACCTCTTTTTTACCTTCTTTTTCTAAGGCGTCTAATTCCTCTTTTGAAGCAACATTATTGGTTTCTATCCATTCTCTGAATTTTCTTACACAACAATATTCTGATTCCCATTTTAATCGCTCTTCAGATTTGTACCTTTCATGAGAACCGGAAGTAGAATGTCCCTGAGGTTGCGTTACCTCTACCACATGTACTAATACCGGACAATGTTCTTCACGGGCTACTTTTACCGCTTTTTCGTAAGTTTCTACCAATGCAGGGTAATCCCAAGCTTTTACTTTAAAAATTTCGTAACCGTTATTTTTACCTTTATCACGTTGAAAGCCTTTTAAAATTTCAGAAATATTTTCCTTAGTGGTTTGGTATTTTTGTGGAACAGAAATTCCGTGTCCATCATCCCAAACCGACATTACCACAGGCACCTGTAAAACACCAATTGCATTTATGGCTTCCCAGAATGGTCCTTCAGAAGTACTGGCATCACCAATAGTTCCAAAAGCTACTTCATTTCCTTTGTTAGAGAATTTGGTAAAAGAAGCTAACTCTTTACTGTTTCTATACACTTTAGAAGCCTGAGCTAATCCAACCAAACGTGACATCTGACCTGCTGTTGGGGAAATATCTGCAGAAGAATTTTTCATTTTGGTTAAGTCTTTCCAAGTTCCATCTGGGTTTAAACTTCTTGTTCCAAAATGCCCATTCATTGAACGACCAGCTGAGCAAGGTTCAGCTTCTACATCGGTATGAGCATATAATTGAGCAAAAAATTCTTGGATAGTTAGCTGACCAATTGCCATCATTAAAGTTTGGTCTCTGTAATAGCCCGAGCGAAAATCTCCATCTTTAAATTGCTTAGCCAATGCTATTTGAGGCAATTCTTTTCCATCACCAAAAATACCAAACTTAGCCTTTCCGGTAAGCACTTCTTTTCTTCCTAAGTAGGAAGTTTCGCGGCTCATGTACGCTAATTTATAATCGTTTAAAACGGTAGCTTTAAATTCTTCTTTTGAGATTTTTGCAGCCGAAGTTGTTGCGGTTTCGTTACTCATACCCTTCTTTATTTGTTAATGTTTTTAATAAACTATTGTAAGATTTACTTAGTATCTTTTTCTTTTCAGAATTCTAAGCCGTGCGAAGTTAATAATTTATCTTTAAAAATAAGTCAGATTAAATTATAGGAAATAATACAAATAAATATAAGAAAGATTTTACCTCACAAAAGGCATTTCTAGCAAGCCAACATTTCCAACTCCATCTGTTACTTCTATTTTTAGGGTGTGTTCGCCATTAGCTAACTTATCAAAATCGTGATAGACCACACCTTTCTTTGGTTCAAATTCCATTAAAACCCACTTTCCGTCAATGTATAAATTATAGGTTTTAATACCACTTAGGTTATCCGAAATAGAAAAAATAACACTGGAATTATTACTCATATTTTTATTAGGATAAATATTTACCGGCTTTATAATAGGTGCAACCGTATCTAACATTACCGCAAAACCGCCAAATGTTTTTGAAGTAGCTTCTAAATAATTATTCCTCCACACACCACCTCTTGAATATAACCTGTGGTTGGCATCAATATTTACCATTACTGCTTTTTTTCGATGTTCTTCAGAAATTCTACCTACTTTAATACCAACTGTAATTGGTAAATGCAATGGCGTATAATCGTTATGAATTTGATAGGTTGGTGTTAACGCACTGTGTAATTGTTTTCCTTCGCCAAACTGAAATGGTAAATTTTCATACAAAGCATTTTTAGGAATGGCTACTTGAACCATTTTGTTTTCATAATAATTACTGTCGGAATAACTAAAAAGAGTATCTACAGTACCTTTAATTGTAGAGTTAGAAGATGTTGCTGCTTTATTACCGCTAATTACAAACTCCAAGGTAGATTTGTTTTTATACGTATCAGTAATTTCATATTTAATAAGGTAATTTTTACTATCTTCAATTAATATATTCCCATTATTTGTTCTTCTTCTATAAATAGACAACTTATTATTGGGGGCAACAAAACTTTTTTGAAAGCGGTTTTTTGTTTTTAAATAATATTCATAATCAATTAAAGAGTTTAACGCCCTAGTTTCATCAAAGCTAAATTTGTTCATTTCTGAATAATAAATCAAACTATCATTCACAAAAAGTTTAACCTCATACACACCATTTTTATTGGAAACACCATTCGATTGATCTATTACATCTACACCAATTCCTACAGTGCCAATAGCGGAAATTGGAGTGTTTGAAGCCAATTTGTAATTTCCTCCGCTGCCAACAACCGATAAAATTTCTTTGGTATTTTTTTGATTGACAAAACTAATATCGTTTAACGGATAGATAGCCATTTTTCTGATTTGTGGAGCAATATTATCTTTTACATCAAAACCCAACAACAATGGATTGATAGGATGTTCAGAGAGTGTTTCTCTAATTTCAAAATGCAAGTGCGGACCACCTGAACTACCCGAATTTCCTGAAAGAGCAATTACTTGTCCTTTTTTTACTTTTAATAAGGTATCGGGCGGATAGTAATCCATTTCCCAAGTTTGGTTGGCGTATTGGTATTTTTTAATTTCTGTAGCAATTTTACCGCTATATTTTTGCAAGTGAGCATAAACTGATGTGTATCCGTTGGGATGATCGATGTAAATAGCATTACCATAACCGTAAGGAGAAACCTTAATTCGAGAAACAAAACCATCTGCCACAGCAATAATTTTATGTCCTTCTACTCCTTGTGTTTTAATATCTATTCCAGAATGAAAATGGTTAGAACGTAATTCTCCGAAGCTTCCTGATAAATAAAGCGGAATATCTAAAGGCGAGCGAAAATAATTAACAGGTAAGGTATCTTGTCCAAAAAAAGAGAGTGTATTTGCTAAAAGAATAATGAATACTATATTTTTTTTCATCTGTTTTTTTTATTTTTTGACTCACCCCCAAGTTATCTTGCGATAACTTTTCCCCCTCTCTTAAAAAAGAGGGGGTGCAGGGAAAGAGTTATTTAATTAATTTCATGTGTATTTTGAGTTTTGTTATAGCTCGTTAAAAAAGATTTAAAATTTTGAATTTGAATAAGAAATATCAATAACAATGCAAAAGTAGGTTTGATATGACTACAAATGATGAAAAAATAGTTCGTTTATCCACAATATTTGGTGTAAAAAAATTACATTTGTCGAGAATTAATTTTTTCTCATTGAGATTAAAATGAAGAAAGATGGGAGATATAAACACTCTGGTTAATAATCTAAGGAAGAAAACCGAACGATTGGTTGAGAAACATCAACACATCCAAAGTGAAAACGAACAACTTTCTGCTAAAGTTTTAGCCTTAAAAGAAGAATTAGTTCAAAAAAGTCAGCAAATTGAAGCTCTTGAAAATAATTTAAAATTATTGAAATTAGCCAAAAGTGTTGACAAAGAAAGTACCAAAGATGTGAAGTTGAAAATTAACGAAATGGTACGGGAAATAGATAAATGTATTGCTAAAATTAGTCAATAATTAAACATAACTCATGGAAGAGTTGTCCATAAAAATAAAAATTGCCAACAGGGTTTATCCGCTGACAATAGAACCGAAAGAGGAAGAAGGAATAAGAAAAGCAGCTGATAAAATAAATGAATCGATTAGTGAATACAAAAAAATGTATGCTACTAAAGATTTACAAGATTTGTTAGCAATGGTGTTGTTAGAAATTGCAACGGACAACTTAGAAATAAAAAACAAAGGTATGCTTATTAATACCTCAGTAGAAGATGATTTAATTAAGATTGATGAACTCATCAGTCAGCAACTATAACGTTCTTTAAATATAGAGCAATATATTATATTTATCGAGAATTTGAAATATAAAAATTCCCGTGCAAATTTATTTCGTTTGATAAACTAACGTTTTACTTAATTAAAACTAGCTCAAAAGCAGATAAAAACAGGCCCCTTGTAACTCCTTTATGGATATTCGCTTAGCGGACACGGGAAGTTTGATAACTACTTGGCAGTTTTATTTATATATTTTTTTGGGGTTTATCCAAGCCAAATTTGTGCGGGTTTTTTTATGCCTTAAAAATTAGTAAAACAGCTTATCTTTAATATCACCCAGCGGTACATAATTAACATTATTAACTAAATAAATTATGGACGTAATTAGTATTATTATTGGTATTGTAGTCGGTGCAGGAGTTGGCATCGGACTTACCATAGCCTTTCTTAAAAAAGGCATCGAATCAAAAAGCAAACAAATAATTGACGAAGCCAAAGCAGAAGCGGAAGTGCAACGTAAAGAAAAATTGCTTCAAGCAAAAGAAAAGTTCTTACAACTAAAAGAAGAACACGAAAAAATCATAAACGAAAGAACTCGTAAGGTTACTAACCTTGAAAACAGTGCCAAACAAAAAAGTGATGCTGCTTCTAAGCAATTAGAAGAAGTAAAAAGAAAAGAAGCAGAAATCACTAAGATTAAAGCTAACTTATCGCATCAATTAGAAATTGTTACTGCTAAAGAGGAAGAGTTAGAAAAAAATCATCGCAAGCAAGTAGAAAGTTTGGAGAAAATTGCAGGCATTACTGCAGATGAAGCTAAATCTCAGCTGGTAGAAGCCCTTAAAGAAGAAGCAAAAACAAATGCTTTAGCACACATTAAAGACATTGTAGAAGAAGCTAAAATTAACGCCAACAAAGAAGCTCGTAAAATTGTGGTACAAACCATACAACGAGTTGCTACAGAGCAAGCTATTGAAAACTCAGTTTCTGTATTTAATATTGATGGTGATGAAGTGAAAGGTAGAATTATTGGTAGAGAAGGAAGAAACATTAGAGCTTTAGAAGCTGCTACAGGTGTTGAAATTATTGTTGATGATACACCAGAAGCGATTATACTTTCTTGTTTTGATCCGGTTAGAAGAGAAATTGCCAGACTTTCATTACACCAATTGGTAACAGACGGACGTATTCACCCAGCAAGAATTGAAGAGGTAGTAAAGAAAACCCAAAAACAAATTGAAGACGAAATCATAGAAATTGGTAAAAGAACGACTATAGATTTAGGTATTCATGGCTTACATCCTGAATTAATCAGAATGGTAGGTAGAATGAAATACCGTTCTTCTTACGGACAAAACTTACTACAACACTCGCGAGAAGTGGCTAACCTTTGTGCTACTATGGCATCTGAATTAGGACTGAACCCTAAATTAGCTAAACGTGCAGGATTACTACACGATATAGGTAAAGTGCCAGATGAGGATCCGGAATTGCCACATGCTATCTTGGGTATGAAAATAGCTGAGAAGTACAACGAGAAACCAGACATCTGTAATGCTATTGGAGCTCACCATGATGAGATTGAAATGACAACCTTAATTTCTCCAATTGTTCAGGTTTGTGATGCTATTTCAGGAGCAAGACCGGGAGCAAGAAGAGAAGTAATGGAATCTTATATTAAACGTATTAAAGAGTTGGAAAACATTGGTATGACTTATCCTGGTGTGGAACAAGCTTATGCAATACAAGCCGGTAGAGAGTTAAGGGTAATTGTAGAGAGTGGAAAAGTAACCGATACACAAGCAGATACCATTTCTTTTGAGTTAGCTCAAAAAATTCAAACAGAAATGACCTATCCCGGACAAGTTAAGGTTACCGTAATTCGTGAGAAACGAGCTGTAAACTACGCTAAATAAAAAAAACTCACATTTTTATATACAAGAAAGGCTAATCGTACGGTTAGCCTTCTTTGTATAAATAGTCTTTATAATTTAATATTTTAATTCATTTTCACTATTATTTTTTAAAGAGATTTTTATAATGCCAATCTAAAAATTCTTTGGAAGGAAGAAATCTATCAGGTAAAATAATAGATTGATTTTCATATTTTAAAAAGAGGTCAGGAACAGCTTCATCTTTTTTGAAATCATCGAAATATTTTGAAACTTTTATTTTATAATCAGGTGTAATGGTCATAAAACCTTTATCGAATGCTTTGTCGTGAATTGAATTTAAACATAAACCATTGTGTGGATTTAAACGATTTAGTTCATCTAACTTCCAGGGTTTTATATGACTTGCTACCAAAAAGTCAGAAATTGATAATCCTGTAATACAGCACTTTAGATTATACGAAGAAAGTATTGTAGAGCGGAAAAAATTTTGATTTACTCTTTGTTTTATTACTGTTTCTTTTTCTGTACCAATTGGAAATTCAAAGACTTCATCATCAATTATTTCCTCAACTTTTTTGTTTTGAAATGCAGCAATTAATAACTCACTTTCGTAAGCCAATTTTTCCCAATTTCCATTAAATTCATTCCAAACAATTTCATCAAGTTTGCTTCCATTTCCTAATCCTACAATTCCTTGTTTTTTTAATTCTGGATCAAGTCTTCCAAAGTTTCCAACTTTCATATTAAGAGCTGAAGGACTTCTACCAATAATATTGGCATATTTTATAATAATAGGATTGGTTTTACTGCTATTTTTAAATGGTATTTTACAATACACATTAAAAGCAACAATAGTTTCTTCTCTTGTCCAATTATTACTTCTCAGCATTATTTAAATCTATTATTTTAAGATTATCTACTGAATAATCTCCTAAAATTTCATTCAATAACTCTTTGGTTAAATCTGAACTACCTAATAAAATTGTTCTAAATATTTCAATCCTATCATCTGGAGTTAGTTCATTTAATTTCTCTGTGTCACGAAAAAAATTCATAAAATCTTTCCTTGATATATTTTCTTTCAACTTCATTATCTTTTCACTAATATTTTTGAACGCAATTTACTAATTTAGTTTCAATTTCAACTTCTCAAAATTAGAGAACTTACCAACAATTTTTAACTTAACAGCCTTTAGTTTTATTAATCTTAGTATTATTAAGTTAAAAATCTATTTATCACCCCTCCATTTCAAAGAATTTATTGACCAATAAAATATGGTCGTGGTCGCCTAAAAGGTAGAGGATGTCATCTTGTAAAATCATGTTGTCGCTATCAATATCGGTAATATAATCTTTTCCTCGTTTTATGGCTAAAAGGGTAACACCATAGTCGCTTCTTAAGGCAGAAGAATTAAGCGATTTACCTACAATTTTATTTTTTCCTTGGGTAACATGTACAGTAGCAATGGAGTTTTAAATAAAAAGTCAGCAATTTTATCTGAAAAATCAATAATAAAAGGAGTTGCTCCCATACTCATAATAGATATTGCTAAAAAATGCTGATAAATAGTATTGCTCATCAACTCATACTGCATGCCTGTTGCCGATAGTAAAAAAGCAAATTCCCCTACCTGAAAAAGACTAAGTGCTGTAAGTATAACTGTTCTTGGAGGATATTTTAATATTAAAACCGTTATGACTAAAATAATAATTTTTAGAGCTACAACACCAAAAGCAATTAAGTGAATAGAAAGGATGTTGCTAAAGAAAAATTCTAAATCCAATAACATCCCAATGGAAACAAAGAAAAAACTAATGAAAATTTCTCTGAAAGGAAGGATATTGGCCGTTGCTTGATGGCTATATTCCGATTCTGAAATAATTAATCCGGCAAAGAAAGCTCCTAATGCCAACGACAAACCCACTGCAGAAGTCAGCCAAGCGGTAGCAAAACAAAGTACTACGGTAGTTAAAATAAACAACTCTCTACTTTTGGCTTTTACTACAGATTTGAATAATAATGGAACAACATATTTCCCCAATAAAAACAAGACTATCAGCACTCCTGGCAATTTTACCACCAACATTAGCAAGTCATTTACAGGGTCTTCCGATTGTCCTGCCAACAGCGGTGTAACTAACATCATCAGCACAACAATAATATCTTGAAAAATTAATATTCCCACAGCTACTCTACCATGTGGAGAGGTTGTTTCACCTTTTTCTTGAAGCATTTTAAGTACAATGGCGGTACTACTCAATGAAAATAAGAACCCAATAAATATGGAGGTTTGAAGTGGAAGTCCCATCCATGTGGCACAAAGTGTTGTTAGTCCGATTGTTCCTCCAACCTGCATCATACCGCCCCAGAGTACGGTATTTTTATAGAGACTAAGCCTTTTAAGGAGAACTCTATACCAATTACAAACAGCAGAAAGATAATGCCTATTTCTGATAATAACTCTACTTCATGTCCGGCACTAACTAAATTTAATCCGTGCGGTCCACTAATAATTCCAGTAATTAAAAACCCTAAAATAGGTGGGATTTTTAGTCTGTTAAAAGTAAAATGATGAGTACAGAAAGCCCTAAAATGATGACAATGTCTTTTAAAATAGGAATTTCCATATAGTTTTTTGAGTTAGGTTTTTACAAGTCCCACACCGATCTTCTTTTTTTGAACTTAAAATAGTCTTTATGTTCCAGAATAAAAGCCATGATAAGATAAATAATCAGTGGAGACCCCAAAGTTAAGAAAGAGATGTAAATAAAAAACATTCTTATTTTGGAAGTTCTTAGTTGAAGCTTTTCGCCCCACCAAGCACATACGCCAAACGCTTTTTCCTCAAAATAGGCTTTAATTTTTTTTATCATGACAATAGGCTTATTCCATGCGAAGATAATGATTTTTGGGGAGAAATAGCTAAAACTATTTCCAAAGATTTAAGGAAGGTTCGTAAAAATAAATCTTGCTTCTTTCGGTTTCTAACTTTGTATCTAACTCATTCAAATTTTCTTTTAGATGTAAATCTTTTTTATCATTTTCATTAATGATGAAACTACTAAACTTCCGTTCTAAGAATACATCATCAAAAGAAATTCTAGGAGTATCTTCACTTTCTTTTTTAAAGGCTTCATGATTTACTAAAATATTACGTGCATGGGGAAAGTAAACCCAAAATAATTGCTGATACCCTATTACTTGTCCAAATTCATCTTTTTTAATGCGAACAGGACAAATACCTATAATCCTAACTTCAATTCTGGAATATTTACTATCATAAATCCAATCTTCTTTAAGCCAAAATTTTACTACATCTTTACTTACTACTGGCACAAATTGTTTGATTTTATTTTCTGTAGTATCACTAATATAAATGCTATCCGCTAGTAAAATAGGGAGTGAATCAGCATTTAATTCTGTAGTGAATTTATCATCTTTAGTGCTATATGCTTTTAAACTTCCATTTAAAACATGCTGATAAATTAAATCAAACAAGCAAAGATTAGGTTTAGGATTATTTTTATAAAAATACAAGTGTTGATTGGTTTTTTCGGTCAAATCAATTTCTCTCCACAGCCTTCTGTGCCACATTACATCAGCACTTCTTATAAGTGGTAATTCTTTTGGAGTATAAATTGGTGTTGGTTCATCTGTTTTTCCTATTGCTTGAGCAGCAACTTGAAGACAACTAAGAAGCAATGACAAAAAGAAGCTATATCTAATCATTTTCAGCAATTTAATTAGCGTTAAAATCAAAATATAACATTGCTTTTTTATTTTTATTGTCAACTTTCCGACAATAACTTATTCCCCACATAACAACTCAAACATTTTTTTGGTGTGCAGTAATTATTTTTGAGTTCTATTAGTGCTTGTGTTTTAGCGGCATTGTTGGGTTCAATCCCTAACGCTTTCCAGTTAGTAATAATAGAATTAGCTTCAGCAGGTGTTTGTTCCAATAGTTGTAAGGCTAAATTGATGTATTTTTCTTGTTGATGTTGTTTACCATAAACAAACAGAAACGGTGCTACCACATTTATTATCAAATTATTTAACATGGTTTTGCCCATTTTTTTAGGTTTGGATTTAGATTCGACTCCAAATTGGTAGTGAGTTAACCAATATGCTGATGCTTCAGTTTTAAATAATTGCTGAATAGATTTTACATCTTTTAACTCAAGAATTCTTGAAAACAATCTAGGATGGTTTTTCAATAACATAGCCAATTGACTAATACGAATAGTTGGGAAATTAGAGGGTCGTAATTTGGAAAACTTCCAAGTAACTTTATCTATAGCTTGCAGCTGAAATTTCGATTGCAAAAAAGCATATTCTTTCTTCAATCGCTGAAAATATTCATCTGTAATATTTTCATTTAAAAAACCTGCTTGTCCATACAACAACGCTTCAACACTTATTTGTTGTGGATGTTTTTCAATAATTTTTAAGGGTGTATTTTGAGCCAATTGCTCAAAGGGTATAGCATTTACATTTAGTCCAAAATATTTAAAAATAAAATGATAAAAGGTTTCGTCTAAATTATTTTTATTTTGCTGTAAGTGATTAGTTATAAGCGTTGTTTTTCTTTCTAAACGTTCTAAAAGTAATCTTTCTAGCCAATTATTAAATTCAAATGTTGTAATTTTATTCAACTGATTGCCACAAGGAATTTTGTTTTTAGAATAAATAAGTTGATGGTAGTGATGCAGTAAATCTAAATCGATATTGTCTTTTAGTTCTAATGTAGGAATAAGGTTGTTGTTGGTATTTTTTACCTCAGCATTATCTTCATAAACTACGTGCAAAATTACATTGTTGTAGGCTTTATCTTTTTGATGCTGGTGAGCATTCCAATCGGAAGATTTTAAGTGAATTTCTACATTTCCTGCCCAAGTGGTGTTGCCAATTTTAAGTTGAGCATTAAAAAAATCTGGTCCTGAATCTTGATTATGAAAACCAACTTTTATTATTTGTATAGGCTCGCCATTAGTGGTTACCAAACTTTGTGTTTTAAAGCGTTTAAACTTCCATATATAATGTAGAAAATCTTCTTTAAACATGGTTTTGAGTTAAAAATTTGAGGTTTGAAGTTTGAGGTTAATTGTTAATAGTTATTCGTTTTTTTACCGCAAAGACGCTAATTAATTTCTAATATTTCGATGACCTACAGTCATCTCTTTGTAAATTACGCTCCTTCGGAGCTTTGTATTTAGTTATTAAATCTCCAATTTCTAATCTCTAATTTCTAATTTTGGCTCCCCAACTCCATACTAACAGCAATACTGAAAGTGCTGCCAACACTCTTCCTATCCAATCTCCCGAACGGACATAAAAAGTTTCTGCAGTATTTAAGTTGATATCTCCTTTAATTACGCCTTTTTGCCACCAACCAATTGGTTGTAGTACATCGCCACGCTGATTAATAAAACATGAAACTCCTGTATTGGCACTTCTAGCAATACTTCTACGAGTTTCTATTGCTCTTAACCTACCATAAGCCAAGTGTTGCTTGTAACCAGGACTATCATCCCACCAACCATCATTCGTAATAATAAAAGCTGCATGAGCTCCTTTTTTTACATAGCTGCCAAAATATTCTCCATAAATAGATTCATAACAAATTACAGGAGCGATGTTTATGTTATCGTTTACCAAGTTAAAAGCTTCTTTTTCTGTACCTAAGCTGCCTAAAGTTCCTCCTAAATTAATGGCAAATTTTTCTAAGGGGCTAAATAGTTTTGGATAAGGCAATTTTTCTACACCCAACACCAATTTAGATTTATGATAAATCTGCATTGGAGCATCATGTTTTAGTTGCAAAGCTGTATTAAAAGCATCATACCAACCACCTGTTTGTCTGTCGGGACGAGCAGTTGGCGTTGGTTTTTCTGGTGATGCTTCATATTCTATATAAGTTGATGCTCCAATAATTAAGGTAATGTGAGGATGGTTTTTTAGCCAATTTTGTAACATGAGGTAAGCATTGCTTTCTTCAGGTTTGGTTTCTACAAAACCTCTTGGTATAGCTGTTTCTGGAGCTACAACATATTTTGTGTTTTGAGTAATTTTTGATTGAGCCAATTGTAAAATATTAGCAATTTGCTCATCTTCAGTCATTCTGCCAAATTTGTCTTTATAAGGATCTATGTTGGGCTGAATCACCACTACTTCAACAGGATTTTCGGTTTCTACATAATTGTTATATGTATTGTAAGAATAAATCATTGGTGCAAATAGCAACACAAGTGCAATGATTACCATTTTTATGTTGCTCAAAAAACTTTCTCTTTTTACCACATAAGCTTGATAAAAATGATAAACAACAATATTCATTAACAAAATCCATAGCGAACCACCCATCACACCAGTATATTCATACCATTGTATCCATTTTGGGTTATTGGCAAAAATATTTCCTAAAGTATTCCAAGGGTGAGAAAATTCCCAATTGTAATGTACCCACTCAAAACCAATCCAAAAAGCTAGTAAAGCAATGTAGCCTCTTTTATTCCCTAAGTGTTTTTTTGCAGCATGAAACCACATAAAAATAATGGTCATAAATAAGGAGTAAAGCACTTCAGCCATTACCATTCCTGCTTCCGAAGAATACCAAATCCACCAAGTAGTATGGGTATTAAAGATTAAAAATGTAAGGTAAGTGTAAAAAAACAACTGCCATTTAGAATATTTTTCGGGTTGAGATGCAATAATTTCTTCCAACAATAATAGTGGAACAAAAGCAACAAAAATTAAAATGGATAAACTTCCTGTTTCGGGCCAAGCTACACCCATTAATAAGCCACTTAATATAGCAAGTCCTAAAAGTTTAAATTTATTCATCATCAACATAATTTTATGATGTAAAAATACATAACTATAAATTTAATAGAGATTTTTATCTGGGTTTCCATTAATTTTTTTGGAATTATTAAATATTTACTACTTTGCAGACTTTAAAGATTCAATATGCTTCTCATTCTTTTTAGTTGATTTGCATGGTTTTTCATAAAAAAGTTAATGTATAAATTATAAATTTCTATTGAAACCAAAGCATTGAATGATTAAAAAATAGTGTTGGAACAGCATTTTAAAAAATGGAAAGGAAATATAGAACAAACTGTTGTTGTCTGCGTAATTGGAGTGAGGATTTAGTGAACAAACAAGCAAATCTGTTGCACCAACTAAATCACGATAACTATTTGTAAATAGATGTGAAAAATGAGGAATATAAAAACTATAGTATTTTTAATTTGTTTTCAACTAATTGTTTTTAATGGTTTTACTCAAAATCATTCAATAAATGAGCAAAATCAAATAGATAGTCTGAAAGAAGTTGTTACAAATACAAACAACCATGATTCTATTTTAAGTTCGGCATATTTACAACTAGCCACCTTATTTTATGTTAGCGATATTGATACTGCTTTATCTTTTTGTAAGAAGGCAGAACAACTGTTAACTGAAACAAGCTCTAATGTAATTAAGGGAGAAGTTTACGGTTTATTTGGTTATTTATATCTACAACAAGAAAAAAGTGATTTAGCGTTAAAGTATAATAAAAAAAGCAAAGAAATATTTATACAAATTGGAGATAAACAAAACATTTCTAATGTTTTAATAAATATAGGCTTAATTTACCATAACCAAGGAGATATACTAAATGCATTAAATGCGTACCATGAAAGTATAAGAATTTTAGAAGAGATAAACAATGAAGAAAGCCTCATTTATGTTTTAATTAATATGGCTTATCTGTATGAAAATCAAGAAGATTACACTTCTTCATTAAAATACAATAAAAAAGGTTTAGCATTATGTAAAAAATTAAATAATAAAAAAGGTGAAGCTACTTGTCTTAACAACATAGGTATTATATACGATAAACTAAAGGACCATTCAACAGCACTTGATTATTATAATAAAAGTTTGGAAATTGAAAAAGAAATTGACAACCCGAAGGGTGTAGCCTATTCGTTGATATGCATAAGTAATAGTTACATTCAAACAAACGAATATACAAAAGCACTCAACTATTGCTTAGAAGCTAGTGAGATATGTAAAAAGATTGGAGATAAAAAAGGGTTTACGGCAGCTTTAAATAATTTAGGAATTATTTATTTAAAACAAGGCAAAATTTTTAAAGCTGAAAAAATTGCAACAGAAAGTTTTTCTATTTCAAAGGAATTAGGTTTTCCTAAACACATCAAACGGTCGGCAGAATTACTAAGCCAAATATATGAAAAGCAAAACAAAGGTATGCAATCATTGGCAATGTATAAGTTATATGTTCAAATGAGAGATAGTATTAATAATAATTTAACTCAAAAAGCAACTATTCAACAACAAGCAAAATACGAATATGAAAAACAGGCTGCTGCCGATAGTATTGCCAATGCTAAAGTTAATGAAATTCGTAACGCACAAATTGCACAACAAAAAGCAGAATTAAACGCAAAACGTAACCAGCAATATGCCTTGTATGGAGGATTGTTTTTAGTCATCTTATTTGCAGTATTGATGTATAATCGTTTTAAAGTAACCCAAAAACAAAAAGTTATCATAGAGGAAAAAGAGCGGGAAACCCATGCCCAAAAAGAAGTCATTGAAGAAAAACACAAAGAAATTACCGACAGTATCCAATATGCCAAACGCATTCAAAATGCCATATTGCCACCTCAAAAATTAGTAAAAGAATACCTGCCTGAAAGTTTTATCCTTTACCAACCAAAAGATGTAGTAGCTGGTGATTTTTACTGGATGGAATACAAAAATAACAACATTCTTTTTGCAGCTGCTGATTGTACTGGACATGGCGTGCCCGGGGCTATGGTAAGTGTGGTATGCAATAATGGATTAAATCGTAGTGTGCGTGAACATGGTATTACAGACCCAGGAGAATTGTTAAATAAAACTCGTGAGATAGTTATCGCAGAATTTGAAAAAAGTGAAGAAGATGTAAAAGATGGGATGGATATAGCGTTATGCAGTTTAAGGTTGGATGTTGAAGGTTTGAAGTTGAACAAACCCGAAACAATTGCAATACTTCAATATGCCGGAGCAAATAATCCTTTGTGGATTGTTAGAAAAGCCCCTCCCTTCCTCCCCGAAGGGGAGGGGAAGCCACACACAAGCCCTCCACAAAACATAGGGCTTGCAGAAGAGAGTTCCTCCCCTTCGGGGCGAACAAAGTCTAGTAGACTTTGGGGCGAGCATTTGCGAAAGAGTGGGGCAGAGCTTATCGAAATTAAACCCAACAAACAACCTGTGGGTAAACACTTTAGAAATGAGCTTTTTGTTACTCACACCATTGAACTCCAAAAAGGAGATACTATTTATGTTTTTACAGATGGTTTTGCCGACCAATTTGGAGGAGAAAAAGGTAAAAAGTTTATGTATAAACCTTTTAAAAACTTATTACTTTCTATACAAGATAAAACTATGAATGAGCAGAAAGAAATTTTAGAACAACATTTTGAAAACTGGAAAGGGAATTTAGAACAAGTTGATGATGTTTGCGTGATTGGAGTTAGAATATAATCCTACTCCAAAACAGGCTGTTTCACCCGTAGCAATTTAGTAAGTTTTAAAGCGACATCTAAAAAAATAGGTTTTGGATTACCGTTTCTTTCAATGTGGTAAGCAGCTTCATCGAATAAAGCAATAATATCTAAGCAGTTGGCACCATGCACGTAAGGAGCAAATTTATCCAAAAACTGAGCTTCTTGAGAAGTCTTTTTACCAACAGCATTACTGCCATAGTTCATCATTAAACTTTCTCTCACCAAATGTAAAGCGTAATTCAAAAATTGTTTTTGCTTTTCTCTGCCAATTTTTGCCATTTCATCTGTCCAATCTATTAAACCGGGAACATTTGCCACAAAAGCAGAACGCATTAGCTGAATAAACATTTCTCTAAAATAAGTAGAATTGTCCATCTGATTTAACAACTGTTTTAAGTCATTTACACTCCCGTTTGCCATTAGAGCCATATCTTTTGCTTTTTGAGCGTCCAACTGATATTTTTCCATAGCATATTGAGCTAATTCATGTTCATCTACCGCATTAATTTTTAAGATTTGAACCCTTGAAATAATGGTTGGTAAAAGTTCTTCTACATCAGCAGCTACAAGTAAGAAAAGTGTTTTTTGTGGAGGCTCCTCTAATATTTTTAGCAGTTTGTTTGCTGATGCAGCATTCATTTTTTCAGGATACCAAATAATCATGGTTTTATAAGGTGCTTCGTACGTTTTAAGACTAAGTATTTTTAAAATTTCAGCACTTTCTTTAGAACTTATAAGCAATTGCTTGTTTCCTGTTTCTGCTATTTCTTGCCATTCTTCCAAACTCATATAAGGATTTTCTAAAAATGATGCTCTCCAACTTTCAATAAAATTGTTGCTTACAGGGTCTTTTTTTACTTTATCGTTGGTAGCTACAGGAAAAACAAAATGAACATCTGGATGAACCAATTTATTAACCTTAACACATGACGAACAAGTGCCACAAGCATCAATTTCTGTTTTATTTAAACAATATAAATACTGAACATAAGCCAAAGCCATAGCTAAATTGCCACTTCCCTCTTTTCCTAAAAAAAGTTGAGCATGACTAATTCTTTCGCTATTAATAATAGCAATTAATTTTTGCTTAATGGCTTGATGTCCAACAATATCTTTAAACAACATAGAAACGGTAATTTATACACTTTAAATATGAGCTAAATTAAGAAGAAATTTTACCTTTGCCACAAATAAAATTTTTGAGTTTCCATAACTTAAAAATTAAACCTTTAAACATCGACCATTTTTTATGAATACAATTGATAATTTTAACTTTTCAGGAAAAAAAGCATTAATACGAGTAGATTTTAACGTTCCGCTAAATGACCAATTTGAAGTTACTGATGATACCAGAATTTCAGCTTCCATTCCTAGTATTAAAAAAATATTAAATGATGGTGGAGCTGTTATATTAATGTCGCACTTAGGCAGACCAAAAGATGGTCCGGAAGATAAGTTCTCTTTAAAACACACCATTTCTACTTTAGAAAAATTGGTAGGCACAACTATTCATTTTGCAAACGATTGTATAGGAAAAGAAGCTACAGAAAAAGCTGCTCAACTAAAAAGTGGAGAAGTGTTATTATTAGAAAACCTTAGATTTTATACTGAAGAAACCAAAGGCGATGTAGCTTTTGCCGAAAAATTGGCTAAATTGGGAGATGTTTATGTGAACGATGCTTTTGGAACTGCACATAGAGCTCACGCTTCAACAGCCATTATTGCTCAGTTTTTTCCTAACAACAAGTATTTTGGTTATTTATTAGCCAAAGAAATTGAAAGCGTTTCTAAAGTATTAAAAAACAATGTTAAGCCAGTAACAGCAATTGTTGGTGGAGCTAAAGTTTCGAGCAAAATTATTATTATAGAAAATTTATTGGACAGCATTGACAACCTAATTATTGGTGGTGGAATGGTGTTTACCTTCATTAAGGCATTAGGAGGTAATATTGGCAATTCGCTAGTTGAAGATGATTTTTTAGTAACTGCCAAAGAAATTTTAGAAAAAGCTAAAGCTAAAAATGTGGCTGTTTTCTTACCAGAAGATAGTGTTGTTTCTACTGCATTTAATAATGAAAGTGAAGTGAAAATTTTCGACACCAACGACATTCCTTACGGATGGATGGGTTTAGATATTGGTGAAAAAGCCATTGCAGCTTATAGCAACTGTATAAAAAATTCTAAAACTATTTTGTGGAATGGTCCAATGGGTGTTTTTGAAATGAGCAACTTCGAGAAAGGCACTAAAACTGTTGCCGAAGCTATTGCCGAAGCAACTTCAAATGGAGCGTTTTCTTTAGTTGGTGGTGGCGATTCTGTTGCTGCTGTAAATCAATTTAACTTAGCTGAGAAAATGAGCCATGTAAGTACTGGTGGTGGTGCTATGTTAGAATATTTAGAAGGAAAAACTTTACCTGGAATTGCTGCGATATTGGATTAAAACCCCGATTTCTTTAAATACACTTTAATTTTTTCATGTTCAGGAGAATTTTTTCTATAAAATTCTAATGGATTGTTGAACATTTTTTCTTCGGTAATATTTTCGGTAAAAAAATCGGTCAGTTCTTTTTGTGTAATAGAATCTGATGTTAATTTTTCGGTAGCCAATTTTTCATCAACATACTGAAGGTTAAACACATTTTTACTTTCCCAACTTACTTTTCCAAACATAAAACCGATGTCTTTATTTTCAATATTATAAATAAGTGTTTCTTTAATTTCAGTTCCAAAAACCCTATAATTAGAAGCATCTTTTACTCTTCCTGAAGCATCAAATTTTTTGCTTCTTACATCCATTACTTTTGTATTTAATTTGCTAATTGTCAACTCATCTCTTTCACCATTTTCATGGAAAGCAACCCACTCGCCCAATAAATTTTTCTCAAACTTTTCAGCATTCTCATAATCAGTAAGTGCTACTTCAGATTGATACGGACAACCAACAATAACAAAGGCAAACAATACCGCCAACACATAAAACTTAAATCTATTAAAAACCATAATTAACAATTTGATAAGTAATTCTTTAGCTAACAAAATTAACACCATAAATGTAAATAATATAATCTAAACTAAAAAATTGTATTTTCACAACAAAGCAATAGTATTTATTATCTTTGTCATCCTTACAAAGAAAAATATATTTATTTTGAATTTCGAAAACATAAGAGCTTACAAAGATGACGAGTATCAATCTATTATTAAAAAATTAATAGACATTGATGTTTTAATGGAAGCCATTCATTTCTACTTGCCAGAAATGACCATAGAACAAATAAAAGAAAAACTACTATCTTTTACCACTATACAAGATTTCCAAAGTGATATGGTTTGTTTGGTAATAGACAGAATTGTAAATCATTCTTCTGACGGCATTACTTTTAAAGGAATTGAAGAACTAAATCCCAACATCTCTAACTTACTACTTTCTAACCACAGAGATATTGTACTTGATTCTGCACTAATTAATTACGCTCTTAACTTTAAGAAAAAAAATACCAGCGAAATTGCCATAGGCAGCAACTTACTTTCTCTTCCTTGGGTAAAAGATTTAGTAAGGTTAAATAAATCTTTTATTGTTAGAAGAAATGTTCCTAAACAAGAGGTAATTGAAGCTTCTAAGACCTTGTCTGCTTATATTAACTATACCTTAAAAGAGAAAAAACAAGACATTTGGATTGCCCAAAGAGAAGGTAGAGCTAAAGATGGTTTTGATAAAACTACTCCTGGCTTACTAAAAATGTTTGGTATGTGTACAGATGGTGATTTACTTACTCACCTCATCAGTTTAAACATTACTCCTGTAGCTATTTCTTACGAATACGATCCTTGCGATTACCTTAAAATTCCTGAATTACTTAAAAAACATAATGGAGAAGAATATATAAAAGCTCCAAATGAAGATAATCAGCACATGGTGTTGGGAATGAAAGGCTACAAAGGCAATATTCACATTCATTTTGGAGAACCTATAAATAATAATATTCTTAAGTTTAAAGAGATAAAAAACAAAAATGAATTGCTAAAATTAATTGCCGAAGTAATTGATGAAAAAATCTACAAAAACTACCATCTTTTCCCAACTAATTATATTGCTTACGATTTGTTAAATAACAAAAATGAGTTTGAAAATAATTATACAAAAGCTGACAAAGAAAAATTTGAAGCTTACATAGAAAAACGATTGGAAAACTTTAAAGGAAATGAGTTGGCGAAAGAAATTTTCCTAAAAATGTATGCTAATCCAGTAATAAATAAGTTGAATAGTCAGAAGACGGAAGTCAGAAGCCCGAAGTAAACAAATAACGATTAACTTTGGCTTTGTGCGATGGAAACTCCTCTCCTTTGGGGAGGTTGGGAGGGGCTAATAACGATTAACACATAACAAATAAAATATATACTATGAAAAACATTGCAGTAATAGGAGCAGGAACAATGGGGAACGGAATTGCCCATACTTTTGCTCAATCAGGATTTAACGTAAACTTAATTGACCTTTCACAAGCTTCTCTAGACAGGGCTATAGCAACTATATCTAAAAATTTAGATAGAATGGTGGCGAAAGAAAAAATATCGGAAAGTGATAAAAATAACACACTTGGTAACATCACCACTTTTACCGATATGAATCAAGGTGTTGCTAATGTTGATTTAGTTGTGGAAGCTGCTACAGAAAATGTAGAGTTAAAACTGAACATTTTTAAATCGTTAGATGCCGCTACTAAGCCAGAAGTTATTTTAGCATCCAATACTTCATCAATTTCTATTACTAAAATTGCTGCGGCAACTTCACGTCCTGATAAAGTAATAGGAATGCACTTTATGAACCCTGTGCCTATTATGAAATTGGTAGAAATTATTAGAGGTTACTCTACTTCTAACGAAGTAACCAACAATATTATGGAACTTTCTAAAAAATTAGGAAAAGTACCTGTAGAAGTTAATGATTACCCAGGTTTTGTGGCAAACAGAATTTTAATGCCTATGATTAATGAAGCCATCATTACCTTACATGAAGGTGTTGCTGGAGTAGAAGAAATTGATACCGTAATGAAATTAGGTATGGCCCACCCAATGGGACCACTTCAGTTAGCAGATTTTATTGGTTTAGATGTTTGTTTATCTATCCTAAATGTACTTTACGAAGGCTTTGGAAATCCAAAATATGCTCCTTGTCCGTTATTAGTAAATATGGTTACTGCTGGAAAATTAGGCGTAAAATCAGGAGAAGGATTCTACTCTTGGACGCACGGAACAAAAGATTTAATGGTGTCTCCACAATTTAAATAATTGGTATTATACATAAATGATTGGAAATTTGGAATTAACTTTCTAAATTTCCATTCTTTTTAATGTCTCGGCAACAAAAACTGCCTAAAATGAAAAAGTCGCACAAATTCATATTGTTTTCGTTTATCGGTCCGCTGGTAATGACTTTTTTTATTGCTGTTTTTGTATTAGTAATGCAATTTATTTGGCTTTACATTGATGAAATGTTGGGCAAAGGATTAGAGTGGTATGTGCTTGCCGAATTGTTTTTTTATGCCACCGCCAATGTTGTTCCTATGGCTATGCCACTGGCAATTTTACTTGCCTCCATTATGACTTTTGGGAATTTGGGCGAACATTTTGAATTGGTAGCTTTTAAATCTGCAGGGATTTCACTTCAAAAAGTGATGAAACCACTTATTATTTTCATTTGTTTTATTAGCATAGGAGCTTTTTATTTTGCCAATAATGTTATTCCTGTTGCCAACCTAAAATTTTATTCCTTATTGCACGATATCAGAAGTCAAAAACCGGCAATTAATATTCAACCCAATGTTTTTTATAACGAAATTGACGGATATACCATTAGGGTAAAAGATAAAATTCCGCTAGAAGATGGTAGAGAAATGCTTAAAGATGTGATGATTTACAATCATGCCAATAATAACGGCAACCGCCAAGTTACTGTTGCTGATTCAGGCATTATGAACCTATCAAAAGATAAAGCCTATTTTACCATTAAACTTTATCATGGTGTAGATTATCAAGAAAAACAAGAAGACAGAAATAATAACAGAAACTTTCCTTTAACCCGGTTTTATTTTGAAGAAAATGAATTTCAGTTTGATATAAGTGGTTTTCAGTTTAAACGTAGCGATGAAGAAGCATTTAAACATGATTATCGTTTGCTCAACCTCAAACAATTAATGTATAGAACAGATTCGTTGCATAAATTTACTCGCGAAGAAGCCGATTTTTTAAATGAAAATGTTCATTATGCCTATTTATTTAATGATAGCATTACAGACAAAAAAAATAAGACTTTTCTAACTCCCGCTCAAAACATACAACAACACGATTCTATTCCTCATAAAGAAGTCAACCTAAAAGAATTTAACAAACAGCAAATCAGTCAGGTTTTTGGGATTGCTATAAACAATGCCCGTACGCAAAAAGGCAGGGCAGCAGCAGCTAAAATAGAAATGAATGTACTGAAAGAAACACTTGCCAGAGTTAAAATTGAGTGGCACAGAAAATTTACTTTTTCTATAGCTTGTTTAATCATGTTTTTTATTGGAGCTCCATTAGGGGCTATTGTTAGAAAAGGAGGACTAGGAATGCCAGTGGTAATTTCCATCATTTTCTTTTTAATTTATTATGTAATTTCCATAACAGGAGAAAAAATGGCAAAAGAACTTATTATTTCACCTTGGTTAGGCATGTGGTTTTCTACATTTGTGTTATTTCCATTGGGTTATTTTTTCACCTACAAGGCTACTACCGATTCTGCTTTGTTTAATATCGATGCGTATTTTGACTTTTTTAAAAATATTTTTAAAAGAAAGAAATAATATAGCTTCAGCTTAGTGATGAATGAAAAATCTATCCGAATTATTTTGAAACAATACCAACGAATGGTATTTTTGTTATAATATAAAATTAAAAAAATGGCTAAAAACACATCCATATTACTAGGCGATTATTTTGATAATTTTATTAATGAGCAAATCAAATCAGGAAAATATGCTTCAGTTAGCGAGGTTATTAGAGCTGCTTTAAGAATATTTGAAAAAGAGGAAACTCAAAAAGCTGCTTTAATAAAAGCACTGAAAAAAGGGGAGAAATCTGGTTTTGTGGAAGATTTTGATAAGGATAAGTTTTTAGAGGAATTACACCGTAAACACCAAGCGGAATAATGCACTATAAAATCAGCACAGAAGCTGCCAACGACCTTGAAACAATTTGGTTTTACACTTTAAAAAAATGGTCGAAAGAACAAGCTGACAGGTATTTTCAATTATTAATGGATGAAATTGAAAACCTTGCCAAAAACCCAACTCTTGGAAAAGATTACAGCGAAGTAAGAAAAGGATATTATGGCTCACGAGTTAAATCTCATTTTATATTTTACAAAATCAATAAACAAAAAAGAAATATTGAAATAATTAGAATTTTACATCAACGAATGAACATTAAACTTAGACTGAGTGAATAAATTTTTACTTTTCATATTATTGCTTAGCTTCACTTTTATCACCAAAGGACAAGAGGCTACTGATACTTCTGAAACGGTAATGTTGGAGGTACGAGTTTTTGATGAAGATTCTATAACTCCTTTGGATAGTGTTAAGATTTCAATTGTTGGAACGGATGGAAGTGGAAGATACTTTTTTACTGATAGTATAGGTTTTATTGCTATTAAACTTAAGTCTAACATCAACTATTCTCTTTTTATCAAAAAAGATAATTATATGATAGGAAGAGGAAAAGAATCAACTATAGGTGAAAAATTTAAAGATAAATACACTCATTTTTACTACCTATCAAAATTAATAAGTTGTGGTCCTTCTTTTCCAAAAATACTTTTCTTAGAAAACAATATATCAAGGATAAAAAACAATAAAGAAGAATATGATTCTATTTTATATTTATACGACATCTTAATTGATAACCCAACCATTGTATTAGAATTAATTGCAGTTAGATCTAAAAATGAATCCAAAAAAATTTCTGAAAAAAGAGCAGAAAAAATAATAAACGAATTAGTTGCCCAAGGAATAGAAAAAGACAGGTTGGTTTTTAAAGATGGCGGTATTGGGGAAAATGAAAAAGAAGAAGACAACAGGTATATTGTTTTTAGGGTCATTAAAACTGACTATGTTCCTAACAGTTCTAAAAAATGAAAATCCTCCAAATCTGTCATAAACCCCCGTTGCCCGCTCTTGATGGTGGATGTAAAGCGATGCATGCTTTAACAGAAGGATTTTTAGCTAACAATATTTCCGTTAAAATCTTAACCATTGCCACTCAAAAACATCCTTTTCAATCTGAGCTTTTTCCGGTAAATTATTTAGAACAAACCAACATAGAACATGCTTTTATTGATACTGCTATTAAGAAAAAAGCAGCTTTAGCTAATCTGTTCAGTAGTAAATCTTACAATATCAGTCGGTTTTACAATAAAAATTTTGAAGAATTAATCACCGCCACACTTCGTAATGAAAAATTTGACGTTGTATTATTAGAAAGTCTTTATACAACACCCTACATTGCTGCTATTCGCAAAATCAGTAATGCCAAAATTATTTATCGTTCGCACAATATTGAGTTTGAAATTTGGCAGCGTACAGGGAGTAATGAAAAAAATACCTTCAAAAAAAAATACCTATATTTTTTAGCTAACAGGCTAAAGAAATACGAACAATCTATACTCAATTTAGTTGACGGTATTGCCGCCATTACCAAAAAAGATGAAGAGCAATTATTAGCATTGGGTTGCAAAAAACCAATAACTACTGTTCCTTTTGGTATCAATCTTCAAGATTATCAATTACAAGAAACGCCTCAAGAAAAAAAACTTTTTCATATAGGTAGTATGGATTGGATGCCCAATCAAGAAGCTATAAAATGGTTTTTAAATGAAGTTTGGCAAGCAGTTGTTGCCAAAGAACCAACGGCTACTTTTCACCTTGCCGGAAAAAATATGCCTGATGAAATTATAAAGTTAGCCGCCTCCATGCAAGGAATAATTAACGAAGGAGAAGTTGAAAATGCCAATGATTTCATCAACAATAATAACATAATGATAGTACCATTGTTTTCAGGCAGTGGCATGCGAATTAAAATTATTGAAGCAATGGCAATGGGGAAATTGGTGATTGGAACATCCGTTGCATTTGAAGGAATTGCTGTTCAGCATAATAAAAATGGTATCATTGCCAATACAAACAATGAATTTAAAGAAGCTATTTTAATGTGTTTACAACATCCTGAAGTTGTTACTAGTATTGCAAAAAAAGCAAGAAACACCATTGAAGAACAGTATAACAATACCGTTATCGTAAAGCAATTAATTAATTTTATAAAAAATTAAGAATGAAAAAATAATTATGGACTCTCCCCCTGCCCCCTCTCTTAAAAGAGAGGGGGGGATGTTATCGCAAGATAACTTGGGGGTGAGTTGACGGAAGTAAGGAGTTAATATAAGA
>CALCHN010000027.1 GCA_937901255.1 uncultured Flavobacteriales bacterium | reverse complement strand
TGCTAACAGGCGTTTGGCAAAAAAGCGGGTTCAGTGCTTAAATGAAGCTTTGTGCTTCGTGTCAAGTTCTGTGCTGGCAGACAGTTTAGTCTTTCGAAATCCGCTTCTTCGCCAAGCGCCAAAACGTTATGCCCTAACCTCAACTTTTCACAAACTCCAAAAAGGTGTTAAACTGAAGTTGTTTATCAAAATTATTGATAGCGAATTGGTAGGCTTTGTTGCCCATTTCGTGACGTAAGGTTTTATCGTTAATGAGTTTTTCTATTTGGCGAGCAAAAAGCTATAAAACTTATTTGCCAATAAAAACTACCAACTCACTAACGAATAAACTATATCAAACTTTCGGCAAAAGCTCTGGTTTGTTTATCGGTTGCTACATAATCCTCATAAGTTGGTTGAGCAATAAAAGTAACTTGCTCCATACACTTTTGATTGATTTCGGCAATGTCTAAAAACTTAATTTTATCTTTTAGGAAAGCTTCAACAGCTACTTCGTTGGCAGCATTTAAAATACAAGCCATGTTGCCTCCTTTTTCCAAGGCATTAAATGCCAGTTGTAAGTTTAAGAATGTTTCGGTATCAGGTTTTTCAAAGGTTAATTCAGGGTAATCCATAAAATTAAACCTTGGTGATTTTGAACTTAACCGTTGAGGAAACGACAGTGCATATTGAATAGGATGTTTCATATCGGGCAAGCCAAGCTGAGCTTTCATGCTGCCATCTTCAAATTGAACTAAAGAATGTACAATAGATTGTGGATGAACGATAACATCAATTTGTTCGGGTTTTAAGTTAAATAACCATTTGGCTTCAATTACTTCTAAGCCTTTATTCATAAGCGTTGCCGAGTCTATAGTGATTTTTGCACCCATATCCCAGTTGGGATGTTTTAAAGCTTGTTCTTTGGTAATCTGTTGAAGCTCATGGCGTTTTTTCCCTCTAAACGGTCCACCCGAAGCAGTTAAATAAATTTTCTCAATTTTATTTTGAAGTTCTCCTACCAAACACTGAAAAATAGCCGAATGTTCTGAATCTACAGGCAAAATAGCTACTTTGTTTTCAATTGCCAATTTATTAATTAACTCTCCGGCAACTACCAAGGTTTCTTTGTTAGCTAAGGCAATGGTTTTTTTAGCTTTTATGGCATTAATGGTAGGCAGTAAGCCCGCATAACCTACCAAGGCTGTCAACACCACATCAATATCGTCCATTTCTACTACCTGAGCCAAGGCATCATTACCAGCATAAGTCTTAATATCATGTTCCCACAGGGCTTCTTCTACTTTTTTATACTTAGCTTCATCGGCAATAACCACCACATTAGGTTTAAATTTTATGGCTTGTGCTATCAATAAATCAGCATTGCCATTGGCAGTAAGTACTTCAACCTGAAACTTATCAGCATGTTCTTCTATAACATCGAGGGCTTGAGTTCCTATAGAACCGGTAGAACCTAAAATGGCAATTTTCTTTTTCATAATTTTCTCGCAAAGACGCAAGGATGCAGTTTTTTCAATTATAAACTTACTTTTTTAACGATTTTTGCTTGATTTCGTTAAGTAATGTTTCTTTTGCTTGTCTATAAGATTTAATGTTGAGGTAACTTCCATTACCAAGTTCAGCAATAGTTAACATTGATTTTTCAGTCCATTTTTCATTTTTTACACCAACAACCGAAACATTAATTCCATTGCTAGTGTTTTGTTCAACATTCGCTTTATCTTCTTTACTTAGGTTAAATACACCGTCTGTTGCTATAATAATAAGGTTATTTCCTTCGGTAAGTTTGTTTTGAGATGCTATTTCATAGGCTTTTTCAAGACCTTGAGCACCTTCTGTTCTTCCCCCAGCAGATAAATCTTGTATAATTTCGGTAATTTGGTCTTTGTCTTTTACAAATTGAGAAGTTAAAACAACATCAACAGAAGAGGCGTAAGTTACAATTGCCAACCTGTCAATAGAACGTAATCCGTTTAACAATTCTATCATAGCAGCTTTAAGCAAATCCATTCTGCCTTCTAATTTCATCGAAACAGAAGCATCTATTAGAAAAACAATATTGTTTTCGGCATATAATCCAACCGGCATTGCTGCTGTTGAAATAGTATCTTCAGGTGCTGGAATAATTTCTGGCTCAACAATGGTGTCAACTTGTTCAACAATTATAGGTTCTTCAGAAGGCTCTCCTAAATAGAAAATGAGTTCTCTTAAACTATCTTGATGCACTTCAACAGCTTGCTCACTAGAGCCATAACCTTTGGCACTTGCCACTATATAATATACATCATTTTTTAGCGTCTGATTGGTTTCTCCCGCTCGGTTTGTTCTTAGCTCTTTGTAAATTAATCCATCCCAAATAATTTCTACCAATGCATTAGGAATAGGTTGTTTAGTAGCATTATCAATTACTTTTATAACCATTTCAGTATGAATGTCTTCAGGTTGTTTCTTGGTCTCAAAATCAGGACATTCTAGCGATTCATTTATATCAGCTGTTTTGGCAACACCTTCAATAGTAAACGTAATGGGATGGTTCTGAACACTTGTCCAAACAGGAATATCAGCTTTATAAGCTCCTTTTCTTTTGGGCGTATATTTTATTCTGATAATTACTGAACTATCGGGCTGAATGGTTTTAGTAGTTACTTTTACATCAACACCATAAGGTTCTTCAATTTTGGTAATTTCAGCCGCAACTTTTCCGGCATTAGTAACTGTAAAATCAACATACTTTTTATCTTCTTTATTAATTTCTCCAAAATTATGTGTGGATTTATCGAACACCAACTGAGCAACAACAGCCTGTAGGCTAAATAAAAAGATAATATGTAATAAAAGTGCCTTTTTCATTGGTTAACAGTTGCTTTTACTAAGCCCATTTTTAAACTAAAAGTTTGCCAAAGTTACAATTTGTTTTTGCTAAAAGAAATGGATTATTTATATATTACCATTAATCTTTACCAAAATGTTTGTGATAATCTTGTTGGCTTCTTTTAATTACTTCCAACGCTTCTTCTCTACCATAAACATGGCTAATTTCTACATTGGCTTTTTCCTCTCCTGGAATGGATTTGTAGGTTAAAAAATAATGTTTTAATCGGTTGATTAATGATGGCGGGCATTCTAAAATATCTTTCCACTTAGCATAAACTTCATCACCTTTAAGGATAGCTATAATTTTATCGTCTGCTTCATTATTGTCTATCATCCTGAAACCGCCAATAGGAATAGCAGGAACAATAATGTTTCCATGGGTAATGCTTCTTTCTGTTAACACACAAATATCTAACGGATCTCCATCCCCTAAAACATTCGTTTTACCTGTTTTTTCCATACAAAAAGCGGCTACTTGCTCCTCACAATACGTTTGCGGAACAAAGCCATACAAAGCCGGAACAATGTTAGAAAATTTTTGTGGTCTATCCACTTTTAAAAAGCCGGAGGCTTTGTCAACTTCGTATTTTACCGAATCGCTTGGGGTCATTTCTATAAACGACATTACCATTTCAGGAGCTTGCTCTCCAATAAAAATCCCGTGCCACGGGTGTGCTTGATATTTTTTTTTCATTTTGTTTTTTTTCAATTATTTTTATCCTTTAAAACGCTTTATCATGCTTTCTACTTTTTCCCTAGCAACATTCCATTCTATATTTTCTTCCCCTTTTTGGTAATAAAAAGACCAATCCAATTCCCAATCTCTATGATTTTCAGTTCCTCCCATATCAAACCTAATTCCACAAAGACCTAAATAATTAGCAGCTTCGTGTATTTTTTCAGCTTGTTGGTCATTTTCAATTTCAAACGATACGTTTACCCAGTATTTTGAAGGAATATTATTTGGGGTATTAAATTTTTCGGCTAATGCAGTATCGTCTTTAGAGCTTGTAGAATTTATGGCAATTGAAATACCACTTTCTTTCAGTTCATTTACTTTTTCTAATGTAAAAAAATAAGCTTCAATTGGTGTCATGGTATTTGTTGTTTATTAATTATTAAAAATTGTAGTCTAGTGTTTTAAAAGAAACCCATACATGTTTAATTTAATCCTTTGAACTTCGTTATTTTATTATCTATATTTATAAGTTCGATTTCGTTCGTCTAAAAATGTCAAAGTTATTTTGGTTTAGGTATTTTAAATGATTTTTGTTTCATATTGATATACAGCACATTAAACCCACTTCCTTCAGAATTACCAGCCAACTTTCGTCTAAATCTCGTCTAAATCTCGTTTAAATCTCGTTTAAATCCCGTTTAAATCCCGTTTAAATCCCGTTTAAATCCCGTCTAAATCTCGTCTAAATCTCGTCTAAATCTCGTCTAAATCTCGTCTAAAATCCATTTTCGTTTTTCGTTGAGTTTAATCTTACTGTTTCCTTTTAATTTCTGAAGCAGGTTTTTAACTTTATTTCTTTTTTGGGTCTCGCTCAATATATCTGGTAGTTTACTTAAAACCAATTCTTCAATTTCTGAACGAGATGCTACTTTGAACTCTTTAATATAGTCGAGTATGATTTTCATGCAGTAGTTATCATCAATGCCCCTTTGCTTGATATATTTAGCTTTTTCACCGGTTACATTAGCTACTGATGATGAAATATGATAGTTTGGTTTTCTCCCTTCAATCAAGTTTTTAGATTTTAATTGTCGGGCTTCATCATTAGTGATAGATTTGTTTTTAGCCACTTTATCCAACAGCATAATTTCCTGTAAACTCAGTTCTTTTAACTCCGCTAATTTTCGTGCATAATTGACGTCAACAACTTTTCCGGTTATTTGAACCGTTATTTTTTCATTGCTAAAGTCATAATCGGGTAATGGGAAGTACTTGTTCTTTTGTATAACAAACATTTTCTTTATCCCACTACCAATGGTGTCAATCATGTTAAGGTTAACCATAGCATTGGCTAGAAAAGGATTGCGATAATTAGTTTCGGGTGCGTCTGTCTCTATTACTTTTTCAATACTCTCGGGAATAAAAGTACCTGAATTAGCAAAGGTTAGCCTACCGTCTTCATGTTCCACCACATTTATTTTTCCGCCTAAGGTGTAATCCTGATGGGCTATGCAGTTATTTAGTGCCTCTCGAACAATGTAAGGGTCATATTGGTCCACTTCATCGGGAAACAAGGTACCGTCTTTAATGTATCTGTATTTCAGGTTTCTAATTTTTGACTTTACATTTTCAACCTCTAAAAGTAAAGGGCAGCTAAAATGCTCATAGTCTTTTTCTATATTATCTCTGTCTTTTAATATCCAAGAAATTTTTGCCGTTGCTGGAGAAATAAAATGTTCTGACTCTGGCTTTCCTAAAAGCAAAATTGCTGTGTTGGTTATTTTGCCGTTAATACAAACTTTTGCTTTGTTTAAAAAAGTAGTATCATCCCACTTTTGAATTTCTTCCTTAAGCTTGGCATTTTTTTCTGCATACTGTTTGCGTGCCATAAGAATGGCTTCTTGAGACAAATCATTTAAAGTAGCTTGCTCAATAATCTTTGCACTCCAATCGTTTTTTACAACTTGTGACTGTATTTTTTTTAATTCATAATCATTAAGCCCTCCAAGGCTTTCGCCATCTCTACCGTATCTATGACCTTTCCAAGAAACGGGAGTACCTTGCGGTGCAGCAGGAATTTCTAATAGTAAAACATTTAATCCTTGATAATTTACCTTATGTATGTCAACAAATGAGAGTTTAGGACTGGTGTGATTTGCTATTTCTGCCTTGTACTCGTTAATTTGATTATCGGTAATGCTCGTACCAACAACGCTTTTATCGTTTTTTACACCAAACAACAACCAAGCATGAGATTGCCCTTTAAGGTTTGCTTCATTGCTTAATGCAGAAAAGTATTTGCCCAATTTATCTTTATCAAATTGGTTTTTGGCTTCTTTAAATTCTACCACTTCATTTTCAACAGTAAACGACAATAAATTATTGAGTACTTCTATCATACCTTAATTGTTAATGTTGGGTTGCAGTTATTCTAAATTTTCGAATAACTGCTTCTTTTTGCAATTCGTTATCGGTAAATATCTTTTGAAGATGGTCGTTAACGGTTCTTACATTTACATTATACAGCGTTCCCATCATTTTTTGGGTCAACCAAATAGTTGAATCTGCATAAATAGCATCTACATCTCCTTCTCCCGTAGCTGCAATAAAGGTTAAATATTCAGCAGAAGAAGAACGGATTAATGATTTTTTATCATTATTATTTTCCTTTTTATTCATGGTACATACTATGAGTTAATAGGATAGTTTTTGATTATAATTATCGTTTCTTATATCTTCCCTAATCAAACCTACCGCCCAACACAGCAGTTTCTTTAAATGATTTTACATTTCCTTCTAAATCAAAAACCTCAATAAAAATGACATAAATGCCTATACGGGCTTTTTCGTTATAATCGTTAATACCATCCCAACTAAAAGTTCCTTTTGTTCCTAATAATTGACTTTTTATTAGGTTACGAATTTGCCGTCCTTTAGCATCATAAATCACTACATTGGCAACAAAACCAGGCGTAGAAAATTCGTAAGAAATGTTTAACACATCATCTATTCCATCGTTGTTGGGCGAGAAAGTTTTAGGATCTATGGTGATAGTACCTCCATCGGTATTAGCAAGTTGGAATTGAGAATTTTCATAACCCGGAGTAGCAAAACCCTCTTCTTCGGCTGCTGAGTGCCAATTGGTTCTATCGTTAGTCGGTCGGTTGTAGTCTATTCTTTCTAATGAAACACCTTTAACACTGTTCAATAAGGAGAAATGCATGTCTTCTTCATAATAAAAACTATCTACCGTTAGGTTGAGGTTATTTACCAATACAACTGTCCCTTCACTATTGCTGTACGTTGGCAAACTTGCCATTTCTATAAAAGTTTCGGGTTTGGAATTGATGTATTCCGTAGCAATATTGTTCGCATCTTTAGTAAGCAATACAAATTCTCCCGGTAAAATTAATTTTGGAGTAGTGGTAATTGGTTTAAGGTTAGTTACAACATTATTGTCTGTGTTTGCCAACGACCAATTTTGTAAATCGATAAATTTATTAGAATTGTTGTACAATTCCACAAAATCAGAACCTCCTGTAAATGGGTTAAATAGCACTTCGTTAATCACTAAATCGCCACTAAAGCCTTGTTCTGGCAAGGCAAAAATTGCAAAATTGTTGCTGCCTATTACATTTCCTACACAATCGTAAGCCCCAGTAACGGTTACTGTATATTTTATCTGAAAAGTGAGTTTGTTAGCCAAATCTAACTGTACATTTTTGTTATCAATAATTACCACATTGTTGATGTTAATACCATTGTTGATGGCGTATGAAGCAGCTAACAGCCCATCTCTGTCTATAATTTCGCTAAAAGTTAAAATTACCGTAGAATCTGAAGTAGCATTAGCTTCTAACAAACGAGGTAAGCTAACATCAGGATTAGCAGCAAAAACAGAGTTTTGAGCCCCTGGAGTTCCTCCAAACCATTGCGTTGAAGCTGCCCAATTATCATATTCACCGCAAGGGTTAGCAGGGTCTATCATTTCCAATGTCCAACCGCCATCTTTTTTGTTATCATCTTTATACCACGAATCGAAATAATGCACCGAATGAATGATGGTAGTATCAGGAGCATACAAGGTCATGATATCATCTGTGTTGTTTAACGAAGGTAATTCACTAATGGTAACCACTTTTCCGAAAGGAGCAAATTGAACTTCGTTGGTAGTTTTACAAACAATTATGTACTCTCCGGGAAATATTTTTCCGGGATTGAGTTGTTTCATAGAAGTTAAATCGGAAATCCAACAATTAGTTAAATCTATCACTTTGTTGGTTGGATTAAACAATTCTATAAATTCTTGTTCAGGCAAGCCTACTGTTGGCGATGGGTCAGGAAAAAGTTCGGTAATGATGATTTCATATTTTTGGGGTGCTTTTCCTATACCAAAACTATAATTAGTTGGGCTTAGTGCATTTCCTGAACAATCGGTTGCTCCGGTAATCATAACCTGATAAACTAACGAAGAGTCTAACGCAGGAGTGAAAGTAAGTGTTACGCTGTGTAAATCTATATTTACCTGAGTGTTGGTTACGTTTATCCCATTATTAATACCATAAGTGGCTGTTGCCAAACTGGCGGAATCCATGGTTTCGTTAAAATTCACTTTTAATGTAGATGCAGATAACACATCTACACCAATAATATTTGGAGCTTGAGCATCTGGAGTTGGGTTGTAAACCGAGTTTTGTGTTCCGGGCGTTCCTCCATCAGGGTGGTTAGACGCTATCCAATTATCAGTACTACTACAAGGATGAATTGGGTTGATTCTTTCTAAGGTCCAACCACCATTTTTCTTTACATTATCTCTGTACCAATTGTCGGTATAAGCCACCACATCAATTACCGCAGTATTATTGTACATCAATGTAAGACTATCGCCACCATTAGAAAGTGCTGTAAATGAAGGAATGCCAATTACATCACCATAAGGGGAATACAAAGCGGTATCGTTTACATCACATAAAATAACGTAACTGTTGGGGGTTAATAAAAAGCTAGGCAACTGTTTTAATGTAGTAGAATTGATAAATTGCCAAGCAGCTAAATCAAAAGTATTGGTAGAGGCATTGTAAAGCTCCACAAATTCTTCTTCGGGTAGCCCCTCCTGAGGAGTTGGATCAGCAAAAATTTCATTAAAAATAATGTCTCCTGAATTGGGAACAACAGGAACAAAATAAGTGAACGGCTCGGTTAAAATATTAATGGGGTTGGAAGCGGTATCTTCCACATTGGTAACACTTAGTATATAATTTTGTCCGTTGGTAAAAGCGGTAGCAAAAGTTAAGTGTACTAAAGAACTATCTGTTAAATTCCGTACGGCATTATTAGGATTTCCGATGCCATTATCAACACTATAATTGGTTAGCGTTTGAGCAGTAATTAAATCAACTGGTTCGTTAAAATACACATCTAAATTAGTAGCATTTACCACCACCACAGAATCAATTGTTGGCGGAACATTATCAATAAAAGCCCCTCCTGTTACATTAAAATCATCATAAAAAAACAAAGTAGAACGCGTGGAAGTATAATTACACAAGACACCAAAATAAGCAGATGAAATATGGTTGTTGTCGGTAATACTGCCTTCTAAAAAGTAATTGGTTCCGCCCAAGGTATCCGAAAACAATTGCCAGTTGCCCAATTGGTCGCGAGTAACTCTTACACTTAACGTTACAGATGAAGTGTTTAACCTGCCATTTGTTCCGTCAATAATCATGGTTTCCGTTGTTCCATCCTGACGATATAAACTTACTTCATCGGCAGTATTGCCTATTTTCACAAAATAACCGTTAAGTGGATTTTTTAAATCCGCTTGGTCAGCTACCACATACACTTTAGCAAAATTGGTAGAAGAAGGATTAAACCCTAACTCTACATAAAACTCCCAAACAGCATTATTGATAGATGTAGATGGTGTAGAAGCATACATCGCATCGTTTACAGCAGGTGCATTCAGTTGAAATTGAAAAGCTCCATTTACATCAAAATTATTGGTATCTCCACTCCAAGTTGGATTAGTAGAAAAATCACCATCAGAAAAATCATCGGTAAATTGAGCATAACTAACAGTTGACGCTAAAGCAAACAATATGAGAAAAATAAATCGTGTCATGACTTCAAAAGTAACCAAATCTCTTTTATTTTTTGTTAATTAAGCACTAACAAAATGAAAGATGGTTAATTTTTTTAAAATTTAGTAATAATTGAGCTTTCAAAATAGTGCCTCGAAAATTTAATTAATACTTTTGCCTGAAAATTTAAAACTTATACCCTATTTACAATGAAAGTAGCTGTAGTTGGTGCCACCGGAATGGTTGGTAATGTAATGTTAAAAGTATTGGCAGAGCGTAATTTCCCTATTACGGAGCTTCTTCCTGTCGCTTCAGAAAAATCTGTTGGAAAGAGTATTGCTTATAAAGGTAAGGAATATACCATTATTGGTTTGGAGGCTGCGGTTGCTGCAAAACCTGATATTGCTATATTTTCTGCCGGAGGATCAACTTCCTTAGAGTGGGCTCCAAAATTCGCTGAAGTAGGAACTACGGTAATTGACAATTCTTCGGCTTGGAGAATGAATCCCAACAATAAATTGATTGTCCCGGAAATAAATGCCAATGTATTAAACAAAGCAGATAAAATTATTGCTAATCCTAATTGTTCTACTATTCAGTTAGTAATGGTGCTGAATCCTTTACATCAAAAATATGGCATCAAAAGAGTAATTGTTTCTACTTATCAATCTATTACCGGTACAGGAGTTAAAGCAGTAGAACAACTTAACAATGAACAACAAGGCATTAAAGGAGAAATGGCTTATCCTTATCCTATAGATAAAAATTGCTTACCACATTGCGATGTTTTTACTGAAAGTGGCTATACCAAAGAAGAAATAAAACTAATGACAGAACCTAAAAAAATTATGCAAGATGATAGTTTTAGCCTTACCGCTACCGCTGTTCGTGTGCCTGTTGTTGGTGGTCATTCCGAAAGTGTAAACATTGAGTTTAAAAGCGATGTTGATGTGAAAGAAATCAGAAAAATTTTACACGAAACATCAGGAGTAGTGTTGCAAGATAATACAGATACCAACACCTACCCTATGCCTATTTATGCAGCAGATAAAGATGAGGTTTTTGTGGGAAGAATACGCAAAGACGAATCGCAACCCAATACCATAAATTTATGGATAGTAGCCGATAATTTAAGAAAAGGAGCTGCTACCAATGCCGTACAAATTGCCGAATATTTGGTAAAAAACGGATTAGTTTAATAAAAATAGAAAAAACATCTAAATGAACAACTACAATACACTTAAAGAATTAATTGCCATAGATTCTCCTTCGGGATATACCGATAACGCTAGCAAATATATTTTTGATTTACTAAAAAGCTACGGCTATCAACCAGAATACACCAATAAAGGTGCGGTAAAATGTGTGTTGGGCAACAATCCAACATTGGCACTGGCTGCTCATGTTGATACCTTAGGGGCTATTGTTTCAGGTATCAAATCTAACGGAACGCTTTCTTTTTCGCTATTGGGTGGCCTATCTTTAACTGGTGCTGAAGGCGAGTATGTAAAAATTATTACACACGAAGGAAAAATTTATACGGGAACTATTCTGTTGAATAATCCATCCGTTCATGCTAATAATGAAAAAGAAAAAACCGAACGTTCTATTAAAAGCATGCACATTAGAATTGATGCCGAGGTTTATACTAAAGAAGATGTAGAAAAACTCGGCATTGAAGTAGGCGACATTATTTGTGTAGATGTAAAATACCAAGAACTAGAAAATGGCTTTATAAAATCCAGATTTTTGGATAACAAAGCAGGGTGTTTTGTGTTGTTTGAAATTGCTCGAAGACTAAAAGAACAAGGAAAAGAAGTTCCTGTAGAATTATTTTTCTCTAATTACGAAGAAGTGGGGCATGGCGGTACTGTTGGTTATTCTGAGAACATAAAAGAATTGCTGGTATTAGATATGGGCGTATTAGGTGATGATTGCCAAGGGAACGAAGTAAGCTGTTCTATTTGTGCTAAAGATTCTTCCGGCCCGTATGATTATACTTTTAGAAAAAAATTAGTGGATATAGCTAAGAAAAACAATATTCCTTATAAAATAGATGTATATCCTCACTATGGCTCTGATGGTTCTGCTGCTTTACGTGCCGGAAACGATTTTAGGGTTGCTCTCATTGGAATGGGAGTAGCTGCATCTCACGGAACAGAAAGAACACATAAAAAAGGCATTGAAGCTACCATAGATTTGTGTTTGGCTTACATCAATCAATATAACTAAGGAATGATTAAGTATAATCCTAAAAATTGGTTCGTACATATCTTATCTTTTCATAAAAGTGATACCATCCGCATTTTATGGAAAGAGCTAATTTTAATGGCTTTACTTACCACAGCCATTTCGTATTTAGAAATTGAATTTATAGTTGAAGCATCGTGGCATCGAGAATTAATGGCGGTATACTCGTTGGTAGGTTTTGTTTTGTCGTTGTTGTTGGTATTTAGAACCAATACTGGTTACGACCGTTGGTGGGAAGGCAGAAAAAAATGGGGTGAATTGGTAAATAACACCAGAAATTTGGCAATAAAAATATCAAGTTCTTCAGCGTTTAACCAACAGGATAAAGAGTTCTTTACCCGCATGATTCCTAACTATGCTTATGCTATGAAAGAACATTTACGTGAGGGTGTTAATATGGATGAGCTTTCTCTTACAGAAAATGAAAAACAAGTATTGGAAAAGAAAGAGCATAAAGTAAATTATATTGCCAAACTTATTTATGATAAACTGCACGAAATTAAATCACGAAACGAGTTGTCTGAAATAGAATACCTATCGTTAGATACCAATTTAAAAACCTTTGCAGATATCAACGGAGCTTGCGAAAGAATAAAAAACACTCCTATTCCTTATTCTTACAGTTTATTCTTAAAAAAATTCGTTTTTATTTATGTAACTACTATGCCCTTGGCTTTTGTTGCATCTTTTAAATATTGGTCGGTATTAATAACCACCTTGGTTTTTTATGTGTTGGTGAGTATGGAAATTTTAGCTGAAGAAATTGAAGACCCTTTTGGATTAGACGATAATGATTTGCCTACCGATGAGCTTTGTGATAAAATTAAAGCTAATATTCAAGAAATATTAAACGATTAATACAAAGTAAATCATGTTAAATTAATAAATATTATTTTTGAATACTGAAATTTAACTAAATGTCTGACAGCATAATTATCATACCTACCTACAACGAAAGAGAAAACCTTGAAAAAATGGTTAGAAAGGTCTTTTCTTTAAAAAAAGAGTTCCATCTTTTAATTGTAGATGATAATTCTCCTGACGGAACAGCAGGGATAGTAAAAGACCTACAAAAAGAATTTCCCGGAAAACTATATTTAGAAGAACGAAAAGGCAAACTAGGTTTAGGAACAGCCTATATTCATGGGTTTAAATGGGCGTTAAAAAACAACTACGAATATATTTTTGAGATGGATTGCGATTTTTCTCATAATCCTAATGATTTAATAAAACTATACAATACTTGTGCAAAAGATGGTGCCGATTTAGCCATTGGATCAAGATATGTAACAGGCGTAAATGTAGTAAATTGGCCAATGGGAAGGGTATTGATGTCGTATTATGCTTCTGCTTATGTTCGCTTAATTACAGGTATGAAAATTAGAGATACTACCTCCGGATTTAAGTGTTATAAAAGAAAAGTATTAGAAAGAATTAACTTAGATAAAATTAAGTTTAAAGGTTATGCCTTCCAAATAGAAATGAAGTTTACCACCTATAAACTAGGCTTTAAAATAGTAGAAGTTCCCATAATTTTTACTGACAGATTAGAAGGTACTTCAAAAATGAGTAAAGGTATTTTTAAAGAAGCCATTTTAGGAGTTATTCAAATGAAAATTAATAGCTGGTTTAAAAAATATTAACGTTTCACACAAATGTTTTCCTGATAAAATCCTTTATTTTTGAAGTTTTTGATAACTTTTATGACTACTCTTCCCAAAACTACACATATAAACTCCATCCTAATCATAGTAATTATACTACTATTTATAAACCCTTCACTATCTTACACTCAAACAACACAACAATATAGTGGCAGTTACTCCATAAATAATAGTCTTACCGGGAAAGCTAATATAGAGTTTTACTTAAATGGTAAGGATACGATTTACAACGGAATTTTTAATTTTTCTGCAGTCCAAAATGTTAATGAAAATACTTACAAGAGTACCTCTATTATTGGGAAATATAAAAACAATGAAAAACACGATTCATGGCAATTTAGCCACAAAACCATTACCCCACAAACAACTCTTTTTGTAGATGATTATAAATTAACGCAAAAAGTAGATGGCGATGAAACAATAATTCAATCTAATTTTTATAATGGAAACCCTGATGGAGAATGGATTGTTTCTAATCACAAGATAAAAAACTCTGTCCCAACAGATACTAGTTTTTACGCAAGAACGCATTTCTTAAACGGATTGAATGTTAAGAATTTATTCATTACAACTCCAGCACTTAAAATAAACGGAAAAATAAACAACAAAGAATTTTTAGATGGTGTATGGCAAATCAATCATCTTACAGAAAACAACAGTGAAATTATTGAACAACGTATTTACGATAATGGTGTTTTAAAACAACATTTTTTTCTTTTTGGAAACGAAAAAATTACGCTATACAACCAAGAAAATACCACCGAAAATTTTAAAGAAGTTACTGTTGATGTACATTTTTTAAATATCAACCTATTAACCAACTTAACTCATTATACTTCTGAAAAAGTAGCTGATGCATCAAAAGAAAAGATAACAGAACATATAAAAAATGCTAACTCCCTAATACAAAAAGCCTATAAGGCTTTTATTAATAATAATGATTTAGCTATTTGGGATGCAATAAGAGGAAGTAAAAATTTTAATTTACCCAAAATACAACTACAACATTTTGCTTTATCTAAAGAGGAAAAACAATACCTAAATAATATTGCTCAATTAATAAATGCTAACCAACAGCTTTTAAAAGATTTTTTTGATGATTCTCAAATAGAAATTAGCCGACATGCTCATGAGGATTTAAATAAATATGTTGAAATTTTTAGCATTTACAACTATCACCATCAAAAACTAACCACGCTAAAACAACTTGCCAATAATAATTCTTTTGAATATCTAAACAGAGAAAAGATTTTGCCCTTAATCTATCCCAACATAGTATTTCCGGATAGTATTTCTTATGAGTTTAAAGATTCAAAAAAAACCGTTTTACACCAGTTTCCTAAAAATTTATTACCAAAAGATGCTACTTTAAAACTCATTTACCAACACCTAAAAAATTGTAATGAAGATATAAAATCTATCACCCAAAAAACTGAAAAAATAACCCTGAAATATAAAAAAATAGCTGCTTTAAAAGATAAAGAAGAAGAATTAGTAGAAAAAAGAGATAAGATTATCTTCTTGTTTGAAAATAAAAATGATAGTGCTTTATTTACTACTTATCATCAAAATGTTGCACCAAAAGTTATCCAATATACCCAACAACAATTTAAACATTATAGTGCTTTGGCAATAGACGATAAAACCACCAAGATAGATACTATGATAACTTGTTTCAATAACATTATTCAACTGTATCACTCCCTCTCCACTTTGCCTAAAAAAATTGAACGAATAGATGAATTGTACACCAAAATTACTTGGAATCCTTTTACTTATACAGATATGGAAGAAAGAGTTAAAGAAAGGGTTTATAAAGCCTACGAAAATGATTTATTACCTTTTGTGGTTCAACATATAAATTCATCCATCAATTGCGAGCATATTATTTCAGCTACCAACAACTTTAATTTGCTATACGAAAAAATGGTAGCCCTTAGAGAAGTTGATACCAAAGAATTAGAAAAACAACTAAAACGAACCAAAAAAATAGAAGATATCATCGTTCTGTTTGAAATAAAATTTAACCTCAATTAATGCATTTCAAATTATTTACATATTATTTAATGCTGTTGGTTATATTGCTTGCTAACGCTCCGGCAAAAGCACAAGAAACAACTCCTAATGCTGCCATAACAACACCCCCTACAACTGCAATGTGGCTAGGAACATACGGTACAGTACGCTTAAGCAAAAATTTATTTTGGGCTGGAGAGCTACATTATAGGCGAGCCGAATTTGATGACGTACCTTTTGTAGGAAGGATGGACAAACTCTACAACCGACATGGGATAACCTACTTATTTTCAAAAAAATTTAGTGCTACTCTTGGTGGTGTTTTAAGGTTTGATTTCTCCGAAAACCCAAAAAGTGATAATTACGAATCTTTTGTAATGGAGCCCAGAATTTGGCATGAATATCTTTTTGCCTTACCATTCCCAAAATTTATGGTTTACCATAGGATTAGACTAGAACACAGATGGAATAGAAGCACTCTAAAAGGTTCCGATTGGATTTTTAGAAACAGGTGGCGTTATAAATTTATGATGAAAATTCCATTGAATAACACTAAATTAGTACCCGGTACTTTTTATTTTAATCCCGACATTGAACTTATTATGCAAAGCGGAAAATCTGTAATAAATAGCCCTTTAGAAGACTTAAGAATATATCCGGCATTGGCATACATTGCTAGCTCTAGAATAACTTACTCAACAGGAATGATGTACACCACAGGTCAAAAATTAGGTATGGGACATGTTTATTCACAAAAATGGGTATTTAAATTTAATGTTTATTTAAATTTCGATTTTAGAAAGTTTGAAGCTAAAATACCCGAAATAAAAGCTAGAGATTAATAAATTTACATGTTATCCCATTTTCTATAAATGGGTAATTTCGTAACACCTAAACAACAACTTAACGCATGTCTTTAACCCAATCAAAAATTAAAAAACTCTTTAAAAATAAATTATTTTTAATTTACCTATTACTTTATTTAGTTACCCTCATTTCATTATCTATACTCTATAATTCTTCATTAAACAAATTAAAACTAAACGCAGCTTTATTTGCCCAAAAAGAAGCAGAAGTGGTTAGTTTGCAAGAAAAAATAAACACCTTACATCAATTAATTTCTGTTGATGAATTAGTAATTTTTAAAGGCGAATACCAAAAAGCTCTTGAAAAATACGACTTACTTAATAATCAAAATAGCGAAGAAATTAACACCCTCATCAATAAAAGAAAAAACTATATCAATCAGCTTTTACAAGATATTCAATCCGATAATCAATCCTTAATTAATAAAGATATAACTATAAGTCATAACAAACAATTTATTAACTCACTTCAAAATGAAAATGACAGCCTAAAAACCCATTATGTGCTACAAATTAACTCGCTAACATCGCAAGTAGAAAACCTAGAACAAGAAATAAGCAAAAAAGAAAAAGTAATTACGCATAAAGAAAATATAAAAGTGATTTCTTTTAAAAACAAAAAAGGAAATACCATCCATTATTTAGGAGAAATTACCAACCAAAAAGCAAACGGAGGTGGTGTGGGTATTTGGTCAACAGGAAGTATTTATAAAGGCAATTGGAAAAACAATATGCGACATGGAAAAGGTACTTTTGAATGGGCAGATGGAGAAAAATATGAAGGAGAATTTGTAAACGATATTAAAGAAGGACAAGGTACTTATTATTGGATGAGCGGAGAGAAATATGTTGGAGAATGGAAAAACGATAAAAGAAACGGAAAAGGTATTTTATACGACCCTGATAATAACATCCGTTATGATGGATTTTGGGTAAATGATAAACCTGAAAAAGAGTAAACCCCCACTTTTATATCGTGCTGATTAAAAGTAGGTTAATGAACCAACCTATAAAAATATATAAAAACCACTCCGTTTCTGTTAAAATTTATAGAAAATAAATGCCCTACCTCTTAAAATTAGGTACATTTGCTTTTAATTTTTTATTAAATAATTATAAATTAAAAACTTTTTTATCATGTCAAACATGTCAAAACACGAGGCTGAAGTTAAAGCTTTCATGGATCGCATTAGAAGTAAATATGCCCATGAAACAGAATTTATTCAGGCGGTAGAGGAAATTGCAGAAACCATTATTCCTTTTATTGCCAACCACCCCAAATATGTTAAGGCAAAAATATTAGACAGAATGGTGGAGCCTGAAAGAACTATTATTTTCAGAGTTCCATGGATTGATGATAAAGGTGAAGTACAAATTAATACCGGTTACAGAGTTGAGTACAACTCAGCAATTGGCCCATATAAAGGTGGTTTACGTTTCCATCCTTCAGTAAACCTTTCTATTCTTAAATTTTTAGGTTTTGAACAAACTTTCAAAAATGCACTAACTACACTTCCTATGGGAGGTGGTAAAGGTGGTTCTGATTTCGACCCTAGAGGAAAATCAGACAATGAAGTAATGCGTTTTTGCCAATCTTTCATGTCAGAATTATTCCGTCATATTGGTCCAAATACAGACGTTCCTGCTGGAGATATAGGTGTTGGAGCTAGAGAAATAGGTTACATGTTTGGACAATACAAACGATTAAGAAACGAATTTACCGGTGTTTTAACAGGCAAAAGCTTTAACTGGGGAGGTTCTCGCCTTCGTCCGGAAGCTACCGGTTTTGGAGCAGTATATTTCTTACAATCTATGTTAGCCTCTAAAGGAATGGACATTAAAGGTAAAACCATTGCTGTTTCAGGTTTTGGAAACGTAGCTTGGGGTGTTACTAAAAAAGCTGCCGAATTAGGTGCTAAAGTAGTTACCCTATCTGGTCCTGATGGATACATTTACGACCCAGAAGGCGTTTCAGGAGAAAAAATTGAATACATGTTGGAGCTAAGAGCTAGTAACAATGATGTTATTGAGCCTTACGCTAAAAAATATGGAGTTAAATTCTTTCCAAACAAACACCCTTGGCATCAAAAAGTAGATATTGCTATGCCTTGTGCTACCCAAAATGAACTAAAAGCTGAAGGTGCTCAAGCATTAATTGATAATGGTGTAAAATGTATTGTTGAAGTAGCTAACATGCCTACTACTCCTGAAGCGTTTAAAATCATTCAAAAAAGTAAAATTTTATTCTCACCAGGAAAAGCTTCTAATGCTGGTGGTGTAGCAACTTCAGGTTTAGAAATGAGCCAAAATGCTATTCACTCTCATTGGTCATCAAAAAAGGTAGATCAACGTTTAAAAAGCATTATGGAAAGCATCCACAGAGAATGCGTGAAATATGGAAAAGAAGGCGATTATGTAGATTACTTTAAAGGAGCAAACATTGCAGGTTTTGTAAAAGTTGCTGACGCCATGATAGACCAAGGTGTAGTTTAACAACTAACATTATAAACCAAATTTATTTTTTTAAAGAGGTTGTACCTATATAGGCACAACCTCTTTTAGTTTTATATCCTAAAATCCTTTATTTTTGAGCTTCTTTTTAATAGCCGAATAAAACACTAAATAAAATGAAAAAATTATAACAACTCCCCCCCCTTGCCCTCTCTTAAAAGAGAGGGGGAGAAGTTATCGATAGATAACTTGGGGGTGAGTCGAAAAAAAAGATATATAAACACATGAAAAATTTTCTAACCCTTTTATTAGTTGCTCTTCAAAGTATTACTTTTGCTCAAGAAACCTTTGTAATTAATGGCACTCACCATAACATTAATAATTATTATGCCTTTACTAATGCTACTATTTACCAAGATTATGAAACCGTAATTGAGAATGGAACACTCTTAATCTATGAAGGAAAAATTGTTGAAATTGGTGAAAGCAAAAAAGTTAAACTTCCAAAAAATACCGTTGTTTATGATGTGAAAGGAAAGTTTATCTATCCGAGCTTTATCGATTTATCGAGTAATTATGGCATGCCCGAAATTAAAAAAGACAATAAACCAAACTATGGTCCTCAAATGGAAACTAACAACCAAGGAGCCTTTAATTGGAATCAAGCTATAAAACCAGATGTAGAAGCCGGAAAATTATTTACACCCAATAAAAAGCAAGCCGAAGATTACCTTAACATGGGTTTTGGAAGTGTGCTAACACACCAAAAAGACGGTATTATGAGAGGAACTTCTGCTCTAGTGCAGTTAGGTTTTGAAAAAGCTCAACTAATGCTTATCAATGAAAAAGTTGCCGGACACCTTTCTTTTGATAAGGGGTCTTCCACTCAGGATTACCCGGGTTCATTAATGGGGGCTATCGCTTTAATTCGTCAAACTTATTACGATGTTGATTGGATGTATAACAACAATCATTTTAAAGAAAATAATCTTTCATTAAAAGCTATTTTAGATAATTGGGAATTGCCTCAAATTTTTGAAGTAAAAGATAAGTTAGACATTCTTAGAGCAGATAAAATTGGTGATGAATTTAATACCCAATATATTTTTGTTGGAAATGGTGATGAATACCAACGCATTAAGGAAATAAAAGCTACTGAAGGGAAATTAATTGTTCCTATTAATTTCCCTGAACCTTATAATGTAGAAGATCCTTATGACGCACTTAAAATTCCTTATTCCTCTTTAAAACATTGGGAAATGGCTCCCTATAATTTAAAATTACTGGCTGATAGTGCCATAGACTTTTCTATCACCTCTGATGGGTTAAAAAACACAAAAGACTTTTTACCTAATCTTCGTCAAGCAATAAAATACGGACTTTCAGAGAAATACGCACTAAAAGCACTTACATTTAATCCGGCTCAATTTATTAATGCTTACGACCAAATAGGTAGTTTGGAAAAAAACAAATCGGCCAACTTTTTTATAGCATCCGCCAATATTTTTGATGAAAAAGCCATTATTCATGAAAATTGGATAAAAGGAAAACAACATATAATTAAAGATTATAATGCTTTTAATATTAGAGGAAATTACAGTTTAAATGTAAATGGCAAAGTATATGAATTGAACGTAAGTGGCTCGGAAGATAAACCACAAGCCAAGGTGATTTTTATTCAAGAAAAAGACACTACCAACTACAAAGCTTCAGTTAGTTTTCAAGACCAATTGGTTCATGTTAATTTTAATGTTGCAGATTCTGCTTCAGAAGCTGCTTTTATACGACTTTCCGGTGCCATCAGCAGCAATAATGCCATTTGGGATGGAAATGGTCAACTAGCAAATGGCGAATGGATAAAATGGTCGGCTATTAGAAAAAAAGACGATAAAAAAGACGACAAAAAAGCGAATGATAATAATGATAGCTTAGTTGTTCCAACAATTAAATATCCATTAATGGCTTATGGACAAGATTCTTTACCAGTAGCTAAAACAATGCTTATTAAAAACACTACCGTTTGGACGAATGAAGCGGAAGGTATTCTAAAAAATACTGATGTGCTAATTAAAGATGGTAAAATTGCTGACATCGGAAAAGATTTAGTGGTAGAAGAAGGTGTAGAGGTGATTGATGGAACCAACAAACATTTAACAGCAGGAATTATTGATGAACATTCGCATATTGCTATTAGTAGAGGTGTAAACGAATGTACACAAGCAGTAACTGCCGAAGTTAGTATAGCTGATGTAGTAAATTCTGATGATATTAATATTTACCGCCAATTAGCTGGTGGAGTGGTTGCTGCTCATTTGCTTCATGGTTCTTGTAACCCCATTGGTGGACAATCTGCATTAATAAAACTAAAATGGGGACATGCTCCGGAAGAAATGAAAATTGACACCAAAGATGGGTTTATAAAATTTGCTTTGGGTGAAAATGTAAAACAATCTAACTGGGGAGTATTTAATACTATTCGTTTCCCTCAAACACGTATGGGAGTGGAGCAAGTATATTACGATGCTTTTACCAGAGCTAAAGAATATCAAGCAAAATGGGATGCTTTTGCCAAACTTAATCCAAAAGAAAAAGACAAAGCCGAAGCTCCAAGAATAGATTTAGAACTAGAAACGTTAAATGAAATTCTTAATAAAGAACGATTCATTTCTTGCCACTCTTATGTTCAATCTGAAATTAATATGTTAATGCATGTTGGCGATTCTATGGGCTTTACCGTAAACACCTTTACTCATATTTTGGAAGGATACAAAGTGTCGGATAAAATGAAACAACATGGAGCAGCAGGTTCCACCTTTTCAGATTGGTGGGCATATAAATATGAAGTAAATGATGCGATTCCATACAATGCTGCTATTATGCACCAAGTAGGGGTACTTACTTCCATTAACTCTGATGATGCCGAAATGGGGAGAAGACTAAACCAAGAAGCCGCAAAAACGGTTAAGTATGGTGGCGTTTCTGAAGAAGATGCCTTGAAGTTTGTAACCTTAAATCCTGCAAAAATGCTTCATTTAGATGATAGGATGGGCAGTATTAAAATAGGTAAAGATGCTTGTATTGTACTTTGGAATGACCATCCTTTATCAGTATATGCTACTGTTAGCAAAACCATTATTAATGGAGCCGTTTATTTTGACAGCGAAATGGATAGGGTATTAACCAAGCAAAATCAAGAAGAAAAGACAGCCATTATCCATAAAATGATAGAGGAAAAGAAAAATGGGAAAAAAACTCAACCGGCAGTTTTCAAAAAACCAACGCTTTATCACTGCGATACTGTTGGAGAATAAATTAGTGTAACCATTAACTAATTACAATACCTATTTATTAATAAATAAACACTGCCTAAGCCTAATTCTCCAGCTCTGCTGAGGTCTTTACAAGCTTGTTCGTGGTTGTTTAAAATAAGTAAAATCAATCCTCGGTTTAGGTACGCTTCAGAAAAACTGTTGTCCAACTCAATGGCAACACTAAAATCTTCAATTGCATTAATGTATTTTGATAATTGAAAGTATAAAATTCCTCGGTTAAAAGCGGCATATTTAAAATCTGGATTTAGTGTTATGGCTTTGTCGTAATCCTTAATTATCATATCAATATTAATGGTAGAATTTTCTGATTCGTTTAGCATTTGATGAAATAAATTAGCACGAGCAAAATAAGCTAAGTAATAGTTTTTATCAATATGCAAGGATTTATTAAACTCTAAAATGGCTTTTTCATGTTGTTTTAGAGAAGCGTAAATAACTCCTCGTTGAATGTATAACTCAGCATTGTTAGGGTTTTTAGAGATTTTATCATTTATAAAACGCAGCTTTTTTTCCTTTAATGGGAGGTCTAAAATTTCTTCATCTTCCATTTTTAGAACAAAGTAAGGCGTGTAAGATTTATAACTTTCGTTCCACGAATCAATTACTTGCTTGTTTTTATTTTGAGCTAACAAACTAATATAATAAGGAGATGATAAGGAAATGGTTTGGTCGCTATATTTGGTAACATTTTCGTTGGTATTATCGCTAAACGAAGTTAATCGGGCTAAAAATGCTTCCTCAACTTCTTTTAAACTATCTGTGGCATTGCTTTTAGTCTGGTTGATTAACTGAGCCGTTTCTAAATCGGTTTCTGCTTTACTAATGTTCCCTAATTGCCTGTAAATATTACTTCTTAGTTTATATCCATCCACAAAATCGGGGTAAAGTGCTATTGCTTGTTCTACATCTGCTAAACTTTCTTTGTATTTTTTTAGCTGATTAAAAATGGCTGCTCGGTTATAAAAAGCCAAAATATTGCTCGGACTCAAGAAAATAACTTTATCGTAATCTTTTAGTGCATTTTTATAATCATTTTTTTCGGCATATAAAATGGCTCGGTTGTAATATGCTGTTGCCGATTCTGGCGAAATGCTAATCACTTTTGATAAACTTTTTAAGGCTTCATCATTTTGTTCGAGCTTTATAAAAATCATGGCTTGCTGAAAATAAGCATAGGTATTTTCGGGCTCAATTTGTAATGCAATTTGAATATTGGTTTGAGCAGTATCGTAATTTCCTAAATAGTAATGTGCTGTTGCTTTACGTACATAAGAGGAAGCATTGAACTTGTTATTTTCCAAGATTAAATCAAAATCTGCAATGGCTTCTCGGTATTGTTTGTTACCCAATTTCGACATGCCTCTAATAATATACGTTAGTTCTTTTCTAGAACCGTAATGAATGGCTTTATTGCAATCGTCTATGGCTTTGTCATATTGATTGAGGTAACTGTAAACCAACGCTCTGTTCAAATAAATATCCGGATTTATAGGATTAAGCTCAAGAGCTTTATTAAAATCTTCAAAAGCACCATCATAGTTTTTTAGTCGCTCGCGAGCCGAACCTCTAATAATATATAAATCTGTTTTTAAAGGTCGAAGTTTAATGGCTTCAGTAAAGTCCATTTCTGCTCCGGCAACATCGCCCAATTCAATTTTAGCAATACCTCTGTAATAATAAGGTTCGTAGTTAGGAGGATAGTTTTCAATAACATAATTAAATTTTTGTATAGCACTTTCATATTGTTTTTCAGAAAGTTCCAACCTACCTACTAGTAGTTTGTTTTCTGTTTTTAATTGCGAAAAACCTGAAAGCGTATTGAAAAATAAAAGAGGAAGTACTAGCCATTTCAAACCATTTAAACGAACTTTTAAAAGTAAATAAATATGTAGAAATTGCTTGATAAGATGGTGTTTAGAATCAAACAAATATAGGTTTTTCATGTGCAAATTTACAAAAAACGAATGAAAGACAAATACAGAGATTATCTGTGACAGGTTAAATTGATTTAAAATGTTATATGATGTGGCTAAAGCCCTTTTGTTATTTGGTATAGCCCCGACCTTAAGGTCGGGGTAATGTAACCAATTTATTAGGTTGGCTTTAGCCACATTGGTTGGTTAGTAGTGAAAAAACATTTAATTTACTTGGATTAAATAAGTGAATGGAAATATAAAACCTTATTTCAAATTATACAAAAAGATCAATTTTTTATCGCCTACTACCAAATTAAGGGTGTTGTCATTGTTGATGTCGTCAATCATAAACGGAGTAGAACCACTTAATGGAAAATCGCTTTCAATTGTTCCGGCATCGTTAATTAAATAAATAGTTGAAGCCGTAACTACACCAATTTTTTTGCTTTTATCAGGTAAAGAAAATAGTAAAGGCTGATGTGTAATGGTTTCTGGAATTTCCGTTTTAAATAACTGGTTGGATGAGTTATCGCTAACAATTACTTGATTTTCTAACGCAAAAACATGGCTGCTTGAATTAGCTGTGGGACTAATATTTGTTGGACTAAAACTATAAAAGTCTGTTTTGTTTTCTGAAATAAGTTTTAGTGTTTCTAGCTTATCGTTAAAAAACAATTTTATCACATTGCCCGAAGAATCAGCACAAATTAAGTAAGAAGAAGCCAAGTCTTTTTCTACTTTTAAGAACACTTCGTTGGCAGTAGTGGGCAAGTTAGATTTTAGTTGTAAACGATCTTTACCGTTTCGTTGTACTACTTTTATACTTCCATTTTTGGTTGGAATAACAATATAATCTTTGTTTCCAATAATAAAATGTTTAATAATTCCACTTGGAGAGCTTTTAGAAGCATCATACTCCCAACCTTTTACCAAATCGCCATTACTATCATAATTATAAACAATATTGTTGCTACAACCAATTAAAATACGGTAGTTTCTGTTGTTGTCATAGTCCAACGGACTAACAGGAGTAGTGGCTTCAGCTTTAAGTTCAACAGGGAATTTATTTACATTTTTACCATTTCTGTCGAGCAGATAAATCTTACTTTTAGTAGAAAATAACAATTGTAACTTATTGTTTTTAAAGATATCTACTTGATGTATTTGTCCGTGAATTCGCTCGCTAAGTTGTTTTGTCCACAATATTTTGCCGTTGGTGCTTATCAGATACAATTTATTATTTACATCTTGCACAATTACCTCTTTGGTTTGCGTTTGATGGTTGAGTACTATTTGCGGAGCAGTGGCAGTTGTATCCAACAAAACCTCCCACAATGTTCTAGTATCTTGTTTATAAACAGGGTTGTATTTAAAATAAATATTGTTGTAAAACAATTGGTCTTTTTGTGGCGAAACCTGAAAAGCAATGGCTTCAAATTTTCTGATAAATTCAATGTTGCTATCAATTTCGGGGATAAATGGTTCGTCCATAAATGTTTTGTACCAATGTACCGAACGAGCAATGTTGTTATACACAAATATGGAAGCACTACTAGATAATTGGTCGCTAAACGCTTGGAAATTTTCATCTTTCTGTAGTGTTTTTTCAGCAACATAGTTTTTGTAAAATTCATTAATGCCAGTTTCGGTTTCGCCAAAAACTAAATAATCATCAATAAATAAATAATAAGGCTGATTAATATCGAAAAAAGGTTTTCCAAAAAGTTGGCTAAAATGCAATTGAAAATTTAATTGCTGAGGTTTTTGCTCATCTTCTGTGGTGCTTTTTAAATTAGTTTTTTGTTGAATAGCATTTAAATTTTCTTTGGCTTTTTCTAAGCTGTTTACTCGGAAAAGCACAAACCTATTTCCCAATAAATTTTCATTAAGTGGTTCCGTAATTACAAAAGCTAATTCATTGCCTACATTCGCCACCAACTCTGCTTCTATATCAATAGAATGAGCTCCACTTACGGCATCAATATATTTTTCATACTCAAAATAAGTATTGTTTTGTTTTAGCCAAGACTTTCTGTTTTTAAAAAACTTTTCCGAATTACTAAAGCTATAATAATACAACAAAGCTGTATTAGCAGGAACTACGCTAGTAAGGTTAATTTTTGGTCCGCCTAAGGTATTGGTTTGGTCTGCAAAAAGCGAAAGGAAAGCGTTTTGTTGAGCATCTACAGAAGTAAATCCATTTAACATAATGGAATTAGATTTTAAGCTAATATCTAATGCACTCCACGAGGCATAATTGGTAGCTTTAGCCACTTTTTCTTTGTCTTGTTGATGAATGGGTTGAGCCAATATTTTGGGTAATCGTTGGTGATTAATAAAAATATTTCCATCAGGAACTTCTCCAGTAGTGCTTAAAATAGTGTTAAAAGCTTGGTCGTCTAATAAGGAAGCTTCACTTTTTAGCTGACGAATAACATCTTCAATTAACAATGAGCTATGGCTAATGGCAAAAATGGATTTATCAAAAGCAAAAAACAATTTTTTATCATTTTTTGTGATGCTGTAAATGTTTTTTCCATCGTAATTTCTTGCTGATGGATTCAGTTGAAGCTTCGATTTAAGTAAGGTTAACACATTTTTTTCATCAATGTTAGGTAACGTAGAAAAGTAAAAAACAAAATCGTAACTATTGGCACCCGATAAGTGCATGGACATTAACATTGATTTTTCGGAAAGCACCGCACCAACTTCATTAATGGCTAAAACCGAATCTAAAAAATGGGTTTGTTCTTTAATGGATTTAAAAGTAGCGGTATTGTTGGTGAGTTCTTCCCAAATAATATTGGTAGAAGCAATTTTTTTATAAAAAGCAGTAAAGTTTTTTTCTTTTAACAGCAACGCAGCATTTTGCGGAACAGCTATAATGGCATTGCTAGAAATAGGTTGTTTAACGTTTTTATAAAAATTATAGCCAATAAAACCAATGGCTCCCAATAACAAAACAAAAATTAAGATTAATATTTTTTTTGTCATAACAGTTTTAAATTCACATGGTGTATATTAACTGCTAAAATTAAGTAGTTATGTAGTCCCCAATATGCTATTAATGATGAAACAATTAACAACCCAACGTTAATACAGTTTTAATGTTAAAAACAGCTATTTTTAGACTTAAACAAAGAAATTGCCTTAGTTTTGCATTAAAAATTACCTTATGCGTTGGTTAAAAAGAATTTTAGGAGGTTTATTAGTGCTTATTGCACTTGCTTCTTTGTTAGCCGTTATTACCGGAAATCAACATATATTTAAAGCTGTTGCTACCACCTATTTTGTTGGAAAATCTGGCCCTAGCATTGATGAGCACCATATTTTTGAAAACAGAAAAGTAGAAGCAGGGTTTTACACCCCTTGGTTAATCAGCAAAGATTTTAATAAAAAAGTTGATGAAGACCTTCTTAAAGAAATTGAAAAATACGACCCTGTTGCATTTTTAGTGGTAAAAGATAGCGAATTGATTTATGAGAAATATTGGAAAGGCTACAATGAAAATTCGCTAACCAATTCTTTTTCTGTTGCTAAAACCTTTGTTGCTCTACTAATTGGAATTGCCATAGATGAAGGTAAAATTAAGAGTATTAACGACCCCGTTTCCACTTATTTACCAGAATATAAAAACCATCCTGAACTTAGAATTAAACACCTGCTTAACATGAGCTCGGGAATTAATTTTGATGAAGATTATAAAAGCCCCTTCGGACACATGGCGAAAGCGTATTACGGTACAGATTTGTACGAACTTAATAAAGATTACGAAGTAACCGAACCCCCTGGAAAAACGTGGCGTTATTTGGGCGGAAACACGCTTATTCTTTCATTTGTTTTAGAAAAAGCTACCGGACAAAACATTTCAGAATACATGAGCGAAAAAATTTGGCAACCTTTAGGAGCAAAAAATGCAGCTCTTTGGAATTTAGATAATGAAAATGGTAGAGAAAAAGCTTACTGTTGTTTCTATTCCAATGCAAGAGATTTTGCTCGTATTGGTCAGCTTATTATTAACAAAGGTAAATGGAACGGACAAACCATAATTAGCGAAGATTACCTTAAACAAGCAATGAATTATCGTCAGGGATTAAAAGATGCTAACGGTAAAATGGTTGATTTTTATGGCTATCAACTTTGGATAGGAGAACATAAAAACATGCGGGTTTTTTATGCCAGAGGTATTCAAGGGCAGTATATTATTACTGTTCCTGAAAAACGCTTAGTTATTGTAAGACTAGGAAACAAAAGAGGAGAAAATTTACCAAATTATCATCCAGTAGATTTATATCATTATTTAGATTTTGCTCTTCAGCAATAAAAAGCCAAATAACGTAATATGCAAAAAGTTTTATTTAAAGATTTAGGATTAATAGATTACAAAGAAGCTTGGGATTTTCAAGAGCAACTTTTTAAGGAGACCATAGATATTAAAATTCAAAATAGAAAAGACGATACCAATATTCCCACTCAACACCATTTGCTTTTTTGCGAACATCCACATGTTTATACTTTAGGAAAAAGTGGAGATGAAGCACATTTGTTACTTTCGGAAGCTATGCTAAAACAAAAGGGTGCGACTTATTACAAAATAAACCGTGGTGGAGATATTACTTACCATGGTCCTGGGCAAATTGTTGGTTATCCCATTTTAGATTTAGACCTGTTTTTTACAGACATTCATAAATACCTACGTTTTTTAGAGGAAATGATTATTAGAACCTTAGCAGAATACGGCATAGCAGCAGGAAGATATGAGGGCTACACAGGTGTTTGGCTAGATGCTGACAACCCAAGAAAAGCAAGAAAAATTTGTGCTATGGGTGTTCGTTGCAGCAGATGGGTAACCATGCATGGTTTTGCTTTTAATGTCCACCCCGATTTATCTTATTTTGGAAATATTATTCCTTGCGGAATTGACGACAAACAAGTTACTTCTATGTATCAAGAACTAGGCAGAGCAATAGATATGGAAGAGGTTAAAGAAAAACTAAAAAAACACTTCGCAGCACTTTTTGAAGCGGAAATATGTTAATTACCATTAACTCCTAAATACTCTAGGCACTTCTAAGTATTCCTAAATACTTCTAAACACTCCTAAGTACTTTTTCTACTCCTCCAACAACTTATCTATAAAATCATAAATAGATTCTGTATATCTAATGTGGTAATTTCCGGTACTTGGTCCATAAAAGCCGGTGCGTATTTTTCTTACTTTACCTTGTTTATCAATAAAAATAGTAGTTGGATAAGACATAATATGGTTGAGCATAGGCAACGCTTTAGCAGCTTCAATTTTGCTGGCCTTTCCTGCTAATAAAAATTCATATTGAGCATTAAAATGAGCTTTAATTTTTTCTATATTTTTCTTTGCCACTTCTTTATCCTCCGTTCTATCAAACGAAAGGGCTATAATTTTTAGTCCGTCCTCTTTTTTTCTTTCATATAGTTCCGTTAAAAAAGCCGTTTCATCCTTACAATTCGGACACCAAGGTCCCATAATGTTAACTAAAACTACTTTTCCTTTATACCTTTCATCAGTTAGGCTAATGGTTTTCCCTTCAATATTTTCAAAAGAAAATTCAACCTTATCATACCCCTCTTTTAAAAAAGTAAGTGAATCGGGATGAGTAAGTTCGTAATCATTATCTCTAACCCCTACCCAAGGTTCTACCCAATGCAATCCCGACCAAAATTGTCCTTTAATAGAATCATTTTCTAAAATAGCTTTAAACAAAAAAGCATGCGAACCATCAAAACAAGATAGCAATACTTCATTTCCGTAAACATTACCTTCTAAAAAACGATAATCGCCTGTTTCTGTAATAAAGGTACCTGTAACTTTATCTCCATTTTGTTCAAACAAACCAATTGCCGGATAATGTTGATCAGGATTTTCGGCACTAAAATCTACCTTCCATTTTCCGTTAACATCAACTTGCTCAGTGGCATTATTTATATTCGGAAAACGATTTTTATCTGCAAAAACAGCCGTAAAAGGAACTTTATAATCCGCTTTATCCTTAAACCAATTACCTTTAATATGATTATTATCAATAAATTCTATTTCGTACCACGAGTTAAAAACAGGATCCTCGGCAATAAATTTATTGTCTTTAAAAACAAAATTCTTTTCCGGAACTTTTTCATCTCCATTAATAAAAACTACATCTATTTGGTTATTTTTTTTCTGTAAATCGAAAAATACAGGCAATTGTTGTTCAGGTGTTAATTGAAAATTCATCAACCATCTTCCTTCTTGCAATTGCTCTAAATCCATAACTGTATTTATTTTTTGCTCGTTTTCAACGCACGAACTTATAAGGGTAAGTAGAATCAAATTTAATTTCCATTTCATATAAACGAAAGTAAATAAAAAGTTTAATTATTATAAAGTAAAATGAGTAAATAAATTTTCAACTTACTAAAGCAAAGTTAAATTTGAATTACCATTCTATCAATTAATCACCTAAAACATGATTTTGAGCTTTAAAATGAGGAATATTACTTTTTTAGTATTTACTTTGTAATATGACACCAAAACATAACAAAAAAGAAAAGTCAGGAAACTTTAAACAAACGCTAGAACAGCAAATTATTTCCATTTTCAACCAAAATCCGACTACCGCACTTAATTATAAAAGAATTAGCAAAGCATTAGGAATAAAAGATATTTCTAACAAAAAACTAATTAGTATTATACTAGACGAACTTACCGAGCAAGGCAGGTTATTTGAGCCGCAAAGAGGAGCGTATAAACTAAAAGCATCATCTAATTTTGTAGAAGGCAAAGTAGATATGACTCAAAGTGGTTCTGCTTATGTAGTTGTGGAAGATGCTGATACCGATATTTATATTCATTCAAAAAACACTAAAAATGCCCTTAATGGAGACATTGTTAGGGTAAATGTTTATCCAAGTAAAAAGAATAGTAGTAAAATAGAAGGAGAAATTGTTGAAGTTGTTCAAAGAGCTAAAACACAATTTATTGGTGTGGTTCAAAAATCTAAAAACTTTGCTTTTTTAGCTATTGATGATCCCAGAATGCCTATGGATATTTTTATTGCCAACGAAAACCTTAAAGGAGCTAAAGATGGCGATAAAGCAGTAGCAAAAATTACCGAATGGCCAGAAAATAAGAAAAATCCTTATGGGATGATAATAGATGTGTTGGGAAGACCTGGTGAAAATGATACCGAAATGCACGCTATTTTAGCTGAATATGGCTTGCCTTACGAATTTCCCCCAAATGTAGAGCGTGAAGCAGAAAAACTACCTGTAGAAATTACGGCTCAAGAGATTAAAAAACGAAGAGATTTTAGGGCAGTAACTACTTTTACTATCGACCCAGCAGATGCCAAAGATTTTGATGATGCCTTATCTATTCAAAAATTGGAAAATGGAAATTGGGAAATTGGCGTTCACATTGCTGATGTTTCTCACTACATTCAACCCGATAGTATTTTAGATAAAGAAGCTTACAAAAGAGCGACTTCCATTTATTTGGTGGACAGAGTAGTGCCTATGTTGCCCGAAATGCTTTCCAATGGTGTTTGTTCTCTTCGTCCGCAAGAAACCAAACTTTGTTTTTCGGCTGTTTTTGAGTTGGATGATGATGCTAAAGTACTTAATGAATGGTTTGGAAGAACAGTAATTTTTTCTGACAGAAGGTTTGCTTATGAAGAAGCACAAGAACGTATTGAAAAAGGTGAAGGGGATTTTGCAGAAGAAATATTAATATTAGATACACTCGCAAAAAAATTGCGTAAAAAACGTTTCCAAACTGGCTCTATCGCTTTTGATAGGTTAGAAGTTAAGTTTCATATTGATGAAGATGGAAAACCCTTAGGCGTTTATTTTAAAGAAAGTAAAGATGCCAATAAGTTAATTGAAGAATTTATGCTACTTGCCAATAAAAAAGTAGCTGAATTTATAGGAAAGCCTTCCGATAAAAATAAAAAGCCTAAAACATTTGTTTATAGAATACACGATGAACCTAATCAGGAAAAACTGCAAACCTTATCGGAATTTGTGAAAAAGTTTGGGTATAGCTTAGCCACAGGAGGAAAAGAAGTTGCCAATTCTATCAATCATTTATTAGAAGAAGTAAAAGGAAAAGCGGAAGAGAATATGATAGAACAACTTACCATTAGAACAATGGCAAAAGCAATTTATTCTACCAAAAATGTAGGGCATTACGGATTAAATTTTTCGCACTATTCGCATTTTACCTCGCCTATCAGGAGGTATCCAGATGTAATGGCTCACCGTTTATTACAACATTATTTAGATGGTGGCGGAGATGTTAATCCAACTAAATTGGAAGAGCAATGTAAACACTCTTCGGATATGGAAATGCTCGCCTCCGAAGCAGAAAGAAAATCTATTAAATACAAGCAAGTAGAATTCTTACAAGATAAAATTGGAGAAGAGTTTATGGGCATTATTTCTGGAGTTAGCGATTGGGGAATTTATGTAGAAATTATTGATAACATGTGCGAAGGAATGGTGAGGATGCAAGATATTGCTAGCGATTATTATTATTTTGATAAAGATAATTATTCCGCTAAAGGCAGAAAAACCGGAAAAGAATACCGAATGGGCGATGAAGTAAAAATTAAAGTAAAACGGGCCGATTTAGTAAAAAAACAACTCGATTTTGAATTGATAGAGGAAGGGTATTATTAGGTGTTAGACTTTAGTTGTTAGGTATTAGGAAGTACTAAAGTTAAATTTTCAACAATTTTTTAAAAATATAACAAATTAAATTTTGTAATATTGCCGCCAAATTAAAGTGCTTTATATGTTAGTCTTAAAATTTGGAGGAACATCTGTAGGTTCAGCTACCAGAATGAAAGAAGTAGCCAACCTCATTAATACTCCCGAAAGAAAAGTGGTGGTACTTTCTGCTATGGCAGGAACAACCAATAGTTTGGTAGAAATTGCTGGATATCTGTATCAAAAAAATATAGAAGCAGCAAACGAGCAAATTAACGTATTAGAAAAGAACTACGAACAAGTGGTAAAAGAGTTTTTCGCTTCATCTAACTATCAAGAAAAAGGTTTGGAATTAATCAAATCTCATTTTTCTTATGTGAGGGCTTTTACACAAGATATGTTCACTCTTTTTGAAGAAAAAGCCATATTGGCTCAAGGCGAAATGCTTTCAACCGCTTTATTTCACTATTATTTAGAGGAACAACAAATCTCATCTAGCTTAGTTTCTGCACTAAATTTTATGCGAATTGATGAAGAAGGTGAACCTAATACCGCTTACATCAAAGAACATCTCCAAAAAGAACTTGAAGCACAGCCTTCTACAACTATATTTATCACTCAAGGATTTATTTGCAGAAATACTTATGGAGAAATTGACAACCTAAAAAGAGGTGGAAGCGATTATTCAGCTTCATTAATTGGTGCTGCTGCCAATGCCAAAGAAATTCAAATATGGACAGATATTGATGGTTTTCATAACAATGATCCCCGTGTGGTTGAAAACACTAAACCTTTATCAGGATTATCTTTTGACGAAGCGGCAGAGTTAGCTTATTTCGGAGCAAAAATTTTACATCCATCAAGTGTACTGCCTGCAAAATTGGCTAACATTCCCGTAAGGCTTAAAAACACCATGCAACCTGATGCTCCTGGAACTATTATTTGTAATGAAACTCAAAAACAAGGGATAAAAGCTATTGCTGCAAAAGATGGGATTACTGCCATTAAAATTAAATCAGGCAGAATGTTGTTGGCTCACGGGTTCTTAAGAAAAGTATTTGAAATTTTTGAAACCTATAAAACTTCTATTGATATGATTACCACTTCGGAAGTAGCAGTTTCGGTAACTATTGACGACACCAAGTTTTTAAATGAAATTGTACAAGATTTAAAAAAATTTGGAACCGTTGAAGTAGATAAAGACCTAAGCATTATTTGTGTTGTAGGAGATTTTATTGCCGAAAGTAAAGGATATGCGTTGCAAATTTTTGGAGCATTAAAAAACATTCCTATAAGAATGATTTCTTACGGAGGAAGTTTTCATAATGTATCCGTTTTGGTAAACACTACAGAAAAAAAAGAAGCATTACAATCATTACACAACACCCTTTTCTAATGAATTTTACACCATCAGAAATAAACCACTTTAAGGAATTAAAAACACCTTTTTATTACTACCAACTTTCCTTGTTGGAAGAAACGATACAATTGCTTACTTCTGAAGCTAAAAAGTATAATTATCATGTACATTATGCTTTAAAAGCCAATACCAACAACAAAATTTTAGAAAAAATTAATGCTTATGGTTTGGGTGCTGACTGTGTTAGCGGTAATGAAATTCTAAAAGCTAAAGAATGTAATTTTTCATCAGATAAAATTGTTTTTGCTGGTGTAGGAAAATCTGATGAAGAAATAAATATTGCATTAGACAATGATATTTTTTGCTTGAATTGTGAATCCATCCCAGAAATGGAAGTGATTAATGAATTAGCAAAAAAGAAAAACAAAATCGCTTCTATTGCATTGCGAATTAATCCGAATGTAAACGCCAAAACACACCATTATATAACTACAGGTTTAGAGGAAAATAAGTTTGGAATTAATTTATGGGAGTTGGAAGATGTATTGAAATCATTAGAACAACTCACTAATATTAAGTTAATCGGGTTGCATTTTCATATTGGTTCTCAAATAACAGATTTGTCGGTTTTTAAAGGTTTGTGTTTGCGAGTAAACGAAATTCAGGAGTGGTTTTACAACCACCATATTATTGTTGAACATATAAATGTTGGTGGAGGTTTGGGAATAGATTACGAAAACCCAGAAACCAACAATATCCCCGATTTTAAAACTTTTTTTAAACTGTTTAATGATGTTTTACAACTTCGTCCGAATCAGCAATTACATTTTGAGTTGGGTAGAGCTATTGTAGCTCAATGCGGAAGTTTAATTACCAAAGTATTGTATGTAAAAAAAGGCATTAAAACCAACTTTGCTATTGTAGATGCTGGTATGACAGAACTTATTCGTCCTGCCCTATACCAAGCCACACACAAAATAGCAAATATCACTTCACAAAGTAAGCAAACAGAGCGATATGATGTTGTGGGTCCCATCTGCGAATCGTCTGATTGTTTTGCCAAAGCCTTAGACTTACCCGAAACGCAAAGAGGAGATTTAATAGCTATATATTCTGCTGGAGCTTACGGAGAAGTAATGGCTTCTGCCTATAATCTTAGAACAAGAGTAAAGGCTTACTATTTAGAAATGTAAAAATTCATTTCTTAATTTTTCTTAAATTTTTTGGTATAGTGTTTGCTAAATCGCTTCTGTTTTTAAAAAATGAGATAACGACTTATTAATTAGGCAATTTAATAATTATTTGTACATTTGAAGCCGTTTATAAAACATCAAATATTTCTATGATAAAATTTTTACTCTGTTTAGCGTTAATGTTCATTTTTGGGATGAATCAATCTTATGCAATTACAAAAGACTCGACTAAGGTTGAAAATAAAAATGAGATAGAAAAAATTGATAAGTCTAAAAACGAAATCATTAATTATCGTAGGAGTTCACTTCATACCATGATAATTGAAGATGAAAAACTTCCAAAAAAAGACCTTATACTCAATACTTTTTTAGAAGCCCCATTTCCAGAAAAATATAACAATCATTCTATTGATAATAAATCGATTAATATTTATCAATATTTACCCGAAGCTATAACATCTATAGAAAATAAAAAAGATGCTGAAGCAGCATTAATTCCAGCAATTGAGAATTATTTTACAAAAAACAAAGTAGCTAATAAAATTGTAGCTAAGTGGTTCAATAGAGATTCTTTAGGGAATTTTAATATGAATTTAATTCAAGAAAGAGGGTTGTATGATGCTTCTGCTCAATCTCAAAGTTTAGCGGCATCTACAGAAAGAGGTCAAGCCCTGTTGGCTGATGCTGGAGAAGATTTAATTCCAAATACTTTTATAGTAGTAAGTTATTCTAAATTTGTAAGTAATGAGTTAACTGCTTTAGCAGCAAAAGAAACCGCATTAGCATTAGCAGATAAAATTGCCATACAAGCCTTAAAAGAAGTTGCTGTTGAAGCTGCTGAAAAAGCTTACGAAAAAGCTCGTCAAGGCTATTCTATATGGACAACAGCTTATTTGTATGAATTAAATTGGAACGATTCAACATCAGCAGTTTTTTATCAAAATTATTGGGTGGATGCTAATAATCCAGATTCCTTAAAGAAAGTTGCTTTTGATACTACATCGTTGTTTCAATTAAAATTAGTGGGATATCAAAAAGCAAATGCTTTGATAAGTGGTTTAGGTGCAAATGCCGAAAATGAAAACATGATAATTAAAAACGCTACGCTAAAATCTGTTGATGCTGTTTACGCTAAATTACAACGTAAATTTGAAAAATTTAGAACTAAATCACCTTTAGTGAGTATTGATCCTTTAGGTGCTAAAATTGGGTTAAAAGAAGGATTAGAAAAAGGAGATAAGTACGAGGTGTTAGAACAAGTAATTGATAGTGAAGGAAAAACAATTTATAAGAGAAAAGGAATTATTACTGTAGATAAAAAAAATATTTGGGATAATCGGTTTGCCGCAGGAGAAGAACCAATAGATGAAAATGGCAATCCAATAGAAATAGATAACAATATAGAATTTACACATTTTAAAGGAGGTAAAGGGTATTATCCCGGAATGTTAATCAGGCAAATTAATTAATTTATATAAATTTAAAAATCAAAAAAAACTATGAAAACAATAATGAAGCAAATAAGTTTACTATCAACCATTATGTTGTTTTTTGTGTTTACATCAAACGCACAAATTAACAAACAAAAAAAGGCAAATAAAGACACTGAAAATTGGAGATACGAAATTGAATGTGTTGGTATAGGGAAACCAGGAACCAAAGTAATTAAAGTTTGGTCTTATTCTAAAAAAGCAACCATTGCTATTAACCAAGCTAAGAAAAATGCTGTTCATGGAATTATTTTTCAAGGATATGCAGGTGGAGCACAAGGCTGTACTAACCAAAAACCATTAACTAACGACCCAGCTTTAGAACAACAAAAAGAAGAGTTTTTTGAAGACTTTTTTAAAGATAATGGTAAGTATATGAAGTTTGTTACTACTTCAGGAGATGGAACGCCTACTACTATGAAAGTAGGTAAAGAATACAAAATTGGAGTTGTAGTAACTGTAATGGTAGATTTACTAAGAAAAGACTTAGAAGAAGCTGGAATTATTAAAGGATTATCCTCTGGATTTTAATTAAATATTAAATAAATTAACTTTTAAAAAGATGAAAAAATTAAGACTTATATTAGGAAGTGCATTAGCAATTTTTGCAATCACAACGGCTTTAGAATCTTGTGGAGATCCACAAAGAAGTATGTCTGGAAATTACGAATATGAAACAGAATGTATGGGAGTTGAAATGGATGGTTCTCAAACAGTAAAAGCTTGGGGTATGGGAAGAAATAGAGAAGACGCTGTTGAGCAAGCCAAAAAAAATGGTGTTAGAGATGTACTTTTTAAAGGCATTACTAATGGTAAACAAGATTGTAATACTAAACCAGTAATTTTTGAAGTAAATGCTCAAGAAAAGTATGAAGACTATTTCAACGCCTTCTTTACCGATCAAGGCGCATACTTAGAATTTATTACTGGAGAAGATGGTTCAGACATGCATTTTTCTGTAGTTCAAGGAAGAAAAAAATATGCAGACCAAGTAACGTATGGTGTTATCATTAGAGTGCAAAGAGCTAAACTAAAAGATAGAATGATAGCTGATAAAATAATTAAATAACCTATAACCCTAAAAACAATTTATAACATTATGAAAAAAATATTATTAGTTTGTAGCATTGTTTTAGCTACAATTTCAACCACATTCGGACAAGCTAAAAAACCAACCATTATGGTAGTACCAAGTGATAACTGGTGTATTAAAAATGGTTATTTTATGGAATATGATAACCAAGGAACAACCATAAAAATCCCTGATTATAAAAAAGCATTGCAAGAAGATACAGATGTACTTTTAGTAATTAGTGCCATCAATAATATGATGACAGAAAGAGGTTTTCCATTAAAAAACTTAGAATCTGTGTTAAAAACATTAGAATCTAACGCTGCTGAAGACAACATGATGACATCAAAAGAAACCGGTAGTGATGTTGAGGAAACTCCTATGGACAAACTTAAAAAAGTAGCTAAAGCAGATATTATAATGCAGTTAACTTGGACAGTAAATACTACTGGCCCAAAAAAATCGGTAACCTTTATTCTACAAGGATTAGATGCCTATACAGACAAACAAATTGCAGGTGCTCAAGGAACAGGTGCTCCATCATTTACAGCAGAAACACCTGTTTTATTACAAGAAGCAGTAACTGCTCATATTGATAATTTTAACGCTTCATTGCAAACTCATTTTGACGATATGTTTGAAAATGGAAGAGAAGTAATTGTTAAAATCCAAAAATGGAGTGATTCAGAATTTGACTTAGAATCTGAAGTAAATGGAGATGAATTGTCTTATGTAATTGAAGATTGGATGGCTGCTAATACAGTTAAAAACCGCTTTAGCGTACTTGATGTAACAGAAAACATGATGACTTTTGAACAAGTGAGAATGCCACTTTATAATGCAAAAGGAAGAGCCTTAGATACAAGAGGTTTTGCTAGAGAATTAAGCAAATACCTAGAAGGGTTAGGAGTTCCAAACAAAGTAGTTGTTAAAGGCTTAGGAAGAGCCACTATTATTCTTGGTGGTAAATAATAAATATACCAATTAAACTATAAATTTTTACTTATGAAAAAATTAAACTTTTTATTGATGTCAATAACCATGTTATTCATCAGTAGTAATGCTTTTGCTCAATCAAAAGCAACAGATTCAGAAATGAGCAGATTAATGCTTACTGCTTGGGTTCCTGAGCAAATTGAAGGAATGCCAAGTAGTGCAAAAAACATGCTTACTAATAAATTAAAAGAAGTAATTACCAAAAATGGTATTTCAGCTAGTCCATTCAACTCCAGATTTGTTATTTCTGCCAACATCACTGTTGCTTCAAAAGACATACTTCCTGGTCCACCAACTATGCATGCCTATACCCTAGACGTAACTCTTTATATTGGTGATGGTTTTGAAGGAACTGCTTTTGCAAGTAAAACGATAACTGTTAAAGGAACAGGTGTAAATGAAACTAAGGCATATATGTCTGGTATTAAAATGATTAAACCTGCCCATCCAGAAGTTCAAGCATTTATTAAAGAAGGTAAAGCTAAAATCATTGATTATTACAACAACAACTGTGATTTAATCATTAAAAAAGCTAAAAACTTAGAAGCTCAAAATCAATTTGAGGAAGCTATTTTCTTATTAAGTAGCGTTCCAGATGCTTGTGATGAATGCTTTGAAAAAAGTATGAAAGCTGTAGAACCAATTTATTTAAAGAAAATTGAAAGAGATTGTAAATTGAAATTACAAGAAGCTCAAACTATTTGGAATGCTGCTCAAGATATTGAAGCAGCAGAAAAAGCAGGAGCAATTTTAGCTACTATCGAACCTCAAACAGCTTGTTTTAGTCAAGTAAAAGCGTTAATGAGTAAAATTGAAGCTAGAGTTAAAGAACTTGATGCAAGAGAATGGAAATATATCTTAAAAGACCAAGAACAAAAAAGCGAAATGATTCAGGCAATTAGAGACATAGGAGTAGCCTACGGAAATGGTCAACCAGATACCGTTATCTATAAATCTCTTTGGTAATTAAACAATTAACTAAACTATATACAGATGAAAAAATTAATATTAGTAGCTTTATTGTTCTCAGGATTAGGACTTAAAGCACAGCATGACATAAGTACTGATGTTTTAGGTTTTGCTTTTTCTAGATATGGAATTGGATACGATTACCTAATGAACAGTAATAACTCCATAGGTGTAAACATCAATTTTGCATCAGATAATATGTTTGCAGATGGCAAATCACTTTATGGAGATGTAGAAAAATATTCAGAAATGAACATCGTACCTGAGTATAAATTTTATGCAACTCCCAACAAAGGAAACGATGGAATCTATATTGGTGTTTACGGTAAGTACAGAAGCTCCAATGCAAAAGATAATGCTTATGCTGTTCAAGATCCTAATGACGCCAATACTATAATTATAGGAAAAACAGATGTTTCAACTTCTGCATTTGGCTTAGGTGCATTAGCAGGCTACAAATGGCAAACTAAAGGTGCTTTATTTTTAGAAGCTACCTTTGGAGTTGGAAAATTTTTAGTGAACAATGTTAAATATAGCGATTCTTTTGCTGAAGATTTATCTGATGAACAATTTAATGAAAGTGATTATACTCCATACATCGGAAATGAAATTCCTGTGGATTTAAGACTTGCATTAAAGATTGGAATTAGAATAGGAGGTAGTAAATAAATTTTACCACCTATTACAAAAATTCAAAAAGCAAGTGTTTTTTAGCACTTGCTTTTTTGTTTATAATAAAAAGCATTAATTTTACTCTGATTATGATGAATAGAATAGCCATATTATTATTGTTAAGTTTCTTAATTTTTTTGAGTTCTTGCGAAAAAATTACGGATGAACAAGTTCCTAGAATTTCTATTTCTTCCCCTTATAATAATCAGCAAATAAATGGTAACGACACTGTTTTTATAACTGGCTCGGTTAGTGACAACAACACTATTAAAAGCGTTTCAATTTCCTTAAGAAATAGTAACGACATTCCTGTTTTACCTACCATTACTCATACTCCAAACGACAAAACTTTTTCTTTTAACGACCCTTATTTTTTTAATGATTTACACATGCCATCGGGGCAATATTACTTTAGCATCCAAGCAAGTGATGGCAACAATACAACCAGTAAATACATTAATATTTCTTATGGCGAAATCCCAAGAACGAGAACAGGCATATTTTTTTACGATAACTCAGGAAGCTCAACTTCTATTTACGAGCTAAATGGGAATAGTGCTAACTTATTTAAAACGGTAAACTCCGATTTTTTAGGTGGAGCCGCCAACTCTTATGGTCAACAATTAATAACTGTTGGAGAATATAATGGAAAAATTATGGCTTACGATGTAGCTACTGGAAACCAAGCGTGGAGCATTAATAATGCAAATTCATCGGTTCCTTATTATACCAATGTGTTTTTTCACGATAAAGAATTGTACGTAGGTATAAGAAACGGTGAAATCAGAGCCTACAATTCTAATGGAAGTCCTACTTACTTTTCAAATGTTCAAACAAGCTATTTCCCCGAAAATGGTTTAGTTCACGATAATGTTTTCATTTCTGAAGAAAAAGCCATAGGAAACAATACCAGATATATTACAAGCTATTGGACCAACTCTGGAGGGTTTGTTCATCAGTTACAACTAACAGAGGATGTGGTTGAAATTTTTGCTTTTGCACCAAACAAAGCAGTATTATTAGCCAATGATTACAATACCAATGATGGTAAAATACAAATTTATGATGCTCAACTTAATACAAAAAGCACTCCTTTTAACCTCTCAGTAGGAACAATTTTAGATGCAGAAGAAATTAGTACAGGAGTTTATTTAATTGCTCAAAACGGAAATTTAGTGTTAGTTAATGCTAATTCGCATTCAACATTACCTTATTTAAATGGAGTTAATGCTAATAAAATTAAATATGATGCTTTCTCTAACGAACTTTATGTGGTTGACGGAAACACCATAACAGCTTATGATTTTTCATCTAAAAGTGTATTGTTTTCCTATACTCATTCATCACCAGTATTAGACTTGGTTTTCTTGTTTAACAAATAACCTTTTATATACTAAACCCTACCGTTTATATATTAAAAACGACCAAAACCATATTAGTTGTTGATTGTAAAACAAAAAATCACTACTTTTCATCAAAAATTTTGGAGCTTTGTTAAGATTAATAATCATCATACAATTCGTTATTTTTAGTGAAGTTCTTTTCGCTCAAAATCCTTCTTTTACTAATTACAAGTCTTCCACTTCTCCTTACCTGCAATTTAACGACATTGTTGAACATAAAAATAAAATGCTGTTTATTAGCAGCGAAGGTGTTTTTGAAATAAAAAACAATAACCTATCTAAAATTATTACTGAAGAAAACCTTTCTAAATTTATAAAAACCCCTAACAACCTTTACGTTTGGAGTATTTATGGAGAAATTTTTGAAATAAAAAACAATCAACTTGTTCCTTTTCCTTTTAATAAATTGGTTCAAAAACGAGTGGAAAACAAAATTATTAACTCTGTAATTTTTGCCGATTCTGCTTTTTATATAAGTACTATTGTTGGTAGTGCTTTAATTCAAATTGACTTAAAAACCGAAACCATTTCCAACTTAAAATTAAATCCTTACCCCTATTTTGTTGTAAAGTTTAATGGCAAATTAATTTCTGGAAACAACCAAAACACTTCTAAAAACGAACTTTTTGTTAATACCAATTCCAATAGCTATACTATTCCATTAGCAGAAGCAGCAGGAAACTCTAGGACAAACATTGTTCAACTACAAGATAAAACCTACTTGTTTTCTAAACAGCACGAAGTAATAAGGTTTAACAATGCTACTTTCTTGAATAGAATTTTTGTAGAAAAAAATGTAGAATTTATTTTTCAAGATTCGCAAGGCAAAATTTGGTTTGCACTAAATAGTGGTGGCATCATTTCTTATGCCGATGGAAGTTTGAAAGAAAGTAATATTACACGATATTTAGGAAATCAAACCGTTATTTCTGTGGCTGAAGATGCTAAAGGCAACTTATGGTTCGGCACTTCCGGCAATGGTGTTTTTAAACTTGAAAATGAACTAGAAAACATAGATGTTAACTCCACTATAACCTACAGTTCTCCGGCTATTTTTTCATCTACAGAAATTGAAAACGAAAAAGTACAAAGCAAATTTATTTTAAAAAATTTACCTGTTGACCAACAAACAGAAAAACCAATCAACTCTAAAACCATTAGAACAGATAGAGTTAGACAAGATTCTTTGCCTCCATCGGTTTTTATAAATAGTGTGAAAATTAACGGTAAAGACACCGCCACATTAAGTCATTATGAGTTGAGCCACGAAAACAATGCGATAGAATTTAATATTAGTGGAATAAGCAATAGTCCATCTGGTATTCAATATAAATACATGTTAGAAGGCTTTGATAAAGAATGGATTTATACCGTAAATACCTCAATTTATTACACCTCATTAACTCCTGGCAGCTATACATTTAAAGTTTTTGCCATGAACGATTCTGGAATTTGGAGTACCATGCCTTCAGTTATTTCATTTACCATTCAACCTCCATTTTATTTGTCAGCATGGTTTTTATTAACCCTTGTTTTTGCTGTAATTATTATCGGATTTTTAATCTACTTTTTAATCCAAAAGCAAAATCAACTAAAAAACAAACAAATTGAAGAACAAAAACAAAGAGCATTAGCATCAGAATTACAAGCACTTCGCTCGCAAATGAATCCGCACTTTATTTTTAATACGCTTAATTCTATCCAAAATTTTATTTCTAAAAACGAAAGTAAAGATGCTTCCATTTACCTAAGCAAATTTGCTAAACTGATGCGAGCTACCCTAGCCAATACTAAACGTCAGCGAATTTCTTTAAAAGACGAAATAGAAACACTTACCTTATATTTGGAGTTAGAACAACTGCGATTAAACAACAAGTTTTCGTATGAAATTTTGGTGGATGAAACCATAGATACGCAATACGAACAAATACCATCAATGCTAATTCAGCCTTATGTTGAAAATGCCATTTGGCACGGAATATCGCATAAAGAGGGAAATGGAATAATTAGAATACAGTTTTTACCGGAAAATGAACATTTGTTAAAATGTGTAGTTGAAGATAACGGAATTGGACGTGAAAATGCTATTAAACTTAAGCAAAATACTACTTCACCTTCTTTTGGGATGAACATTACTAAAGAACGAGTAGAGCTGTTAAACTCGCTTAATGGCAATCAACTTTCTGTAAAAATAAACGACCTTAAAATAAACAACCAACCGGCAGGAACACGGGTGGAATTATATGTGCCAATTTAAATAGTGAAAATATGTATAAAGCAATTATAGTAGATGACGAAAAAGGCGGAAGAGAGCATTTGGCTACCATCTTAAAAGAGTTCTTTGATATAGAAATTAAAGCTCAAGCAGCCAATGCAAAAGAAGCTATTTCGGCTATTGAAGAACATCAACCCGATTTGTTGTTTTTAGACATTGAAATGCCAGGAGAAAATGGTTTTGATTTACTAGAGAAGTTAGAAAATATCAATTTTGATGTAATTTTTACTACCGCTTATGATCATTATGCTATAAAAGCCATTAAATATAGTGCGTTAGATTATTTATTAAAACCCATTGATGCAGATGAGTTAGAAGCTGCCATAAACCGATTTAAATCAAAAATTAGGAACCAAGAATTAACCAATAACAAACTAAAAACGCTACTCAATAATTTATCTTCTGGTGATAGCGGACAAGAACAAAAAATTGTTATCCATGATGGTGAAGGGTTGAATTTTATTAAAATAAAAGACATTATCCGATTTCATTCTGAAGGAAGTTATACCGATGTGCATGTGGTTGGTCAAGACAAACACTTTGTTACGTCAAAACAAATTGGTGAGTATGAAGAAATGTTGGTTAATGAAAAATTTTACAGAATTCACCGCTCGTATTACATTAATTTACTTCATGTAAAAAAATATGTTAGAGGAGATGGTGGTTATGTTATAATGACTGATGGCTCTAAGCTAGAAGTCTCCCGAAGAAAAAAAGCAGAGTTTATTCAATTACTTTCCCAATAACTTAATTTATGATAATAGGTGTGGGTAAATGTTTTATTCAACTCACCCCCAAGTTCTCTTGCGATAACTTTTCCCCCTCTCTTTAAAGAGAGGGGGTTAGGGGGAGAGTAAAAAAACTCATCTAACTTTCACATTTGCACGAACGCCCAAAGTTAAATCATAACAACTTTAAAAATATAACTTAATTGGTAACAGAGTTTATTCAATTACTTTCCCAATAACTTAATTTATGATAATAGGTGTGGGTAAATGTTTTATTCAACTCACCCCCAAGTTCTCTTGCGATAACTTTTCCCCCTCTCTTTAAAGAGAGGGGGTTAGGGGGAGAGTAAAAAAACTCATCTAACTTTCACATTTGAACCAACTCCAAACTTAATTGTTAACAGAATTTATTCAATTACTTTCCCAATAACACTTTTGGTCTTTTTATCAGCTCTAAATTTAAAGAAGGCATTTAAAAAGATAGCTGAAAGCACAATGCACATTCCTACATAAAATCCTGTTGACATGATTTCACTTTCCGGCCAAAGTATTACAGCAATTATAATAGAATAAATAGGTTCTAAATTAATAGAAATTACTACCGTAAACGGAGAAATTTTTTTCATTACTTCTACCGACATAATAAAAGCAAAAGCAGTACAAATTATGCCTAAAATTAATAACCATTTTATATCTGAAACCGGAATAAGAAAAGCTTCCATATTGCCGAGGTTCGTAAAAATTAAGTAACTCGATAAAATGAGTAAAGCTCCTAATAACTCATAAAAAGAAAGCGTTTTGGAGTTGGTTTCTTTCACTAAAACACCATTAATTACCGTAAACCAAGAGCTAAATACTGCCGCTAAAATACCCAATACAATTCCTGTTAAATAGCTAAATTCAAAATTGAAAATCAGTACTAAGCCAACAATAATTAATAAGCCCAAAAACAACTCGTATCCTTTAATTTTTCTTTTAAAATAAAGCGGTTCAATCAGTGCAGTAAATAAGGTACTGCTCGATAAGCAAACTAATGCTATAGAAACAGTAGATTGTTTTATTGCTTCAAAAAAAGCCACCCAATGTATGGCAATTAAACACCCCACCATAAAGGTTTGTTTCAGTATTTTTTTGTTGATTTTAAAAGAGTGTTTGCTTATTAAAAAATAAATAGCAATAGCTGCCACACCAATTAAAACTCTATACCAAACCAATAAATACGAGTTGGCAGAAATCAATTTGCCTAAAATTCCGGTTAACCCGAAAATGAGTACCACTACATGTAGCCAAAAATGATATTTATATTGTTGAAACATTTTTTAAGGCATAAAAAAAGCAAGGATAATTAAACCCTTGCTTTTATTGAAAGTTAATTAGGTATTATTTTTCTTGATTTTCTTGAGCTGGTACAGGTGCATTGTTCATGTTTGGCATTGTAGGAGCAGCTTTCTCATCAATTAATTCTTGAATTTTTGAATCACCAGCTTCGCCATCAGTAACCGTTTTTGTTGGGTTAACAGCAGATGAAGCAATACTCAATACTACCAAAGCAATCCCTAAAGTCCATGTTGCTTTTTCTAAAAAGTTAGTTGTTTTTCTAACACCCATAATTTGGTTATTGGCAGAAAAAGCTGAATCTAAACCACCTTTTGGGTTTTGAATTAATACAATCAACAAAAGCAAGAAGCAGATGATGATAACTAATACTGTGATAAGTGTAAACATTATTTTTGTTTTTGTTTTAAATTTTTAATTTGGGTTGCAAAATAACTGCTTTTTTTTGGATATTTCAAACTTAATTTTTCATACATTTCTATTGCTTTCTGATAATGTCCCTGATCAACGTGGATAAGGGCTAGCGTCTCGCTTACCATGTCAGAATTATCTACCACACTTAGTCTTGCCATGTTTATTGGGGAGTAAAATTCGGTCTTTTTAGGTTGAATTTTAGGATCTTCTTGAATAAACTTATTAATTAAATCAAATTTATCGATGTTAGATGTGTTGGTTTTAGCATCATTAATAACTGGAGCATCGCCTTTAAAATGCGATAACCATTCAGTAAAAGAATGGGGCGAATCCACATCAAAAGTAGGCTGATTAGTTTTAGCTTCTTCTTTTTCAGTTGTTGGTTGTTCTGGAAAACTCGATTTTTGTTTTTCTTCTTCCGTTTCCAGTAAAATATAGCTATTAATTGCTGCGGCTCTTAATTGTTGCTCTAAAGCATCAATTTTTGTAGGTTCTTTTGGTGTTGCTTCTTCAACTTGCTTCGTTGTTGCTTTTTCTTCAACCACTTCATCAACCAACGCTACTTCTTCTTCAATCTTATCTTCTTTATTCGTTGATTTTTCTTCTAATTTTTTTTCAATATTTTCCTCAACAATAGCATGTAACTGATAAAATAGATGTTGTCTGTCGGTACAATAAACAGCGGCTTTTTTAAGGTATTCTTCAAATAAAATATCGTCATTTTTTTTGAGTAAGCCAGCATACATCAAATGAGCAGTTTGGCAATAAGGAAATTCATCCACCACAAATTTAAGCTCATTGGTATTTTGGCTCAACAAGGTAGGGTTTTTAATACTTTCTATAAATTGCGATTGCTGCATAGAGCAAAGGTATAAAAAAGTGTTGAAAGTTTCTTGTTTAACTTCGTTGAACTCGCAAACTCGTTTGAGGTTTCCCTATTTGTCATTCAGGAGAAACCTTGTTTGGATGAAAGGTGAAATTTAGTTTTGTGATAATGAATAAAGGGAAGCAATTACTCATTAAGCTTTCCTTTCAAGTTTTATTGAAGGAAAACTTGGAGATTCCTTGCCTCTACTCAACAAGATTCCTCCTGAATGACATGATATAATGGTTTTCTATACATCTCTAAACTTTTAACCTTATAAACTAATAAACTAACTATCCACCTTCACAACCCATTGTTAATTAAAACTTATTAAAGGTGTTTTTTTAGCAGCAAACACATTTAATTTTGAGATGAGTTTTTAATATATTCAGCATTTAGCTAGATGATTAATTGGAAGCTTCATCATACAAATAAAATAGAAAATCATTATTTCCGTTTCATAGCTTATGCGTTGGCTTAAAATCATTGGATATTCATTAGTAGTGCTGTTGGTGTTAATCACCACTTTTAGCATTGTAATGTCTTCTTTTTATGAAAAAGAAATTAAAAAATACATTGTTGAAGCCATAAACGAACAGGTAAATGTGCCAATAAATGTAAAAGATCTTGACTTTTCCGTGCTCAAAAAATTTCCTTATGCTTCGGTAGAGTTTAAAGAGGTGGAGATTGCTTCTACTAATCACAAGTCACCTTTATTAAAGGTAAAATCGGTTTATTTTCAGTTTAACATTATCGACTTGCTCAACAAAAAATACGTGCTTAAAAAGATTAGTGTAGAAAACGGTAGCACCTTCATTTTTTTCAATCAACAAGGAAAAGATAATTTCCATTTTTGGAAAAGTAATCCAGAAAACACCAACCAAGCAATTGCTTTTGAATTGTCGGATGTGCAATTTAAAAATGTGGACCTTAGTTACCTCAACGATTTTAAGCAACAAGACATGGGTTTGGTAGTAACCAAAATGAATTTTTCAGGGAATTTTAACGAAAATAACTACCATTTAGAGACCAACATTGCTTTACACATTAACCAACTAAACAGTAAAAATGAAGCTTTCCTAAAAGATAAAGACATCACTATTGAAGGAAAAGTGGAGGTGAACAAACAGCAATTAAGTTACAAAATACAATCGGGAGAAGTAAGCATAGAAGAGCTTATTTTTAAATTAGAGGGCATCATTTTAGATAAAAACGAAGCACTAGATTTGCAACTTAAATCTAAAGGAACAGATGTAGATTTTGCTACACTTTTCTCCCTACTTCCGGCACAAATGCAGGAGTCGTTGGCGGCTTACGATACTAAAGGTGTATTTAATTATCAAGCTCAAGTTTCGGGATTATTTTCAGCTACCAAAACACCTCATGTAGAAGCCAATTTTCAGGTAAAATCAGGAAACTTAAAAGAAAAAAAATCAGGTTATGAGCTTTCTAATATTCATTTTTCGGGAATTTACAACAATGGAACAAACAACCATGCACAAACTACCAAGCTAAACATCAACGATTTTAATGCCGATTTCGGTGCGGGACATATTTCAGGAAACTATGAAATTGCCAACTTCCAAAACCCTTATATTCAGCTAACTTCCGAAGCCAATATAGACATTGCTATGGCGAAAGAATTTTTTAAATTAGATTCGTTGGAAACCGCCACAGGAGAGCTTATTTTAAACGTGGCATACAAAGGCTACATCAGCAACTTGCAAAAAATTAAAGCTTCGGAATTGCAACAACTTAATGCTACAGGAAATGCTCAACTCATCAACACGCATTTAAAATGGCAATCGAAGCCTTACCAATTAATTAATGCCAATGCTTATTTTGAGTTTAACAACAACCTTATAAAAATTGATTCATTAACCACTACGGTAAATCGTTCTCCGGTATATATTTCGGGAGTTTTTAAAAATTTGCTGGCGTATTTATTTGTAGAAAATGAAAAGCTGGAGGTAACTGCTTCGTTTAAATCTCCTAAATTTATGTTAGAAGATTTTTTATTGCAATCTTCCTCTTCCAGCCAATCGGAGCAAGAAGTAAGTTTGCCCAACAACATCACCTTTACCTTTACAACACAAATAGATACTTTTTTGTTCAGGCGATTTAAAGCACAAAATTTTAGAGGCGTTATCCAATTGGAAGACAACTTACTTTCGGCTACCGATGTTTCTTTTAATGCCATGGGCGGACATATTAAAGGAAGTATCGCCTTAGATAATGAAAACCCCAACGAGTTGCTCATTACCAGCAATGCTAAAATGTTCGATATTGATATTACCCAACTGTTTTATCAGTTTGAAAATTTTGGACAAAAAGCGTTAGATGCCGAAAACCTAAAAGGTAAAGCTGCTATTGCGGTAGATTTTGCTTCCGTTTGGGATAAACACTTAAACGTAAATAAGGATAAAATTTATGCTTCCTCTACCATTATTATTAAAAATGGAGAATTGTTAGATTACGAGCCTGTTATGGCGTTAAGTAAATTTATAGAAATAGAGGAACTGAAACGCATTAAGTTTAACCAGTTAAAAACGGTTATAGAAATTAATAAGCAAGTAATAAGCATTGCGAAAACCGAAATACAATCTTCGGCTGTTAATTTAACCCTTTCGGGAAGCCACCATTTTAATAACGATATAGATTACCGTGTAAAAGTAGATTTGAGCGAAATCCTATGGGATAAAGCCAAAAAACGCAAAAAACAAAATGAAGAATTTGGTTATGTAGAAGATGATGGTTTAGGAAAAGGAACGGTATTTTTAAAAATTACGGGCAATGTAAAAAATTACAAAGTAAGCTACGATACCGAAGGATTAAAAAGCAACATGAAAGAAAACATACAAGAAGAAAAAAGAACCTTAAAAAGCATTTTAAACAAAGAGTTTGGATGGTTTAAAAAAGACACCACCCTTACCAAAGAAGAACCCAAGAAAAAAGACGGATTAAAAATTGAATGGGAAGAAGCCGAAGACAACAATACCAAAGAAGATACTAAAAAGAAAAAAGAAAGTGAGAAGAAGAAAGAGAAAAAAGGCTTGCGTAAGTTTTTAGATAAAATTGCCAACCCGAATGAAGAAGAGTTGGAAGAAGATAAGGAGTTTTAGTGGGGAAAGAAGGTTGGGGATAGTTTGCCAAGACTGTCATTTGTTAGTTTTTTTCCTTCCTCCATTCGTTTTTAAAATATTGTTTCTGTAGTTCGTATATGGTTTCTTTTCAGCATTCGTTTCTATTTCAATATTTGACTTTTCTATCAAATGTTTTGGAGCATCAATTTTATTCAAGAATGGTTGAATCCCAGTAATTGTTTGATTTCCATTATATTCAGTCTTTCTGCGACTAATTTTAAAATTGTCTGAACTAACAATTTCAAGTATTTGTTGAATGTGCTTCCCAAAATCCTGTTGAGAAGAAAATGTTAGGTCGTCAATGTATCTTGTGTATGTTATTGAGTTGGCTTTACAAAATTCATTAAGTTTAATATCAGTTTTAACAAAGACCAAATTTGAAATCCCTGTACTCGTTGGACTTCCTTGTGGTAGCTCATTATCCTTAGTTGTCAATTTTGTGAGCCAATACGAAAAATGAGTGGAGTAACCTAGTTCAAGAAAAGCCTCATAAACACTTTTCTTACTTATATTTGGGTAAAATTCTTGTAAGTCTGTTTCAAAAAGATACTTATTTCCTTGATGTGCTTTTGCATTAGTGATGTTACTTCTTTTCTTTACACCACCGTGAACATTATTTGGCAGTACAATTTTATCAATTATATTTATTTTAATTCTTTTTTGGACAGTCTTCAACAGAATTGATGGATTTCTAAAAGTTCTTTTCTTTATCGTTCCATCTAAATATGTTTTTGGCTCGCCTTTCTTATCTTTCTTTATTTCTGACCACTGATTGTAATTTTCGTCAATATTGTCCAAAAGTGTTTTAATTTCACTTCGCTTAAATCCTAAAATAAAACAAAGTTTTCTAAACTCAGTTTTCTTAAATATTTCATTTTTAGACTGCAAAAAATTCATTAACTAATGATTTTACTGAAGGACTTATAATTTTAAAAGCATTTCTTTTATTTGGTCTCACATCATCTTCAGTCATTGATAAAAAAAACAATATAGGAAGTGGCACATCTAAACTTGTGCTTATTGATTTTAATGTTGAAAGGTTAGGTTCTTTCAAGTTGCTTTCAATTTGCGAAAGATAAGTTTGAGTTATGCCACAAGAAAGTGCAAACTCTCCTTGAGTTTGACCTTTCTGTTTTCTGATATTTTTAATTATATTACCTAAATCCATTTTTTTGTATTTGAAAAAAATTTAAGAAGTGTTCGGATTTTTATTCAGTCATCTTTTAAGTCATCAATTTAATCTTTAGTGAAAAAGTCAATAAGAATGCCAACAGTTTTAGCAATTTCATTTTGAATTTGCTTGTTGGTCTTACCTTTTTTTCTTTTTAAGAATTGAAGTCTTTCTAATGCTTCATTCAAGACAATTAAGTCTTGTTCCGAAAGAGAACACTGGCTCTCTGTGATAAATACAACACTTTGTATTGCACTATCAATGATTTGATTTTGTTTTAATCTACTCATTTTTAATTGTTTTTAAAGACAACGACATTATTGCCCTGCATATCGCAATAATGTTAAAAATGAATAGTTTAGGTGTCTAACTCCTAAATGCGTAAACAATGTTCTCGTACACTTTCTTAAAATTCCTGCATATTAATAATTATAATAGCATAATAACAACTATAAACAAATAATCTTATCATTTCTGGTCTTGACAGATACAGTTAGATAAGGAAATTGCTGCTGTTAGTTTACCTATTAAGGTTGTCCTTTCGGACAGTCAATGGAACTCCATTTAGAATTTAGACATCAAATCACTTTTCAAAGAACTAATCTGGTGCAAATGTAAAATAAATATTTTAAACTACCAAATAAATATTACTGTCAGTTAATAAAAATGTGATTATTTCTTTCTTGGGGCGTTAATTTTAAGATCTTACAATTTAAACTGGATGATTCGGTCTATAAGCTTTGCAGTAATATTGGTAAGTGGCAGTTAATCCATTAAAAAGTAAATCTATTTCTTTACTTTTTTTTGTGTTTTGTAAATACATATGTTTACACTAATGTTTGTTTATTGCCTCAAAACCTTGTGAATAATGAGAATCAAAAAACTACTTAGAAAAAAAATTGTTCCTATACGGTTAAAGATTAGTATGTTTGTATATAAAAATAGTTTCATTCTGCTTTGTATGAAAAAATTAATTGCCTTATGTGTTTTATGTACGCTTTTGCCTCAAGCTTTTTTGGCTCAAATTACCTTAAATGAAAGCAAAGTAATAGAAAGCGATGGCTACATGATGGAGGCTCAGTATTCGCCTTTCCAAACCTACTTTGCCTACACTTCCGATAAAAACAAGATTTTTCTTTTTGATCAATTCCATAATTTACTTTACTCGCATGTTGGCGATACACTTTATGATAGGTCTTCTTGCAAAATAGCGTTCTCTCCTAACGAAAAATATTTGCTTATTGGCAGGTTTAATTCCATTGGCGACATTGCTGTTTACAACCTTATTTCTCAGAAAGTAGAACAGTTAATTACTGCCCACAGCGATAGAATTGTAACCATCAACTTTAATCATCAAGGCAATCGTTTTGTTTCTACCGGCATCGATAATTCAGCTAAAATTTTTGAATTGAAAGATGATAAATGGATAGAAATTCAGGAAATAAAAGGAGAGAAAAGAGTTTACGATGCCGTTTTTTCCTTTAAAGACGAGTATTTAATGGTGTGTGGAGAAGCAGCTAACATTAGTGTTTATCAACAAAAAAACAACCATTTTGAGCTTTTGCAAAAGCTTCCCACCACTTATTGGGGCTTGAATTATTTAGAAGCTCATCCCTACGAAAACAGGTTTATTGCAGGAACTTCGGATAAATTTTGGGAGTACCAACTCACAGGTAAAGACTTTACTTTAATAGATTCCTTAAAAGTAAAAATAGGTAGAATAAAAGAAGTAAAATATTCTCCCGATGGAAAAAGTATAGCCGTAGCAAATGGTTCCATCATCGAAACCTATTTAAAGCAAAAAAACACTTGGACAGCCGGCAAACAGTTTCCACGGCACAATGCGTATATTCTGTCTTTAAACTACAGTTTAGATGGTAAAAAGCTGGTAAGTTGCGGAGAAGACCACACCGCTATTATTTGGGATGTTAAAGGCATTAACAGTTCTAACTTTTCTAAAATAGTGGCTTATTTGGGCAATAGTTTAACCTTTTCTCAAAAAAGCATTCTTACAGAAGATTTTTCTAGAGAAATAATAAAAAGCTTGGATAAAAATTTGGCTGCACCCAAAGATGAGTTTGAGACCAGCAAAGAATATTGGGAAAGATTGCTAAAAGCCCGCTCAGTTATTTTAGTAAAAATTCAGGAAAAACAAGAAGCTACTTTTGGTTTTTCAAAAGCTACCAATAACCAAGCTCAACTTAAGTTAGTACTTAAAAAATACGATGCCGATAAAGAAATTTATCACATAGCATTTTGCAATACTGAAGCTACTGTTGCTATTCCCAGAGAAGATGCTAAAGCTTTAAAAGAAAATATTTCAAAAGCTTATATAACAGCACAAAAGACTTCAGTAAAAAACGATGTGCATTTTGAATACAAAAACTTTCAACTAGTGCATCCCGAAACTCAAAAAAAATACGAAGTAATTACTACCGAAAACCCGTTTAATTTTGAACACCTAAAAAAGCAAAAATCGGCTGATAATACCACTTCTTCCGTTATTTTGCCCACCGACCAAACTGCCAATAATGACAGTATAAAAAAGCAAACCAATTATGCACTTTTAATAGCTGTTAGCGAGTACGACAATTTTGATAACTTAATAAACCCTGTTATTGATGTGGGTGAAATGGCAAAAGATTTATCGCAAGATTATGGTTTTGTGGTAGAAGTGCTTAGCAACCCTAAACTAGACGATATCTTGAAAAAGCTAAAAACTTATGCCATGATTCCTTATGGAGAAAACGACCAGTTATTTGTCTTTTTTGCCGGACATGGTTATTACGATGAGGTATTTAAAGAAGGTTATTTAATTGCTAAAGATTCTAAAGCAGATGATATTGCTCACACTTCTTTTTTGTCGCACAGCAATTTACGAACGGTAGTAAATAATATTCCTTGCGAACATATTTTTTTAAGCTTAGACGCTTGTTTTGGAGGAACTTTCGACCCAATAATTGCTGCTGCAAGTCGTTCTACGGGCATGTATAAAGATGTGGAAAAAGAAGACTTTATTCATCGTAAAATGAAGTATAAAACCAGACTTTACCTTACCTCAGGAGGGAAAGAATATGTTCCTGATGGACGTCCGGGACAACACTCGCCTTTTACCCGTAAATTTTTAGAAGCTTTGAGAAGTTACGGTGGCGAAGACGGTATTTTAACCGTAAACGAAATCCTATCTTACATAGAAAAAGTAGATCCTCAACCCCGATTTGGAGAGTTCGGCAACAACGAACCCGGTAGCGACTTTTTGTTTATTAAGAAGTGAGGTGATTAGCAATTATCCTACACTAATACACCCTTTGAATGGGTATTAGCTTTGTGTGATAGATACTCCTGTTGGGAGGGGCTTACCCTTTCTGTTTCAAGCATCCGCTTAGAACAATGGTGTCTTGATTAATTTGCGTCTTAATGAAGGTTGTTTAGTGAAAATGGTTACGAATTAATAAATTTTAGCATCTCTGTTTCTTTGCGAGAAGCATACGATTAACAAATAACCATTAATAATTAACTTTTTTGCTCCCATATTTTATTAATTTCGCACTTCATTATAAAAAATGAGTATGAGCAAGTTCAATGAATATAAAGGATTAAACCTTCCTAATGTAGCCAAACAAGTGCTAGAACAATGGGAAGCAAATAAAGTTTTTGAACAAAGTGTTACTTCGCGTGATGAGAATAAACCGTTTGTATTTTTTGAGGGACCACCTTCAGCTAATGGTTTGCCGGGAATTCATCACGTAATGGCTCGTGCTATTAAAGATATTTTTTGCAGATACAAAACCTTAAAAGGTTATCAAGTAAAACGTAAAGCTGGTTGGGATACGCACGGTTTGCCGGTAGAGTTAGGTGTAGAAAAAGAATTAGGAATTACTAAAGAAGATATCGGTAAAAAAATTACCATTGAAGAATACAACAACGCTTGTAAAGAAGCAGTAATGCGTTATACCGATGTATGGAATAATCTTACTCGCCAAATGGGTTATTGGGTGGACATGGATGATCCTTACATTACTTACGAAAATAAATACATCGAATCGGTGTGGTGGTTGTTAGGACAATTACACCAAAAAGGTTTGATGTATAAAGGTTATACCATACAACCTTATTCACCAAAAGCAGGAACAGGCTTAAGTTCTCATGAGTTGAACCAACCCGGTTGCTACAAAGATGTAAAAGATACGACTTGTGTTGCTCAGTTTAAGATAAAAGATGCTGCTAAGTTGGGTGTGGATGAAGCTCATTTTTTAGCATGGACAACTACCCCTTGGACATTGCCTTCAAATACGGCATTGGCTGTTGGGCCAAAGATTGATTATGTGATGGTTGGTACAATTAATCAATATACAAACAAACCTAGTTACGTATTTGTTGCAAAAGATTTGTTTTACAAACATTTTGAAGAGGTTCTTTTTCAAGAAGGAATAGAGCAGGAAGTTCATATGAACATTTCAAATTTAAATAACGTTAAGGAAAGTTTTGAAAAGATAATTGAAAATAATCTTTTTGATTATCAGAAAAAAAAGAAACCAATTGGATTTAAAGTTTCTAAAGAATTCAAAGGCTCAGATTTAGTAGGTTTAGAATACGAACAATTACTGCCTTATGCCTTACCTTATGAAAATGCTGACAAAGCTTTTAGAGTAATTCCCGGAGATTTTGTAACTACCGAAGATGGTACCGGTATCGTGCACATTGCTCCCACCTTTGGTGCGGATGATGCCAAAGTAGCTAAAGATGCTGGAGTGCCACCTATGTTGGTGTTAGATGAAAATAACAATCCTGTTCCGTTGGTAGATTTACAAGGTAAATTCCGACCAGAAATGGGGGAGTTTGCAGGAAAATATGTAAAAAATGAATACTACAAGGATGGAGAAGCTCCTGAAAAATCTGTTGATGTAGAAATTTCTATCAAACTAAAAGAGGAAAACAAAGCTTTTAAAGTAGAAAAATACGAACACAGTTACCCACATTGTTGGAGAACCGATAAACCTATTTTATACTATCCGTTAGATTCTTGGTTTATTAAAACTACTGCGGTAAAAGAACGCATGATAGCGTTGAACAAAACTATTAATTGGAAACCTGAAAGCACCGGAACAGGTCGTTTTGGTAACTGGTTAGAAAACCTGAACGATTGGAATTTATCTCGTTCTCGTTATTGGGGAATTCCCATTCCTATTTGGAGAACAGAAACAGGAGATGAAGAAATTTGCATCAGTTCGGTAGAGCAACTGAAAACCGAAATAGAAAAATCCATAGCTGCAGGTTTTATGACCAATAACCCATTGGCCGATTTTGAAGTAGGCAACATGGATAAAGCCAATTACGAAAAATTCGATTTACATAAAAACTATGTGGATAATATCGTTTTAGTTTCAACATCGGGCAAACCTATGAAACGTGAAACTGATTTAATTGATGTTTGGTTTGATTCGGGTTCTATGCCAACAGCACAACTTCATTATCCGTTTGAAAATAAAGACTTAATTGAAAAACAACAACTTGGGGTAGCCGATTTTATAGCAGAAGGTGTTGACCAAACCCGTGGTTGGTTCTTTACTTTACATGCTATTGCTACTATGGTTTTTGATCATGTGGCTTACAAAAATGTAGTGTCTAACGGTTTGGTGTTAGACAAAAACGGGCAGAAAATGAGTAAGCGTTTAGGCAATGCGGTTGATCCATTTGAGACCCTAGATAAATATGGTCCGGATGCTACACGTTGGTACATGATTACCAATGCACAACCTTGGGATAATTTAAAATTTGATTTAGAGGGAATTACCGAAGTACAACGTAAATTCTTCGGAACGCTTTATAATACTTACGGCTTTTTTGCTTTGTATGCTAACTTAGATAATTTTACCTATGCTGAAGCAGAAGTACCTATAGAAAATCGCCCTGAAATTGATAGATGGATTATTTCTAAACTCAATTCGTTGATTAAAGATGTTGATGCAGCTTATCATTCGTATGAACCAACCAGGGCAGGAAGAGCTATTCAGGAGTTTGTTAACGACCATTTAAGTAATTGGTACGTTCGCTTATGCAGAAGACGTTTTTGGAAAGGCGATTATTCTGAAGATAAAATTGCAGCTTATCAAACCCTTTATACTTGTTTGGAAGTAGTAGCCCAATTAGCTTCGCCTATCGCCCCATTTTATTCCGATAAATTATATACTGATTTAACCAGTATTAGCGGTAAAGGAAATACAACATCAGTGCATTTATCAGATTTCCCAACAGTAAACGAAAACGCCATTGATACCGACTTAGAACAGCGTATGGATATTGCTCAGCAAGTTTCTTCTATGGTGTTGAGTTTGCGTAAGAAAGAACAAATAAAAGTGCGTCAGCCCTTGCAAAAACTAATGATACCTATTTTAAATCCAACTTTTAAACGTCAGTTACAAGAGGTTGCCGATTTAATTTTATCGGAAGTAAATGTAAAAGAAATTGACTATTTGGAAGATACTTCGGGTGTATTGGTAAAGAGCATTAAACCAAACTTTAAAACATTAGGACCAAAGTATGGTAAAATAATGAAACAGATTGCTGCCCAGGTAAATCAGTTTAATCAAAACGATATACAAGCGTTTGAACGTAACCAAGGAGCAACGATTACCGTTGAAGGGCAAGAAGTAATTTTAGACAACAACGATGTTGAAATTACCACACAAGATATTCCGGGTTGGTTGGTACAAACCGAAGGAGGACTTACGGTTGCTTTAGATATTACCATTTCTAAAACATTAAAAGAAGAAGGTATTGCCAGAGAGTTTGTCAATCGTATCCAAAACTTACGTAAAGACAGTGGTTTTGAAGTGACAGATAAAATAGCACTTAAAATTTTGCAACACAATGAAATAAATGAAGCAATCAATAATAATAAAAACTATATTTGCACCGAAACTTTAACATCTCGTTTAGATGTAGTAAGTGAACTAAATGAGGGAGTTAGTGTAGAAATAGATCAAAACCTTTCCACATTAATTGCAATAGAAAAATTTAATTAAAACGATAAAAAAAAGAATTATGGCAGATGTAAGATATTCAGATGAAGATTTAGCAGAATTTAAAGCTATTATCAACAAAAAATTAGAAGCTGCAAAAGCAGATTTAGAAGAGCTTTTGGCTACATTAAACTACAAAGGTGATAACGGCACTGATGATACTATTCATTCATTTAAAATGATGGAAGAAGGTGCTGCAACACTTTCTAGAGAAGAAGTGGCTCAATTAGCAGGCAGACAAGAAAAATTTATTAAGCACTTAGAAAATGCCTTAATTCGTATTTCAAATAAAACTTACGGAGTTTGTAGAGTTACAGGAAAATTAATTCCTAAAGAAAGATTAAAAGCTGTACCTCATGCTACACTTAGTATTGAAGCAAAAGAAGCTCAAGGGTAACCTATTAATGATTAGAGATTGGAGATTAGAGATTTTTTTAATCCCTAATCTCTAATTTCAAATTTCCAATTAAATGAAATTCCGTTTTTTAACGCATCCTCTTTTTATTACTTTTTTAGTATTATTTATTGACCAAGCTTCAAAGTTTTGGGTAAAAACTAATTATATGCTTGGTGGAGGTTTTGAGATTTTTAGTTGGTTTCACATCCATTTTATTGAAAATAGAGGAATGGCTTTTGGGATGGAGTTTGGCGGTGAATATGGCAAACTAGCCCTTAGCTTGTTTAGAATTGTAGCGGTAACCGGAATTGGTTATGTGTTGTTTACTTTGCCTAAAACAGCTCCTAAAGGGTTAAAAATATGTGGAGCATTAGTCTTTGCAGGAGCACTAGGAAACATTATTGATAGTGCGTTTTACGGAGTAATTTTCAACGAAAGTTTTAACCAAGTAGCTACTTTTTTACCTGAAGAAGGCGGATACGCTCCTTTCCTTCATGGTTGGGTGGTGGATATGTTTTGGTTTCCACTAATGGAAGGCACTTTTCCAACTTGGTTGCCTATTTGGGGTGGAGAAGATTTTTTGTTTTTCCGACCAGTATTTAATGTAGCCGATGCCGCTATTTCTGTAGGCATAGTGCTTATCTTCATTTTCCAGAAAAAATTCTTTAAGAAAGAAGTTGTTGAGGTAGAAGAGGGAAATAATTAAGATTTAATTTACTTCTTCCTCATAAAAATCTGAATAGGAACTCCTTTAAAATCAAAGTTTTCTCGCAATTTATTTTCCAAAAACCTTTTGTAAGAATCTTTTACATACTGAGGTAAATTACAGAAAAATGCAAAGGCTGGCGAATAGGTTGGCAGTTGTGTTACAAACTTAATTTTTATCCATTTTCCTTTAATAGATGGCGGTGGACTTTGGTTGATAATGTCTAACATTACCTCATTAAGTTTTGAAGTGCTTATTTTTCTAACTCTATTATTATACACCTTAGTAGCTTCTTCTAAGGCTTTAATAACACGTTGTTTGTTAATAGCAGAAATAAATAAGATAGGCACATCGGTAAATGGTGCTAGTTTCTGTTTTATTTTAGCTTCAAACTCTTTTGAGGTGTTGGTTTCTTTTTCAATTAAATCCCACTTGTTTACCAATACAACAACGCCTTTTTTATTTTTAATAATAAGGTTGTAAATGTTCATGTCCTGAGCCATCACACCTTCAGTAGCTTCTATCATTAATAAGCAAACATCTGCATTTTCTATTGCTCTAATAGAACGCATAACAGAGTAAAACTCTATATCTTCATTTACTTTACCTTTTTTTCTAATTCCGGCAGTATCCACCAAATCAAACTCAAAACCAAATGAATTGAACCTAGTAGTTAGTGTATCTCTGGTGGTTCCTGCTATATTGGTAACAATGTTTTTTTCCTTCCCGATAAGGGTATTTAACAAAGACGATTTTCCTACATTAGGTCTTCCAACAATAGCGATTTTAGGCACATCGCTTTCTTCCTCTTCAATAGGGTTGTCGTCAATATGTTTTACAACTTCATCTAACAAATCTCCTGTTCCGCTACCACTAATGGCAGAAACACTAAATATTTCATCGCCAATAGCTAATCCGTAAAAAGCATTAGAATCTAGAATTCGTTCATTGTTATCCACTTTGTTAGAAACCAAAATCACTTTTTTGTTAGATTTTCTTAATAAACTGGCAACTTCCGTGTCTAAATCGGTAATTCCTACTTCTACATCTACCACAAAAATGATTAAATCACATTCTTCAATAGCAATAAGCACTTGTTTTCTAATTTCATCTTCAAAAATATCGTCAGAACCTTTAATGTACCCTCCGGTATCTATTAAAGAAAACTCTTTCCCATTCCAATCTACCTTTCCGTAGTGGCGATCTCGAGTTACACCACTTGCTTCATCAACAATAGCACTTCTTGATGTGGTTAGTCTGTTAAATAAGGTTGATTTTCCTACATTCGGACGACCTACTATTGCAACTATATTACCCATTTTATTTAATTTTTAGCCCCCTTAATCCCCCGAAGGGGGAGTTTCTATGGCACAAAGCCATTGTTAATTGTTAATTATTATTTGTTATTCGTAACTCTCAACTTCTAAATACTTTTAAGTACTCCTAAGTACTTACTAATTCAAATAACCGAAGTTTCTCAACTGTCTTTCGTTGTTTCTCCAGTCTTTGTTTACTTTAACATACATTTCTAAAAAGACTTTTTTTTCGAAAAACTGCTCCATTTCCTTACGAGCTAAAGTGCCCACACGCTTTAAATCTTTTCCTTTATGTCCGATAATTATTCCTTTCTGACTTTCTCTAATTACCATTATTATCGCTCTAATTCTAATGATGTTAGGCTCTTCTTTAAACTCTTCAATAACCACTTCGCACGAGTAAGGAATTTCTTTTTGGTAGTGCATTAAAATTTTTTCTCTAATAATCTCTGCCACAAAGAATTTTTCAGGCTTATCGGTTAGTTGGTCTTTATCGTAAAAAGGTGGCGCTTCGGGCAACAAACTTTTAATTTCGAGCATAATCTGATCTACGTTAAATTGGTGCAAAGCTGAAAGCGGATAAATTTTAGCCTTAGGTAATATTTCTTGCCAATAAGTTACTTTTTCTTCTAAAAAAGCTTGGTCCACCAAGTCAATTTTATTGATTAATACCAATACAGGCACATCGGTTTTCTTTAGTTTTTCTAGTATTTCTTGGTATTTCAGTTCTTTTTCTTGTACTTCAACCATAAATAAAAGTACATCAGCATCAGACAAAGCAGAACGCACAAAAGTCATCATTCCTTCGTGCATTTTGTATTTAGGATCAACAAAACCGGGCGTATCAGAAAAAATAATTTGATGTTCTTCATCATTCACTATCCCTAAAATTCTGTGTCGGGTAGTTTGTGCTTTAGAAGTAATAATAGACAGTTTTTCGCCTACCAAAGTGTTCATTAATGTTGATTTTCCAACATTGGGGTTGCCTATAATATTTACAAAACCTGATTTATGCATTTATGAAAATTGAAATAAAATGCAAAATAACGAAATAAAAAGTTGCTATTATTTTAAAAGTATTAAAAGGCTTGGTAAATGGTGGGGAATTTATTGGTGGGTTACATTTAGTATATGGCTGGCAATATAAAGATATAATTTTTCGAGTTTGCACTGAGCCAAAACGTTGTGTTTTATTTTTATGTCGGTAATTATATAGCGATGGACAATGTTATCACTCTTTTCCTAATATAAATATTTCAAGTTAAAATAAACTTGCATTTTCTAAAAACTCAATTTTACAATACTTGGGAAGGTGTTGAAATTTACAGATAAGGGAGGCAATATGCCAACCTCATCAGTCATTACATTAGAAATAATTGAATAATTGTTGTTTAAATTTGATTTATCGTTAGAAAGTAAATAATTGAGTAAGAAGTCCTGTATAGGTAACTAATAATAGTAAATAAATCCTTAATCCTTAAACTTATTTTTTATTAAAAGGAAATAATTGTGATAAATCAAGTAAAGGGTATATTTCTGTTTGAGGAATAGAACCCTTTAATTTTTCATATAAAACACCTCTAGCACTAGAAGCTGTAATGCTCGCCATATTATACAGAATAAAATTGTTTATATCGTATTCTGTCTCTTTTTTCTTAATCACTACTTCTTTGAATGGAGAAATCTCAAAATTAACATCTAAGCTTAAATTAGCCAAAACCTCTTTTGTTTCCTTAATCATAGTTTTAATTGTTAGAATACAACTAACATTTTCTTTTTCTTCATCGACTTTAAATCCAAAAGAAGTATTATATTCTAATAATGGAAAAACACTATTGTCATAATCCATTTTTAAATCATTTTGGGAGAATCCAGTCACATTCATACCAACTAATCTTATAGTAAATGACTGTTCATTTAAAATTGATTTTTTTTCTATTGTGCTCATTTGAAATGTTATTAATATATGCCTGTATATTTAATTTCTTCCCCAAAAGCTGATTCTGGGGTATCCATACTTGATTTTGAATGCTCGTAATAATTAATTTTAGTATCTCCGAAAACTAGAACTATTGGTTTGCTAATTGTTGTTAAGACATTGTAGCGGCAATCATTTCGTTGAATATTGACTTTAAACTCAATGTTGTATTTTTTTTCTAATCTGTTAATGAAACCAACATTTATTTTCTTTGTTCCAGACATAAGCTGACTAACAAAGGCTCTAGAAACCCCTAAATCTTCAGCTAAATCTTTTTTTGCTAAATTTTGTTCTTCCATAAAAAAATCTAACTCCTTTAAAAAACGAAGACTAACAAGTGACTCATTAATGTCAACTCTGTGTTTTTCAATTAATGAATTAATTTCATTACTGTAAGACTGAATAATTTCCTTACTCGCTTTATTTTCTTTCTTTTTCATAATTTACTCTATTGCTAATTGAATTTGACATTTACAAATTGAATTAATAATATCTGTTAATAGTTTAGTGTTTTGTTGCGATTGTTTTTTGCCATATCTTGAAATGTAATATTTTTTACAATTATCTTCTTTAATGAGTAGAGTGTAAAATCTATGACTATCAATTTTAATAGCATAAACATCTCCAGACGGACATTTTCCTTCATAATTGAATTGTGTTGTGTTGCTCACACCAACTTTAATGGACTCTATAACGAGAATATATTTCTTTAATAATTTTGGATTTTTATTAATTTCTTGAAACTTTTTTAACAAATCATTATTTGTAAAATTTAAAAAAAATTTAAACTTCCCCTCTGGGCACTCATGTATTTTGTAGTAAATTTCCAAAAGTTAACTCATAGGTTAATTAGTTTAACGCAAGATTAATATATTTGTTCCAAATGACAAAGGTTTTGATGAAATATTTTCTATTCTTTTTTTATTGAAGTCGTTTTGATAAGTGTAATAAAATGCAATTATAGATTTTTATTAGGGTACTTAATTCATTATAATTAATCTCTTAATTTTTTGAACTGTTTCTTTTGAAACACCTCTTAGTTTGGCTGTCTTTTGGAAGGGTTAGTCATTGAGTCAAAAAATAGGAAAGTCGAACTATAAAAGTAAATCCAGTCTTTCTAAAAAGTACAATAATGAAGGTGATACAAATGAAAAACGGCAACTGATTTCTCAGTGCCGTTTTGCTTAGTAGCGGGGGCCCGACTCGAACGGACGACCTTCGGGTTATGAGCCCGATGAGCTACCAACTGCTCTACCCCGCGATATATCTTTAAATAAAGTTGTCTCGCTCTCCCAAAATGGAGTGCAAATTTACGATTTTTTAATCGATTACAAAGCATTATTTTAAAAACTTTCCGAAAAGTGGCTTTTCATTAACAAATTTTAAATTTTAAGTCGCATAAAAAATTGTACTTTTGATTTTTTTCAACAAAAACCTGAAATAAATAGATGCTAACGCTCATCAACAAGGAAATTAGAAGTTTTTTAGGCTCATTGGTCGGATACATTGTTATTGCTGTGTTTCTTACTACTATTGGTCTCTTTATGTGGGTTTTCCCTGGCGACTACAATGTGTTGGATAATGGCTTTTCTAGTATTGGTTCACTTTTTTATATTGGTCCGTGGGTGTTTATGTTTTTAATTCCTGCCATTACCATGCGTTTGTTTTCTGAAGAAAGCAGAACAGGAACCATAGAATTGCTTTTAACCAAACCTATTACCGATTTTCAGATAGTGTTAGCCAAATACATAGCTGGTTTTTCACTAGTGTTTTTCTCACTTTTACCCACTTTGGTTTATTTTTATTCTGTTTACCAGTTGGGGAGTCCTCCCGGAAATATTGATACAGGAGGAACTTGGGGTTCTTATTTCGGCTTGTTGTTTTTAGGAAGCGTATTTGTTGCCATAGGTTTATTTGCCAGTGCCATCACCAACAATCAAATCATATCTTTTTTAATAGCAGTGTTTTTATGCTTCTTTTGCTATGCAGGTTTCGATGCTATAAGTGCATTAGAACTTTTCGGGTCTATTGATGCATTTATTATAAAATTAGGAATTAATGAACATTACCGCTCAATGAGTAGAGGAGTAATTGATTCCAGAGATGTAATTTACTTTTTAAGTGTTATCTTTTTGTTTTTATTATTAACGAAAACCGTATTGGCAAGCAGAAAATGGTAAAAAACAACGCAAATAGAAATAGAGATTTATCTTCTTTAGCAATAGGGATTTTGGTGATTGTCTTAATTAACTTCTCAGCGTCATTGCTTTTTGAACGTTTTGACCTTACCTCAGAAAAAAGATATTCACTTTCTAACGCTTCTAAAGAATTAGTAAAAAACTTAGATGATATTGTTTATGTAAAAGTTTATTTAGAAGGAGATTTTCCTGCTTCCTACAAAAAAATGCGTGATGAAACGCGGGAGATGTTGGATGAGTTCAGAGCATATTCTAACGATAATTTAGATTACGAATTTATCAATCCTGCCGAAAGTGGTGACGAAAAAATTACCAAAGAAATTTATCAGCAGCTTTTTAAACAAGGCTTACAACCTACAGACTTAAATGAAAAAACTACCGATGGCTTTTCTAATAAACTGATTTGGCCAGGAGCTATCTTTTTCTATAAAGGAAAAGAAATTCCTGTTCAGTTGCTAAAAAGTAAATTAGGCAGCAATCCAGTAAACATGATAAACAGTTCTATTGAAGGATTGGAGTACGAAATTGCTAACGCCATTTATAATCTTACCACAGAATTAAAACCTAAAATTGCTTTTATTGACGGACATGGAGAGCTAAATAAATACGAAGTAGCTTCTTTATCCACTTCCTTAGCAGAATTTTATAGTATAGACAGAATTAAGATAAACGGAGAGCTTTATAGCCTTACAGAAAGAACCATGAAAGATTCTACTCAGGAGTTTGTTGTTCGACCAAAGTATGATGCTATTATTATTGCGAAACCAACACAGAAATTCTCTGAAAAAGATAAATTTATTATCGACCAATACATTATGTATGGCGGAAAAGTGGTTTGGATGATAGACCCTGTTTTTGCTAGCATGGATAGCCTTAGAACTTCCGATGTTACCATGGCTATTCCTCAAGATTTAAATCTAGACGATCAATTATTTACCTATGGTGTTAGGGTGAATGCTAACCTTATTCAGGATTTGCAATCGGCACCGATACCAATTGTTACGGGTATGGTGGGAAATCAACCCAAAACAGAACTTTTTCCTTGGTATTTCTTCCCGCTATTAACTCCTGCCAACAGTCATCCAATAGTAAATAACCTTAATGCTGTTAAGGGAGAATTTACCAGTACTATTGATACGATTAATAAAGCAGGAATTACTAAGATTGGACTTTTAAAATCATCTCAATACACAAAAGTTTCAAGTGCTCCAACCAGAGTAAGTTTATCGTTTTTAAGATTTGAACCCGATCAAAGTCAATTTAATAAAGGACATCAAGTAGCAGCAGCATTGCTCGAAGGTAGTTTTGAATCGGTATTTAAAAACAGAGTGCCACCACAAATATTAGAAGCCAACGAAATTGCTTTTAGAGAAAAAAGTAAGCCCAACAAAATGATAGTTATTGCCGATGGCGATATTGCTAGAAATGCAGTAAATCCAAGTACCAATGAATACATGCCTTTAGGATTAGATAGATATACCAAACAACAATATGGCAATGCAGATTTTATGCTTAATGTGATGAATTATATGTGTAACGATAATGGCTTGATGAGTGTAAGAACAAAGAAATTTAAAATAAGACTTTTAGACCATACCGTTATTAAAGATGAAAAAGCTACATGGCAAATTTTTAATACCATTTTACCTGTAGGAATAATGTTGCTTTTTGGTGTTGCGCACTTTTTTTATAGAAAGAGAAAATACACGAAATAAAAATTACTAGATATGAAAAATAACAACAAAATAATTATTCTGGTTTTATTGCTTGCTGTAGCTGTAGCTGCTTACTTGTATTTTAATCAGGGTAAAACAACTTATAATGTTGAAGGAGCCAAAATGGATTTTGCCATTGAGGACACCAATACCATTACCAAAATTTTTATTGTGGATAATCAAGGGAAACAGGTTACCTTAGTGAAAGGCGAAAAATCGTGGTTGGTAAATAATAAATACGATGCCAGACCAGATAACATTAGGTTATTAATGAAAACCTTTAGCAGAATAGCTGTAAAAGCTCCTGTTCCTAAATCTGCTCAAGATAACATTATAAAAAATATTGCTACAAAAGGTACTAAAGTAGAAATTTATCAAAGTGGAGCTCAACCATCCAAAGTATATTATATAGGCGGTTCTACTATGGATCAAACAGGGACTTATATGTTGCTGGAAACGGAAGGCGTAAAATCTACTGTCCCTTTTATTATGCATATTCCAGGGTTTAAAGGCTTTTTAAATTCTCGTTTTTTTACCGATAACCAACAATGGAGAGATGCTGCTATTTTTAAATACCAACCTCAAGATATTCAAAAATTAGAAGTTACTTATTACGAAAAACCTGAACAATCATTTAACATCATCAAAAAAGATACTTCTTTTATAATGACAGATAAAAACGACCAAGAAGTAAAAGCTCCTGCCAATAGAATTTTGGAATATTTAGAACGCTACGAAAAAATTTATTACGAAATGGTTGATACCGAATCTAAACCGGAACTAATTGATTCAGTACTTAATTCCCAACCTTTTATAAGAATTGCTGTTACTGATGTTGATGGAGAAATTAATGAAGTAGTAGCTTACCACATGCCTAATTTCAGACAAACTTTAGACCCGGTAAGCGGGGAACTTTTTGAATTTGATGTAGATAGAATGTATGCCAACATTAATAAAGAATTGTTTGTTTACATCCAATTTGCTACTTTTGATGAAATTACCATTAAAAAAGACGACTTTTTAATTAAAAATTAAAGCAGTCTGTTTTTATAAATTCATTATCAGCAGCTCATGTCAACACCTGTTTCGGTTGTGATTATTACTTACAATGAAGAAAGAAACATTGCTCGTTGTATCCAATCTGTTTTACCCATTGCTGATGAAATTATTGTAGTAGATTCTTTTTCTACCGACAATACCCAAAAAATTTGTTCTGAATATAAAGTAACGTTTATTCAGAACCCTTTTGAAGGACATATTGAGCAAAAAAACTACGCACTTGCTCAAGCCAACTTCGATTATGTGCTTTCTTTGGATGCTGATGAAGCACTTTCTGACAAGTTATTAGAAGAAGTGAAGCAAATTAAAGCCAACTGCACAAAAGATGCTTACAGCTTTAATAGGTTAACCAATTTTTGTGGCAAATGGATAAAACATTGTGGTTGGTATCCCGATAAAAAAACACGTCTTTGGAATAAAAACAAAGGAAAATGGGGAGGTGTAAATCCACACGATAAAGTAATAATGCAACCTCAAACAACTACTCAACACATTAATGAAGATATTTTACATTACTCTTTTAATAGCATTGATGAGCATTTAAAACAAATAGCCTACTTTACAGATATCAGCTCAAAAGCAGCTTTCGAGAAAGGCATAAAAAGTAATGATTTCAAAATAGTTTATAAAACGGCATTCAAATTTTTTAGAGATTATATTCTAAAATTAGGAATATTAGATGGCAAGTATGGTTTCATTATTTGTAAAAATTCTGCTTACGCTAAATATTTGAAATACAGTAAACTTAAACACTTACATAAAAGCAAAAAATAACTTGAATTCGCAACCAGAAAATATCTGTTTTTTTAACACCACTACCTTTTGGGGTGGAGGAGAAAAATGGCATTATGAAGCCGCAGTTATGGCAAGCGAACAAGGTATTCCAACATTTTTTGTATCCTCGCCACACAGTGTGTTAAATGAGAAATTAGCCTCCACCAAGGTGATGCAATTTCCTATTCGCAATAGCAAGTTGGGGTTTTTATCGGTAGCTAAAGTAAAAAGACTTACCCAATTTTTTAAGGATAATAAAATTACTACGGTAGTTTTTAATAGTCCGGTGGATTTAAAAACAGGCGGATTAGCAGCTTATATGGCTAAAGTGCCAACAGTTGTTTACCGCAGAGGTATTGCTGTTGAGGTAAAAAAGAAAACCCTTACCACTTGGTTATTTAAAAAAGTAATCACGCATTTTATTTTTAATTCTGCTGCCACAAAATCCTTAATGATTAAAAATTTTGAGGACATTATCAACACCAAAAAATCGGCTATAATTTATAATGCCATAGATTTTTCAGCTTTTACCAAAACAGAAAAAACCAACACTTCTCCAACAATAATTATTGGAAATGCCGGTAGGTTAGTAACCCAAAAAGCACAACATTACTTGGTGGATATTGCTAGTATTTTAAAGTCTAAAAATTTGGATTTTGAAATTCATATTGCCGGAGATGGACCCAGATATGATGAATTAAAAGCGTTGATTGAAACTAACCAGTTAGAAAACGAGGTAAAATTATTGGGTTTTGTAAAAGACATGAATGCATTTATGAATAACATAGACATTTTTGTCTCCACTGCTAAGTGGGAAGGGTTTGGTTTTGTACTTGCCGAAGCCATGGCACATCAATTACCCTGTCTTGCATTTGATATCAGCAGCAATCCCGAGCTTATTCATAATAACACTACTGGTTTTTTAGTACCGGCTTTTGATGTGAAAGTTTTTGCTCGCCAAATAGAGAAACTCATTAACGATAAAACCTTACGCCACGAAATGGGCAACAAAGCTTACCAATTTGCTGTCAATAACTTTGATAAAAAGCTTCAATTCAATACTTTTTTGGAGTTTGTGACATCTTGTTAAACATCATTCCTAAATTTTGTAGTGTAACGGAAAAAATTATCGGGAATCTGCCTTAAAGTTAGTAATTTATAAGCTATTTTTTATACATTTGAAGAAAAATAAGTCTGACTGATTTTTTGATTTTATCAGACCTATATATTTAGTTATACCGCATAAAAAATCGCTAGATCTTAAATATTAATGATTGAAAAAATACGAGAAGCAGGAGACAAGACAAAAGGGTTTACCCTTCAGAAGCAAAGAGCGATAGCTTTATTTTTTGATGAAGTAAAATCTAATCCAAATACTCATGTTAATGTAGCAATTGAGCATAAGGGAGATGTTTACCTTCAAAATGATCAGTCGGGATATATTGAAGAACAGAAGAATTACAACGAAGAAAAAGCCTTTTCATTCAACTCTCATCAAATTCTAAATACTCTTGCTTATTTTCTTGAAATATGGTTGGCAGAAGGTAAAAGTCAAAACATAAAATTTGGATTTTATTCAACCAGTAAAATTGCGCAGGAAAATAGTACAAGAAAAACGAAATTCCTCAATATCACTTTCCCTTCAGGTGGCCTATTAAAAAAAGTTGTAGATCACAATCTTACTGAAGATAACGTTTTAGAGATTGTTCGAAAAATACTAGTTCAAGAATATGTTGAACAATACAATGAAGATATAGAACCTGAATTAGATGATACTTCATTGACAACTTTTCTCAACTCAATTAATTGGTATTTTGAACAGGATAATGAAAAAGAATATAAAGGAGAAGTTTTAAAAAAAATTAAAGACTCTGAATTTGCTTCATCCTTTACAAATTCATACCAACCTGAGTTTGTTTACGCTTCGCTAATGCTTGCATTAGAAGAAAAACAAGATGAAATAGACATTATTTTAAAGTTCCTTCAGAAGACCAGCGTAGAAAATTTATTTCTAAAGGTATCAGCTGGTCAAGAAATTAATGTCAGAGCTCATAAATATATCCATATAGACCAATCCGATCTTATCAAAAAACAACAGATCTGGCTAAAAACATTTCTTGAGAATAAATATTTCTCGAATGTCAAGGATAAATCTTTTCCCGAACTGATTGAAAGGAAAGTTGCGAAACACAACAAAGAAATTAAGATTCTGAGGAAGAATTTAGAACAAACAGATCCAGAAAAAGCCAAGTATCTAGATGTTGTCGTAAAGAGTTTAGGGGATTTAATAAATGATTCAAGACCAACATTTTTATTTGGAGAAATTGGTAGTGGTAAAAGTACATTGTTAGCTCATCATTTTCTTAATGAATTAGATGGAGAAATCTTACCAATTTTTATTCCGTCAACCTATCTTAAAGGTAAAGTTCCAACTGATATAAAGACTTTAAAATCTATAATTAATGCGTTTGTTAATGATGAATTAAATATAGAGGACAAAGGATTCGACTTAGATGGTTTTCTTTTGACAAAAAAGGAATTAACATTAGTTGTTGATGGATTGGATGAATTTGATTTTGAAGAATCTAAAAGGCTATTGACTCATTTGGTTAACTTATCAAATGGAATCGTAAACATTAGGGTAATTGCTTCCGGAAGACCTATCGAATTACAGGAACTCGTAAGCTTTAATCAATGGAACTGCCTTACTACTCTTGATTTAACCGAAAATGAGATAAAGGTTTTATTGAAAAATGAAGCCATTGCAGCAGGATTAGGTGAATCTGTTGCTGAAAAGGATGCTCTGAATCGGTGGGAGATTTTGAAATCCAAACAAGAGCTATTAGCAAACGCTACAACCCCCTTAACAGTATGCTTAATAAGGGACTTCCTAGATGAAAGTTTAAGTTCTAAAACTTTAGGCGATATTCTTTATGAAGTATTAAAGCGTAGGTTGGATTGGACTAAGGCTGACCAAAAAAACAACTTTGCTAATTTTTTTACGAAATATCCTCATACCCTGCAACGAGAAAAATTTATAGCTCCAGTTGCTTATAAACTGTACAGTTCTACAGATGGGAAAATTAATGAAGACGCACTTTTTCAAATTGTAGACTCAAGTGATTTAATTCCGAAAGACCTGTCTGATAGGGGTGTTATGGTATCTGAAATTATTGACTTTGTTAAGAGCAATTTTCTTCAAAAGATAGGTGATAATTATGCTTTTCAGTCTCATCAATTACATCAACTTGCTGTAGGCTTGCATTTGTATTTCTGTATTTCGGATAATGAAGAATTTCTATATAAAGATGATAAGATTAATACATGGCGGGAAATATCTTATGCGGCATCCATTGCAAGAACTAAAGGCAATAGTAATAGTATAGAACAGTATTTGGAAGAACTGATTGAGGAATTGCTTTTTACAAGTGATAATACACCTGCTGCTGCGGTATTATTAGCAGAAGCTCAAATCTCAAATCTAAACGCACTATTTTTAGAAAGTGTCAAAAAACTTGGATTTAGACCTCTAAAATTTTGGGGACAATCAGATTCTTTAGTTCCACATGCTTATGCCTATATAATAAAGGATTTAGGCGATATTGGTTTTAATTGGTTTTTTGATCATTATTTAAATCCAAAACATCCATCAGGTATTGGTCATGATGAAGTTGCGGTATTAATCCTACAGTATTTTCTCATTCGCTCTCAATTCAATCTTAATGAAAATGAGAAGAATAAACTTAAATCAATAATTCGTTTTCATTTAACAGCTAAAACATATTCATGTAACACTCTACTTCCAACTGTTTCATTGGCAATTCCAGATAGTTTTGAAATTAAGAACCGTTGTATTCTTTTTACTGATGCATTAAGAAAAAACATAGTAAAAGATAGAGCAGAAGAGTTGCTCCGAAAAGAACTTGAAAAAGGCGAAAAAGAAGCTGTTGTAAATGCATTAGAGATTGCTTGTAGAAATAAAGATTATCAACCACAAAATGCACTTGAATTATGGTTGTCAATTGTTGATGGAGATATACCTAAATTGATTCTTGACAATTGTATTAGTCTTATTGGAAGAGGAAATAACGAACTTTTTACAGTCTTAAATAACAGGATTGGAGAAGGTAATCTATTAGCTTATTGTCGATATAGCATATTAAATCAAAACTCCATATCGGATGCAGCGGCAATAATATTATTCAGGCACTTTGGAGAAAGAAACCCTTTAATGGTTGGTGAACCCATTTTAAAAAAGTCATCATGGTTTGACTACAAAAATGTCGAAAGGGAAAAGATATTAAATGAAGTTGTTTACCAAGATGAAAAAGGGGAGGAATACATCATTAGGAATCTACCAGATTTTGATAAAAGGAATGGAGTTCCTGAGTTGTACTTGAAGTATTTTCTAACAACTCTAGTAGAATCTGAAAATCTATATGTTAACGACCTCTTGCATGTAACAAGATATTTAAGTAAGTTTTCCTTACCAAGGTATCCAGAGATTCGAGATGCATTTACCAAAGTTCTTGCTATAAAGGAATACTATGATGCACTAAAAAAATCGCTCAAACATCTTGATGGGTTTCTAAGATATAATGCAGCTTCAATTTTAGTGGTTTGTAACCCTGAAAATGAGAAGGAAGCATTAGAGATAATAATAAGGTCGGCTTCAAAAAGACTTAATAATAATCAAGAGTTATTTAGGCTCTGCATGAAGTTGAATTTCAGTAACTCAGTTCTTGATTTCATACATGAGTTATTAGATGATTTGACTGAGACTTCAAAGGCTTTTTCGATCAAATTGCTATATCACAATAACGAACACAAGCTCACAAAAGAATTACTTAACGAGTTGATTTTAGGTCTGGTTGGCAATGCAAACTTTCTAGATTGGAGTGGAAACTTACTAGATGATGGAATCGAAAGAGTCATAGGAAACGAAAGGTTTTATAATCAAGTAAAAGCATGTTTGGATTCAGATCAATTGAAAATCAAAGAATCTGCTTCCAGAAGTTTGCTATCTTATTACCCAAACAAACTTAGCAATAAGGAAAAAGCTCTATGTTGGTTGTTATATATACAATATTATGAACATGCTTTAATCGACTTCCATAATAGGTTTCAGAATTTGTTTGAAGAAGCTGAATTTGTGCAAGAGTTAAAAGATAAAGCCAAAGAAATTGAAGAAAAACATGATTTAAAAGAGCTTCTTTTTCTAAAGTATTATGAAGCTATTAAAGAGGACGGAGATTGGAAAGACTTTTTGCTGGCATTATTGAAGACTGAAAGACACCTTGATTCTCACCGGCTTGAACATTTATACGGTTTTATTCTTCAAATAGGAAATTCAGATCACGAAACCAAAGAAAAAATGGGTAAAGCTGTGAAAGAGTTAATGGCGTATCCTACATATTCTCAAGATCGTCAATACAACTTTTTGCTTCCTCAATTAGCTGTCTTTGCTCATGAATTTGGAGAATTAAATGATGAAGAAATTACCAATATATTAACTGAATATAGAATTTCACAGGAAGAAGTTGCCTGTGCTTTGCTTTACCGGTTAGGATTAATACCTCACGGTTACCAATCGGAGAGAGGTAATATAGAACATATATCAATTTTTGCCACTAACCGAGTTGCTCCATTTAACTCTTTTGATGTTAGCCAACTTGATGTAATTCTTGAAGATGGAGAAGATATCCCGAACAATTTACCAAATGTAATAGAGTCAGTATTACTAAAAGGCGATTTATCCAATGAACAATTGGTTACCCTATCGACAAAAAGTAATTTGGGAATGTATTTTTCCATTGTAGTTGGTTTTTCAAGAAATCCTTCTCTGGAGCTACAAGATTTTGTAAAAGCTGAAGAAATAGGTAGCTCAAAGTACTTTGCAAGAGGGAAAACGCAACAACATAAAGCAGTTTTGTTAAAAATAAAGGAAACCTTAATTTCAGATGATAGCTGGAAAAAGTCATATATAGAAGCTCTAATTAATGACATTACAGATCAAAGCAAATCGAAAGATGTAATTGATTTATTTACAGAGTTGTTTGCGTTAAAAGCTGAATTTGATTCTAAGTTAATCCCTGTTCTATATGAAGCTTTGATAGAAGTTCCATACAGATGTAATCTCAATCTTGTTTATGGGATAAATGAATGTGTTATCGCACTGACAAGTGAACAGCAGCAGGAATTGATTGACCCCTTGAGAAAGATTCTAAAAGCAATTAATAATTCAGCCAATGATAGACATGAAAATGAACTTCAATTAATGTCTTGGTCCTTATCACTTGTATTAATGTACATTGAAAAGAAAGTAGATGAAGATATAGAAAGAGGTTTCTTGACAGGTTTAAAAAATGTATTTATTCAAGGAGGGAGAAAGTACCCTACAGGAAACCAGACTAATATTCAATTCAGAGGTCGCGATTTATTTATTCATAGTAATGAAATTATTAAAAAAATTGATAATAAACTCTTTTTACAAGTAATCCAAAGTGGGGCTGATAGTAATGTTCCTGAGATCAGTGCAATTTGTAATATGTTTAAGGTGTTCTCATCAAATTGAATAAGTAAACGCGGTATAACAATGTATAAAAATAGCCGGGACAGTAGTGAATTCAAGGGTCATAGCCTGATTAAATTTTCTTGTAACTTGACAGGAAATACCACGCAGTCGGCTAATATTCTTATACCGACCGTAACCCTACCTTCATAAAAAAATCCGCTAATTATCAGCGGATTTTTTTATTTTGTTAAACAGTTGGATTGTTTATTTCATACTTCCAATCATGTCTTCAGGTTTTACCCATTCGTCATATTGTTCTGCTGTTACGTAACCTAAACGTATCGCTTCTTCTTTTAACGTAGTTCCATTTTGGTGTGCTGTATTAGCAATTTCGGCAGCTTTATAATAACCAATTTTGGTATTTAAAGCGGTAACCAACATTAATGAGTTATTTAATAATTTCTCAATTACAGGATAATTCGGTTCTATACCAACAGCACAATTATCATTAAACGACACACAAGCATCACCAATTAATTCAGCACTTTGCAATAAGTTGTAAGCCATCATGGGTTTAAACACGTTTAGTTCATAATGTCCTTGCGTTCCACCAACGGTAATGGCTACATCGTTACCCATTACTTGAGCACAAACCATTGTTAATGCTTCACATTGTGTTGGGTTCACTTTCCCCGGCATAATAGAAGACCCCGGCTCGTTAGCAGGAATAATTAACTCACCAATTCCCGAACGAGGACCTGAAGCCATCATTCTAATATCGTTAGCAATTTTATTTAATGCAACCGCTAGTTGTTTTAAAGCACCATGTGTTTCAACAAGAGCATCGTGTGCAGCCAATGCTTCAAATTTATTTTCGGCAGTAATAAAAGGTAAGCCAGAAAATTCAGCAATTTTTTTAGCTACCAATACATCATAACCGGCAGGAGTATTTAATCCTGTGCCAACAGCAGTACCACCTAAAGCTAATTCTGCTAAGTGAGCTAAGGTGTTTTTTAATGCTTTTAATCCGTGGTCTAATTGAGAAACATATCCCGAAAATTCTTGTCCGATAGTTAGCGGAGTAGCATCCATAAGGTGCGTTCTACCTATTTTTACTACATCTTTAAAAGCTTCCGATTTTTCTTTTAGCGTATTTCTTAGTTTTTCTACTCCCGGAATAGTTCTTTCTACCACCATTTTATAGCAAGCAATGTGCATTCCTGTTGGAAAAGTATCGTTTGATGATTGAGATTTATTCACATCATCATTAGGTTGAATGGCTTTTTCTCCTTCACCAATTTTTCCACCAGCTAATTCTTGAGCTCTATTCGCAACCACTTCATTCACATTCATATTACTTTGTGTTCCCGAGCCTGTTTGCCATATTACCAACGGAAATTGATCATCGTGCTTTCCAGCAAGAATTTCATCACACACTTGGCTGATTAAATCTCTTTTTTCTTGAGCTAAAACGCCTAACTCGCAATTAGCATGAGCAGCAGCCTTTTTTAGATAAGCAAAACCATAAATAATTTCTAAGGGCATAGAGGCAGCCGGTCCAATTTTAAAGTTATTTCTTGAACGTTCTGTTTGAGCTCCCCAGTATTTATCTGAAGGAACTTTTACTTCACCCATGGTGTCTTTTTCAATTCTGTATTCCATTTTTTAATTTTTTTAATGATTATTTTGAGATATTATTGGTTATTTTTTTACTTTTACACGCACAAATTAAATTAAACATCGAGTTATGCAAACATTAGGTTGGATTTTCTTTTTCTTTATTCTGTTATTAGCTATGTGGGTATTAATGTTTTTATTCACTGTTGTTGTTCCGGGTTCTTTAAAATTATTCTTTTTGAACAAGTTTGCTCCTAAGTTTGTTAGAGAGCTTGCCGGAATGGAAGACGATAAAGCGTAATTGTTTTTACAACAATTCTTTTACATTTTCTGGAGGTCGTCCTAAAACGGCTTTATTTCCTTTTACCACTATTGGTCTTTCTATTAGCTTAGGATACTTTATCATAGCATCTACCCATTGTTCGTTGGTTAACTTTTTTCCTTTAAAATTTTCTTTGTAGTCTGTTTCCGTTTTGCGGATAATGTCTTCAGCATTAAGCTTTAGTTTTTTTAGTACATCCAACAATTCTTTTTTTGATGGAATGTCTTTCAAATATTCAATTATTTCAACATCTACACCTTTATCTTGAATAAGTTGTAAAGTTTCTCTGCTTTTACTGCATCTAGGATTGTGGTATATTTTCATCATTTATAGTTTATAAATTCTCTCAAGCTCCTCTAAATACACAATGCCAATAATCATTAACAAGTGTGTTTAAAGTTAGGTATGGCTTGTTTCATTTGTTTATTAATTTATTTCGACTCACCCCTAAGTTATCTTTCGATAACTTTTCCCCACTCTTTAAAGAGAGGGGGCAGGGGGAGAGTTACTATTTTTTCAATTCAGTTTTAATGTTCCTCAGTTTTACGCTAGATTAATTTTTTCCAAACATCATTAAGTAAGCTTTCAGAAAACCGTCTAATTCTCCAGACAGCACTTTATCGGGGTCGTTAACGGTAAAGTTGGTTCTATGGTCTTTCACTCTTCTATCATCCAACACGTAACTTCTTATTTGAGCTCCCCATTCAATTTTCATTTTACTATCTTCAATTTCAGAACGAGCTTCCAGTTTTTTTCGCATTTCAATTTCATAAAGTTGCGATTTTAATAACTGCATGGCTTTTTCTCTGTTTTTTAATTGAGAACGTGTTTCCGAGTTGGTAATCATTATTCCTGAAGGAAGGTGTTTAAGGATCACTTTTGTTTCTACCTTGTTTACATTTTGTCCTCCGGCACCTCCCGAACGAGCAAAATCCCAAGTAATATCTGCGGGATTGATTACAATATCAATGGTATCATCAACTAATGGATAAACATAAACAGAAACAAAGGAAGTCATACGTTTACCTTGAGCATTAAAAGGACTTACACGGACTAAACGGTGTACGCCATTTTCACCTTTAAGGTAACCAAAAGCGTAATCACCTTCAATTTCTATGGTAACGGTTTTTATGCCGGCAACATCTCCATCTTGATAATCGAGTGTAGTAAGTTTGTAGTTGTTTTTTTCTGCCCACATTTTATACATTCTTAGCAGAATGGAAGCCCAATCGCAACTTTCGGTACCACCAGCACCAGCAGTAATTTGAAGCACAGCACTAAGCTTGTCTTCATCAGAGCTAAGCATGTTTTTTAACTCTACATCTTCAAATTTTTCTAGTGTAAGGTTGTATTGATGGTCGATTTCTTCTTCAGAAGCTTCGCCTTCCTTATGAAATTCATAAAGCACCTCTAAATCGCCTAACATGGTTTTAAGCTCATTAAAAGCATCTACCCAAACTTTTATATTACGAACTACCTTGAGTTGCTTTTCGGCTTCATCAGGGTTGTCCCAAAAGTTAGGATCTTCAGTTTTTTGCTGTTCTTCTTCTAATTGTATTGTTTTCCCGGGTATGTCAAAGATACCCCCTTAACGCTTCCAGGCGATCGGCTAATTTTTTTAATTGCTCTTGTGTTATCATGCCCCAAAAGTACTACTATCCTAAAAAACTTTAGGGATTTTTTGAGGGATTTTTTTCTTCCATTCATCGTGTGTTAATTCCCAGATTTCTTGATGTGTAAATTCGGAACTAACAAAACTACCTTTCTGAATTTCAAGTAGTTTACAGCCTGTTTTTTCTTTTATTTTTCGTGATGCAATGTTGCCAACTGCATTTGCAAATATTAACTTCTTAAATTTTAGTTCTTTAAATGCGTAATCAATTATTGGGACAACTGCTTCGGTAATAATTCCCTTGTTCCAAAACTTTTTCCCTAACCAAAAACCTCTGTTTTCTGGTTTTCCTTCTCTCCATAAATCAATACATCCAATTAGCTCTTCAGGATTAGATTTTAAAAAAATTCCCCAAACCCATCTGTTTTTTCCTTGATTAGGAATGATGACATTGGTTAAAAAATCTTCAATTCCATTTTCTGGATAAGGCCATGGAACAGCTGATGAAAGAAACTTTATTACATCGTAATCAACAAAATGTTTTTTATATGCTGGGATATTTTCAAGGGTTATTTCTTTAAGAATTAACCTTGTTGTTTCAAATTTTGGAATGGCATTCATTCCGTAAAATTAATTAACAAAAAACTTTCCTGAAGTTTTAAACTTCAGGAAAGTAGTTGAAAGTAAACTAACAATTAAAATTTAAGCACCAACCCAGCTAAAAAGTTGGTTCCTGCTTGAGGGTAATAAAAATTTTCGGTAATTAAATCATTATAAATATAGCTGTAAGTATAGCCATTGCTACTATACATCGTATCGAAAATATTGTTGACCATTAAATGGAAAGAAAGTTCTCTCATTTTGTTTGGCAATAAAATAAAGCTAATTCGAGCATCAACGGTTTGGTAAGCATCAATAGCTCTGTTGTTGTTTGAGGTGTTATCTAAAAACTGCTTGCCTACATATTTGGTTTGCACCATTAGGTTTACTTGTTTAATAGGATTGTAATGAATGCTTGCTGCAGCAATAACATTTGGAGAGAAGGCAATATCGGTATTGGTGTAATTGTTTTCAATAACATCAAAATCAGTAGTATAATCATACAATACTTCCGTAAAGTTTTCAATTTTATTCTGAGAGAAAGTAGCGTTTGCATTCAATGCTACTTTTTTACTAATTAAGAAGGTTCCTTCTAACTCAATACCTGCTCTATAACTTTTATCCACATTAGTTCTTATGGAAGAGCCAACATCGTTTAATTCTCCTGTTAATACTAACTGATTAGTGTAATCCATGTAATAAAAGTTAGCTTTTAGCCATAGTTTTTTAAGTTTTAGTCCAACACCTGCTTCGTAATCTACCAACATTTCGTGTTTAGGTTGTTTGTCGGAAGGATTGTCAATAAAATCGGTTCTTACAGGCTCTCTATTGGCAACACTTACCGAGGCATAAGCTCTCAACTTATCATTAAACTGAAAATTTAAACCACCTTTTGGATTAAAAAAAACAAAGTTGGTGTCAACATTAATTTCTCTTAAATCGCTATCAATTCCTTTAGTAGAATAAGCTATAGTTCTAACCTGCAAATCTCCAAACAGGGTTAATTTTTCACCTATAAGGTAATCCGCTTTTAAGAAGGTGTTGAAATCCTCTTTTTGTGCATTGTTGTCGTAATATTTATCTCTAATGTTGGTATTTTTAGCATATTCCATCCAAATAATTTCTCCAAAATGGTCGCCATCATAACTGTTGTAACCACCACCTAAAACTAGAGAAAGTTTAGAGGAAGTATAATTCAAGCTATAAGTTGTACCGTAAAAATGGTTGTCGAGCCAACGTCTTCTGATTACATCTGTTTCAGTTATAGTATCTGTTCCGGCAATAAAAGGATCTAAACCATAATCCGAAAAATCATCTTGATTTCTGAATTGCTCATAATAACCTCTACCGTAAGTATAATGCAATGCCGCATTAGCACTTAGTTTAGATGAAAACTGATGAGAAAACAATAATTGAGCATGATCTTGTTGGTAGTTATCCGTTTCATTATCGTATTCATAATAGTTGTACGTTCTGCCTGAATTAAGTAAATTGTGGGTTTGAGCAGAATCCAATCCATTATTCATGGCATGGGTTTCCATATCTTCTTTATTGCCTGTAATTCGGCTTTCTGGAGTTCCCCACCACGATTGGTACGTTTGTTCTTTTCCAGCAAAATAGACTAATTTAACAGAAGTTTTATCTGCATAATAACCTGCCGATAAGTAATAACTTTTTAGGTCGGAAGTAGCTCTATCAATATATCCGTCAGATTTAATATAAGATGCTCTACCGTCAAAAGCCCAGTGTTTATTAATTAATCCCGTTCCGAATTTAGTGGTGTATTTTTGGGTGTTAAAAGAACCATAAGAAGTGGCTATTTCTCCGTAAGCTTTTTCTTTTAAGGTGGTAGTTTGTAAGTTAACTGTTGCTCCAAAAGCACCTGACCCATTAGTGGATGCTCCCACACCACGTTGAATTTGAATGTTTTCTGTACTTGAGGCAAAATCGGGCATGTTTACCCAAAAAGTTCCTTGAGATTCTGCATCATTTATAGGAATACCATTTACGGTTACGTTAATTCTTGTTCCGTCAGAACCTCTAATTCTAAAACCAGTATAACCAACCCCTGCACCGGCATCACTAGTAGAAACTAAGGAAGTAGTGTTTTGCAACAGAAAAGCAATGTCCTGACCTAAGTTATTTTTTTCTATATCGCTATAAGCAATGTTGGAGTGAGCAATGGGGGCATTTTCTTTTACCCTGGTAGCAGCAACAATAAGCTCATCTAGGTTTTGCTGACTTTCCTTTAAGGTAATTTTATACTCACGATTTTCTGTGAGGTTTTCAACGGTTAGTTTTTTGGTTTCATAACCAATGTAGCTAATTTCAATAACGTAGGTTGAAGTGTCTAAGTTATTGATTTTAAAATACCCATTATTGTCCGAAAAAGTACCTTTATAGGTATCGGTAATTTTAATGGTTGCTCCAACAACAGGATTTGCTGAGGAGTCTTTAATTGTTCCATAAATGGAAAATTGTGCGAAACTACTTGCAGCTGCAAGCATTGTAGTCGCCAAAAACATCATTTTTTTCATAAAAAAATAAATTTTGACGAAAGTTAAGGGGCTAAACAATCGTATTTGTTTAACTTAATTTGATTTTTATTATCCTACCTACGCCAGCATTATCTGGATCAGGTTTATTTTCTCAATTGCTCAAGAAAAATGGGTATAATCTCAGCCTGAAAAGTAAGGCACCCCAATGAGATGCGGCAAAGGTAGAATTAAAATTATAATTAGAAAGAGGATTTGATGTTTTTTATTTTGGAGTTTAGTTATTCTCTACTAAATGAATTACTTCATTACACTTTTCTATTCTTTCATCTAAGTTACCAGATAAAATAGTGAAGGAAAATTGATGTTTTTTTAATAAAGACAAATAAAGTTGAAATAAAGCTGCTCTATCTTTTTCATTTGAAGCTTCTCTTAATGGGTCTGGTTCCCAAGGGACATCAATAGCACATAAAAAGTAATGTTTTTTAGGCTGATTAGAGATGGCATCATCTATCCAATCAATAGTGGCATTGTATTTCACTTTTAGCCAAATGGCATAGGTAATAAGGTCGGTATCTAAAAAAAGCATAGTAGCATCTTGCTTTATCGCTTCCTGCTCCATTTTTAGTTGTGTTTTTGCCATTTCAATAACATCTTCTAAGGTATAATCTCTGTTTAGGTTTTCTAAAAAAGTACGAGCATACTCTTCCACTAAAGAGACATTAGCAATTTTTGAAAAATGATTGGCTAGTGTAGTTTTCCCTGTAGATTCTGGTCCTGTAAATACAAAAATCATCTATTTTGCTTAGTTTTTTTTAAAAACAATAATTTCAGCAATATTAAAAACTTATAGGTTGGCTTTATGGTAAGAGCCATAAAATTTATTCACAACCAAAAAAAATAAGGGTAAAAAAATTATATTATTTATTTGGTTTTAATTGAAAAATTAGTAGTATTTTTAAAGTACCAAATGACACTAGGTTTTTCAGGGTCATAATAATCATTATCAAGAAAAATCTAAGTGTCAACATTAAGAAAATGAAAATATTAATATAATCAATTTTTCAGTAAGAAAATAAAATATACAAAACCAATGCAAACTATTGAAGCTCCGTTAACGGACTATTTGAAGAAATTTTTTGGATTTAATGGGTTTAAAGGAGAACAAGAAGATATTATCCAAAACCTTTTAAATGGAAATGACTCTTTTGTTATTATGCCTACAGGTGGTGGTAAGTCCCTTTGTTACCAATTGCCAGCATTAATGTCGGAAGGTACTGCCATTATTGTTTCCCCCCTAATTGCCCTAATGAAAAACCAAGTTGATGCTATAAGAGGTTTTTCTGATAAAGATGGAATAGCTCATTTTTATAACTCTACCCTTAATAAAACTGAAGCTAAACAAGTAAAGAAGGATGTACAAGATGGTATAACTAAATTACTTTATGTTGCTCCTGAATCACTTACTAAAGAGGAAAATATTGAGTTTTTAAAAAGCTTTAAAATTTCCTTTTTTGCTATTGATGAGGCACATTGTATTTCTGAGTGGGGACATGATTTCAGACCAGAATACCGAAGATTAAGAACCATTATTGAAGCTATAGATAGAGTGCCAATTATTGCACTTACGGCTACTGCAACTCCAAAAGTTCAGGAAGATATTCAGAAAAACCTTGGCATGACTGAGGCAAGAGTGTTTAAAGCATCTTTTAATAGGGATAATTTATACTATGAAATTCGTCCAAAAAAAGATGTAAAAAAAGAAATTATACGTTTTGTTCGTCAGCACCAAGGAAAATCGGGAATTATATATTGTTTAAGCCGAAAAAAGGTGGAAGAAATTGCTGAATTACTTCAAGTAAATGGTATTAAAGCATTGCCTTACCATGCTGGTTTAGATTCTCATTCTAGAGTGAGGCATCAAGACATGTTTTTGATGGAGGAAGCAGATGTAATTGTGGCAACTATTGCTTTTGGGATGGGGATTGATAAGCCAGATGTGCGTTATGTAATTCATCATGATATTCCTAAAAGTTTAGAAAGTTATTACCAAGAAACAGGAAGAGCAGGAAGAGATGGAGGTGAAGGTATTTGTGTTGCTTATTACAGTTATAAAGATATTGAAAAACTAGAAAAATTCCTTCATGGAAAGCCTGTTGCTGAAATGGAAATTGGTATGCAGTTAATTTTCGAAATGGTTTCTTATGCCGAAACAGCGGTTTGCAGAAGAAAACAATTGTTGAACTATTTTGGAGAAAAATACGATGAGAGTGATTGTCAAGATCAAGGAATGTGCGACAATTGTTCTAATCCGAAGGAAAAATTTGAAGGAAAAGATGATGTTAAAATTTTATTAGAAGCAGTTTTAGGTTTAAATGAAAACTTTAAATCTAAATACATTGCTCATTTTGTTGCTGGAAATGCTACATCAGAAATAAAATCTTTTAACCACAATAATCATCAATTATTTGGCACAGGAAAAGATACAGATAAAGATGATAAGTACTGGGAAGCAGTTGTACGTCAGTGTACTATTGAAGGACTTTTAACCAAAGAAATTGAAAATTATGGAATACTAAGAGTAAGTGAACAAGGCAAAGCATTTATTGAAAAACCTACTTCTATTACTTTAATTAAGCCAAATGATTATAGTGATGTTGATGATGGAGATGTAATTGTTCCTCAAAAAAGTAGTGGAGCTGCCGATGAAGCGTTATTCAATATTCTTAAAGATGTTAGAAAATCATTAGCCAAAGAACTTAAGCTACCGCCTTATGTAATTTTTCAAGATCCTTCTTTAGAGGATATGGCAACCCGATACCCTGTTACTATTGAGGAATTGACCAATATAACCGGTGTTGGACAAGGAAAAGCTGAAAAATACGGAGAGGAGTTTTTAGAAGTAATTGCTCAATATGTTGAAGATAATAATATCGACCGACCAATGGATTTGGTGGTAAAATCTGTGGTAAACAAATCTGGTTTAAAAGTATATGTCATTCAAAGTATAGATAGAAAAATTGCTTTAGATGATATTGCAGATGCTAAAGGCATAGAATTAGGAGATGTAATTACTGAAATTGAGCATATAGTTCAATCGGGAACAAAAGTAAATCTTGATTATTATATTAATGAAGAAATTGATGAAGCCGACCAAGAAGAAGTATTTGATTACTTTATGGAAGCAGAATCTGATAGTATAGAAGATGCTTTGTATGAATTTGATAATGCGTTTACTGAAGAAGAAATGCGTTTACTTAGAATCAAATTTATGTCGGAAGTAGCGAATTAATTTTATAGCGATTATAACCGCATAGATGATATCCAAAATTGAATTAAAACAACTGTTTACTAATATTCGATTTTGGATATTTCTTTTTTTTATAATCAGGCTTGTAGGAATTACAAACCCTCCATTAGAAACAGGACATAATTGGCGACAAACAATCACTAATATGGTTGCCAGAAATATGGTGGAAAAAGATGCTCAATTCTTTTACCCTGAAATTGATATGGCGGGAGAATTATCTGGAATTAGTGGTTCAGAATTTCCATTTTTTAATTGGTTAATTTATTTATTTTCGTTGCTGTTCGATTATTCGCATTGGTTGGGAAGACTCATAAATTTAGTAGTATCGAGCATAGGGATTTTCTATTTTTATAAATTAATAAAATCTTATTTCTCAAAAGAAATTGCTTTTAATGCTGCAATAATTTTGTTGGCTTCGTTGTGGTTTTCTTTTTCAAGAAAAATTATGCCCGACACCTTCAGTGCCTCGTTGGTTTTTATAGGAATGTATTACGGAAGTTGTTTTTTAAAGTCGAATAACAAATTACAACTGCTGTTATTTTTTGTATTTACCACCTTAGGAGTGCTTTGTAAACTTCCTGTTATTTATCTTTTTGGATTATATACTTTGGTATTTTTCTCAACAACTATAGATGATAAAAAGAAAATAGCAGTAGGAATTAGTTTAGTACTGACAACTGTTTTAGCCTATATCTGGTATTTTGTTTGGGTAGAATATTTGTTTCAAACCTATCATTATCAGTTGTTTTTTCCTAAATCATTTCAGCAAGGGTTAATGGAAATAAAAGCGTTTATTCCGAAAACTTTTGAGCAGTTTTATTTTAGTGCGTTGAGGTCTTACCTTGCTTTATTGTTTGTTGTTATTGGGTTAGTTTTCTTTATCAAAAAAGAAAAATTGTTACTAAAATTTGCTGTTTTAATAATAACAATGGTGTTTGTTGCTTTTGTTATTAAAACCGGGAATGTTTTTCCAACGCATAATTATTATGTATTGCCTTTTGTGCCGGTAATGGCATTTTTGGCAGCCTACGGATTAAATAAAGCTCCACTAAAACTAAGTTATGTGTTATTAGCAGTTATTGTGTTTGAAGGTGTTTTAAATCAGCAACACGATTTTTTTATAAAAGACAGTGAAAAATATAAATTAAAATTAGAGCAAATAGCTTCATCATCAATTGAAAAAAATGCGTTGATTGTTATTAACGGAGGAGAATCTCCACAAGAATTGTATTTTACCAATAGAAGAGGTTGGACAGTAGAACATTCAAAGCTTTTAGTACCAACTTTTATAGATTCATTGGCAAATAGAGGAGCTGCTTATTTAATTCTCGATAAGAAAAAAGAGCCAGCAATAACAACTAATTACCCAACAGTTTATAAAGATGATTTTTTTGAAGTATTAAAACTAAAAGACTAGTTATTCATTTCTTTGGTAAACCCTAACATAATCTATTTCAAAATAATTAGGAAAAACAGCATCGTTTAGGTTCATTTCTTTCATTTCGCTTACAGCATTACTAATAATAATGTGCATAGGAAAATTCATGGTTTTAACACCTCTCCTTGCTGTTCGGAATTTTTTATTGTTGTAATACCAAATGATTTTTTTTGGAGTCCACTCTACTGCATATGTTTGAAAACCTGCCGAAGCATCGTCATCAATTTTATAGTTTTTAGTTTTACGTTTGTTCTTTCCTCTTTTGGTTTTCCAATGTTGCGAGGTACTCCAATTGTTGGGGTGACTTGTATAAAACTCAAAAATATCTATTTCTGGAGGCCATTGTTCGGTACTTACTAACCAAAATGCCGGCCAAAAACCTGTGCCTGTTGGGTTTTTGCTTCTAATTTCAAAATAACCATACTGTTGTTTAAACGAAAAATGACAATCAATTAATCCAGAAGTATAAGGGATACCGCTTTTTTCTTCTTTTTTTTCAGCTTTAATTAATAAAGATGAATCTGAAAATTCAAATTGATTTTCTCCATAATACACAATGTCGTTTTCGTAGTTTCTTCCACCCCAATAAAAAGAAGTTTGCCATTTGGTTTTATCTAACACCGAATCATTAAATTCATCATTAAAAGTAAGTGTCCAACCTTCTTTTTCTATTGGATTTTGGGCAATCCCAAAAGTCGTTAAAAACAACAATAAATTAACTAGATAGCTTTTTTTAGATAGCGATTTCATTACTTAAAATTTAATTAATTCCTCATAAACTTCTTTTACAGGCAAACCCATAACATTGAAATAAGAACCTACAATTTTTTCAATACCAATATAGCCTATCCATTCTTGAATGCCGTAACTACCCGCTTTGTCGTAAGGTTGGTAGTTTTCTATGTAATAGTTTATTTCATCTAAAGTAAGAGGTTTAAAATATACATCTGTAGAAACCGCAAAAGAATGTTGTTTAGAAACTGATGTAAGCGTTACAGCAGTAATTACTTCATGTTTCTTGCCAGATAATTCTCCAAGCATTGCTATAGCATGTTGCCTATTTTTAGGTTTGCCCAGAATTTTTTCGCCTAAACAAACAATGGTGTCGGAAGTAAGTAAAACCTCATTGGCTTGTAAGTCGTTTTTAAAAGCACTTGCCTTTAACTCACTCAAAAATAGGGCTACCTCTTTACCTTTTAGTTCTGGAGGATAAACCTCTTCAACTTCTTTTAGTCGTATTTCAAAATCAACACCAATATCTTTAAGCAATTGTTGTCTTCTTGGCGATTTAGAAGCTAAAATTAGTTGAAGTTTACTGAGTTTTGAATGCATTAAAATGAAGTAATTACGTAGTTGAAAATAGCAAGATAAACAATACCAAACAACATAATTAATTTCATGATTTTGCTAATAAAGGTATAGTCTTCTTTTTTAGTAGCGTTTTTAATTTTGATAAATAAATAACCTAAAGGAAACTGTATCAATACTAAAAAGTAAAATAGCGAAAAGGTATCTCCCATTAAAAGTTGTTTGTATTGCAAATACGCCAAGAAAACCATCATTAAAACGATAATAAACTGACATACTTTTTTGGCGGTTTTTATACCATAAATAATAGGTAGGGTTCTGCTATAAAATTTTCTATCGCCTTCATAGTCTTCAATATCTTTAATTATTTCTCTAATCATGGTGCTAAGGAAGGCAAATAAAGTAAACCCTAACACCCATTTCATAATAATAGAAAAGTTCTGATGGATTAATATTCTAATATCATTAGCATCTAACATGTTTTCGTAAAAAGGTAATAATTTAGCTATGGTAATATCGATGTTTTGATATTGTAACAACATTTCATATAAACCCGCAACAAAAGGAACTAAAGCTGCTAAACAAGCAACAACAATGTTTCCGGTAAGTAATTGTTTTTTAAACGAAACAGAATAATACCATAACGCTCCAACTGCTAATACCTGAATAGCTGCCAATTTTATCATACCCATGTTATAAGCAACATAAACCGCTATCATAATTGCCAAGAAATTAATTACAATATGAGCTCCCATTCCTACCCTTCTTTTTATTTGCTTTCCTATTATCACTTCTGTAGGATTATTTATCCTGTCAATTTTTACATCAAAATAATCATTAATAATATAGCCAGCAGCTGCAATAAGTACAGTAGATAAGCTTAATAGAAAAAAATTAAGTTCTGATAACAGAAAGTTGACAACTCCAGTATCTGTCATGTTGGTTATGATAGCATAAATAAGTCCATACCGAATAGCATATTGCGTTAATACAATAATCAATAAATTTGGTAAACGAATAAGTTTTATAAATGCTAAAAATGAGCTCATTGCTTCGTTGTTCTGTTGTATGTAAAAGTATTAAAACTTATTTAAAATTTCGAATTACAAAATAAATGATTAAAAATTGACTTTATTACAAAGCTCAAGTTTCATTTTAATTTATTTACGTTTATGTATTTTTACAAAAGCAAATACAGCTATAGTAGTTTATGGACATTCATCAAGTTTTACTAAAATATTGGGGCTACTCAGCATTTCGACCTTTACAGGAAGATATAATTAATGCTGCATTAAAAGGTGAAGACACCTTGGCTTTATTGCCAACAGGAGGTGGGAAATCTATTTGCTTTCAGGTGCCGGCATTAGCTATGGATGGTATTTGTGTAGTAATTTCTCCACTTATTGCTTTAATGAAAGATCAGGTGGAGAACTTGCAAAAAAGAGACATAAAAGCCATAGCCATTTATTCGGGTATGACCAAAAGAGAGATAGATACTGCTTTAGACAATTGTGTGTATGGTAAGGTAAAGTTTTTATACGTTTCTCCCGAAAGGTTAGAAACCGATATTTTTAAAGCACGCTTGGAAAAAATGAATGTGAATTTATTTGCCATTGATGAATCGCATTGTATTTCTCAGTGGGGCTATGATTTTCGTCCGTCTTATTTAAATATTATAAAACTGCGGGAAATGAAACCCGAAGTGCCCTTTTTGGCACTTACTGCAACAGCAACCCCAGAGGTAGTCATAGATATTCAAAAACAATTGGGTTTTAAGAAAGAAAATGTACTTCAAAAAAGTTTTGAGCGAAAAAATTTATCTTACGTAGTGCTTAATGAAGAAGATAAACTGAACAGATTACTTAAAATTTTAAACAAAGTAAAAGGCACTTCTGTGGTGTATGTAAGAAGCAGAAAAAAAACTAAAGAAGTAGCTCAGTTTTTAATTCAAAATAGGGTTTCTGCAGATTTTTACCACGCAGGATTAATTAATGAAGAAAGAAGTAGAAAGCAGCTCGATTGGATTAACAATAAAATTCGGGTAATCGTTTCTACCAACGCTTTCGGAATGGGAATAGACAAGCCTGATGTTAGAACAGTAGTGCATTTGGATTTGCCCGATTCGTTGGAAGCTTACTTTCAGGAAGCAGGTAGAGCAGGTAGAGATGAAAAAAAAGCCTTTGCTATTTTGTTGGTTGAACAAGCCGACAGAATGGATCTAGAGCAACGAATTATTAATAGTTTTCCGCCAATAGAAACCATAAAACAAGTATATCAGGCGTTGGCAAATTATTATCAAATACCTATTGGAGCAGCTTTGTCGGAAAGTTATAATTTTGATATTGTAGCTTTTAGTAAACAATATAATTTACAAGTAACTACCGTTTTTAATTGTTTAAAATTTTTGGAAAAAGAGGCTTACATCATTTTGTCGGAAGCTTATTATCAGCCTTCACGAATAAAAATTGAGGTAAACAAAACAGTTTTGTACGATTTTCAGGTAAAAAATTCTAAGTACGATTTTTTCATTAAAACCTTGCTACGTTCCTATTCAGGCTTATTCGAAAATTACACTAAAATTGATGAAAATGACTTAGCCAAAAGGCTTTCTACCGATAGAAAAACCATCATTAAAGCTTTAGATTTTTTGCATAATTCTCAAATTATAGATTATATAAAGCAAACACAATTGCCACAAATAACTTATACCACACCAAGGTTAGATATAAAAGAGGTAACTATTTCCGCAGCCAATTATCACGAAAGAAAAAAAGTGGCTATTAAAAAGATGGAAAGCGTAATTTATTATTCGTCTGTTACACACAAATGCCGAAGTGAAATGTTGTTAGCGTATTTTGGCGAGAAAGATACTTACAGATGTGGTGTTTGCGATATTTGTTTAGAAAGAAATAAATTAGAATTAAGCGATATGGAATTTTCTACGGTATCTAACCAAATAAAAGATTTTTTGCATGAGCAACCGCTAACATTAACAGAATTGGTAAATAAAATTCAAGGTGTTCGTGAAGATAAAATTGTAAAAGTATTACAATGGTTAATAGATAATAGTAAAATAAAAACCAACTCAGAAAACTTGCTCGAATGGAGAAAATAACCTGGAAAATAGCTACTTTTTATGAATTGAGTAATGATGAATTATTTGATGTTTTTGCTTTACGTACCGCTATATTTGTAGTGGAGCAAGATTGTTCATATCAGGAAGTAGATGAAACAGACAAAATTGCTTTTCATGTGTTGGGAATAATAAATGAGGAGGTAGTAGCTGTTGCTAGAATTGTTCCTCCGAGTCAACCCAACAATGAAGTTAAAATTGGAAGAGTAGCAGTAAGAAAAGCCTTTAGAAGACAAAAAATTGCCGATAAAATGATGGAAGAATGTTTTCGTTTTATTGAGCAACAATGGAAAAATCAACCCATAGCTATTTCTGCACAACAATACCTCATTGATTTTTATGCGAACCACAACTTTAAGGTGGAAGGAGAAGGATATTTAGAAGATGGTATTCCGCATGTGAGGATGGTAAGGGGGTAATTTGTTTTACTATCATTTCCAAACTTATTTTATTGGTTTAATCTTGAAGTTTAAAAATAAGTGCTAATTTTGTTTAATAAAAAACAAAATAAATTGAACACAATAAAAGAGTATTTTAGCATTAAAGATTTAGAAAATCTTTCAGGAATTAAGGCACACACTATTAGAATTTGGGAAAAACGTTATGGCTTACTTTCTCCAGAGAGAACTGATACCAATATACGCTATTACTCGCTCGATGCCCTACAGAAATTGTTGAATGTTTCTTTGTTAAACAACAACGGACATAAGATTTCCAAAATAGCCCAAATGCCCGAAGATAAAATTCCTGTGGCAGTAAGAGAAATGATAGTGAAAAAAGGTGTAAACAATTACACCATTAATTCCTTTAAGTTGGCAATGCTCAATTTCGATTATAAGTTATTTAATGTTACTTATAATCAGCTATTGGTGCAAAAATCATTCAGAGAAATATTTCTTACTATTTTTGTTCAATTGCTCGAAGATATTGGATTGTTATGGCAGTCTAAAACCATTACACCTGCTCACGAGCATTTTGTTTCTAACCTTATCAAACAAAAAATTCATTTACATATAGAAAACTTGCAATTACAAGTTCCAGAGAAAAACAATAAGGTTTTTGTATTGTTTCTTCCGCTAAACGAAATCCATGAATTGGGCTTGCTTTATTTGCATTTAGAATTTTTGTTACACGGCTACCCGTCTATTTATTTAGGTCAAAGTGTTCCTGTTGAAAACCTTAAAGACTTACAAAATATTCATGATAACATTACTTATGTTTCCTATTTTACTGTTTTTCCACCTGAAGAAGAATATCCTAACTATGTTGGAAATATTGCCAATGATATCCTTAGAAAAAATCAAGATGAGTTGATTTTACTTGGCAAGAAAGCTAATAATCTTGAAAACAAACCCTCTATAAGTCAAGTTAAAACTTATTTATCCATACAGGATTTAGTTAATGATTTATAATTTTGTTTAATTATATTTTGTAATTGTTAAACAAAATAGTATTTTTGTTTCATATTTGTATTAGATATGTTAAACAAAAAGAAAAAAGTAATCATTATTGGAGCCGGATTTTCATCGCTAGCTGCGGCAAGTTATTTGGCTCAGCAAGGACTTCAAGTGGAGGTTTTAGAAAAAAATGATTCGTTGGGCGGAAGAGCTCGTCAGTTAAGAAAAAACGGTTTTTTATTCGATATTGGTCCAACTTGGTATTGGATGCCCGATGTTTTTGAAAGATTCTTTAGCGATTTCAATAAAAAACCATCCGATTATTATACATTAGAAAAGCTTTCTCCTGCTTATCAAGTGTATTTTGAGGTGTTAAAATCCATAACCATAAGTGATAATTTAGATGATATTTATGCTGTTTTTGAAGCCGAAGAGAAAGGCAGTTCTTTTTATTTAAAGAAATTTTTAGCTGATGCTAAAAACAATTACGATGTTGCTATAAAAGACTTAGTTTATCGTCCGGGAGTTTCTTTTACCGAATTAATCACTCCGCAAACCATTGCTAAGCTCAACCAATTTTTTACAAGCATTAGTACGCAGGTTAGGCAACATATAAAAAGCAAAAAACTTATCCAAATTTTAGAATTTCCGGTGTTGTTTTTAGGGGCAAAACCAAATAATACACCTGCTTTTTACAATTTTATGAACCATGCCGATTTTGGTTTAGGCACTTGGCATCCCAAAGGTGGAATGTATGAAGTGGTAAAAGCCATGCAGCATTTAGCTCTTTCTTTGGGTGTGATATTTAAATCCAACCAACAAGTAGAAAAAATTGTGGTGGAAAATAATGTGGCTAAGGGTGTGGTGGTAAATGGTGACTTTCAACCTGCGGATGTAATCCTAAGCGGAGCAGATTATCACCATACAGAAAGCTTACTTGATGAACAGTTTAGAGCTTATTCGGAGAAATATTGGGAAAAGAAAACTTTTGCACCCTCAGCTTTGTTGTTTTATGTTGGATTTAAAAAGAAATTAAAAAATGTATCCCATCACACTTTGTTTTTTGATACTGATTTTGATTTGCATGCTAAAGATATTTATGATGATAAAAAATGGCCTGAAAAACCACTTTTTTACGCTAGTTTTCCGAGCATAACGGACAATTCTTTTGCTCCAGAAGGACAAGAAGCAGCAACATTTTTAATTCCTATTGCTCCTGGCATTGAAGATACTCCCGAAATTCGATTAAAATATTTCAAAAAAATTATACAACGATTGGAACTCCTGACTCAGCAAGAAGTTGAAAATGATATCGCTTTTTATGAATCTTACTGTGTGAAAGACTTTGTAAAAGATTACAACTCTTATCAGGGAAATGCCTACGGAATGGCGAATACCTTGTTGCAAACTGCATTTTTGCGTCCGAAAATAAAAAGTAAAAAAGTAGCCAATTTATTTTTTACTGGTCAGCTAACCGTTCCTGGTCCAGGAGTTCCTCCATCATTAATATCAGGAAAATTAGCAGCTAACCTTATTGTAAAATCCCTAACTAAAAATAGAATTCATGAAACGAGCCTTGAAAAAACCTCTTAAACTACAAAGTGATTTTAATAGCGAGTTACATGTAACAACTAACTAAAATAAAATACGCACATGAAACAGTTATTTGATGATTTATCATATAAAAGCAGTAAGTTGGTTACCAATACTTACAGCACTTCTTTTGCATTGGCTGTGGGCATGTTGGCTCCATCTATTAGAAAAGACATCCATAGCATTTATGGTTTTGTACGTTTTGCCGATGAAATTGTAGATTCTTTTCATGGATACGATAAGAATTTGTTGTTGAATCAATTTGAGTTGGAGTATTACAACGGAATGACTAACGGAATAAGTTTAAATCCGATTATTAATTCTTTTCAGCATACGGTAAAAAAGTACAACATAGCTGATGAGTTGGTAAATGCTTTTCTAACCAGTATGCGTATGGATTTACACAAAACGGAATATGCTACTACCGATGAATACAAAGCTTATATTTATGGTTCGGCAGATGTGGTTGGGTTAATGTGTTTAAAAGTATTTGTAAATGGAAATGAAGAAAAATATAATGAGTTGAAGGATGCTGCTATGCGTTTAGGTTCAGCTTTTCAGAAAGTAAATTTTTTAAGAGATTTAAAGCAAGATGTAGATGTGTTGTCTAGGGCTTATTTTCCGGGAGTAAATTTAAAATCGCTTACGCAAGAAAACAAATCCGACATTATTGCTGAAATAAAAGAAGATTTTGATGCTGCTTACAAAGGCTTAGTTAAATTACCAACAGAAGCACGTTTTGGAGTTTATACCGCTTTTATTTATTACAAAAAACTGCTATTAAAGTTAGAACAAACTCATCATAGTGAAATTATTAAGAAAAGAATTAGGGTTTCTAACCCAGTAAAATTAGGCTTATTAGCACAATCATTTGTTAGGTTAAAATTGAATTTATTATAAAATGCGAAAGTGTTGGTTGTTTATATTGTCGAGTTTATTATGTGCCAGCTTAATTGGTAGCAACATTAATTTGGCACGAACCAAACTTTCTAAAGTAAGCACCATTGCTCAAATTGATACGGTATTAATTTTAATTAACGATATTAATACACCAGTTTCTGTTGCCTACAAAGGAGCTTATACGATGATGAAGGCAAAATTTGTAAATTCTCCATTTAAGAAGTATGCTTATTTTAACGAAGGTAAAGCATTAATAGAAAAAGCAATAAAACAAGCTCCCAACAATGTGGAATTGCGTTATTTACGAGCAATACTTCAGGCTAAATTGCCTAAATTTTTAAATTATTACGAAAATATAAATGATGATATAGAATTTGTTTTAACAAACCTTAAGACAGCACAATTATCAAAAGAAGTGAAATATAAAATAATTATTAACTTAGTAGCAGCTAATTTAATTTCTAACGAACAAAAAGCTACTATTTTTTACCAACTGAACTATGCAAGAAATAAGAGTAATATTAGTAGATGATGATGATAATGAGTTAGGCACTATGCCTAAATTAGAAGCTCATCAAAAAGGAATTTTACACAGAGCCGTTTCTGTTTTTTTGTTCGATTTAGACGGAAATTGGTTGTTGCAAAAAAGAGCTGCCGAAAAATACCATTCGGCTAATTTATGGACCAACACCTGTTGCAGTCATCCTTACCCTAATGAAGATACGAAAAAAGCTGCCGAGAGAAGATTGGTAGAAGAAATGGGCATACAAAGTGAATTGACTAAAGTATTGAGTTTTGTTTACAGAGCAGAACTCGAAAATGGGTTAATAGAACATGAGTTCGACCATGTTTTTATTGGTTTTACAGCTGATTTACCATCGCCCAATAAAGATGAAGTTTCTGATTGGAAAATTCTTTCATTCGAAGCAATAGATAATGAAGTTCAAATTTATCCAGAGCAATTTACCGAGTGGTTTAAACTCATTTACAGAAAAATAAACCTCCATTTAGAATTGAACAAAATTCATGTAAAAAATTAAACTATGTTGTTTGTTGGAATAATTGTCGTTACATTTTTTTTGATGGAAGGCGTTGCATGGTTTGCACATAAATACATTATGCACGGATTTTTATGGCATTTACATGAAGATCATCACACTAAAAATCCTAATTCTTTTTTTGAGAAAAATGATTACTTTTTTGTGATTTTCGCTGTTCCGGGCATGGCATGTATCTTATTGGGAACAATATTTTCCGTTCCTTATACCTTACCCATTGGTTTGGGAATTACCATTTATGGTGCAGCTTATTTCTTTGTCCACGAAATTTTTATCCATCAACGATTTAAAGTGCTTAGAAATACCAATATCAACTATTTTAAAGCCATCCGTAGAGCTCACAAAGTGCATCATAAACACTTAAAAAAAGAGGATGGTGAATGCTTTGGAATGTTGTGGGTGCCGCTAAAATATTTCTCACAAAAATAAAATGGAAAGCCTTTATCTCATTATATTATTGCTCTCTTTTAGCATTCCATTTGCTTATTCATTTGAGAAAAAAATGCATTTCATTAAACATTGGAAAGCCGTTTTTTCGGCTATTACAATAGTGGCTATTGTTTATATTGTTTGGGATGTGATTTTTACCAAAATAGGTGTTTGGGGGTTTAACCCAACTTATTATTTAGGGGTTACATTTTTTAATTTGCCATTAGAAGAAATTTTGTTTTTCTTCTTAATTCCTTATGCCAGTATTTTTATACATTATTCGATACAACACTTTTTTCCGAAAGCAAAATTGTCTAATAAATTTGTTGTACCGTTTACTTGGGTGTTTATTGCTCTTTTAGTTGTATTAATTGCCATGAATATGGGTAAACTATACACTCAAATCAATGGGTTTTTCTTGGTTTTTGCTTTGCTGTTAGGCTTGTTAGATAAAAACAAGACCTTACATCGTTTTTATATTTCTTATTTGGTAATTCTCATTCCTTTTGCCATTGTAAATGGCATTTTAACAGGTAGTTTTATTGATGAACCTGTAGTTTGGTACAATAATTCTGAAAATTTGGGCGTCAGGTTTTTTACTATTCCTGTTGAAGATTTTGGTTACGCTTTTAGTATGTTGTTTTTTTCTGTTGTTTTGATAGAACGATTTAAAACCAAAACCAATGACTAAAAAAGTACTCATAACTGGCGGAACAGGATTGGTGGGAACAGCACTTACAGAGCTTTTGGTTGAAAAAGATTATACAGTAACTATACTGACAAGAGATAAAAATTTAACTTCAAAACACCCAAATATTACTTATAGTTATTGGGATATTAATAAAGGAATTATTGATAAAGAGGAGTTGCTTTCAGCAAATTATATGGTACATTTAGCAGGAGCTGGAATTGCAGACAAACCTTGGTCGGAAAAACGAAAAAAAGAAATTTTAGATAGTCGTGTAGCACCCATAAAACTTATTTATAACAGTTTGAAAAACAATCCCAATCAACTTAAAGCCTTTATTTCTGCTTCGGGAGTGGGTTATTATGGAGCGATAACCACCAACACCATTTTTGATGAAACAGCACCCGCAGCCAATGATTTTTTAGGGAAAACCTGTCTGCAATGGGAACTAGCAGTAGATGAATTAAACGATTTATCAATAAGAACAGTAAAACTGCGAACAGGAATAGTGCTGGCAAAAAATGGTGGAGCATTGCCTAAAATGATGCAGCCTTTTAAGTTTAGTTTAGGTGCTGCTTTAGGCTCGGGCAAGCAAATTATGCCTTGGATACACATTGATGATTTAGCCCAACTTTATGTTGCAGCCATAGAAAACGATAATTTTAATGGAGCATACAATGCCATTGTCGGAAATGTAAGCAACAAAGACTTTTCTAAAATGCTATCAAAAGCTATGAACAAACCATTTTGGTTGCCCAATGTGCCCGGTTTTATGCTAAAATTGTTTTTAGGTGAAATGACTGTAATTCTGCTAGAAGGAAGTGCTGCAAGTAACCAAAAATTGCTTCAAACAGGGTTTAAATTGAAATTTACCGATTTGGAAGTGGCGTTGAAGGAGTTGGTTGTGGAGTAGCCTTTGTTTTATAGTAATTGATTGCCTTTTGGGTGGATAAATTCATTGAAAGCCAACTTAATTTTTCTTGAGTCTTTAAAAAATTAAATAATTTAACCTCATAAAGATATGTTGAATTATAGTTATAAGTTGAACGGATATAAAATTCATTTTGCTTACTTAGCAAATGTTTGTTTTCATCAATTAAAGGTAATACTTTATCAGAAAGCGATAATAAAAATGGCACATCCATATTTTCACTTGAAATGTTATTAATGTTGTATTTAGCAATTATGATATCCCAATTAAATGAGCTTAATAAAACTAATACACTAATAACATTTAACGAATTAACTTTTAACAAGTAAAAAGCAGATTTTAGTTGAGTAATTTTAATGTAAAGGGTAATAAGACCAACAATTGTAGCGATTAAAAAAAAGACAACGCCAATTCTTTTATATGCCAATCCGTAGTAATCTATATAATGGTAGTTGCGTATTCCAACAGAAATTACTAAAATAATATTTTGAGCTATCCATAAAATAGACAACTGTTTTAGGAGCTTATTTTGGGATAAAAAATTAATATTTTTTCTAAAGAAATAAAGAATGATACCCATTGAAAGTAATACACTAACAATGAGTAAATAAGTGCCTTCGTGAACAAATTGAGATAAGTTAAAGTTACCGTCATACTCAAAGTTAACCCATATCCAATTCACATCGGTTGCGTTAACAATTAGTAATAATAAGTTTACTGATAAAACTAAAAAAACTGCTGAACGATATTCGTTTTTTAGGTTTAGAGAAAGCGTGAATCTGTAATTATTAATTTGTGAATTTGTAGTTTTTGTTCTTCTTTTTCGGGTTATAAAATCACTTAATTTTTCTTCTGAATGAATAAATTTAATAATGTTGTTATGATAAATAAATGCAGCAATAATGATTGATCCTAATAAAATAAACATTAGCCTGAGCCAAGAAATAGTTGAAAAGAATTTTTTAATTGGCAACCAAAACTGAAGGGTTAAGTCATTAAAAACAGGGTTAGCTATTTTATAAATCCAAATAAATAAAGAAATGAATAAAATGGGAATGATTACTATCTTTAAAACAACTATAATTTTCGAAGCTGTTTTTTGTTGTTTGTTGCTAGAATTGTTGTTATTAAAAACTTTTCTTAATGGTAGTTTAAAGAAGTTGATTATTGAGGTAAATCCAGCAAAAAAAGATGCTTTTAGTTTGGGTTGATGAATGTATCCAATACATATTAGTAGTAAAATACTATTGGTAATTTTTGCAATAGTTGAACCATAAAGAAAAACAGAGGAAGCAGTTAGAATACATGATAATGAGAACACTATTACATATTTTGATTTGAAAGAATTAGGATAAATAAAATAGGAAGCTAATAGAATAAATACATTAAAAATTAAAAGATTTAATCCTAATTGTTCTTGCCAGAATAACCAGTTAAAAAGAATTGTTCCTAATAAAAAGAAGGTGAGTTGAATTTTTCTGATTTCCATAACTAAGCGATTTTATAATTAGATTTATTATTGATTGAAACGATTTGATTGGTGTATTGATGTATAAGTAGCAGAGGGATGAGTCCGAAAGCTCCAAAACAACAATCTATGAGTTGCCAAAACAAAGGGATGCCTCTGTAATTACCTGCTACGAAAGCAACAGGAAAAACCAGTAAACAAGCAACTATCCCCACTTTTGTTACCCAAATATTTTGAACAGGATTAATATAAACACCTATAAAAAATAGACTGATAATGATGTGAGAAAAAGCCAACCAATCTGTTCCATAAGCTAAGAAAGGATAGTTTTTGTTAAGTTCATTTAAAGCTAAACTAACTTGGATTATCCATTGGGCAATTAACCCTGAGGAAGCTTTTAAATTGAAATAGTCTGTTAAAAAATTAAGCTCGGTTTGTAGCGGAAAAGCGGTAACACCACTCAATACTAATAAGTTGATAAAAAGTAGCGTCAGCCTTTTTATCTTTTTTGTGAGGATATGGGTTGTTTGTGTTTTCATAGTTTTAAGTTTTATCGTTATTTCTTGACTCACCCCCAAGTTATCTTAAGATAACTTCTCCCCCTCTCTTTAAAGAGAGGGGGCAAGGGGGAGAGTTATATAATCATTTCCTTGTGTGAGAAAATTTTTACTCATGGTCGTTTCATAATTATTTTCGATTTTTATAATAATTAATTACTTTTTGGGTAGATAAATTCATAGAAAGCCAGCTTAAATTTTCCTGTGTTTCTAAGTTAACTTCCACTAAAAGGTGTCCCGAAAACTCCTACTGCAAGCTCTGCCCAAATAAGAAATAGCATCACCAATACAGCAATACATAGTGCAATTCGATAGGTTGATTTTTGTACACTTCGTATTATCAGTTCGCATATTAAACCCATGCTAAGCAATAAAACACCCATTATAATAAAGTCGGAGAGGCTCCAATTCACTTCGTTTGTAAACTGCATGGCTATTAGTGGAATCATTAGTAAAACAGGTACTGCTACAAGAATTCCGATTAATCTTTTGTTTTTTGTTTTCTGTGTTTTCATTTTTTTTGAGTTTTATTATTCGTTAATTTTTATTGTTTTATTAATTTACTACTCATTGTTGTCTATTTGTTTTTATAGGTATTCGTGAGCTCACTTCGTTCGGTTCATGAACTCGTACGGCTCGTTTGTTATTTCTTGACTCACCCCCAAGTTATCTTGCGATAACTTCTCCCCCTCTCTTTAAAGAGAGCGGGAGAAGGGGGAGAGTTGTTATAGGATTTTCATGTTTCTATTTTTAAAAGTACTTTGAATTTCAAAGTTTGTTTATAAAAAAAATTAATTATGTTGGTTCAATAAATTTTCTAAAGCGGTTAAGTGATCTTGAAAAGCTTTTTTACCTAACGCTGTTGCTGCAAAAGATGTTTTTGGTTTTTTTCCTACAAATTCTTTCATCACTTTTATGTATTCGTTTTTTTCTAATCCAGCAATATGGCTGGCTAAATTCCCATCGGTTACGTTTAGCAGTTCTTTCAATGAATTAAAATCTATTTCATCGTTGACCATTAGCACAGACATTATTCCCAATCGTACCCTGCTTTCAAATATTTTATTTAACCCCTCAATCATAGCTTTATTTATTATGCGTTTTGAGGTTTGTTATTGTATTTAAAATGCATTAATGCACCGTAAACAATATGTAAAATACCAAAACCAATAGACCAAAACAACAATCCTTTTCCAATAAATACGGCACTTATTAAACCCAACATAATTTGTAAAATTCCCAAGTACTTTATTTCTCCTAAGGTATATTTTCCACAATTAAACAAAGCTAATCCGTAAAAAAGCAGTGTTGCTGGAGCTAGTAAATAAAATAAGCCATGATACATTAATATTAAACAGAAAATACCTCCTGCAACCAGTGGTACAATTAAGTTTATTAGTAATAGTTTGCTGTTTTTTCCCCAAATATGCTGACCATTTTTCTTAGACTCTCTCATAGTAAGCAAAATTCCAAAAGTAACTGAGATAACTAAAACGATTGTAGCGATAATAAAAAGTTCAACAGCTAAATCTTCCATTAAGTTTTCTGAAAGATACATTTCTAACCTGGTTTTTGTAAAGGTGCTATTCAGGTAATGATCAATTCTTAAGTTAGCTATAAAAGCTCCTATTAAAGCAGTAATTCCGGCAATAACACCAGACAAACCGCTTAATGAAATAAACTTGGTAGATTTTTCCATTAAATCTTTTATGCCTGAAAGAGCTTCTAAGTGTTGTTTTGAATTTTCCATATTAAAAAGTACTTTGAAATGCAAAGTAAATAAATATATTTTTAAAATAACAAATTTTTTTGAATAAATTTTTATTTTTTTGAAAAGAGGTTAAGAATAACACATGAATTGAAATTAGAATGGATTAGAGACATAGATTGCAGCCAAAGCTCTTAAAAGTCCAAAATCAACAAAATTGTTTATTTTTGGAAAAAAGAAATTAGTGGGGTTTTTAAATTTATATTTGGGAGTTATATCATGAGATTACCCTATAAAATATATTCTTATAAAAAGATATGGCTTTGGAGAAGTAAATTGCTGAAGTTAAAATTCTACTTACAAAAAATTCTTTTTATAATTAAAATTTTTTTTATAGACGAAAAAAACAAATTAAAATCGACAACAAATTATGTTAAACTTACTATTTGGAATATAATTAAAGCGATAGGTCTAGTTACATTTCTTTTCATAATCGAACATTATATCTCAAAATATTGGATTATTTATTTTGAAGTCCTTCCTAATTGGTTAGTTGAATTTCAAAAAATAATCCCCAAACCCACTTACCCTGAAAATAAAGATGTAATTATAGAATTAGTTTCTGTAATAGCTAGTGTTACGGGAGTTATTTTAGCTTTATTTTATCCAATACTTGCAACCATAGCTAGTACAGCTTACGCTAAAGTCCACGCAAGCATAAGAAATCTTTTGCTACAAGAAAAGATTACTCAAGGATTTTTAAGAAACTTGACATACCTGACGGCATGTTCAATCCTTGTTTTATTATTTATGAGTTTTCATATTTTACCAGGCAATTTGATTCTTTCTTTTTTAGTTTTTTATTCATTTATAACTCTTTTTGGAATCCTAAAAATAGGTATGGGGGTTTATAGCTTTTTTGAACCGTCTAATCTTGTACGTGTCGTAATACCTAAAATTATTAAATCAATTGAAGATGTTACAAATGAAGGGCAGAATTACAATAACGAAGAATTTCAAAATTCTAATTATAGAATTGCTTATGAGCAAATGGAGAATTTATCTCTTATTACTAATTTATGTGTAAAGGATGGTGAATTAAATGAATCTTCGTATAAATCTGTAATAAAACCTACTCTTTTAGTGTTTAACTTTTATTTTAATAAAAAAAGAAAAATACCTCTTGATAGCTTATGGTTTCCAAGAATATATAACCACAAATCTTATTTTGAAGTTGATTCAACATACAGAGAGTTATCAAAAAATACAAATACATTCATCAGAGCAGATACAAAACAAAATCATTTCTGGGTTGAAGAATATATTACTAATAACATTTCTAATGCAATTGGTATAATTGTTAAAAATGGTTATATAAATACTTTTGGCCAAACTATTTTAATGTTTCATCCTACATTAAGTTCATTAAGTAAATCCGTTGATTTAAAAACAGGAAAAATTATTTTAAATCAACTTTTACAAAATATAAAATTATTAAACAACAGAAAGGATAAAGAGCATCATTCAATACATACATATGATGATTGGAAATATGAAATTGGGACTGTCGAAGCATATAGTTATGCTGTATTAAAATTTCAAATTGAAATCTTTGATAGAATCATTGAATTTAATTCAGCTAAACTTAATAACGAATACGATAAAATTAAATGGGAAAAAAAAGATACTATTTTCAACACAGATTATATTCCTGAATTATACTTTCATCTTGATAGATATCACAAACAAATTCTAAATGAGATTTATGTTGAAGGGGGAATTATTACTCCAGACTGGTATCTTAAACAAGCTATCACGGCAGAATATTTAGGTGTTATTTCCAAAAAACTACATGACACAATAGAATTATTTAATTTATATATTATTACAGCTGCGAATCATTATTTTGAAGAAGGAAATCCCTTGCTTTCATCTTTTATCGCTTTAGTAGGTTTAGAAGGAATTAATAAAATTAATAATCGAATAATTAGATTAAAGGGGGTATTTAATGATATTGATAAGTTAGAAATATGTAAGAAAGAAATGGTATGGTCAAAACCTGATTTTGAGCACATAGAAAAATTAATTACTAATTATGAAATTGAATGTAATTCTATAATATCAATAAACATTGAGAAACTTTCGATTATTAGATGGACTAATCAATATCCAGATATTTTTGGGCAGTCATATTCAATTTTATCATCTGTTTTAGACAATTGCTTTTTAACCGATGATTATAAAAGATTTGAACAACATTTTCCTTCTTTTCTTAAATCAGCAATTAATGCGTCAATGAACCTAAAAGAAACATTCAGACACTATTCTAACCCAGATTATATATCATATCAAACAATAATTGATGTTATGCAGGTTAGTGGGTATGCATACATTTACTCTGTAATATACAACGAACCTAAATATTGGTCAATTATTAATGATGCATGGAATAAAAATTTTACTCAATTTGAAGATTTTAAAGAAGATTTTATAAAGATGTTAACCAATCATTATTTGTTTTATAGAAATAATTTACACGGTGTCGGCATTAATTATAATGAAAAATCACAAAGAGAGAAAACATACTTTAATGTGATAAAGAATTTAAATTTATCCATTAATGATGTCGATGATATATTTGTTAAGTATTTTTTTCCAGATACAGACCGTTATATGATGTTTGAAGATACAGCCGAATTATTTTTGGAAACTTATATCTTTACTTTCATAGAAGCTAAAGAAGCAACAGGACTCCTTAAAAGGAGAAGTATTTTTAATAAAATTATAAGGCAATTTGAATAAAAAGAATTAATAATGATTGTTGAAACAGATAGAATTTCTATAGATTATAATACACCTTATTTTGATAGTGGTATGGAAAATAACACAAGTATGTTTTTAAAAGATTTTTGTGATATTATTCCTACTTATGATTTAGAATCAAAAAATATTAATTGTTATTTGACACCAATAAATAAACCCTTAGAAAAGAGACTTCATGGATTTTTACCGAATAAACATGGAAGGCATTCTTTTCCTCCAACATTTAATGAATTAATTTTAACCACAATTAAATATATAGCAGAATGTATATTACATGACGGGCATATTGTTTTCGAATTTGTAAAACAAAAAGATATCGAAGGGAATGAATTTTTTACTCTAATAAGGTTTAAGGATTCAGAAATAAAATATGACAAAGGTTATGTCATTCAAAATAACTCTAATGATTCTTTAGAGAATAATTCTACCATTAATCAGATTAAAATTCCTTTGAGTAAATGTTTCATCATAAGCTTTCCTGATTTGCTAGGAGGAGAAAAGAAATATTTAAAATTCATTAAAAAATTTCAATCAATAGGAAGTCAATCTCCTATGATGATTCATGCTCACAATTCATTCCCCAATGATATTGGTTATGAGTTGATGGAACATCAAAGATTACATGACCTTGAACTAAGGAAAATAAGCTTGCCTTTTAATTGGCATCATAGGGCAAATTTTAGTAATAAAGATTTATTTTCAGGATATTATAATTTTTATAAACGTATAAGTTTTAGAAAATCACAAATCATTTTAAGGGATTATATAATAAATGAATTTAAATTTATTATTTCCGAATGGTCTGAACGAATTGGAGAAAAATCAGAACTGAATATTGATGGGTTAACTCAATTATCTGAAGTTGATAGGAAAATAAAGGAATGGCAAACAGGTGAATTGATTATAGATAAAATAAATGATGTTTTTTGACAAGTTGTTAATAATGAATCGTGTTTGCTAGGTTTTTCCTAGCTTAAAATTTAAGAAATTCTTCATCCAGAAAATGTCCATTGACATCTAATGTGTCTCTATTGAATTCATAGTTTTTGTTTTTTTGTGAACAGTCAAAAATATAAAAGCCAATATTACGAAACAATGTTTCTGTAAAATATTCATCATCAAAGAAATATCTGCCTTTATATACTACATTAGCGGGCTTGTCATTTTTGATTAGTTTACTGTGATTTGGCTTTTTTAAAATTATACACTTTCCTCTATCTTCTTTAAATTGAGGTGGTTTGAGTGATACAAGAAAAATGTTTTTAGTCCATAGGTTAGGTTCAATCTCTGAAAACCCTAATCCTATCAAGGTTTGTATATGGTCTAATTTCTTATGTTCAATTATTTTTTCACCTTTAATCTTTTCTACAATTCCAACATTTTTAAGAATCTTGTAACAAAAGTCTTTTTTGTCAAAACCATAAAATCCTTGATACAAAATATTTTCTCTTTTGTCTGCGGAATAACCTTTGTGTAATTTTTTAGTAATTTTTGTTTTCCCAAGTTGGTTGCGGTCGTTTGGTAATGTTGAAGAAATAAAGAAAGTATCGTCATACGACCATTTTTTTCCTAATTTGTCAGATTTCAAAAAACCAAGAGTTTCTAAAATTTTCATAGTTTACATTGTATATTTACCCCCGTAAATTTAGCAAAACCTAACGTATAGTAATAAAAAACACACCTCTGATGTTATAATCTCACTGCTCTGGCAGTTTCGAACAACATCTGCTCCTCTCAAGAGGAGAAAATTACTAAATGAATGGGCTAAGTGCGTTGGAATCTCCTCCCCCTCGGGGAGGCTGGGAGGGGCTTTTGAGCTTTAGTTGTCTTTCTTAAACTCAATTTCATCTGTTACAATGTAGCAATTGGGGTAGTCAGAACTAATTTCTTTTTGGAATTTTATGGCTTCTAATTTGGTTTTGAAATCGCCAACACGCACTTTGAAATAAGGTTGTTGGTAAATTTCGTAAGCCGGAACTTCCTTATATTTTTGAATAAAAGCAGCTCTAATTTTACGTGCGGGAGCACTACTACTTTCTGAGGCTAACTGAATTCTATAGCCATAAAGCTTGTAAGCAGCTTTGTAGGTTTCATTAATATCTTCAATGGCTTTATCAACAACAACAATTACTTTTTTAGTTGAGGTATCGGTTGCAGTTGTATCTTGTCCGAAAACAGTAATACTTACAACAACATATAATAAAGAGGTTAAAAATATTTTTAAAAGCATATAAAAAATTTATAAAATTCGGTTTGCATAAATCAGTCCAAAACTACATAATTTTTAAAATATAAGGAATAAAGAAGATATGTTAAACATTGTTAATTGATGTGCATACTGTTACCGCTTTTTGTGAGCAATTTCTGCTATATGATAGAAATCATAACTAAACGTTTTCTTATTTAGAATAATTCTAAATTGACATTTAAAAGCAGATTTTAATCGAAAAATATTACCAAAAACTCATGTATTCTTATACATTTGTCAATCATTTTATGTTTAGTTTAAAGAAACAACTGTAACAGTTTTATTATGAATAAGATAACAAGAATCAATTCGAGAGGTACACTTTTAAAACTTGCGTTAATTTATTTTTCATTTTTATTTGTTCAGGTAAATTTATCTGCACAAGATGGTGAGAAATTATTTAAAACATCTTGTACCGCGTGTCACAAGCTAACTTCAGATAGGTTAGTTGGTCCTGGTTTGGCGGGAGTAACTGAGAAACGTTCGAAAGAATGGTTGATGGGTTTCATCAAAAATTCTCAGGAAATGATTGCCAATGGAGATAAAGATGCAATTGCCATTTTTGAAGAATACAACAAAGTACCTATGCCTGCACATCCTTTTTCGGATGAAGAATTAGCTGCTATTATAGATTATATGGCAAATCCAGAGGCTTCTTCTGCAAAAAAAGAAGAGCCAAAAGAAGCTGCTACTGCTGATGCAGGTGGAGAAGTTGATCCATTAGTTTTAGAAGGACAAAAATTATTTAAAAACAACTGTAAAGCTTGTCACAGTATCGGAACGGATAAAGTAGTTGGGCCAGGGTTACAAGGTATTTCTGACAGAAGATCTTTTGAATGGATAGTAAAATGGACACAAAATTCTGCTGAATTAATTGCTTCTGGAGATCCTGATGCAAATGCAATTTTTGAGGAATTTAATAAGGTTCCTATGCCAGCTCAGCCAGTTTCTGAAGATGATATTAAAGCCATTTTAGCATATATTGCAAATCCTCCAGTTGATAAAAAAGCAACAACTGAAGAGGTAGTGGTTACAACAGAAAAAGAAGAAGATTCAATGGTAACCTTTATAGTGTTAGCCGTAATTTGCGTGGCATTGTTAATTGTTATCTTGATGTTGAACAAGACTAGAGTAATGGTGGCTAAAGCTAACGCTGAGAAAGAAGGAGTAGAATATACAGGACCAGTTTCTTTAATGGCTGCATTTAAACATACACTAAGTAATAACAAAGGTTATGTTGCTGCTGTAGTAGTTATTCTTGTATTTGCAGGTTTGGTTGACTTAATGGGAAGTGCTGCTACAATTGGTGTTCACCAAGGATATAAGCCTGAGCAACCAATTAAATTCTCTCATAAAATACACGCTGGAGATGATAAAATAGACTGTAACTACTGTCACTCTAGTGCAAGACATAGTAAAACTTCTGGAATTCCTTCTTTAAACTTATGTATGAACTGTCATGTTTATATTAATGGTGGAGATAAAACTTTCTTATATAATGGAGAGGAATATCCTATGGCTGAAGAAATCCAAAAAATTTACAAGCATTTAGATTACGATCCTAAAACAGGAAAATATGGAGATAATCCAACACCTGTAAAATGGATAAAAGTACATAACTTACCAGACCATGCTTTCTTTAGTCACCAACAACACGTTACTGTTGGGAATCAACAATGTCAAACTTGTCACGGACCAGTAGAAGAAATGGATGTGGTAGAACAACACTCTAAATTAACTATGGGATGGTGTATTGAATGTCATAAAACTACAGGAGTTTCTACAAAAGATAACGGCTATTATGATGAAATGCACAAAAGAATGCCAGAACATTTTAGAAACAAAGTGCTAGAAGATGGCAAACTAACTGTTGACGAAATTGGTGGAATGGAGTGTGCTAAATGTCACTACTAATCAATAAATAAATAAGATTCTTTTAATAGATATATAAAGTACGACTTACAATTAACATAAATATGGCTAATTCAAAAAAATACTGGAAAGGTTTAGAACAACTAAATAATGACCCTAAATTTTTGGAGTCTGTGAACAATGAATTTCCTGAGGAGTTACCGATAGACAAGTTTTTAGGTGACAACGAAACATTGGAAAATTCATCTACATCACGTAGAGATTTCTTAAAATATCTTGGTTTTGGTGTTGCAGCAGCTTCTTTAGCAGCTTGCGAAACTCCTGTTACTAAGGCTATTCCTTATATTACTAAACCAGAAGAGATAATTCCTGGAAAAGCAAATTATTATGCTTCTACTTATTTTGATGGTAATGATTTTGCTCCAATTTTGGTTAAAACCAGAGAAGGAAGACCTATTCATGTAACAGGTAATAAAGAATCTAAGCTTACTAAAGGAGCAATAAACGCAAGAATTGCTGGTTCTGTGCTTTCATTATATGATAACAACAGATACAAAAACCCAATGATGGGTGGTAATGCTACCGATTGGAAAACTATTGATGCTGCTATTAAAAAAGATTTAGCTGCAGCTAAAAATGTAAGAGTTTTAACTACAAGTTTAGTAAGCCCTTCTACTACATCAGTATTAGCTCAATCTTTTGGGACAAAAGTTAACTCAGAAGATGGTAGTTTTAAAGGATATAAATTGGATAACTTTGTTCAATTAGATGAAATTTCTTACTCAGGAATGTTAGATGCTAATATGGCATCATTTGGTGTTAGAGCTATTCCTACTTATAATTTCGCAAAAGCAAAAACGATTGTTAGTGTTGGAGCAGATTTTATGGGCAATTGGTTAGATACTCCAATGTATTTAAATGATTATGCTCAAACTCGTAAACCAGATAACGATTGGATGTCTAAACATTTTCAATTTGAGGCGAACATGTCACTTTCAGGAACAAATGCAGATGTAAGAGTTCCTGTAAAACCATCTGAATATGCTGCTATTTTAGCCAACATATACAAACAATTAGGAGGAAGTATTGATGCTCCTAAAACCAATTATGATGCACAAATTGCTAATGCAGTAAAATCTTTAAAAGCTGCTAAAGGAGCTTCTATTGTTGTTGCAGGAAATAATGATAAAGACACACAATTAATCGTTAATGGTATCAACCAAATTTTAGGAAATTATGGGAATACTATTGATATGAATACAGTATCTAAAACTAAAGCTGGAGATGATGCTAAAGTGGAGGCGTTAATTGCTGAAATGAATGAAGGTAAAGTAGATGTTTTAGCTATTTATGGTGTTGACCCAGTTTTCAGTTTAGGAGAGAAATTTAAAGCAGCTTTAGGAAAGGTTAAATCAACTATTTCTTTTGCAACAAAAGCAAACGAAACGTCTAAAGCTTGTAAATATGTTTGTCCAGATAATCATGCATTCGAATCATGGAATGATTACAATCCGGTAAGCAATTATTACACGATACAACAACCAACTATTTCTCCTTTATTTAACACTCGTCAAGCACAAGAGAGTTGTTTAGTTTGGGCAGGAAAAGAAGATACAAGTTATTATAATTTTATTAGAGAAACTTGGAAAAATACATTTGCTAGCGAATTAGTATTAACACCATTTAATGATTTCTGGAACAAAGCTGTTCATGATGGAGAAGTTAAAATGAATGTTGAAACTGGTGTTGTTTCATTTAATGCAGAAGCATTAGCTGGAATTAAAGTAAGCAACAAACCATTTGCTGGAGATTTTGAATTAGAAATTACTCAAAATGCAGCAGTTGGTGCAGGAGCAGGAGCAGATAACCCTTGGTTACAAGAAACTCCAGATCCTATTACTAAAATTACTTGGGACAACTATGTAACTATGAATCCTGCAGAAATGAAGGAAAGAGGTTACAATACTCAATTAGGTCAGGAATCACCAGCTAACATGATTAGTGTTACTGCAAATGGTGTTACTATAGAAAATATGCCAGTTGTTGCTCAACCTGGTCAGGCAAGAGGAACAATGGGTATTGCTGTAGGTTACGGAAAGGTGGTAGGAAGCATGGCTGAACCAACAGGTAAAAATGCTTATCCTTTAGTTGGACGTTCTGCTGCTGGAGCTGCTTACTATGTAGGTGCTACCATTGCTGAAGTTAGCGGAACATATCCTATTGCAGCTACTCAAACTCATCAAACAGTTATGGGTAGAGATTCTGTAGTAAGAGAAACTACATTAGCTACTTACAAAAAAGGAGATAAAGACGCTTACAACCCAGAACATAAATTAGTAACGCACGAAAAAGGTGAGTTTATTAAGAAAAATATCAAAGAGTTTGATTTATGGAAAGAGCATCCGGTAGAAAATATCGGACACAGATGGGGAATGTCTATCGACATGAATACTTGTATCGGATGTAGTGCTTGTGTAACAGCATGTATTTCTGAAAATAATGTTCCTGTTGTAGGTAAAGATGAAGTAAGAAGAGGAAGAGAAATGCACTGGATGCGTATCGATAGATATTATAGTACTGATGCAGATACTGAAGATAAATCAATTGCTGGTTACAGAAAAATGGAAGACCCAGCTGATAACCCACAAGTGGTGCACCAGCCAATGATGTGTCAGCATTGTAATCACGCAGGTTGTGAAACAGTTTGTCCTGTAGCTGCTACAACACATAGTAATGAAGGATTAAACATGATGGCTTACAACAGATGTATTGGTACTAGATATTGTGCTAATAACTGTGCTTACAAAGTAAGAAGATTCAACTGGTTTAATTACATGGCTTACGATAAGTTTACTGAAATTAATCCAGCTCAAGATGACTTAGGAAGAATGGTATTAAATCCTGATGTTGTTGTTAGAGCAAGAGGGGTAATGGAAAAATGTAGCATGTGTGTTCAAAGAATTCAAGCTGGAAAATTAGATGCTAAGAAAGCAAGTACAAAAGTTCAAGACGGAGCAATACAAACAGCATGTTCTGGAGCTTGTCCTACAAATGCCATTACTTTTGGTGATTTGAATGATACTGAAAGCAAAATTAATGGAGATATGAACCATAATAGAGCTTACAGAGTAATAGAAGAAGTTGGTCAACAACCAAACATATATTACTTAACAAAAGTTAGAAATTTAGAAAACAACGAAGCTTAAAAAGTATAAAAAATGCATAAAGAAGCCGCAATTAGAGAACCGTTAATATTAGGAGATGATGTAACTTACTCAAAAATCTCCGATGACGTATTAGCAACTATCGAAGGAAAAACAACTAAAGGTTGGAAAATATTAATGACCATAGCCGCTATAGTTGGTCTTTGGGGTGTAGGAAATATCCTTTACCTTATAGGAACAGGTATCGGAACATGGGGATTGAATAAAACTGTAGGTTGGGCATGGGATATCACCAACTTTGTTTGGTGGGTTGGTATCGGACACGCAGGAACTTTAATTTCTGCTGTGTTATTGTTATTCCGTCAGAAATGGAGAATGGCAATTAACCGTCCGGCTGAAGCAATGACCATCTTTGCCGTATTTATGGCAGGATTATTCCCAATGATACACATGGGAAGAATTTGGATGGCTTATTGGGTATTACCTTTGCCAAATGAGTTTGGACCAATGTGGGTAAACTTTAACTCTCCTCTTTTATGGGATGTGTTCGCTATCTCAACCTATATGTCGGTATCTTTGGTTTTCTGGTACATTGGATTAATTCCTGATTTTGCTACCATTAGAGATAGAGCAAAATCTCCAGTTCCAAAATTAATGTATAGCTTACTAAGCTTCGGTTGGACAGGAAACGCTAAAGCGTGGCAGCGATTTGAAGAAGTATCTTTGGTATTAGCAGGTTTAGCTACACCACTTGTATTCTCAGTTCACTCTATTGTATCTATGGATTTTGCCACTTCGGTAATACCAGGTTGGCATACTACCATCTTCCCTCCATATTTCGTTGCAGGAGCCGTATTCTCAGGTTTCGCAATGGTACAAACATTAATGATTATTGTTAGAAAAGTAATGCACTTAGAAAAATATGTTACCATTAAGCATATTGAGTACATGAACATTATTATTATTGTTACAGGTTCTATTGTTGGTGTAGCTTACTTAACAGAGTTATTCATTTCTTGGTATTCAGGTGTTGAATACGAATCGTATGCATTCATCAACAGATTTTCTGGTCCTTATGCTTGGGCTTACTGGTGTATGATGACTTGTAATGTAATTTCTCCACACTTATTCTGGTGGAAAAAATTAAGAACCAACTTATCGTTCACTTTTATCATGTCAATAATTGTAAACATAGGGATGTGGTTCGAAAGATTTGTAATTATTGTAACTTCAGTTCACAGAGATTACTTACCATCAAGTTGGTCAATGTTCTACCCAACTTGGGTTGATATAGGAGTATTTATTGGAACATTAGGTTTATTTAGTGTATTCTACTTATTATTCTTAAGATATTTCCCAGTATTAGCACTTAATGAATTGAAAACAATTTTAAAATCTTCAGGAGAGAAATATAAAAACATGTCTGATGAAGACTTTAAAAAATTACACCCAGTAAAAAAGTGATTAGAAATTAGAAATTAGAGATTAACAAATAACGATTAACAAAAGTTATGTCAGATAAAAAACTATACGCAATTTATGATGATGATTATGTACTTTTAGAAAGTGCAAAACATCTAGTTTCAAAAGGAATTCACATTAGAGATGTATTCTCTCCATTTCCTATTCATGGCTTAGATCCTGTAATTGGGTTAAAAAGAACTCGTATTGCCATTACTGCATTTATTTATGGAATGATAGGCGTTTCGCTTGCATTATTAGGAATGTGGTATTTTATGGTGCAAGATTGGCCAATGAACATAGGTGGTAAACCTAACTTTTCATTAATTGACAATATTCCAGCATTTGTTCCCGTAACATTTGAGTTCGGAGTATTATGTGCTGCACACGGTATGTCGTTTACTTACTTATTAAGAAACTGGACTTTACCAGGTTTTAAAGCTAGAAATCCTTATCCAAGCACAACTGATAACAGATTTGTGATGGAAATTCATCCAAGTGATAGTGGAATGACAGCTGAAGAAATTAAAGCAGCTCTTAATGAAACTTACGTACTTCAGATTGACGAAAAATAAAACGATTAATTTAGAAAGATTATAAAAAATAAACACATGAAAAACTACCTGAACAATAGCATAAAATTAATTGGAATGGTTGCTATTATTTCTCTTTTTTCTTGTAAAGAAGAAAATGGCTTAGCACCTGAATATATGCCAGATATGTATCGTTCTCCTTCTATAGAAACCTATGTTGATTACGGTGAATTAAGAGGAAAACAAGGTGATGATTCTTTGAGAAATACACTTACAGCAAGAAAACCGGTTGAAGGAACCATACATAGAGGGTTTACTCCTTATCCTTACGAAAATTCTATTGAAGGCTATAACCAAGCAGGAGAGTTTTTAAAAAGCCCTTTCGATTATACAGAACAATCTGTAGCTAAAGGAAAAGAATTATACGGAATGTTTTGTGTTCACTGTCATGGTGGTGCCGGACAAGGAGATGGTTCATTAGTAGAAAGAGAAGTTTTTCCTCCTCTTCCAGTTAAGTTTACTGAAAGCTTAGACTTACCAGAAGGTAAAATGTTTCACACCATTACTTTCGGAAAAGGTTTAATGGGACCTCATGCATCTCAATTAACTCAAGAAGAAAGATGGCAATTAATTCATTATATTAAAGTAGGTTTCATGAAAAAACCATTAACAGCAGATATGGGTCAAACTGCAGTTGTTACTGATGCAAATACTGAAGCACAATAAAATTTAAAAAGAAGATTACAACTAAAAACATTTTAACAAATGGAATATACAATATCAAAAAACGCGAAACTAACTACTATCATTCTTATTGTAGTTGGTCTGCTAGCTTTAATTGTTGGTTTAACTACTGATCATAGCCATCATGTTTCTCAAAGATTTTGGGCTAACTTATTAGTAAATGGATATTTCTATTTTACTATTTCATTAGCAGCACTATTCTTTTTAGCTCTGCAATATGTTTCAGAAATGGCTTGGGGAGTAACTACTCACAGAATTTTTCAAGCAATAATGAGCTTTATGCCAATTGGAGCAGTAGTTTTATTAGCAGTTTTTATTGCTGGAGCAGCTCACATGCACCATTTATATCACTGGATGGATCCTGAAGTTCATAATCCGGAAAGTAGTCATTATGATGAACTAATAGCAAATAAAGGTGCTTACTTAAATATTCCATTTTTCTTTGTAAGATCATTAATATACATTGCTGTTTGGATGTTTTTTGCATACTGGTTTAGAAAAAAATCTATGGAAGAAGACCAACTGAATTTAGCTGCTGGAGATGTTTCTCCTATTTATAAAAGAAGCATTTTTATGGGGGTATTGTTTATTTTCTTCTTTGCTTACACCTCTTCCTCTTCAGCTTGGGATTGGTTAATGAGTATTGATACACACTGGTTCAGTACATTATTTGGATGGTATGCATTCTCAGGAATGTGGGTATCATGTATGATTTTCGCTGTGGTATTAGTATTGTACCTAAAAGGTAAAGGTTTCTTAAAAGAAGTAAACGATAGCCATATTCACGATTTAGGTAAATGGATGTTTGCTATTAGCTGTTTATGGTCTTACTTATGGTTCTCTCAGTTTATGCTAATTTGGTATTCTGATATACCAGAAGAGGTAACTTATTACTTATTCAGATTTGAGCATTATAAATTATTATACGTAGGAACTTTCTTTGTAAACTTCTTATTGCCATTCTTTATTTTAATGTCAAGAGATGCAAAGAGAAACGCTGTTTTCTTATTACCTATCGCTTTAATCATCTTTGTTGGTCACTGGTTAGATGTTTTAACTATGGTGTTGCCAGGAACTATGTTTGAAGAAGGTAAATTAGGAATGGTAGAAATAGGTATGTTCTTAATGTTTACAGGAGTTTTTATTTATACAGTGTTAACATCACTTACCAAAGCATCATTGGTTACTAAAAACCACCCAATGCTTGACGAAAGTTTACACTTACATCATTAATTATAGATTGAATAATTTAGTTTTAAAAAGCACGCTATTTGGCGTGCTTTTTTTATTCTATTCAAAATAATTTATACAATTACCGCAGGAATTAACTTTGGGTTTTAACTGAAATAATTTGCTATTATTAATAGTAGTAATAGATAGAACACAGTTTCCGCTATCCATTTCTTTTTTATTTCAATAAGTAAATTACCTATTATTACGGATAAGGGAATACTTAGTAATGCAAAAAAATCGGCATTTATTGATGTGTCTTTTAAGAAGATGAAATGTTGTAAAACAATGCCAAGAATCAACAATAACATTACACTTCTATATTTTCTAACTCTTACAACGCTTTTTTGTGTGCTAATAACAAAATGCCATAAGGCATAAAGAAAAATAAGCCCCATTACAATAAAAAATAATAGTTGATTTATACTCCAACTTTCATTTATGGGTGCTGAAGTTTCAGCCGTTTTAAAAAAGTATATTTTATCGATAGAAAACTCATTAAAGATAAAATAATAAGCTAATAGATAAACAAAAGGCAAAAAAACGCCCATTAAAGAAACAATATACTCTTTCCAGTAAGGAGGTTTGTAAAACCTTATAATAAACCAAACCAATAACATTAAAAAACCTATGGGTAAATATAACATAGTGGCTAATCCTATAAAAAAACCTAGGTTAAAGGTTTTTAGTGTTTCTTTTCTTGTGTTATAAAGTTCATTAGATTGGTGTAGTATTACTAAAATAAATACCGTAATTATTTGTATAGGACTAAAAATGAGTGCAGCAGGAAATAATGTTTGTAATACAACATAAATAATAAAAGGCACATGAGTATTGTTGGTTACTAATTTGTATTGATTAACAATATAGTTTAAATAATAACCAATGCCAATTGTAAAAATACACCACAAGAGATACCTTAGCCAAGTAGTACTGTTAACGCTATTAAAAAATTCGCTAAATCGGAATAAATTGGCATCAACAACAGTAGGTTCAGTGAAAAAAATGGGTAAGCCTAAAGCAATTGTTATAAGAACAACAATCACATTTACAAATGGTTGATTCGATTTGAATATTTTTAACACTAATAATTTTATTTACTGTATATATTTTGTTCTTTTATTAAAGATAAATTTATACATTTGTGCATCAAATTTAATATTATGACTGATTTTATTTACTGGTTAGGCGATTTCTTTTACACAATCTTTAAACCATTAGTTTGGTTAGGAGAAACTCCATACTTTAATTTAAACGTAGCTTTTATTATTTTAGGCTTTGTAGGATTGTTTGTTTGGTTAAAAATGCAAGCAAAATTCAACAAAGAAGCTGAAGAAAAAGGTACTTTAAAATAATTTCTTTCTTAGTAATACCTTCTATTATTCAATATTAGATTGAGGGTATTCTTGTTTTTTATTCCGCATACTTTATCTTTTAAAATTAAAGCAACTACAATATTGTTGGTATTCACTTATTTTATTGAGCCAACAGTTTAAAACTTTGTTGAGTTTTATTAGAAGTAATTTTTAAGATAAACACTCCTTTTATATTTTCATTTATTGCTAACTGAAATTGATTTTGATTGTTGAATTGAGCAGTCTGGATTAGTTTTCCTAACACATCATATACTTCTACCATCAATTTTTCTTCCATATTTTCAGAAGAAAAATAAAAGTGTTGATTGGCGTAATAACCTTTCCATGGCGTATTAGCCACTTCTTTTATACTCACATTGTAGCCAATTTCTGTTTTCATAACTACCGGCAAATGGTCGGACATATAATACAATGCTTCTAGCACATTGTAAGGAACAGAGGTGTTGGTTGGAGCATCCAAAATGGATTTATTGTAATGATTACCATCGTTTCCTAAGGCATAATAAGAATTGGGTATATACTTAAAATAATTGTGTCCACTTCTTACATCATCACTTACAAAAATCCAATCAAATCTATCGTCCATTCCTCCGTTAGAACCTCCATCTGGTAAAGTTGCTGTTCTCGGACTTTGTGTATGTACATTGGCAAAAAAAGAATTGGCATGCCATAGCCCTGGTGCATTTATAGGGTCATATAAATTTACACTTCCACCGTTTAATATGGTATTGTAAGCCGCTTCATAATCTCCGTATATGTTCATGTCTCCTGCAAAAAGCACATTCTCTAATGTTGCAGCTTTATTGTCTAAATAATTTTTAAAAACTACTGCCTCTTGGTTTCGCTCCTGTTCGTTGCTCCACCCTTGACTAGCTTTTAAGTGTGCCATGTAGCAATGAATAAAAATAGTATCGTCACCTGGTCCTAAGCCAGAAGATTTGTAAAAAAGTACATATTCGCTGATATTTCTTAAAGCAGTAGTTATTTCATGTTGACTATAAAGTTCTAATTTATTGGAATTATAAAAAAGCATATTATCAGTGTCCGGGCCATTAAAATAAGTAGCACTTTGATAATGAGAAACACCATCAACATTTAGGGCATCATTTAAAATAAGACCAACACCGCTATAAGAGGTAAGTTCAGTAATTAGAAAAATATCTGGTTGTACATGTTTGATAATAGGTTTAAGCGTGTCCGCTTTTGAAGCACTCGAAGCAGGATAATTCAAAATATTGTATGCCATTACAGTAAGCGTATCTTGGGCAGTAATAAATAAAGAACTAAGTAGAAAAAATAAGGCAATAAAATATTTCATTAAAAAAAATTAAGAGGGTGTGAAAATTAGAGATTACAGCTCTTTAATTAGGTACAAATATACAGGAAAGTGATCACTATACCCACCAATGTATTCTCCAAACGAATACGTTCTATAAGGATAGCCTTTAAATCTTCCTGAATCAGATTTGAGATAGTTTTTATTGTAAACAACAGATTTGTAATATTTCAACGAAGAAAAATCATCTCCTAAAAGTGGTTCAGAAATGATGATTTGATCAAATAAATTCCATGCATCTTGGTAACCCAAGGTGCCAATTCCTTTTTTAAAGAAATCTTCAAAAGGATTGAATAGCTTGCCGTTATTGGTTTTTTCTTTTTCGCCTACAGCTTTTAAATATCCTCTAACACTAACATCCACGGGGTCATCATTCAAATCGCCCATATACAGCACTTTTGTATTTGGGTCAGCTTGTTGTAAAGAATCTATAATGGTTCTTGCTAATTGAGCTGCGGCAATTCTTTTGGGCTTACTTCTTTTTTCTCCTCCTCTTCGTGATGGCCAATGTGCAACAATAATATGGATTTTTTCTCCAAATAATTCTCCTGAAACCAACAACTGATCACGAGTGTAAAAATTACTGTCTGTTGGAATTTTTAAAGTGTAGTTCTTTGCACTTACATTTTTAAAATAGTTGGGGTTATAAAGCAATCCAACATCAATACCTCTTCTGTCAGGCGAATCAAAATGTACTATTTGATAGTTTCTGTCTTTTATAGCTTCTTGTTTAACTAAATCTTTTAATACCGATTCGTTTTCAATTTCCGAAACTCCTAAAATAGCTGCTCCATCAGGAGTAACTTCTGTACCAAGTTCAGAAATAACTCGAGCCATGTTGCCTAGTTTTTCATAATATTTAGAAGTGTTCCAACGATTTTTTCCTTGTGGAGTAAATTCATCTTGCAAAATTAAAGTGGTATCGGGGTCAACAATTGTATCGAATAAATTTTCAAGATTATAAAAACCTATACAAGTTACAGCATAGTTTTTTTTATCGGTATTGTTTTGAGAAAAAGCTACTATCTGTAGGCTTATAATTAACCAAAAGGAAAGAAGAATATTTTTAGTCATAAAAATTATTTTTTTGCAAAATAACACATTATTCAACAATTATACCTTTTAGCTATTTTTTGATGACAATAAATTTAAGTTAACAAATCATTAAGTTACCAACAAATAGTTTCTTACTAATTAAATATTACTATTTTTGCCTCGTATTAATAAAAAGTGATCATCCTAGGGAGCAACCAAGTAAGACTTCTAACCGCTTTTTAAGTTATTGATATATCATTATATATACATGAATTTTTTTAGATATTCTATTGTTGCGGCTAGTACCGTTTTTTTTCTGTTTTCAAACAAATTGTTGGCACAAACAGATACAACTAAAGTTGTAACAAACTCAAAAGATACTACTGATGCTGAAATAGACAGAGTTGTACCAACTTTTACCACCACTTTAGATGCATTGGAAGATGAAAATGCAGAAAATCAAGATGTTTCGGGTTTGTTGCAATCTTCTCGAGATATTTTTAATTCAACAGCAGGATTTAATTTTGGTGTAGCTCGTTACAGAATTAGAGGTTATGATTCAGAAAACTTTGTAGTAACCATGAATGGTGTTACTTTAAACAATCCTGAAACAGGTAGAGCAATTTGGGCGTTGTGGGGTGGATTAAATGACATTACGCGTTACCAAGAGACTAAAAATGGTATTTCATCTTCACCACTTACTTTTGGTGGTATTGGTGGTTCGTCTAATATCAATGCTCGTCCAACTTCTGTAAGAAAAGGAACAAACATTTCTTACGCACTTGCTAACAGAACTTACAACCATAGAATTATGGCTACCCATTCAACAGGAATGATGGATAATGGAATGGCAGTGGCAGTTTCTGCTTCCGGCAGGTATTCTGATGAAGGCTACATAGATGGTACTTTTTATAGCGGAGCAAGTTATTTTATATCCATAGAACAAAAATTAAACAACAAACATAGCATTGGCTTTGTAGGTTTTGCTGCACCAACTGTTCAAGGTAGAAACAGCATTACTACACAAGAAACGTACGATTTAACAGGAAATAACTTTTACAATTCTTATTGGGGTTATCAAGATGGAGAAAAAAGAAACTCTCGTGTTAGAAACACCCATCAACCTCGATTAATGTTGAATCATTATTTTGATATTAATGATAAAACCCAATTAATGTCATCGGTTTATTATACTTTTGGCAGAAGCGGAAATACACGTTTAAATTGGCATCATGCAGCCGATCCCAGACCAGAGTATTGGAAAAACTTACCTAGCTTTTACAGTGAGCCGGGCGATGAGAATTTGTATGCTCAACAAGCAGCATTATGGCAAGCTCAAGACCCTACCACTACTCAGTTAGATTGGGATCATTTTTACTTTGCCAATAGCAAAAACCTTTACACCTTAGATAATGTAAATGGAACAGGAACTTCTTTAACCGGAAACCGCTCTAAATACATTATAGAAGAACAAAGACAAGATGTTTATGATTATGGATTTAATTCTACCCTAACACACAAGTTGAATGATAAATTAACGCTTTCAGGTGGTGTAAAAGGAAGTATTTATAAAAGTAAAAACTTTAAAGTAGTAGATGATTTATTAGGTGGTGAGTTTTGGGTAGATGTTGATCAGTTTGCTGAAAGAGATATTGCTGACCCTGATGCTGCTCAAACAGATTTAGATAATCCTAACAGAGCAGTAAAAGTAGGTGATAAGTTTGGATACGATTATGATATTAATATCAACACTTTTAATTTATATGCTCAAATTGATGGAACTTCTGCAAAAATAGATTGGTTTTTGGGAGCTTCTGCTACTTACACTTCTTTTTGGAGAACAGGAAATGTAAGAAATGGACTTTTCCCTGAAAATTCTTTTGGAGATTCAGAAAAACAAAACTTCACCAACTTTGGAGCTAAAGCAGGCGTGGTGTATAAACTTACAGGAAGACATTTATTAACTGCAAACGGTGCTTTTATTACTAGAGCTCCTTTAGCAAGAAATTCATTTTTATCACCAAGAACCAGACATGAAGTAGTAAGTGGTTTAGAGAATGAAAAAATCTTGTCTGGAGATTTTAACTATATTGTTCGTTATCCGAAAGTAAAAACCAGAGCAACGGTTTTCTATACTAGCATTCAAGATAAAATTTGGTCGAGAAACTTTTATCATGATGAGTTAAACACTTTTGTTAACTATGTAATGACAGGTGTTGATCAACTTTTTGTTGGTGTTGAATTTGGAGGAGAAGTTAAAGTAACTCCTACAATTACTGCTACAGGAACGTTTGCTATGGGAGATTTTACTTATAACTCCAGACCAACAGCTACTGTTACTCAAGATAACTCTACTAAGTTGTTAGAAGAAAACAAAACCATTTATTTGAAAAACTATAAAATGGGAGAGTCTCCTCAAACGGTTTCTTCTATTGGTTTAAGATATCGGTCTCCAAAATATTGGTTTGTTGGAGCAGATTTTAACTACTTTGCTGATATTTACTTACAAGTAAATCCTGATAGAAGAACAGAAGAAGCTTTAGCCAACTTTGTAGATACTGATCCACAAGTGGACGGAATTATCGACCAACAAAAATTAGATAATAATTATACGTTGAATCTATTTGCAGGAAAATCGTGGAAATTTGGTAACTACTTTCTTCGTGTAAACCTAAATGTAACCAATGTGTTGGACAACAAAGATTTCCAAACAGGAGGATTTGAACAATTAAGATATACTACTACTAATATAGATAAATTCCCTCCAATGATTGGATACATGATGGGAAGAACCTATTTTGCAATGGTATCATTCTCATTTTAAAAATATTAATTAATTTTATACTAACAATATATACTATGACAATCACTAAAAAAATAACAGGACTACTATTATTAGCTGGAATTACACTTTTCTCAGTTAGCTGTAAAAAAGAATTTGATACACCACCTATCAAAACCATTCCAGAAGGAAATAGAATAACTATTGCTGATTTAAAAGCCATGTATCAAGGTTCTCCGCTGAAAATTACCGATGAACTTTCGATGTTTGCCGTAGTTACTATGGATGAACAAAGCGGAAACATTTATAAAGAAGCTTATATTCAGGATGAAACCGGGGCTATTAACTTAAGGTTATTATCTTCTGGTGGTTTATACCAAGGAGATTCGATTAGAGTATATTTAAAAGGTACTGTTCTATCAACATACAACCAAATGATGCAGTTGGATTCAGTAGATGTGGACAACAACATCATAAAACAAGCAACTAAAAAAGACAGGCAACCGGACGTTTATACCGATATTTCACAAGTTACAACCGGACATCAAGCCAAGTTGATAAAAATAGAAAACGTTCAGTTTGTAGCTTCAGAATTAGGAAATACCTATGCAGATGGAATAAATTTAATGTCTCAAAGTAGAACATTAGAAGATTCTTTAGGAAACACCATTATTGTTAGAACAAGTGGTTACGCTAATTTTGCTAATGAAACGTTGCCTCAAGGAAGTGGAACTATTATAGCAATTGTAAGTCAATTTAATAGCACTCTACAATTGTTAATTAGAAACCCAAGTGAAGTGGTGTTCAATAATCCACGTTTTGGAACAACTCCACCACCACCGGGAAATTCGCTAACTAAAAATTTCCAAGATCAAAGCATCACTTCCGGAGGATGGACTACCCAATTAGTTACAGGAACATACAACTGGACTACCAGCGATCAAGGTTCACCAGGTAACTTTTATGCTAAAATGTCTAATTATACTGGTAGTGCAAATGTGGCGTCTGAGGCATGGTTAATTTCTCCTGCAGTTGATTTAAGTACTTCAACTAACTCTACACTTAATTTTAGAAATGCTTATAAATATGTTGGGGATCCACTTGAAGTTTATGTTTCTACCAATTATGATGGAATTAGTGCACCTTCAACAGCAACATGGACACAATTAGGAGTTAATCTTTCTACAGGTAATTTTTTATGGGAATTTGGAGGTCCTGTTAGTTTAAACAGTTATATTGGTAGTAATGCAGTATATATAGCTTTTAAATATACAGGAACTAATTCTAGTGGTAGTACTTGGGAAGTAGATGATATTGTTATTACATGGTAATTTTAAATAGATAATTTTTAACCCTTAAAAACAACTTATTATGAAAAAAATCTTTACAATTTTAACTGCCGTTTGTTTCGCAACAGTAAGTTTCGGACAAACCGTTTTTCAAAGTAACCTAAGCTCTTGGGCTAGTGGTTGGCCAACTGATTGGAATGGATCAGTTACTAGTATTGCACAATCTAACGTAAGTGAAATTACTACTGGTGCTACTTATGGAACCAGTATGGCATCTTTATTAAATGCTACTACTTCACATAAACGTTTTACTACTCAGCCTGTAACGGTTGTTCCGGGTGAGACTTATTTAATTGAAATGTGGGTGATAGCTCCAACTGCAGGTGAATTAAGAACTTCTTATTACGATGTTACTAATAGTGCTTATACTAATTATAATTCATATATTGATGTTGCTGCTGCTTCAGGTGGTAATTTAGTGATGGTTTCTCAAACAGTAACGATTGATCCAACTTGTTCAAGTGCAGAGTTTATTTTATCTTTAAGAAATACTGATGCTACTTCAGGAATTTTAGTGGATTCTGTTGCTATTAGTTCAACAACACCTCCAGTTGCTAATATTAAAAAAATATACGACATTCAGTTTACAACTAACGCAAATGGAGATTCTCCTGAAGTAGGAAATGTAGTTACTACCAAAGGTGTGATTACAGGGATTATTAAAAATGGTCCAGACAGACATGCTTTCTTTATTCAAGATAGTGCTGCTGCTTGGAATGGTATTTATGTTTATGAAAGAAATGATTCTACTTTAGTGATTGGTGATAGTGTTGAAGTTACCGGTACTGTTGCTGAATATAACGGATTAACGGAGCTTACTTTTGTATCAAATATTACTGTTTTAAATTCTGGGAATACTTTACCAACCCCTGTTGTAACTACTACTGCAAATGCCAATATGGAACAATGGGAAGGTGTTGTAATTCAAAACTTAAATGCTGAGTGTGTAAGCAATACTAACGGTTTTGGTATGTGGGAAATTAATGATGGCTCAGGCTCTTTATTAGCAGACGATGATATTTATTTTTATCATTTAACTGCTGTAGTTGGTTCTCATTATGATGTTACTGGTATTGGACATTTTTCTTTTGGTGATTACAAAATTTTACCTAGAGATGCTAACGATATTAGTTTAGTAGTTGGTATCAATGAATTAAATGCAAACAATGTTGCTGTTTATCCAAATCCGGCTAAGGATCAAATTACTTTCCAATTAGAAAACAATGGTTTTGAAGTAATTGTAGCTGATATTACAGGTAAAATTGTTACTACTGCTAATACATTAGCTGATAAACTTACCTTGTCTTTAGATAACTTAAACAACGGAATTTATTTCTACACTATTAAAAATAAAGAGGTGGTTATTGCTACTAACAAATTTGTAGTAGTTAAATAAACAACTCAAATAGTATTAAATAAAAAAGCCGATGAAATTATCTTCATCGGCTTTTTTGTTGTTATTAAAATGAGTTTAATAAAAATCTTTTATTAAATACCTTAATTCATTAATCATTAAAGCAGTGGCACCCCAAACAATTTGTTTATTTACCACAAAACAAGGCACTTTTAGCTGAACACCATCAGAAAGTTTTACCGTTTGCTGTTGAAAAGTATTAGGGTGTATAAGGGTTTGGACTTCAACTTCTACTACATCATAAACTTCACTAATTTGTAAAGTAAACGTTGGAGAATAGTCTATAAAACCAATAACAGGTGCAACCAAAAAATTGCTTACAGGAATAAATACATCGGTTAGTTTGCCGATAACTACAACATGTTCTTTAACAATGCCTATTTCTTCATTGGCTTCACGCAAAGCTGTTTCAATTAAATCTGCATCATGCTCTTCTTTTTTACCACCCGGAAAAGCAATTTGTCCACTATGATTGCTATTGTTTATAGCTCTTTTAATTAAGACGGTATGTAGGGCATTATTTTTTTCGTAAAATAAAATTAAAACACCACTTTGGCGAGCTTGTTTTTTGGTTAACTCATCAACATCTGCTTTTCGGTATGGAGCTGCTTCTAAATGTGTTTTTATTCCCGGTAACGGATATTTAAACTGTTCGCTGATATATGTTTTAAAAAGCTCTATCATTCTTTAATTAATGCTGATTTTAATAAGTATTTAACTTCATTTTTTGTACTTAATTTAATAAGCTTCTCATCCGTTGTCAACTCAATTTTATCATATAAAAAAGAGATTAGTTGGTTATTTTCAATTGATACAAGTCCTTTTTTACCATCTTTTTCAGCAATAAACAAGTTCGGTAAAAATCGTTCTATTAACTCATATTCTGCTGGAATTACATAAGTTCCTTTAGTGTTAATAATGCCAAATTTATTCTCAAAGTTAACAATAGCAATGCCATCAATAAATTCTCCTGCAATAATAAAGTTGTATGGAATTTTAAGTTTGCTATTAAAATCACAATAGCCCCATTTGCCGTGTCTTTTTATGGCAATTAAATCCTTTGATATTGCCCCAATATCTTCAAACAAAGCAGGAACAACTTTTTTTCCTGTAGTATCTATTAAGCCTGTTTTTCCTTCCGTCATTTGTCGGGCGTAGCCTTTATCATTAAACAAACCCCAATTTAAAACACCATCTTGATAGGGAATAGTATGTTCAATAATCATCGTTCCGTTAGTATTTACATAACCGTAAAGATTATCTTTTACCACTATCGCTAAACCGTTTTCGGGCTCAGTAATTTGAGAGTAAATGGGAGGTAAAATACTATCTCCTTTACTATTAATAACACCGTAAAATTGTGCAGCTTTAACACGAATAAACTCATTTTCCAGGTTATCTATCCAATCATAACTAGGTTTTACTACATAGTACAAATTAGTGTCGATAACACCATATTTGTTATCTTTAAAAACGTAAGCAATTCCATTATTAAAATAGCCTACAGACTCGTATTCCAAACCAATTACAAGATTGCCGCTTGTATTTATAAATCCGTACTTTTCGTTTAGTGCAACAGCAATAAATTTGTTTTTGGTGGTTCCAATTTCGTCATACATTAATGGGACTATTTCCTCTCCCAAGCGATTAATTATTCCATATTTATCGTTTATTCCAACAACAGCCAATCCGTTTACAAAATCTTCAGCTTCATCATATTTAAAAGGAACAATCAGCTGATTGGTTTTGTCTATAAAACCTATTTTTCCGTTTAAACCTACTAATGCAAGTCCTTCTTTAAAGTTGTTCACAAAGTCGAAAGTTGGTGGAATTACTTCTTGCAAATGCTCATTTATAAACCCCCATTTAGTGTTTTTTATAAAAGGATAGAAAGCAGTTTTTGCCAGTTGAAAATCTTTAACCAATTCATCTTTAAAAGGATATTCGGGATATGTTCTTAAAAATGTTTTAATATTTTCAGAAGTATAATTAATGATGGATAAATTGTAAATGTTTCTCCAAGCACTTGCTGTGTAAGGGTTTTTTGGATTGGATTTTATAAAATTGTAATAAGAAGTAATTTTTTTATCAGCGGTGGAAAGTTCGTAAATGGTTCTTTCGGCTTGTGGTATAAATGGGTTGTTGGGGTGATGCTGAATAAATTTTAGGTTGTTTTCTATCGTATTGGGTTGGGTAAATTCTTTGTAGATTAACGTATCTAACATATTTTTTGCAACAGTAATTTCATTTGCATCAGGATAAGTAGCAATAAAATGTTGAATGGCTTCTGAATTTTGTTGTTTTTTAGCCAGCTTAAAAGCAATCTCGTTTCTTAATAAAATAGCAGAATCAACTTGTTTTGCTCCAATATTACAATCTATAAATTTATTGTAAGCAGCAATAGAATGTTCATTTTTAGCTATTTCAAAACATTTTTTATCAATTAATAAATGTTGGGTATAAATGCTTGATGAATCTACTCCAAAAGCCTTAAACTTTTCTTTTTTCTTTGGACTTAATTTCGGGTAGTAAAAAGTTGCTTCCTGAATATAATACAAAGCCGAATCTATATTATGGAAAGGATTGTTATTTCTGTAATAAATTATACTTAGTCCATAAGAAGCCGGAACAGGATTTTTCTTCAATGATTTTTCAAAGTATTTTTTAGCTTTAAAGTAGTCGTGAATTTCTAAAGCTGCAAAACTTTTAGTTAATTTACTACTAAATAAACCTTGCGAAAAACCAGTTGTAGCAAAGGTTAAGAGTAATGTTAATACAAGTATTTTTTTAGAAAGTAAAAACATTTTTTGAAAAGCTACCGTATTAATAACTTGTTGAACATTTTTTATGACAAAAAAATTCTCATATATATTAATTTTAGTCTTTAGCATTTCTTTGTTTAGCTGTAAAGAAGTAATGGTTAATGAGCCTAACCTTCCTCGTCCGGTAAAAAAAGACTTAAAAGAGATTAGAGCTGACGGTAAAATTAAGGCTTTAATTAATTATAGTGCAACAAGTTATTTTATTTATCGAGGGCAGCCCATGGGCTTTGAGTATGAATTATTGAATCAATATGCTAAAAGTCAGGGAGTAGAGCTAGAAGTTATTCCAATAAAAAATATGGATAGTGTATTTATTCATTTAAACAATGGAGTAGGAGATGTAGTGGCTGCTAATTTAACCGTTACCTTAGATAGAAAGAAGCTAGTTGATTTTTCACAACCTATTTTATTTACCAAACAAGTGCTGGTTCAGCGTAAACCCGAAAATTGGAAAAAGCTTTCTAAAAAATCACTTAAAGATTCATTGGTAAACTCTCCGCTAGAACTTGGCGGTAAAACAGTTTTTGTAAGAAGAGAATCTTCTTTTTATGAGCGTTTGCATAGTTTATCTAAAGAAATTGGCGAGAAAATTAAAGTTGAGGTAGTTCCCGGAGAAATTTCTATGGAACAACTCATTGAACAAGTAGCTCAGGGAACAATAGATTATACAGTTGCCGATAAAAATATTGCTTTAGTAAATGAATGGCAATATCCTAATATTGATGCAAGTATTGAGGTTAGCAATGAGCAACAAATTGCTTTTGCTCTAAGAAAAAATAGCGATAGTTTAACGGTTTCTATTAATAATTGGCTGAAAACGTATCAAAAAACAGTTGCGTTTAAGTTGTTGTATAAAAAGTATTATGATAATCGTTCGCAGCACGCCAAAAGAATTAATGATGAGTCGTTTACTTTGAGCAGCGGACAACTTACTCCGTATGATGAAACATTAAAAAAATATGCTCCACAAATACCTTGGGATTGGGAGTTGGTAGCAGCTTTAATTTATCAAGAATCGAGGTTTAATAATAGTGCATTAGGTTGGGGAAATTCTTTTGGTGTGATGCAGTTTATGCCAGTAACAGGAGCTAAATATGGTGTTGATTCTACTTCATCAGCTCATGAAAACATTAAAGCGGGAGTAAAATACATTCGTTATTTAAGCAAAATGTGGGAAGATAAAATTGCAGACTCTACCGAAAGGGTAAAATATGTTTTAGCGAGTTATAATGTTGGTCCAGGACATGTTTTTGATGCGTATCGTTTAGCACAGAAATACAATAAAAACCCTCAGCTTTGGAAAGAGGTTAGTTATTTTCTTAAAAATAAATCTAAGCCAAAGTATTATAAAGATGAGGTAGTAAAACACGGTTACTGCAAAGGACATATTACTTACAAATATGTAAATGAAATTATGGAGCGTTACCAACATTACAAAACAGCCATAGACACACACCAAGAAGTGTTGGTTGAGCGATAGTGTAATAGAATAAAGGTGCTATTTCCTTGATTTACTGAGTCAAAATTTGTGTTTTTCGTAGAATTTACATAGCTTAGCTTCTTTATTCTTCTATATAAATTTCATAATCACATTACCATTTGTCAAAAAAATATATGTATAGCCGATTAATATATTGTCTTGCTTTTCTGATAAGTTTATTGGCGGTAGAGCTTAAAGCACAATTACACGAAATAGGAGGATCTATAGGAGTTGGACAAGTTGAGATTAGTGACATTCAAAGTAATGAGCATGGACTAATGAATCCATTTAATATTAAAGACAAACAACATTTATTAGCCAGCTTTGATTATTATTTTACACCAAAATATGCCATAACCCGACTTAAAACAGGTATTGAGTTTAATCATAGAGCAATTCAAGAGCCTTATTCTCATTTTACAATTTCTAGTTTAACAATTCCAATAGGGGCTGATTTTTTTTTTGGTAAAAAATTTCAATTTATAGTTGGGGGTGGGGTTTTAAATACATTTACCTTAGCAGCAGATGTTACGTACAAAGAATTTTATGAAGAAAATAAGAGAAATTATAGTTTGCTTTTTGAGTATAATTTAGGATTCGGTGTTAAAATTTCATCAAACAAACGATTGATATTGATGTATCAAAAGAATTCAGGAATTGCAGGTAGTGTTTATAATGATGTTTATTATAAACATGGACCATATTCGTCATCAAAAACTGAAACACCTCAAGTTTATTATGACAGTTTGATACTATTAAAATTTATTTATTCATTTAACAAACAAGATGAGCATTAAGTTGTTTCAAGTTGCTTTTTACCTCCTAACAAAACACTCAACAAAAATAAGAACACACCTCCACCAATAAATGCACTAAATACCAACAGACTTTTATGATAAAAGCTTAATTCACCCAAGTTTAAATAGTACATACCACCTTGTAAAAACAAATAAAATTCACTTAACACAAAGCCTAGAATAAAAAAGCCTAAGCCAATTCGAGCAAATAGTTTGTTGCTATTAAAAACGCCTTCTAACGACAGAAAAAGTAGTAATGCTCCACTTATTACTCCAAGCATTAATAAGTGTATAAAACCAATCACTAAGTTTCTTATTTGTATGGAAGCTTCATTTACTTCTGGCACTACCGAAAAGGATTGAAACAATACTTTTATAATCATTGAAATTAGGATAAAATATACCAAGGTTTTAATGTAAAGGGTAGCTGATGACAAAAAGGTGTTTAAAGGTTTTTTTAGAGCAATAATAAGATGATAAAACCCTATTAGTTGAAAAATAACGCCCAAGCTGTTTAAAATGTTTAATGCAGGCAGCTTAATAAACCAACTTATGGGTAAAGCTAGTGTAAAAACTACCGATAAAATTAACCAACCTAAGGCTTTTTTTAACTGTTGATTTTTTTCGGTTAGATGATTAGTGAGGTAGTTGATAAATAAACCTATCACACCAAAAATAAACCAGCCATTAAACTGAAAATGCAAGAAAGTTTGAATAGCAATGTTGTATGCATCAGAGTTTTTTCCGAATACAACTATGGATACAGGTAAACACCAAATGCCAATAGTAGAGATAACCATGAACCACAATGCAGCACGTATAAATTGCTTATCGATGGAATTAAAAGGCTTTAAATCTTTTAAAATCAGTTTCACAAAAAAGTACGTGGCAAAAATATGTAAAGATGAAAACACTATTGAAAATGCAGCATATCCTTGAAAAGGAAAGCTGAACAACATGCCTATTACAGCAAATTGAGTAACAAAAAATAAATAATGATATATTTTTCTGATGTTGGGTAAAAAACGGTAAACAATAAAGCTATACAACATTAAATAAAGCCATCCCAACATGGCAACATGCGAATGAGCATGAGTTAAAAACCTGAAATTAAAATCAATTTCGCCAATAAAAGCATATCGTAAAACTAAGCCCAGCAGCGATGCAATTAAAAAATTAATTAAACATGTTATGATCCAAGATTTAGGCATTGTTTTGGAAAATAAAAAAGCAGATAACCGTAAATTACCTACTTTAATAAATTATGTAATTAGTGTCTTTCCATAAAGTCAAAAGACTTTATGAATAGTTACTTTTCAGAAACGATTGAAGCTCCTAAATATTCTCTATTCATACGAGCAATAAACTCCAACGAGATGCCTTTTGGACATTCTACTTCGCAAGCTCCGGTATTGGTACAGTTACCAAATCCTTCTTTATCCATTTGTTCTACCATGTTTAACACACGCTCTTTTCTTTCTACTTGTCCTTGAGGAAGGTAAGAATACTGAGAAACTTTTGCAGCAACAAACAACATAGCCGATGAGTTTTTACAAGAAGCTACACAAGCTCCACAACCAATACAAGTTGCAGCGTCCATAGCTTTATCAGCATCTGGTTTAGGAATAGGAAGTGCATTGGCATCTTGAGTATTTCCTGAAGTATTTACAGAAATAAAACCTCCTGCATGTTGAATTCTATCAAAAGAACCTCTATCTACCACTAAATCTTTTATTACTGGGAAAGCTTTAGAACGGAAAGGCTCAATATAAATAGTATCTCCATCTTTAAACATTCTCATGTGTAGTTGACAAGTTGTTACTCCTCTATCCGGACCATGAGCTTCGCCATTAATGTATAAAGAACACATTCCGCAAATTCCTTCTCTACAATCGTGATCGAATGCAACAGGCTCTTTACCTTCGTTTACTAAGTTTTCGTTTAACACATCCAACATTTCTAAAAATGAAGAATGTTCTGAGATATCTTTTATAGGATATGTTTCCATTTTTCCCTCAGACTTTGCGTCTTTCTGACGCCATATTTTTAGTGTTAAATCCATGATATGTATTTGTTAATTGTTAATCGTTAAAAGTTATTAGTGATAAACTTTCAACGAATAATTATATTTTAATTTTCATTTTTAGCTTTTATTAAATATTTAATGTATCCATTTAATAATGCTAATGATTTATTAATCTGCTCTTTTCCTTTTATTAGCTCTTCGTTAGTTATGTATTTTTCATCAAATGCTACAATAAATTGATCAATAAGTTCGTACAACGATCCTCTAGCTTGTCTGCAAAATTGAATATTCTCTTGGTAATGAAATCTACCATATCCTTCAGCAATATTATGTGTTACAGACCTAGAAGCTCTTTTCATTTGTGAAGTTAAGTCGAACTGCTCTTCTTTTGGGAAAGTTTTAACAAGTTGAGAAACAAACCTTCTTAACTCTGTACCAACTTTCCAACATTCTAAATCTTCAAAATTTCTTATTTTATTCCCCATCAAATCAATTAACATTTAACGATTAACAAATAACGTTTAACCATTAACTACTTATAGCTTCTTTGTTTTAATTCTATATCATTAAAAGTCAACTCTTCTTTATGAAGCACAGCTTCTCTTGGATTTCCTGTATATTCCCAAGCAGCAACATATTTAAAGTTAACATCATCTCTTTTAGCTTCACCTTCTTGCTCACCGTCCATTTCAACAGATTCTTCTCTAAAATGTCCTCCACACGATTCATTTCTGTGTAAAGCATCAACAGCAAACAATTCTCCTAATTCAAGGAAATCGGCAACTCTACCCGCTTTTTCTAATTCAGGGTTAAGTTCATTTATCCCGCCAGGAACAAAAACATCTTTCCAAAATTCTTCTCTAATCTGAGCAATTTCGTCCATCGCTTTTTTAAGTCCGGCTTCATTTCTTGCCATCCCTACATAATCCCACATTATTTTACCTAATTTCTTATGGAAATAATCTACCGACTTAGTTCCTTTATTGTTGATAAGCTTCTCTAATCTTTCTGTAACTTCTTTTTCAGCAGCTTCAAATTCAGGTAAATTGGTAGGTATTTTTCCTGTTCTAATTTCGTTAGAAAGATAATCTCCAATAGTATATGGCAATACAAAATAACCATCGGCTAATCCTTGCATTAATGCAGAAGCTCCTAATCGGTTAGCTCCATGGTCAGAGAAATTAGCTTCTCCGGCAGCATAACAACCCGGAATGGTAGTCATTAAGTTATAATCCACCCAAATTCCTCCCATGGTATAATGTACCGCTGGGTAAATCATCATAGGTGTTTTGTATGGATTTTCATCTACAATTTTCTCATACATTTGGAATAAGTTACCATATTTAGCTTCTACGACTTCTTCTCCTAATTGCGTGATTTTTTCTGCAGTTGGATTTTCAAGTCCTAACATATTGGCTTTTTCTCTGCCATAACGCTGAATAGCAGTTGAAAAATCTAAATAAACAGCCTCACCAGTTGCATTAACGCCATAACCGGCATCACATCTTTCTTTTGCAGCTCTAGAAGCAACATCTCTAGGAACTAAGTTTCCATAAGCAGGATATCTTCTTTCCAAGTAATAATCTCTGTCCTCTTCTTTTATCTGAGTAGGTTTTAATTTTTTCTCTCTAATGGCTTTAACGTCCTCCATTTTCTTTGGCACCCATATTCTACCATCATTTCTCAATGACTCAGACATCAATGTAAGTTTAGATTGGTATTCTCCCGAACGTGGAATACATGTTGGGTGAATTTGAGTATAACATGGATTAGCAAAGAAAGCTCCTTTTTTATGCACTTTCCATGCGGCACTAACATTAGAGCCCATTGCGTTGGTAGATAAAAAGAATACGTTTCCGTAACCACCACTTGCGATAACTACTGCATGTGCCGAATGTCTTTCTACTTCTCCAGTAACTAAGTTTCTGGCAATAATTCCTCTTGCTTTTCCGTCAACCAGCACTAAATCTAGCATTTCATGACGGTTATACATTTTAATTTTTCCTTTACCAATTTGGCGGTTCATAGCCGAATAAGCTCCCAACAATAATTGTTGTCCGGTTTGTCCTTTAGCATAAAAAGTACGGGAAACCAATACACCACCAAAAGAACGGTTATCTAATAATCCGCCATATTCTCTTGCAAAAGGAACTCCTTGAGCCACACACTGATCAATAATATTGGCAGAAACTTCAGCTAAACGATAAACATTTGCTTCTCTAGCTCTGTAATCGCCACCTTTAACTGTATCGTAAAATAATCGGTAAGTAGAATCACCATCATTTTGGTAATTTTTGGCAGCATTAATTCCACCTTGAGCAGCAATAGAGTGAGCTCTTCTTGGCGAATCTTGATAGCAAAATGCTTTTACATTATAGCCCATTTCTGCTAAGGATGCAGCAGCAGAACCTCCTGCTAACCCTGTTCCAACAACAATAATATCTATATTTCTTTTGTTAGCAGGATTAACTAAATCAATGTGGTTTTTATAATTTGTCCATTTATCTTTTAATGGACCTTCAGGTATTTTAGCATCTAATTTTGACATACTTAAAATAGATTAATGCGAGTGATTGATAAAATGAAAAATTGCAATAAATATAAATCCTAATGGGATAATGATGGCATAAAGATTTCCTAATTTTTTAATGATAGGCGTATATTTTCTGTGGTTAAAACCCACTGATTGAAATGCTGATTGAAAGCCATGCAATAAGTGTAACGAAAGGAAAACAAAGGCTAACACATAAATTCCAACTCTAACTGGATTTACAAATTTATCTTGTAATTCATGGAAGTATCTAAATTCGCCATTGTGCATTCCGCTCCAATCGCCTTGTATAAATTTAGTGTTGATTTCAGGAAACCAAAAATCATAAAAATGTAAGCCTAAAAACAACATTATCATTATTCCTGTAATAATCATATTTCTGCTCATCCAGTTGGTATTTTCAGCTGGTTTGTTCATAGCATATTTTACAGGTCTTGCATTTTTATTTTTTAATTCAAGTCTTATTCCCATTCCTAAATGAAATAAAACTCCAAAAAGAAGTACCGGTTGAAGGAAATATTGAATAAGTGGGTTGGTACCCATAAAATGAGATGTCTCATTAAAAGCATCAGGGCTAAGCACTGATAAAAAGTTGATTACAAAATGTTGTAGAAGAAAAAACAATAAGAAAAAACCCGATAAGGCCATTAAAATTTTTCTTCCTACTGAAGATGTTGAGAATCCTTTACTCATGGTATGAACGATTTATAATTTTTCGACAAATGTAGGACTATTCTGCAAAAATCAAATTTTATAAGGGTAAAAAAATCAAATAAAATTGCCCTTAGAATTATACTCCAAAAACAGTTTTTGAATTGGCAGTAGTTATTTTAGCTACTTCTTCTAAGCTAACTTGTTTTAAATTAGCCACTTTAGTAGCAATTTCAATAATGTAAGCACTTTCGTTACGTTTCCCTCGGTAAGGAACTGGAGCTAAATAAGGAGCATCAGTTTCTAACACCAAATGTTCTAGATTTATTTGTTCAACCACTTTATCTAACCCTGCATTTTTAAAGGTAACTACTCCGCCAATCCCTAATTTAAAGCCTCCATAGTTGATAATTTTTTGTGCTTGCTCTAGATTTCCTGTAAAACAATGGAAAATGCCACGCATGTTTTCATCATTTTCTTCGTCTAGAATTTCAAAAATTTCATCAAAGGCATCTCTACAGTGGATTACAAAAGGCAAGTTATTAGCTTTCGCCAAGCGAATTTGATGTCGAAAAGCGGTTTGTTGTTCTTTAAAAAAAGTTTTGTCCCAATATAAATCAATACCAATTTCGCCAATGGCAACAACTTGATGTTCAGACAACATTTTTTCTACCTGCTCTAATTCTTGTTGGTAATCGGCTTTTACCGAACAAGGGTGTAAGCCCATCATGGGAAACATATTGTCGGGATATTTTTTTGCTAAAGCCAACAAAGTATTGGTATAGCTGCTATCAATGTTGGGTAAAAAAAATCGGGAAATTCCCAACTTAATGGCTTTTTGCACCACTTCATCAATATCTTCTTTAAATTGCTCGGAATATAAATGGGTGTGTGTATCGGTTAAAATCATACTGCAAAAATAAGGCTTTTAATAAGTTATTTTATATTTACTGAACCCAAACAACTTACCACTTTGTCCTTACAGAGCTTGGTATGTATTGGGTGCTACTATTTTCTTTAGCCCTTTTGGCAACCGTATTTTTTATAGGAGTCAGTATATATTTTATCTTTTAAGTCAAGGAATTTTATACCTAGCACCCATTTTGAGCCTAAAGAACGAATATCTTCACCAATACCATTCATGTATTTCATATATCTTAACTCATCAGAGTTTGGTGCTTGTAGTTTGTCAAAGTCGGCTTTAATGGCAAAATTGTAACGTCCGAATATGAAGGCAAAAATTTCACCGTTATCAAGGTTTACAAGTATTCCGTTGTCGTTTATTGCTTGTTTATTTACGTCAGGAATATCTTTTCCATATTTGTCCCAAAGGTCATTTAATCCTTCGTGGTAAAAATATTTTCCACTAGGTTTTCCATACAGTTTGATCTCATTTTCGGTATTGATGTCAAGGAAGTCAAGAACTGACTTATTTTCTTTATTTAAAGATATGAGTTCTTTTAGATTATTCATTTTGTTAATGTTTACTCCTTATCCCTTTAATCGTTGAGCTGAAGCATTGGCAATTTACTAAGGGGCTTAGTGATGTATTTATCATTGCTACAAAAATAGTATTTTTAAGGTGTTTTATTTACTTGACCTAAGCAGCTTCCCACTTTGCTTCCGTAGAGCTTAGCTCGTACTTAGGGGTAATATTATATTTACTCGACCTAAATAGCCTATCACTTTTGCAATCACATAGCTTCGCTCGAACTGGAGTATTTTCTATTAAATATTTTAGTTTGTCTTTCCAAAATCCCAATCACCTCCATTAATGCTCCATCTTTTGATTTAAGTAATTTCAGTTCAATTTTGTACGAGCTTAAAAATTTGAGTTTGAAAATGCTTTTTTCCTTCTGCCATATTCCTGGTAATATCTCATTTGAATAATGAATAATTTTAAGCTGATTTCCTTTAAGCTTATATTTAATTCGTTTACAATCTTCTTGATCGTAGAAACTATAAAAGGTTATGCAACCATTGTCAACATCAACAATAAAATGCTCTCGTTCTTGCGAGTCGTACCAAATTCCATCAAATGATTGACAATTGCTCTCTAAAAAAGAAACTGAGAGTAATAACAATATAGCTAGTTTAATAAATCTCATTTGTTTTTAATTAATGCCAACGTTCTGGCTAAAATGTCGTGCAACGGTTAGGTTGGTTTGGTCTATAATTTTTAGCCATTGTTGGACACCGTTTTTATTTATTCATTTCTTTCTGTTTGACATCATATTCCACTTTCAAAATGTTAAGCCAAGTGTTCTTTGCGTGTGTAAGAAAATCTTCAGACAATTGGCTAAAGTCATCTTCACTTTCATATCGTCCTGCGGTAATTGGAGGATACCAATAGCCGTCTTCGTCTTTCTCGTAGTTATTAAGGTTTAAGTCATTGGTATCAGGGATTACTGGACCATAATCTAAAGTATAGCCAATTAATTTATGGTTGCTGCTGTCAATATTCACAATCAGAATTCTACGTTGAGGAGAGACATCATAAGTGCAACTCAGTGTATATGCAAAAGTTACCTCTGCTTTGTTATTACTATCAATATCTGTTATAATCAGCTTTTTAGTATCACTTTCTGCTACTATATCAGCTTCTCCACAACTAGTACTGTCAATATATACCTGCTGTTCTATGAGTCTTCCTTGATGGTCTTCTGTAAATTTATAAAGTCTGAATTCTGCAAATTCGTTTGGAACATCAATCAATTCCGTCAGCACACAATGCCAAGTTCCAATTTTGTCAACCCAAGATTTTTGATCAACAATAGTTCCTTTAACTTCTGGTAAGTTTATATCTGAATCAATTAGCTGAAAAACAGTTTCCTTAATCTCTTTATTGCTTTCAATTAAGACTTCATTTTTTTCGTCAGCCTGTGATTCAGAGGAGTGGTTTTGCCCACAGGCAGTCAATATTGTAAGCAATATGATAGTTATTTTATTCAATTTCAATTTTTAATGGTGCCCAACTTATGTATATACACCTTTAGTATACATGTCTAACTAATTTTAGCTAGATATATACACCTTTTAGTTATTTATATTTTTTTCAAATATAAAAAAAATAGTTTACAAATTATTAAAAGACTTTTATCTGTGTAAACTCGTATCATCCGTGTTATCTGTGTTCTATTAAAAAAGATTCCCGATAATTTTTCCGTTGCACTACAAAATTTCGAGAATGACGGTTGGAATTGGCGTTGCGTGTTGGAAAAGTCCACCTTCGGGGGATTTAGGGGGCATTTGGGCTTTTTTAACATCATTTTCAGCAGGTAAGCAGAAAAATGGTTAAATTTGCATTGAGTTTTTCTCTAATGCAAAAAGTAGCAAAACATATCACCGGATTTTTAATGGTATTGGTTATTCTTACTGCATCATTGCAGGTAAGTATTTCCAAAATGACGTGTTATGTTGCTGGAGAAACACAGTATAGTGTTAATGAATTTGAAGAATGCACACCAAAATCTACAAATGGCATTAATAAAAAATGCTGCGATTTTGATAAAATCACTTTCGATTACAATGTAAATTCTACTGTTAATACTTACGATATTAAATTAGACAAAATTGCTACTTTAATTTTTGAGGAACTTCCTCAAATGGTTAAAATTTCTATCTTAAACAAACCTTTCCTTAATTACTTTCATAACCTGCCGCCACCACTAAGTGGCATAGATTTATTAAAATCTATTCAGGTATTTAGATTATAGGTCGATTACACTATTACTGCTAAACTTAGCAGCACAAATCATTAGTGTGTAATTACTTAACAATCTAATTTTATGAAAAAATATATAATAATCCTTGTTTCCATGTTGCTTTTCGCTGTTGTTGGTTTTTCTCAAAACCTTAAGGGAAATGTATTTGAAATGCACAACGGAGAACACAAAATGCCCATTCCGGGTGCTAATGTGTATTGGCTAAATGCCGAAAAAGGAACGGTTACCGAAGCAGATGGAACTTTTGAAATAGTAGCTCCAGCAACTTTTCCTGCTACTTTAATGGTAAGCTTTGTTGGGTATAAACCCGACAGCATAGTTTTAAAAAGTATGCCCAAAAAACCTTTAAACATTGAGCTAAAAAGCAATGTGGACTTAAAGGAATTTGAAGTGGTGGAAAAAGAAGCCACCACCAAAATTGATATTGTAAATCCTTTGTTGGTAGAAAAATTAAATAAACAAGAATTTGAAAAAGCCGCTTGTTGTAATATTTCCGAAAGTTTTGAAACCAACGCAACGGTTGATGTAAACTTTACGGATGCCGTTTCTGGAACTAAAAAAATTCAAATGTTAGGCTTGGACGGTATTTATACTCAAATTCAGGCAGAGAATTTACCGTTAATTAGAGGTTTATCATCAGCTTACGGATTAACCTTTGTTCCAGGAACTTGGGCAGAATCTATTCAAATTATTAAAGGAGCAGGTTCGGTAGTTAATGGTTACGAATCTATTACAGGACAAATAAACATTGAAATGCTTAAGCCTGATGATAGCGAAAACTTATTTGTAAATGTTTACGGAAATGAAAAAGGTAGATTAGAATTAAATATTCATGGAGCTCAAAAATTAAATGAAAAGTGGAGTACGATGTCGCTTGCTCACGTTAGTAACCAGTCGGTAGAGTGGGATATGAATGATGATAGTTTTTTGGATATGCCGATAAAAACGCAATATAACTTTTTTAACAGATGGAAATACCAAAGTAAAAAATTCATGTCTCAATTTGGTTTTAGAGGGGTTTATGATGAGTTGGAAGCAGGTCAAAACCGAATTACGAATGAAAACAGGCTGTTTAAAATTGGTGTAACCACCAAACAATTTGAAGTGTTTAATAAAAATGGTTTTCTCTTTCCTGAAAAGAAATACAAGAGCATAGGTATTATTCAGAATTTTAAATACCACAGTCACCAATCGAATTATGGTGATAAAAAATTTAATGCCGAACAAACAAGTTGGTATTTTAATTCTATTTATCAAACCATTATAGGCAATACACATAACACCATTAAGTTTGGTGGAAGTATGCAGTACGACCTCTATGATAAAAACTATAACGATTCGCTCTTTGGTAGAGAAGAAGTGGTGCCCGGAGCTTTTGCAGAATATACTTATACCGGAAATAAAAGTGCATTGGTATTGGGGGCAAGAGGAGATTACCACAATATGTATGGAGCTTTTTTTACTCCAAGATTGCATTATAAATATAATTTTACGCAGCTTTCGGCATGGAGACTTTCTGTGGGTAGAGGTTTTAGAACAGCTAATCCGTTTATTGAAAGTGCTAGTGTTATGGCAAGCTCAAGAAATGTGGTAACTGAAGAATTAAATCCTGAAATAGCTTGGAACTACGGAACCAGTTTAACTCACAATTTTGAGTTGTTTAAAAAAGAAATGACTTTTAGCACCGATTACTATTATACCGATTTTGAAAACCAAGTGGTGATTGATTTAGAAAATCCGAATGAAGTTGCTTTTTATAATTTAGATGGAAAATCGTTTTCTCATAGTTTACAAGTGGAACTTCATGTTAGAATTACCGAACAGTTGGAGTTGAGAACCGCCTATAAGTTTTACGATATTCAAACCGATTATAAAAGTGGACGAAAAACAAAACCTTTGGTGCCTACCAATAGGGCTTTTATGAATATTGCTTATGCCACTAATTTCGATAAATGGAAGTTTGACCTTACAGGACAATGGTTTGGAACGAGCAGATTACCAAGTACTGAAACTAATCCGGCAGAGCACCAAATTCCATCAAGGTCGTTATCTTACTTTATGTTTAACGGACAAGTAACTCGAGCATTTAAGCATTTTGAAGTGTATGTTGGAGTAGAAAACTTGACTAACTTTACGCAAGACAATCCTATTATTGCAGCTAATGATCCTTTTGGCTCTAATTTTGACGCTTCTTTAATATGGGGTTCTATAAATGGTAGAATTACCTATGCAGGGATCAGATATAAATTCAATAAATTATAAACTTAATTAAGTTTAACATGTATTTAGAAAAGTTTTTTTAACTCACCCCCAAGTTATCTTGCGATAACTTTTCCCTCTCTCTTCAAAAGAGAGGGAGGGTAGGGGGAGAGTAGAGAACAAAGTTTTTTGCAAATGCATAATTCAAACAACAAACTATAAACTATAAAAATTAAATCTCATGAAAAATTTATTTATACTACTATTAGTAAGCGTTTTTAGCTTCTCAGTTAATGAAGCTAATGCACAAGACAACAAAAAAACAGCAACAATAAAAATTAAAACATCGGCTCAGTGCGATATGTGTAAAGAACGGTTAGAAAAAGCTTTTGCTTATGAAAAAGGAGTAAAAAAATCTGAACTAGATGTTGAAACAGCTGTATTTACATTAGAATACAACCCAAAGAAAACTACTCCGGAAAAGCTAAAAGAAGCAGTAACTAAAGTAGGTTATGATGCAGATGACCTTCCGGCAAATGAAAAAGCTTACGAGAAACTTCCCGGCTGCTGTAAAAAAGGTGGACATAAAAAGGAGTAATATTTTTGTTATTTTTATAATACGAAACCTATAAAAATAATTATTTATGAGAAGTGTTTTAATTATTACTTTGCTGTTATGTACAACTTTAGGGTTTGCCCAAGATAAGCAATCGTTAGAGACTATTGAACCTAAAGTTGTTTATGAGAACATACATGTTGAATCGATTTATGAAAATGAACATGCTTCTTATTATCTTATTTGGATAAAGCAAGGAGTAAAGTCGCACAAACATATTGAGCATACCGAAAGCATTACTGTTGTTGATGGAGCAGGAATAATGACAGTTGGCGAACAGCAATTTGAAATTAAGAAAGGTGATTTTTTCATCATCCCTAAAGATACGTTTCATTCATTAAAAGTAACTTCTGAAGTTCCTATAAAAGTGCTTTCTGTCCAAATGCCTAAGTTTAATAAAGAAGATAGGGTTTTTGAAGAAGAATAGTTGTTAGATAAATCCCCATAGGAGGAATAGGGAGCTTTTACTCTACAATAATAATCCCTAATTTATCAGAAAGCTGAGCTTTAATTTGCTCTAACAGCATAATTTTTTGGATGATTTTTAGTTGATTTTCATCATCAATTCCTTTAAGTTCCTCTTGCGTTTTTTTGATGAGGTGCTTTACTTTACAAAGTTTGAAAGCATGTACAGAGTTGATAACGGCTATTTCGAGTTGGTTGTTTTCTGTGTTTACGGTAATGTTGTGTTTCCCCCAATCGTTTAATTCATATTTTGTGGAAAGTAAATCAATTGCAGTATCTTTTATGGCAGTATCTTCATGTTGAATTAACATTTGTTGAGACATTATTTTCTCATCTTTAAGATGGGTATTGTAGAGTAAAAAAATATCTTGGTAAACAGTGGTAGTAAATTCAATTTCATCGCCAAGCAAAGAATGAACGATATAAGTAACAACGGGAATTTCTCGTGTTTCTTCTTTCTCTTCTTGTATTACCTTAACTTTTATGGTTTTTTCGGCATAATTAATCAGTAAACGAATAATTTCTCTTTCCCAGTTTAATAAATCTGTATTGGAAGCATCTTTTTTCTCTGTTGGGGTAAAAGATTGGTAATCTGTTTCAGCAATTATTTCCTCCGAAGCGGATGATTGTTTCGAATATTTTTTTCGGAGTATTTTATTGATTTCGTTGATAAGAGCCTGTTCGGGAATTGCTAACAATACACTACATTCTTTGGTATAAACCGCTCTTTTAATTTGATCGGGAATAAGGGCAATACTGCTTACAATGTCTTTAATAAGTTCAGCTCGTTTTATAGGGTCTTTACCCGATTCTTCTAATAAAACGCTTATTTTAAACTGAATAAAATCTTGAGCTTTTTCTCCAATATATTCTTTTAGTTCTTCGGTAGTAGCTTTTTTAGCATACGAATCAGGATCTTCTCCATCAGGAAAAAGGACTACTTTTACATTCATTCCTTCCTGCAAAATCATGTCAATTCCTCTAAAAGATGCTTTAATTCCGGCAATGTCACCATCATAAAGAATGGTAATGTTTTTTGTGTAGCGACTAATTAATCTAATTTGCCCTTCGGTAAGAGAAGTCCCGGAAGAAGCTACCACATTTTCTACACCAGTTTGAGATAAAGAAATTACATCGGTATAACCTTCCACCAAAAAACAATTATCTTCTTGTGTAATGCTTTTTTTAGCAAAATAAATTCCATAAAGCACATTACTCTTATCGTAAATTTCCGATTCGGGAGAGTTTATGTATTTTGCTGCTTTTTTATCGTTGGTTAAAATCCTTCCGCCAAAACCTAATACTCTACCAGAGAGGTTGTGAATAGGGAACATTACCCTGCCTTTAAACCTATCAAATTTTTTATTTTCTTTAACTATGGTTAGTCCCGATTTTTCTAAATACTTAATATCGTAACCTGCGTTTTGGGCTTCATCCGTAAAGGCAGTCCATTCATCAGGACTGTAACCCAACTGAAATTTTTCTATGGTTTCGGGCGTAAAGCCTCTTTCTTCAAAATAACTTAAACCTATGGCTTTGCCTTTGTCGGTATTAAGCAGCTCGTTAGCAAAATATTTGGCAGCAAAATTAGAAACAATGTAAAGGCTTTCTTTTTCGTTGGCAGCTTGTATTTGAGCATCACTTTGCTCTTCTTCTTCAACTTCAATTTGGTATTTGTCGGCTAGGTATTTAAGTGCTTCGGGGTAGGTATAATGCTCGTGCTCCATTATAAAGTTTACGGAGTTTCCGGCTTTTCCGCATCCAAAACATTTATAAATTCCTTTGGCAGGAGACACTGTAAAAGAGGGCGTTTTTTCGTTATGAAAAGGACAATTACCCAAATAATTTGCCCCTCTTTTTTTAAGCGTAACAAAGTCGCCTACAACATCTTCAATAATGCAGGCGTTAAAAATTTCATCTATGGTTTCCTTTGGAATCATTAAGTGTTAATCAAATTTTTTTTCGCTATTCAAACTTCCGTCTTTACTATAAAATTTCCACAAACCTGATTCTTTGCCATCGGTATAAAAGCCTTCATAAAGTTTAGTTCCATTTTCGTGATAAACAATGGTAAATCCATTCCTTACGCCATCTACAAACTCTCCTTCGCTTTGTTTTTTGCCCGATTTAAAATACGCCACCCAAACACCATGTCTGAGATTATTTTTTATAGGACCTTGCATTTTTAATTCACCAGTTGGGAATAATATTTTTTCTTCTACTTTAATTTCTTGTTTATTTTCATCTAATTTATAAATGCCAACTACTTTTGGAGAATTGTCGGGGTAAGCTTCTTCTGTTTTTTCAATATGTTTTTCTTTGCAAGAAAATAGAGCTAAAGTCAGAATAATTAAACCAATTAATTTTCGCATAATTCACTATTTTTGATGATTTTCACTCGTAAAATTACGTTTTATTCATCTTTTTACAATAATAATTATGCTTACTTGTTTACTTGAAATTTTAGATAATGAATACTGTGTCCTTTTTGAGAAAATAAGTTTTCGTAAAATGTTTTAATAGAGAGTATGTCGCGTGTTTTTTCATCTAAATCGGCAATTTTTTCACCATATAAATTAAAGGTATGTTCTATTAAATGATAGTTGTTGGCTTCAATTTCTTCTAGTGTATATCTAAAAAATCCTTCGTGGTCTGTTTTTAAATGAATGATGCCATTTGGCTTTAAAATTTGCTTGTATCGTTCAATAAATAGGGGCGAGGTAAGTCGTTTTCTTGCCAAACGGTCTTTTGGTTGTGGGTCGGGAAAGGTAATCCAAATTTCGTCCACTTCATTTTTATCAAATAAAGAGGTAATAAAATCTATTCTGGTTCTGATAAAAATAACATTGTTCATGTTTTTTTCGAAAGCTTCTTTAGCCCCTTTCCAAATTCTATTGCCTTTAATATCTAAGCCTATAAAATTTTTATTAGGATAATGTTTTGCTAAACCTACAGAGTATTCGCCTTTACCACAACCTAATTCTAACACAATAGGGTGGTTGTTTTTAAATACTTCTGCATTCCATTTTCCTTTTAAAGGATAGTTAGTATTTAATACTTCAGCGGTTTTCGGTTGGTAAACATTACCAAAAGTTAAGTTATCTGCCCATTTGGCTAATTTATTTTTTTGTCCCATTCTGCAAATTTGATAAAAAAAAAGACTGTCATTTAAAATGACAGTCTTAATTTATAAGATAAATCTTAATTAATGCTTATTCAGCAGATTCTTCAGCTGGAGCTTCTTCTTCAGTAGCTTCTTCAGCTGGAGCTTCTGTAGAGTCAGCTGGAGCTTCTTCTACTTCAGCAGTTGGCTCTTCTTCGATAGCTTCTTCTAAGCCTTTCATTAAATCGTCAGCGATTTTTTGAGCTTCTGCTTCAGCTGCTGCTTTTTCTTCTTCTGATGGTCCGCATGCTACTAGAGAGAACATACCTGCAACCATTAATAATGCTAATACTTTTTTCATTTTAATTAATTGTTTTTGGTTATTGATTGATTTTTAGTTTTCTATTCGTCAAAATAGGTCACAAATTTAAACAAATATTCGTAAAATGCAAGGGTGAATAAAAAAAAATTATTTTTCGTTGTAAATTAC
>CALCHN010000026.1 GCA_937901255.1 uncultured Flavobacteriales bacterium | reverse complement strand
ACCGATGCCAATGGTAATTTTAAATGGAGTATTACTGATGAAAATGGAGTTGTAATTAATCCTTACACGGATTCCACCACAGTTGAAATTAGTTTTGTGGGGTATGAAAAATTCCAAACCAACATTTTTCCAAAAGCAGCACCAACAATAATATACCTCACTTCATCAAGTACCAACTTAGAAGAATTGGTAATTACAGGAAATTTTATTCCTATTCAGTTAAAAGAATCGGTGCAAAAAGTGGAAACCATAGATGAGGAAAAAATTAATGCTAAAGGTGCAAGTAATTTGCGAGAAGTGCTTACATCAGAATTGAATTTTAGAACCAATAACGGGCACGTAAACGAAACTGCCATTAACCTCAACGGGCTTTCCGGTAATCACGTAAAAATCATGATAGATGGCGTGCCTGTTGAAGGCAGGTTGAGTGGCAATATTGATGTTTCGCAAATTAATTTGAACGGTATTGAAAAAATTGAAGTAATAGACGGACCAACATCTGTAGCTTATGGAACTAATGCGTTAGGAGGCACTATTAATTTAATTACCAAAAAAGCTCAAACTAAAAAAATTGCTGTTCAGGCAAAAAGTTTTTATGAAAGTATTGGTCAGTATAATTTTAGTGGAAGCTTAGGATTTAAACACAACAAAAACACCTATAAAATTGGTGGCGGACGTAATTTCTTTCAAGGGTTTGCTCAACCGGATACTTCTCGTTTTAAAACGTGGAAACCAAGGGAGCAATATATTGGAAATTTTATGTACAACCGAACCATCCGTCATTTAAAATTAACTTATGCTGCCGATTTTTTTACAGAAACGATGACAGACAGAGGCTTGCCACGAGCTCCATATTACATTACAGCGTTTGATACGTACTACAACACCCACCGTGTCAATAACAGACTATTACTAAATGGTAGAATTTCACCAACCAATTTTATAGATATTACCTTGGCTCATTCCTATTTTAAAAGAACTAGAAACATTTATTTTAAAGATTTAACTACGCTCAATCAGTTTTTAACCGAAGGAGAAAGCGATCAGGATACCACCGTTTTTCACACGTATTTAGCAAGAACGGTTTACACTAAAAAAAATGATTCCAACCAAGTAAATTATAGTATTGGAACTGAATTGAAACACGATAAAATTATGGCTTCTCGTGTAACTAATCAACAACAAAGTATTGGCGATTATGCACTTTTTGCTTCCCTTAGTTACCAGCCCATAAAAGCAATTACTATAAAACCCGCCATGCGTTATGCTTACAATTCGGTTTATAAAGCTCCTATAGTTCCTTCACTTAGTTTTTTGGTAGAACTAAACAAAAACACCCAACTTAGAGCAGCTGTTGCAAAAGGCTTTAGAGCTCCCGATTTAAAAGAGTTGTATTTAGAATTTCACTACAATTCCAGCATCAATTTGTGGGGAAATACCAATTTAAAAGCTGAAAATTCAGACCATATTAATGTTTCATTGGATTGGAATAAAAAAGTGAATCAACATCGTTTTCAACTTTCGCCCAAAATGTATTATTCCAATATCAATAATCTTATAAGTTTGGTAAGAATTTCCGAAGTTGATTGGGAATATCAAAATATTAATTTCCTTACTACTAAAGGAGTTGCTTTAAATGCAGTTTATCAACTTCATCAATTAAAATTAACTAGTGGGTTCAATTATTTTGGTAATTACAACTCTATGTTTGATGATGCAAATGTGAACAATCAATTCTTTTACACATCTGATATTAATGCCGGATTAGGTTATCAACTAGATAGTTTGCAAATGAGTATTAATATTATGTATAAATACACCGGTAAAATCAGAAATCTTTACCTTAATAACAATCAGGTGAACGAAAGTTTTATTGGCGATTTTCACACTTTTGATGTTACCTTCAACAAAAACTTTTATCAACAAAAAATTAATTTAACAGCAGGGGTAAAAAACTTGTTTGATGTTACGCAAGTGGAAATGGCAGGAGATGTTTTTGGTGTATCGAATCAAAGTAATGCCAACGTACTCAATGTACTTTGGGGAAGAAGTTTTTTTGTTTCACTCACTTTTAATTTATAAAATGAACTTAAAAAACCTAACATATTATTTATTCATCAGCTTGGTGTTTTCTTCTTGTTTAAAAGAGGAAAAACCAATTCCTTACCCTGAGCCGGGTGATATGAATACCGTTCAAATTGAAATTGGCTACCCTTATATTAACCAAGTATATTATGATTGTGAGAGCAATAAAGTAATTAGCAGCAACACCAAATTCGATTGGGACATTGCTTTTGAGTGTAGCGAAAACGGTTATCACGTATTAGTAAATAATGCTTTGGGAATGTTAGTAGCCAATATGGGCAGCGTAGATTTTACTTCCGTTACCAGTATTGCCGGTGTTACTTGGACGTGGGATGCACCTAGCGGTAACTTAGATTCTACCGCCATTGGAAACTGGCAAAACACCAACAATGTTTATATTATCGACAGACAATATGATGCTAACGGTAATCATCAAGGGTATTATAAAATTCAATTACAACAAGTTAATGCTAGTAGCTATACTTTTAGATTTGCTCAGCTTAATGGTAATAATGACAAAACCATTAGCATTAGTAAAGATAACAACCTAAGTTTTTTGCATTATAGTTTTAACAATGGAGGAGAAATTAAAAACATAGAACCCGAAAAAAACAGTTGGGATTTGTTGTTTACCAATCATCATCATAAGTTTGATAACCTGCCACTGCCTTTTGTACTTACGCAAGCATTAACCAACAAACACAATGGCGTATTAGTAGCCGAAGACAATAATGGCAACTTTTTAGATATTACTCTAAAAGATACTGCCAACTATACTTTTACCAACTATTGGAACGAAATCGGGCACGATTGGAAAATTAGAAACAGTAATGACAACTCATTCACCATCGACAATAATAAAAGTTATATTGTAAAAACTACTTCGGGCTTATTTTATAAAATTCGATTTATAGATTTTTATAATCAGTACGGACAAAAAGGTTATCCCACTTTTGAAATACAAAAACTATAAATATATGCGATTGATAATAGTATTTTTTATTTTCTTTAGCTTTTTAGCATGTAAAAATAATGCTGAAGAAATCCCACCATCTATTTATGGAATTGGTCCTTATGAAAAACTCACACTTGATCCTATTAACGATTCTATCATGAAGATTGGAATGGAAACATTTAAGCAAAAATGCAGTTCATGCCATACTATGGAATATAAAAATAGTGGACCCGACTTAAGCGATGTGCTTTCCAGAAGACAACCGGAATGGATAATGAACTATTTTATGAATTATGAAGAAATGTTACAAAAAGATAGCATCGTCATAAAAACTAATAAAAAATATGATGAAAATTGTTCGTTTGAACTACATCAACAAGAAGCTTTTTCCATATTAGAATACTTTAGAATTTACCAAATTTGGCTGCATGAATTTAATGTGAAATAAAATAAAAGTAATTGAAATAATATGATAGTTTCATATTATTTCTCAAAAATTCTTTTGAAGTAACAACTTAAAAATATAACTTTACAACAAACAAAAATTAATTAACAAACATGAAGAACTTAAAATTTATCGTTTTGGCTTCGGCCGTTGCAAGCTTTGCAGCTTGTTCAGAACCAAGTAATAACAACACATCTAAACGTGTAGATGCAACAACAATTCCTATTGATGGAGAAATGGAAGCAGAACTCACATCACCACCATTAGTACCAAAACCAATTGGCGATAGAGCTGCTAAAAAATTAATTGTTCACATGGAAATTTTGGAAGAAGAAGGTGAAATGGCTAACGGAGTTAGTTATGTTTACTGGACTTTTGGAGGTACCGTTCCGGGTTCTTTCATCAGAACTAGAGTGGGCGATGAAGTAGAATTTCACTTAAAAAATCATCCTGACAATAAATTACCTCACAACATTGATTTACATGCAGTAACTGGTCCAGGTGGTGGAGCAGAATCTTCATTTATTGCTCCAGGTCACGAAAAAGTTTTTTCTTTTAAAGTATTAAACCCAGGTTTATATGTTTACCACTGTGCTACTGCTCCTGTTGGGATGCACATTGCCAACGGAATGTACGGTTTAATTTTGGTTGAACCAGAAGGTGGTCTTCCTGCTGTAGATAAAGAATACTACATAATGCAAGGTGATTTTTATACTAAAGGAAAACACGGACAACCAGGTTTACAACCTTTCGATATGCAAAAAGCAGTTGATGAACATGCCGACTATGTAGTTTTTAACGGAAAAGTGGGTGCATTAACTGGCGATAATGCTATTACTGCTAATGTTGGTGAAACTGTTAGATTATTTGTAGGTAATGGTGGACCAAACTTAGTTTCTTCTTTCCATGTTATTGGAGAAATCTTCGACAAAGTATATGCTGAAGGTGGAACTACTATTAACGAAGATATTCAAACTACATTAGTTCCTGCTGGTGGTGCTGCCATTGTTGAGTTTAAAGTGGAAGTTCCAGGTACTTTTATCTTGGTAGATCACTCAATTTTTAGAGCGTTTAACAAAGGTGCATTAGGAATGTTAAATGTTAAAGGTGAAGAAAACCAAAAAGTTTACTCAGGAGAATTAATGGAAGGAATTTACAAACCAGAAGGTGGTGGAATTCAGGAAATGCCTAATACTGGCGATGCTCCTGCTGCTAAAATAGCAACCACATTGGCTGAAAGAATTGAAATGGGTAAACAAGTATATTCTCAAACTTGTGTGGCTTGTCACCAAACTAACGGAGAAGGGTTGCCAAATGCATTTCCTCCTTTAGCTAATGCCGACTTCTTAAATGAAGATGTAGATAGAGCTATTGGTATTGTAATAAACGGTTTATCAGGAGAAATTACTGTAAACGGAAACAAATACAACAGTGTAATGACTGCTCAAAACATTAATGATGAGGAAATTGCTAATGTATTAACTTACATTTACAACAATTGGGGAAACAACAAAACTGAAGTTACTCCTTCAATGGTAAAAGCTGTTAGAAACAAATAATAATGTCACTACGAAATTTATCATTAGTACTTATACTGTTTAGCAATATTGTATTTGCTCAACAATCAACAAAAACTGTTGCCATCAAAGGGGGGAAATACATCCCCCTTTATGGTACAGATACTTCTATTGTTACTGTTAAAGATTTCCAAATGGACATCCACCCGGTAACTCACCAACAATATTTAGATTTTGTAATCGCTAACCCTAAATGGAAAAAAACCAAAGTAACGCGTTTGTTTGCCGATAAAGGTTATTTAATGGATTGGACAAGCGATACAACTTTTAGCAAAGCTATTAGCAACTCGCCTGTAAACACCGTTTCTTGGTATGCAGCAAAAGCCTATTGCGAATATGTTGGCAAAAGATTACCAACAGTAGATGAATGGGAATATGTTGCCATGGCTGACGAAACCAAAAAAGATGCTCGTGTGGACAGCCTCTACAATCAAAAAATACTAAGCAGCTACGAAACACCAAAAACCTACCTAAAACAAGTTGGTAAAACCAATAAAAATATTTGGGGTGTTTACGATTTACACGGCTTAGTTTGGGAATGGACATTAGATTTTAATTCTGTATTAATTTCCGGAGAATCTAGAAAAGATGTAGATACCGACAGAGATTTATTTTGTGCTGGTGGTGCTGTAGGTGCTAAAGACTTAATGAACTATGCTGCTTTTATGCGTTATGCCTTTAGAGGAAGTTTAAAAGCCAATTTTTGCATTAAAAACTTAGGTTTTAGATGCGTTAAAGATTAAAATTAAAAAAATGAAATATAACTTCCCTGCTCTATTCTTATTATTCGTACTATTTTCGTGTAATAATACACCATCAGATGAAACTACCACAACAGAAAGTACAGTTGAAACAGTAGAAGAATTTGACGAAATGTCTATCTTTCAATTGCCATCTACTTGGAAAACTCAAAACAATGAAACGGTTGAATTTAAAGATTTTCAGGGCGAAGTATTAGTAATGGTGATGATTTATACTTCCTGCAAAGCTGCTTGTCCGAGATTAGTTGCAGATATGAGAAATATTGAAGCTAAAGTAAAATCTGAAGCAAACCAACCAGTAAAATACATTTTAGTAAGTATAGATCCTGAAACAGATACACCAGAAAGATTAAAAGCTTTTGCCATAGAAAACCAAATGGACACCGAGCAATGGGTTTTCCTACAAGGGTCAGATGAAAATACTAGAGAATTTGCCAATATTTTAGCGGTAAAATACAAGGAAATTTCTCCCTTAGATTTCTCTCACTCTAACATTATTAGTGTTTTCAATCAACAAGGCGTATTAGTTCACCAACAAGAAGGCTTGGGTGTTGACAACAAAACTACCGTTGATAAGATTATTGAATTGGCAACTCCCTAACTAATATGCCCTCTAAATCCCCCGAAGGAGGACTTTTCCAACGCACATATCCAATCACTACAAAAAAACGTCATTCCCTAAATTTTCAAGGCACGCAGAAAATTGTCGGGAATCTCTTTTAATTTAAGGTATTAAACTATCAACCAACAAAACGCACAAAAACCATTTTAACAATTTAATATAAATAGTAACTTTACAAAAAAGTAAAGCTATGAAAGCAACACCTGAACATAATGAACGCATCGCAAAACTGACTTTTGCATCGGTATATCCACACTATGTTACCAAAGTAGAGAAAAAAGGCAGAACAAAAGAAGAATTGCATCAAGTAATAGCATGGCTAACTGGCTTTAACGATAAAAAACTACAAGAACTCATTGACAATAAAGTAACTTTTGAAACTTTCTTTCAACAAGCCTCACTACACCCAAACGCACACCTTATTACAGGTGTAATTTGCGGATACCGCATAGAAGAAATTGAAAACCCATTAACCCAACAAGTAAGGTATTTAGACAAACTAGTGGATGAATTGGCTAAAGGCCGTAAGATGGAAAAGATTCTACGAAATTCATAATACCTTCGTTCATAAGTACGATAACTAAAGAGCCTGCTAACTAAACTACCTACCATAAAAAGCTAATTAGTTGGTTTATCAACTATTTTTTATATATTTGAGGAAATATATGTATGACAGGTTTTTGAGTTTTATCATACATGTCTACAAGTATTTGGTTAGATATGTATGATTGAGTCATACATATATGTAAGTTACCCACAAGCTAAAAAGCCAACCGCACAAACAGCACATTTGGTTTTTTTTGCAAACACGAAAGCCAACGCTGAAAAAACCAAAAGAGCTGTTTACAGCCAACTTACAGAAAACAGAAAAATGCAGACAGAAGAAGAAATACTGAAAATAAAAAAAGTGAAGAACACTGCGGTTCGGACGGTAGTATTACGCCACCTTTTGGCTCAAGAAAAAGCACAATCGCTAAAAGACATTGAAAACGCATTGGCATACACGGACAGAAGTTCCATTTTTCGGACTTTAAAAACATTTGAAGAAAACAAAGTAATTCACAGTATTGAAGACGGTTCGGGAATGACTAAATATGCTGTATGTGCTGAGGGTTGCAACTGCGAGCCAAAGGATTTACATTATCATTTTTATTGCACCAATTGTAGCAAAACGTTCTGTCTAGTTGACCTTCCTATCCCGCATATTAAATTACCGGAAAACTTCAAACTGCATCAAGCCAATATGGTCGTGAAAGGCTTGTGCGACAAATGCAACAAGTAATGTTTGCAATCGAGTTGCGCTAATACCTAAATATCTTTGCACTATTCTTTACAAAAACAGAGTAGGCAAATGATAAGAACCATTTTAGCATTAATTTTTTCAATCTTTTCAATTATTTCTTTTGCTCAGACGAGTGAAATCAAAATCTCTGTTCTTGATGCAGAAAATGACGAGTCGTTAATTGGAGCAACTGTTTATTTTGAAGAATTGAGAAAAGGGGCAGTTACAAATCTTGATGGAATTGCATCTTTCACCGAAATTCCAAGTGGAAGGCACCAAATTAGAATATCCTATTTAGGCTTTCAGACAATCGAAACAACAATTGAAACTACTTCCGAAAAAACTTTTGAATTTAAATTAGAGTATGGAGGTGGAGATTTAGATGAAGTCGTAATTCAATCATCTCGCAGCACAAGAACAGTTAAAAAGATTCCAACACGCATTGAGTTTATTGGAGCGGAAGAATTAGGCGAAAAAGCAGCAATGAACCCGACCAATATTTCTATGGTTTTGCGAGAAAGCACAGGAATACAAATGCAACAAACCTCATTGAGTAGTGGAAATACAAATATCAGAATTCAAGGACTTGACGGTCGTTATACACAACTTTTAAGAGACGGATTTCCATTGTACAGTGGTTTTTCAAGTGGCTTGAGCATCCTACAAATCCCACCATTAGACCTAAGACAATTTGAAATTATCAAAGGAAGTGCATCTACCATTTATGGTGGCGGTGCAATTGCAGGATTGGTAAATATGGTTTCAAAAACACCAGATGAAGAACCCGAATTGGAAATTATGCTGACCCAAACACAAGCTTTGGGAAGTACAGGGAATATTTTCTACAGCAAACGCAATGAAAGATTTGGAGTGACACTTTATGGTTCAGGTCATTACCAAAAACAGTTTGACCCTGACAATGACGAGTTTAGTAATATTCCGTTAACAAAATCTATTTCGCTTAACCCAAAACTATTTTATTATCCGTCTGACAAAACCACATTTTGGCTTGGAATAAACGGCACGTATGATGACAGAACAGGTGGCGATATGACCGTTATCGAAAATGGGCAAAGTGGTATTCATCAATTCTCAGAAACGAATATCTCAAAACGCCTAAGTAGTCAGGCGGTTTATACAACTGAGTTTAATTCAAACAGTTCTTTAAATATTAAAAATAGTGTAGCCTTTTTTGATAGGAATTTAAGCTTGCCCAACTACGCTTTCAAAGGGACTCAAACTAACACATTTACAGAAGCATCCTACAATAAGGAAACAGCCAAGAGTAATTGGATTTTTGGTACAAACCTATACACTACCCAGTTTGATGAAGATGATTCAAGTCCCATTCAAAGAGACCAAACAGACATTACTTATGGCTTGTTTGCAAACAATATTTACGACCTTTCAGAACAATGGATTTTAGAAACAGGATTAAGAGCGGACTATGCACAAGATTGGGGCTTTTTCCCTTTGCCAAGAGTATCATTACTCTTTAAACCTGCAAATGGCTTTTCCAGTAGAATTGGCGGTGGTTTAGGTTATAAAATACCCGACATATTTACCGAAGAAGCGGAATTTAATAATTACAGAAACGTACTGCCTATTGATAAGAATAATCTTGAAGCAGAACGTTCTTATGGAGCAAATTTTGATATGAATTATACTACGATTCTATTCGATAAAATTTCTTTTTCAATCAACCAACTGTTCTACGTTACGGCAATCCAAAATGGACTATTGCTAAATAGCACCAACAATGGAAATCTACAATTTGAAAATGCAAAAGCTTCTATCCTAAGTAAAGGGACTGAAACAAATCTAAAATTTACTTACAAAGACTTTAGATGGTTCTTAAACTATGCCTTCATTGACACACGACTAAGCTATTTACCAGAAAACCCGCAGAAGCCACTAACGGCAAGACACAATGCAGGAAGCATACTGATGTACGAATCAGAGAAATGGCGTATCGGTTACGAGACTTTTTACACAGGAAAGCAAGTTTTATCCAATGGAGAGGAAACCAGAGACTTTATTACTATGGGTTTCTTGGTTATGCGAAACTTTAAATGGGTAACAACATATTTGAACTTTGAAAATTTCACTAACATACGTCAAACCAATTTTTCACCGTTAGTTTTTCCACCACAGGATAGCCCAACATTTACAGAAATCTATGCACCTACTGACGGTTTTATATTCAGTGTAGGAGTAATTATTAAACCATTTGGTAACGAAGACGAAGATTAAATGGAAAAAACACTATTTATAATTCCCAAGATGGACTGTCCATCCGAAGAAAATCTAATTCGAATGAATTTGGACGGAATTTCAAGTATTGCAAATTTGGATTTTGACATCCCGAACCGAAAACTAACCATATTTCATAACGGACAAATAGAAGAAATTGAAAAATCCATTATTGACCTAAAATTAGGCGGAAAGAGAATATCAACAGTACAAACAGACCAAACCGATTTTAATGAGAACGCAAGTCAAAAAAAACTGCTTTGGATTGTTCTTGCAATCAATTTTGCCTTTTTCGTTATCGAAATGACAACAGGCTTGATTTCTAAATCTATGGGACTTGTGGCAGATAGTTTGGATATGCTCGCTGACAGTTTCGTTTACGGAATCAGTTTATTTGCCGTTGGTGGTACGCTGACAAAGAAAAAACGGATTGCCAAAATCGCAGGATATTTTCAGATAACACTCGCAATAATTGGATTTTCAGAAGTGCTAAGACGATTCTTCGGAGCTGAAGAGCTCCCTGACTTATGGACAATGATTATTGTTTCAATTTTAGCCCTTATCGCAAATGGAATTTGTCTATACATTCTGCAAAAGTCAAAAAGCAAAGAAGAGGCACACATGAAAGCGAGTATGATTTTTACTTCCAACGACATAATTATCAACTTAGGAGTAATTTCCGCAGGACTTTTGGTAAATTGGTTGGATTCCAATAAACCTGATTTGATAGTAGGAACAATTGTTTTTGGATTGGTAGTACAAGGTGCGTTTAGAATATTAAAATTGAGTAAGTAGTTGAAAATGCCAACCCCATCTCCTCTAAGCATAAACATTCTGTTTCAAGCATTTGCTTGGAACAAATACCAACCAACCCTACAACGGCAACTCAAACTTGGTTTCCCAAACTTGTTGGTCACTAACATTTTCTAGTTTCACTTTTAAAAACTGAGTATCCCCTTCTTTTGTTAAAGTTCTGTCTATTATTTTACTTAGCTGAGCATCTTCCTCATTATTGCTAATCTCATCATCCATTCTTGGTAAAAAAGGATACTGAATAGTAATTTTTTCATCTTCGGTATGTACCAATCCCATTGCTGCTTCAAAAATGATTTCCTCAAATTTTTCAGCAATCATCTCATCATTAACTTCTTCCTTAGCTTTAGGGTTTAGGTTACTTACCCACTTAAAAAAATCTTCAACGGCTTTTTCTTTTAAAATAGGTCGTATGTATTCCGGAAATGGCGAACGTATGTGTTCATTATCAGAAAACCAAAAAGTAAAGGTTTGTTCAACTAATTCACTACTTTCAACAGTATTAGGTTCTAGTGTTTTCATATATTTATTATTTGTTAATTTTTATGGTTGTATTAATGTACTTCGCACGGATTATTTGTTTTTTCTGACTCACCCCTAAGTTGTCTTGTGACAACTTCTCCCCCTCTCTTTGAAGAGAGGGGGCAAGGGGGAGCGTTGCTAGTTTATTTCATATAAAATATCAATTTGTACTCACAAAACACTCCTATGCGAGAAACTTTTACTCATGGTCGTTTCATAATGTTTATACTTTAAATTTTATACAAAAGTAGCTTAAGCACTTTATTTCTGAAATGATATAAATCATAATATAAAGCGTGTTAAATTTTATTTTTATGTTGATTAATAGCAACTTATATGATTACAATCATATAAAATACTGATTTAGCTCATTTTAACCCTGTCCTCCCCTATCTACCTTAGCACCATATTTTAAAGACTAAAAAAATGGCTGCTACAGAACTTAAGTTATTCGATTTCTCTAAAGAACCCATAAGGGTTTTGCATTTTACATGGATAGCATTTTTTCTAACCTTTTATGTATGGTTTAATATGGCTCCATTGGCAACCACCATGCTCGATAGTATTGATTGGTTAACTAAATCGCACATAAAGGTATTAATGATATGTAATGTTGCCCTTACCATACCGGCTCGTATTGTAGTTGGTGCCATGATAGACAAATATGGTCCGAGAAGGGTTTTTTCGGGCTTAATGGTGGTTATGGGAATTCCTGCCATTTTTTTCGCTTTCGGAAACTCATTTATTCAATTAATGGTTGCCCGATTAATATTGGGATCTATAGGTGCTGGTTTTGTAATTGGGATTAAAATGGTTGCCAACTGGTTTCCTGCAAAAATGGTAGGAAGAGCCGAAGGACTTTATGCAGGTTGGGGAAATTTTGGGTCGGCAGCAGCAGCAGGAAGTTTACCATTTTTCACCATACATTTAATGGACAAATGGTTAGGCTTTGGAGACGACAGTTGGAGATGGACACTTTTCTTAAATGCACTTATCTGTATGATTTATGGTGTAGTTTACTGGTTCTTGGTAAATGATAATCCTCCCGGAAAAAAGCAAGAAATGGCTAAGAAAACCGAACCTATGATGGTTACTTCTTACAAAGATTTAGTTCAATACATTTTATGGTCGTTTCCGTTGGTGGGAGCTATGGGCGTATTAGCATGGAAAATACAAACCGTGCAAATTGTTACAGATGGGTTATCTCATAACTTATACTCCGAAAATGTATTGTACATTATTTATGGTGTGCTGGCTTTATTGTATGTCGGACATGTAATTAAAACCTTACAAGTTAACCTTCCTTATTTAAAAGCGGGTGTGCCCGAAAAAGACAAATATAGCTGGGGAAGTGTAGCTGCACTAAACAGCACCTACTTTGCGAATTTCGGTGCTGAGTTAGCCGTAGTTTCTATGTTACCCATGTTTTTCGAGTCGGTTTTTGCACCATTAATGAATGATGCCGGAGAAAAAATTATGACAGCCGAAATGGCGGGATTAGTTGCCGGTTCTTTTGCCTTTGTAAACTTAGTAGCTCGTCCGTTAGGCGGTTTACTTTCCGATATGATGAGCAGCAGAAAACGAACCATGCTTATTTACATGGTAGGAATTGCTATTGGCTTTTTCGGAATGGCGTTAATAGGAAAATATGATGCCGTGGTAGAAGGCGAACAAACCATCGTTCCCATGTTTGACGGAATGTGGTGGCTCGTTGTTTCTGTGATTATCACTATTGGTTGTTCCTTTTTTGTGCAAGGAGCTGAAGGAGCCACCTTTGCAGTAATTCCCATGGTAAACAAAAAAATGACAGGTCAGATTGCAGGTATGGCAGGTGCTTACGGAAATGTAGGTGCTGTTATCTACCTTGTTATTTTCTCTTTAGTAGATGCTAAAACATTCTTCTACATTGTAGCAGCAGGAGCTGCACTAAGCTTTATTTTTTGTTGGTTAATGCTCGAAGAACCAAAAGGCTCTCATGGAGAAGATGATGAAGATGAATTTGAGATTGGAAATTAGAGATTATCCTCCCCCAACCCCTCCAAAGGAGGGGAGTTCCTTCCCTTTAGGAAGGATAGGAATTGGAAATGAGCGTTGGCTCTCCCCTCTTGAGAGGGGCGGGGGGGTGTTTTTGGGAATAGAAATTAAACAATTAACAGATAACCAATAACGATTAACTAACAACTATAAACTAAAACTTACACATCATGTCACAAACAAACATAGAACAATGGGATGTTGAAGATGATAACTTCTGGCGTTCCACAGGAAAAAAAATAGCAAATAAAAATCTTTGGTTCTCCATCCCTGCCCTACTCTTAGCTTTTGCAATATGGATTATGTGGGGAGTGATTATCAAATACATGAAAGATTTTGGCTATAATTTTGGTTTAACAAACGGCTTAACACCAGGTTCTGATGAATTTAATAATGCTCTTGCCGAAGTAAACAATCTCTACTACACACTTCCCGCCATAGCCGGATTAGCAGGAGCTACTTTACGACTTCCAAACTCATTTTTAATTTCGTTAGGAGGCGGAAGAAATGTTGTTTTTGTTACTACAGCCTTATTGCTCATTCCTGCTATTGGAACAGGCATAGCCTTAAGCGATTTAAACACTTCTTATATGGTATTTGCCATAATGGCAATGCTCTCAGGTTTTGGAGGTGGAAATTTCTCCTCTTCTATGAGCAACATCAGTTTTTTCTATCCCAAAAAAATGCAAGGATATGCGTTGGGAATGAATGCCGGAATTGGAAATTTAGGCGTAGCTACCATGCAAAAATTAATTCCTTTTGCGGTTGGTTTTTCTTTATTTGGTGTAGCAGGAACTTCTCTTGGTGTTGAAGGTGGTGGTCCACTTGCAGGTGTTCAAAATGCAGGATGGGTATGGGTTCCTTTGCTTTTAGCTGCGGTTGTGGGTGCTTTTTTCGGAATGAACAATGTAATTACAGGTACACCTAAATTACCAAGTACAGCTCAAGGCATAGGAAAAACCTTATACATGGTTACCCTTGGAGTTATTGCTTCAGCCATTGGTTCTTACCTTTTAGTTGGGCTAAAAGTAAATATGTGGATAGTTTTACCAATAGTAATCATATTGGCTGTATTGCTTATGAAATATGCTACTCCAGGCGAAATAAAAGCCAACCTCAACAAACAATTTTCTATACTAAGCAGCAAACATAATTGGATAATGACTGTTATTTATACCATGACTTTTGGTTCTTTTATCGGTTTTTCTGCTGCTTTTCCTAAATTGTGTCAGGATATATTTGTTTACACCAATCCCGATGATCCTTCTTTTATCAATCCTAATGCACCCAACTTTATGTTATGGGCTTTTATTGGTCCTATGATTGGGGCATTAGTTCGTCCAGTTGGTGGAATTTTATCTGATAAATTTAACAGCGGAGCAAAAGTAACGATGGTAAGCACCTTACTACAAGTTGTGGGTGCTTTAGCAGTAGCTTATTGTGTAATTCAGGCTAGAGATGCTGCAACTCCAGAAACTTATTGGTGGCCATTTTTTGCTTGTTTCATGTTGTTGTTTTTGGCTACAGGCATAGGAAATGGTTCTACTTTTAGAAGTATTCCATACATTTTCAACAAAGAACAAGCAGGACCGGTTTTAGGCTGGACTGCTGCTATTGCTGCCTACGGAGCTTTTATTATTCCTAAAGTATTTGGCGAGCAAATTAAAGCTGGAACTCCAGAATATGCACTTTATGGATTTACTGCTTATTATCTTATTTGTTTAGTATTAAACTGGTGGTACTATCAAGGACCAAAACGTGAATTTGATAATCCATAAATAATAAAAAATATCATAAAAGAACGTTCATAATGGAAGTTAAATTAATGATATAACTCAGTCTTTTTTCTTTAATAAAACCCTTACTTTGTTTATAGAAATCTATAAAACATTATATAATATGAAAACAATAAAAAAAATACTGCTAGGAGTAGGAGTTTTATTAAGTCTTCCAACTTTTGCTCAGTTTACGCTAGATGGCGAAATAAGACCAAGGTTTGAATACCGTAATGGTTTTAAAAATATACTCGATTCTACACAAAGCCCTGCTGCTTTTGTTGATCAAAGAACAAGGTTAAATTTTGGCTATAAAACAGAAGGCTACATTTTTAAAATTACCGTTCAAGATATTCGTGTGTGGGGTAGTCAGCCACAAACAATAGGAACAGCTGCTCAACAAAATAATAACGGAGCTTATATTGCTGTTCACGAAGCCTGGGCAGAAGCATTGTTAAATGAAAAGTGGTCGTTAAAATTTGGACGTCAAGAAATTGCTTATGATGACCACCGTATTTTCGGAGATTTAGGATGGGCTCAGCAGTCAAGAGCTCACGATGCGGCTTTATTAAAATTTAAAAATGAAAAAACAAAAATTGATTTTGGTGTTGCTTACAATCAGGATAAAGCAGCTTTAAGCGGTACAGAAGCTCAATTTGGAACATACAAAGCCATGCAATACATGTGGTTAAACCATAAATTATCCGATAATTTTAATGCCAGCATTCTCTTTTTAAATTTAGGTAAAGAGCAACTAGATTACGATAGTTCGGGTGTTGCTCCAGGAACTGCTACTGCATATTACAAAGATAATTACAGTCAGACTGCAGGAACCAGATTGGTTTACAAAAAAGATAAATTTCAAATAGCTGGTGCTTTTTACTACCAAATGGGTGTTGATGGCAATAGAAATACTGTTTTCACTGATGTAGAAGGCGAATATAACAGAGAAATTCAGGCTATGAATGTTAGATTGGAAGCCAATTATAAAATGTCGGAGAAATTTGCCTTACACGCAGGTTTTGAACACCTCAGCGGGCAAAGTCAAACCGATACTTCTTTTAGCTACAGAACGGTAAACCATTCATTCACGCCTCATTTTGGTACTAACCACAAATTTAATGGCTATATGGATTACTTTTATGTTGGCAACCATATTAATTCTATTGGATTAAATGATGCTTTTTTTGGGTTAAAATACACGCATAAAAAGTTTTGGTTAGGAGCTGATGTTCACTATTTTTTAGCTGCAGAAGAAGTGCTTGACGGCTACAAAATTCAGTTAGACAATAATGCTGCAATAGCTGCAGGAACTCCGCTTTCTGAAATTGACCAATTACAAGCAATGGACAGTTATTTAGGAACAGAGATAGATTTTACATTTGGTTTTAAACTTTCTAAAGGTGTAGATGTTAAAGGCGGATATTCCGTATTAATAAACACCGAAACCTTATCTTATTTAAAAGGCGTTACAGATGCTAATGGCAGAGGGGTTGAAGATACTCATAATGGATGGGGTTGGGTTATGTTAACCATTAAACCAAAGTTTATTACTGGAGAGGAGAAAAAGGAAGCTCAAACAGTTAATTAAAAAAAAGTTCATCTTATGACAAGCGTCATAAACCAAAAGAATTTTCATAGCTACATTTGCTTAGTTTTAGAGTAACCAAAAGTAGTTTTACAAAAACATGTAGTTTTTTAGTTAGGTTAAAAGGTCGCACACCTCTCCGGTTGCGGCCTTTTTAATTATTCAAAACCATAATTTAAAGTATGATATTTATCATAGCTTTTAAAGTTGGTTAAAATTAACTTTGTTAGATAAGGCTAGAAAACTACAAATGAAAACCTCTGCAAGCATATTATCCATTTTACTTGTTTGCCTTTTCTTAGGATGTGAGAAAAATGCCATTGAACCTGTTGAAACCACTCCAACAACAACAACAAATACGATAACTAATGATATCATTACTTATAGCAAAAATATAAAACCTATAATAGACCAAAATTGCGGTGGTTGTCATCATCCACAAACATTAAACATACTGCCTTCTTTAACTAATTACGAAGAAGTAAAATTTGAAGCTGAAAACGGCACCCTGGTTTCAACTATTTTTGATGCCAACCCACGGTTAATGCCCCCTTCAAATCCACTATTAAACAATGAAAAAGAATTAATAACCAAATGGATAAACCTATATTATCCTAAATAACAAGAAACCATGTCAAAATCTATCCAACTATTATTGCTCGTACTAATTGTATTAAGTGGTTGTAAAAAAGACAAGAACATTGAACCTTACAGTCCCGAAGAAGATTTTTATGGAGATTATAATCCTACTTACATCTCTCCTCCTACCCTCACCTACTTACCTCCAATGAGAAATCCTGATTTCAATAAAATGAGTTTAGAAGGTGTTGCTCTTGGTAAAAGTTTGTATTACGATAAAATTTTAAGCACCAACGGACTTTCTTGTTCTTCTTGCCATTTAAAAGAAGAATCTTATTCCATTTCTATTATGGGACCAACAGGAACAGCAGTGCTTCCACATGTAAACATTGGTTGGCATCAATATCACGGTTGGAATGGTGGCGAGCATCATTTGGATGATGTTGCTCTTGCAGATTTAGCCGAAGGAAATCCTTTTTTAAATGCTAATAACGATAGCATTCTTAATAGGTTTAAGAGAAATGAATTCTATCAAAAAGCGTTTTGGAAAACTTTTGGAATAAAAATTACTGAATTAACTACACCAGAAAGACAAAAATACATCAGTTATGCATTAGCTCAGTTTATGCGTAGCATGGTTTCTGGAGATTCTAAATTTGATAAATATATGCGTGGAGAAGTTGCATTAACTTCTTCAGAAATGAATGGTTTTGTTGTGTATATGGATGATAATCGAGGAGATTGTTACCATTGCCACGGAAGTGCTGGAAATCCATTATGGACAGATGGTGAATTCCACAATAATGCTTTAAACAGTTCTTTTACAGGAGTTGACCAAGGCAGATTTTTGGTTACTGGAAACCCAGCGGATATGGGGAAATTTAGAACACCAACACTTAGAAACATTGCTTTAACTGCTCCTTATATGCACGATAATCGTTTTGCAACCTTAGAAGAAGTAATCAATTTTTATAGTAGTGGTTTGCAACAATCGGCAACTGTAGATCCGCTAATGACGCATATTAATCATGGTGGAGCTCAGTTGTCTGCATCAGATAAAGCAGATTTATTAGCTTTTTTACGCACCTTAACAGATTCTACATTTATTAATAATCCCGACTTTTACTAAGAACACCTCTCTTTTGATGATTTATATCATTTTTTAAACTGTAAATCAGCAGTAATTTTATCAAAAAAGAAATATTAATATGAATAGTATCATATATATTTAAATTGATAAAAACAGAAAAAAATGAAGATAATAGATCATGAAACAGGTGCAAGACTAAAAGAGTTAAAAACTTCTGACCCTGTAAAAGCAAATGCCGAGAAAGACGAAATTTCCATTGAAAGTGAACTTTCTCCAATGGATCCACCTGATGCTTACTCAGATTTGGCTAAATTGAAAAACTTAGATATACCTATTGATGATGCACTGAATGTTTTTGTTGAAGAACACAAGGAACTATCTAAAATTATTGATGATTTTGAAAAAGCGTTAAGTGCATTTAAAGAAGCTCAGTATGTAATTAATGATGAAATAAACAGCAGCTTTAAACAGTTTTTTGATTTTTTTGACAACAACCTTCTTCCTCATAACAGAAAAGAAGAAAAGATTCTTTTTCCCATTCTTAACAAAGCACTTTTAGCCAACAATGAACATGGCACAGGAGAAGAACCAATAACAGCGGTTGACCTAATGGAAGATGATCATATAAAATTTATTCAACTTGGGGCATTAACTTTTAACCTCTTAGGATTAGCTCCTAGATATAGAGATGAACAAGCCAGAATGTTTACCTATGATGTAGCTTATAACAATGCCAAAGAATTAGTTGAATTACTTAAGCTTCATATTTTTAGAGAGGACAATACCCTCTTTCCGCTTGCTCAGAAATTTTTAAGTGCTGAAGAATTAAAAGCCATTCAGTTAGAATTACATTAATAGTTATAAAGTACTTAGAGTACTTAGGAGTGCCTAAAGTACTTTGAAGTTATGAAGAACGAATAACAACAAAGATTTCACTTAAAGATGAGTAATTTTGAATCAAAATAAAAATATCTAATAAAAACCATGAATTCAGCATCTCAAATAAAAGATCAATTTGGTAGAGTACACGACTACTTAAGAATTTCTCTTACAGAAAGATGTAATTTAAGATGTTTTTACTGCATGCCCGCAGAAGGTATTGAACTCTCTGAAAAATCTCATTTAATGAGTCATGAAGAAGTAATTGCCATTGCCAAAACTTTTGTGGAAATGGGTGTAAAAAAAATTAGATTAACAGGTGGTGAGCCTCTAATTAAAAAAAATATTGAAAAAATTATTACTGAATTAACTCAACTACCCATCAATTTAGGCATTACTACCAATGGAATTTTACTAGATAATTATTTTGAATTATTTAAAACATCAGGCGTTAAAGATGTAAATATTAGTTTAGATACGCTAGATAAAAAGAAGTTTGAAGAAATTACCAGGAGAGATTATTTTGATAGAGTTATCAATAACATCAACCTGTATGAGGCAAATGGTTTTAACGTGAAAATTAATAACGTAATTATTAAAGGAGTTAATGATAATGAAATAAACGACTTTATAGAACTTACAAAAAATAAAAATGTTGCTATTAGATTTATTGAATTTATGCCTTTTGATGGAAATAAATGGAACAACGAAAAAGTAATTACCTTAAACGAAATTTTATCGGCAGCCGAAGAAAAATATGGTTCTGAAAATATTATTAACCTAAAAAGCAAGAAAAACGGAACAGCTAAAAACTTTCAAATTAAAGGATATAAAGGTTCTTTTGGAGTTATTAGTACCGTTTCTAATCCATTTTGTGATAGCTGCAACAGAATTAGATTAACTGCCAACGGAAGAATAAAAAACTGTTTATTCTCTACTTCCGAAACTAACCTACTTACTCCACTTAGAAATGGAGAAGATATTAAACCCATTATTATAGATGGCATTTACCACAAAAAAGCCGTAAGAGGTGGCATGACTTCCGATAAAGATTTTTCTGACCCAGAGAAAAATGCCAACAACAGAACAATGATAGCTATTGGAGGCTAGCTAATTAAATCTATAAATTTTAATCACCAAGTTAATTATAAGATGGTGCCGAACGAATTTTTGATGGAGTATAAATAATAGAAACTTCTGTACCACCTCTTCCATTACTTGAATTATTTAAAGATGATGTATTATAATCATAACTCATTCTATAAATAATGTTCTTATGCATAATTCCAGCATTAATTATTACCGCATCATTCCATCTTACATCAACTCCACCAACTAAAGTATAATCATTGTCTTTTAGTTTATAATACGCTAATGCTCCAAAGTTTATTTCTTTAGCAGTTCTTTGTAAAAGAAATAACGAGCGTACATCTATCATCAAATTAGGATTTACATCAAATTTACTTCCTCCATTAAAAGTCCATCTAATTGGCAGTTTGGAATCGCTTGCATCTGTAAACGACTCTTTTGGCATATTAATATGAAACAATGAAGCTCCAACATAAGGTCTTATTTTTGAGTTTTTATCGGTATGTACATAAGCAACTCCCCAGTTAAAATCTGGAACTACTAAATTGTTTTTACTAAAAACCTCTCCCGAAGGAATATCTTCATTAAACCCGCCATTACTGTATTGGCTATCAAAAATAAATTCTTGTTGATCTATTCTCTTATACAAAACACCTGCTTGTAAACCCGTAAGGATTTTATACTTGTTTTGTAGTGGATCAGAAATTTGATAACTTCCTGAAATCATAAAGTTAAAAGCATTAATAAATCCAGCTAAATCGTTATTGGTAGCATAAGCCCCAACTCCCCATCTAGCATTCAATTTAGTATCGAAAGTTATTCCAGTTGAAGTAAAACTAGAGGAAGATATTGAACCCCATTGCGTTCTGTATAACGCTCCGATTCTAAAATCTCCATTTTCTATATGTCCTGTAAGTGCAGGATTTAATAATATTGGAGAAGCATCATATTGAGATAAATGAGCATCTTGAGCTTTTAATTGATTATAAAAACCAAAAGCTACTATTATTGAAATTATATATATATTTTTCATAAGTTTTTAAATTTTAAACCATTAACTATCTTATCTTATTAAAGCAATTTTTCCTGATTTATCATATTTAACTCCATCAAGAGTTTCTGCTTTAATGGTGTAAACATAAGTACCCATTGGAACTTCTTCACCATTGTGTGTTCCGTCCCAACCGTCCTGTGCATCATTAGAACTGAAAATCATTTCTCCCCACTCATTGTAGATTCTGAAATTAACATACACAAACGGACCTCCTCTTACAAAGAACACATCGTTATTATCATCTCCATTAGGTGTAAACGCTGTTGGAAATGTTGGAGGATAAATAATCACATTATCTTCTTCAATTTTAATTTCTTTGCTTGTAGAATCAACACAACCAGCGGCACTCGTAACATACTGAGTAATTACATATACTCCCGGAACGGTATAATTATACACAGGGTTTTGAATATTTGATGTTCCTAAATCATCTCCAAAATCCCAGTTCCATGAACTTGCTCCAGAGGATTGATCATTCATGTTTACATCAACACCAACATAGAAAGGTGGAAGACCAAAACTAAAATCGGCAATTGGTAATGGATTTATAGTGATGGACTGAGAAATACTATCTTTACAGCCTGTAGTAGTTGTAACTACTAAGGTAATGGTATAATTTCCGTCAGAAAGATAAGTATGTGTAGGGTTTTGAACAAATCCAAACCCACCATCACCAAAGTTCCATTCCCAACTCAATATACTTCCTGATGCAACCAAGGTGCTATCATAAAAACTAATTGCTTGTCCCACACACTGTCCAGAAAAGCTAAAATCTACTGTTAATGGATTATTAACCGTAATAGTCATCGTATCCGCTCTGTTAGAACAAGTAGTTCCACTAATTGTTGTTAATATTATCTGAACACTTCCATTAGTAATGTCAGCAGCACTCATCACATAAACAGCATTCAAATCTGTATTGTTGGGAACGAAGGTTCCTGTTCCACTTGTTGTCCATGTTCCTCCTGTTGCATACTGAACATTACCATTTAAGTAAACAGAATCAACTGTAGTACAAATGGTTTGATTAGTTCCTGCATCTGCAATTGGCACATAATCAAAGTTGATGGTTATAGTATCATTTCCTGAAGAACAACCTCCATCATTATTTGTTGTTGTTAAATAAATATCTACAGAACCTGCCGCAGAATCTGCTGTACTTGCTATATAAGAAGTAGTTAACACCGTATCTGACGGATTAAATGTTCCTGTTCCATTGCTTGTCCATATTCCTGTAGAAGAACCTCCTGAAACAACTCCAGTTAATGGTACATTTAAGTTATCAGCACAAATCGTTTGGTCTGTTCCAGCATTAGCGTAAGCTGCACTTCCAAAAGTTACTATCATCGTATCCGATGCAGGTGCACAATTACCATTATTGGTTGAAGTTAAAATAAACATTACCGTTCCTGCTGTGGTATCTCCTGCACTGAATTGATATATTGGTGTCATAACAGAATCATGTGGAAAGAATGTTCCTGTTCCGTTAGTAGTCCATTGTCCGGTAGTAGAGCCATTAAATACAGCTCCCATCAATTGTGTTTGGGTACTTATTAAACAAACCGACTGATCTGGACCAGCATTAACACCAATACCCGTAGTTATTGAAATCAATAATGAATCTATAACAGGGTTACATAGTCCGTTATTGGTTGAAGTTAAGTAAATTGTAACTCCACCATTAGATATATCTGCAGCACTTGCTGTATATGTTGGGTTCATTATCGTATTATTTGAGAAAGTTCCAGTTCCGCTTGTTGTCCATGTTCCTGTTGTAGTTGAACCGCTAACAGAACCATTTAAACTAAACGTAGCATTTGTTCCACATACAATTTGGTCAGGTCCTGCTTCTACAACAGGAGCTGGTGTAATGGTTAATACCATGAAATCTGCCGCTGGACTACAACTATTGGTGGCGTTTAGTACTAAATTAACCGAACCAGCAGCTGTATCTGCACTACTTGGTATATAAGTAGCATTTAAAACAGTATCTGAAGGCATAAAAGTACCAGAGCCTGAAGTAGTCCATTGCCCAGTTGTTGCTCCTCCTGTAATTGAACCATTTAAGGTTATTGTTGCATTATTAGCACAAACTGTTTGGTCAGCCCCTGCATTGGCTGCTCCTGTTGGAAACAAGTTAATCACCACTGTATCGATTACAGGAGAACAATTTCCAATATTAGTTGCTGTAAGATATAAAACAACCCCTTGATTTACAGAATCTGCAGCACTTGCATTATAAATAGCATTAAGCGTAGTATTATTTGGAGAGAAAGTTCCTGTTCCACTTGTTGACCAACTACCTGTGTTAGATGCTCCCGATACACTTCCATTTAAAGGAACATTTAAATTACTAACACAAACTGTTGTATCATTACCTGCATTTACAACTGGTGATGGTGTAATGGTTATTATCATATCATCAGTTGCATTATTACAACTATTTGCAGTTAGTGTAATGGTTACTGAACCACTAGCTATATCTGCTGCACTTGGAAGATAAGTTGCATTTAAATTGGTGTTGTTTGGAGAAAATGCTCCTGTTCCACTTGTTGACCAAACTCCACCTGATGCATTTCCTGATATTATTCCAGCTAAACTTACATTAGCATTGTTGGCACAAACAGATTGATCTGCTCCTGCATTTGCTCCTCCCGCAGGTAAAATGGTGATAACCATATCATCAAAAACAGCATTACAATTACCGTTATTTGTTGACGTAAGCGTTAACGTTACTGTTCCTGCTATCGAATCTTGAGCACTAGCTTGATAAACTGCATTCAAATTGGTGTTACTAGGAATAAAAACACCTGTTCCCGAAGTTGACCAAACACCTGTTGAAGTTGGTCCACTAACAGAACCACTTAAATTTACACTTAAATTATTTACACATATTGTTTGATCTACTCCTGCATTAACTGTAGGCTCTGGTGTTATCGTTAACAACATAGAATCAACAACACTTAAACAATTTCCATTCCCGGTAGATGTAAGGTATAACATTACCGAACCATTTGCTATTTCTGAAGCAGTTGGTGTATAGCTTGCATTTAAGGTTGTATTATTTGGAGCAAAAACACCTAGTCCTCCTGACCATTGAGCTCCAGTTGCAATACTAACTGCTCCGTTTAATGTTGCTGTTGCATTATTAGCACAAACCGATTGATCTACTCCTGCACTTATTGTTGGGGCTGGCGTAAAGGTAATAACCATTTGATCAGCTTCCGGATTACAATTACCATTTCCTGTTGTGGTTAATGTTAGTGTTAAACTTCCAGAGGCTATTTCACCACTTGTTGGTGTATAGATGGCATTTAACGCTGTGTTACTTGGCGTGAAAATTCCTAAGCCACCTGTCCATTGACCACCTGAAGCTAAATTAACAGAACCATTTAAAGTAACATTTGCATTATTCGCACATACTGTTTGGTCTGCCCCTGCATTTGCTGTTGGTGGTGGAGTAATTGTAATTGTCATATTATCAGACACTGCATTACAATTTCCATTTCCTGTAGTGGTTAAGGTTAAGGTTACTGTACCTGCTGTTATTTCTCCTGCTGAAGGAGTATAGGTTGCTCCTAAAGAAGAGTTACTTGGAGAAAACACACCTGCTCCACCAGACCATACACCTCCCGTTGCTCCTGTTACAGAACCATTTAGAGTAACCGAAGGATTATTACTACATGATGTTAAATTAGCACCTGCATTAGCTGTTGGGATTGGTGTTATCGTTAAAATCATACTATCCGTAACTGCTAAACAATTTCCATTTCCTGTTGTAGTAAGGTAAAGCACTACTGAACCAGCTGTAACTTCTGCTGCTGAAGGAGTATAAGTAGCATTTAAGGTAGTATTATTTGGAGTAAATGTTCCACTACCTCCTGTCCAAACAGCTCCTGAAGCTATTGTTTGAGAGCCATTTAATGTTATTGTAGGATTGTTGGCACATACTGTTTGATTTACTCCTGCTTCAACAGTAGGAGATGGTGTGAAAAATACCGTCATATTATCTGATGTAGAAGCACAATTTCCATTTCCTGTTGTTGTCAGTGTTAGCGTTACCGAACCTGAGGCAATTTCTCCCGCAGTTGGATTATAGGTTGCATTTAGCGTATTATTATTTGGTGTAAATACTCCTAAACCACCTGACCAAACTCCTCCTGTTGCAATAGTAACTGAACCATTTAAAGATATGGCAGCATTGTTAGAACATAAAGTTTGATCTGCTCCTGCATTAGCAGTTGGTGGTAATGTAAATGTTAGTTGAACATTGTCTGAAACAGCGTTACACAAACCATTTCCTGTAGAAGTTAATGTAAGTATTACACTACCATTAGCAATTTCTGTTGCTGAAGGAGTATAAATAGCATTTAAAGCCGTAGCACTTGGATTAAAAGAACCTGTACCTCCCGACCAAACTCCTCCTGTTGCTCCTGAAACCACTCCAGAAAGTGTTGCACTTGCATTATTCGCACATAATGTTTGATTAGCTCCTGCATTAACTTGTGGTGCTGGAGTTATCGTAATAGTCATGTTATCAGTTTCTGCATTACAGCTAGCATTTCCTGTAGTGGTTAATGTTAGTGTTACTGTCCCTGCGGTTATCTCAGCAGCTGATGGCATGTAAGTAGCATTAAGCGTTGAATTATTAGGAGTAAATGTTCCTGCTCCTCCTGACCAACTACCTCCTGAAGCTATCGTAACCGAACCATTTAAGGTTACTAATGCATTATTTCCACAAACCGTTTGGTCTGTTCCTGCATTTACAGTTGGAGCTGGAGTTATGGTAATAGTCATATTATCTGTTACTGCACTACAGTTTCCATTACCTGTTGTTGTTAACGTAAGGTTTACAGTTCCAGCAGCTAGTTCTGCGGCAGTAGGAGAATACGTTGCATTTAAAGTGGTATTATTGGGGGTAAAAGTCCCCAATCCTCCTGACCAACTTCCGCCTGTTGCTCCTGTAACAGAACCATTTAAACTAACAGTTGAATTGTTGGCACAAACGGATTGATTTGCTCCTGCATTTGCCGTTGGTGCAGGTGTAAACGTTATCAATATATTATCACTAACAGCATTACAATTTCCATTACCCGTAGTTGTTAACGTTAATGTTACACTACCACTTGTAATTTCTCCTGCTGTTGGTGTATAGCTTGTATTTAAAGAAGTATTATTTGGAGAAAAAGTCCCTGTACCTCCTGACCAAACTCCTCCTGTAGCAAGAGTAACTCCACCTGAAAGTGATACAACTGGATTGTTTTCACACACACTAATATCTGTTCCTGCATTTGCTGTTGGAGCTGGCCCAAAAGTAACTACCATAGAATCTACTTCTGGATGACATGTACCATTACCTGTTGTTGTTAAATATAAGGTAAGCGAACCATTAGAAATTTCTCCCGCTGTTGGTGTGTAAGTAGCATTTAATGCTGCTGCATTTGGAGCAAAAGTTCCTGCTCCACCAGACCAAATCCCGCCTGTTGCAATAGTTACAGCTCCATTTAAAGTAACCGCTGGATTATTACCACAAACGGTTTGGTCAATTCCTGCATTAACTGTTGGTGCAGGTGTAAATGTAATATTTACCTGGTCTGTTTCTGGAAAACAAATACTGGTTGAAGCTAATGTTAATGTAACATTTCCAGCTAATATATCTGCATTACTTGGAACATACTGAGCATTTAAAGTTGTATTATTTGGCACAAAAACACCTGAACCATTTGTTGACCAAATACCTGTTGTAGCACCTCCTGTAACAGAACCATTTAGTTGAGCACTATCATTCGCACAAACGATAATATCAGCTCCAGCATTAACAAATATTTTTCCTGAAAATTCAGAAAAATAACCAAACCTAGTCCCTGAAGATGCTCCTCCATTAATTAACCCTACAGAAAAAACATCAGAAGAGTTAGTGATTAAATTATTTGTACCTACAGGAACATCAATTGTATTATAACTAATTTGTGCTGCTAACCAAGTACCACCAGTATTTGGAACAGGAGCAAAAGCAGTTGCTGGAATTAAAGTAGGATTCCCATTTAATTGAAAGTTACCCTCATTACCAGCTTGTACAACTATATTCAAACCAAAATACTCAGTTGTTGAACGTACAACATTTACTTGTGATGAACCTGCACAATTTAATGGTGGTAATAAAGCTCCTCCCGTTTCACAACCAAACCCTGAAATATGGTAAACATAAGCAGGCTGAGAACATGTTATATATGTTGATGGGTTATTTATAGTAACCCTATAAGTTTCTCCAGCAAATAAAGTAGCTACATTTACTCCTGCTACATTTATAACATTGTTATTTGCGGTAGAAACTATATAGGCGTATTCAGGAGTTGTTAACCCTCCTTGAGTTACAATATATTCATTACCCACAATATCAACTGGTACAATTTGATCTCCGTTTAAATCTCTACAACCCTCAGGTGCAGGATTTACAGAATCATCTTTTATAGAAACAGCAATTGGTTGATCTGAAACAATAGCAGTACCAGCAGGATTATCTGCCCCAACCCCTCCTGTAACAGCTCCTGAATAGGTTTGTCCTCTGTTTAAGGTAATTGAGTAAGATGCTAAAGCTGGGTGTCCTCCATCTAAAGGTACTCTAGGATAAATCAACACCGTTGTATTATCAACTGTTGCTACAATATCAAAAGAGGAGTAAGCCGGAGGTGTGTATGTACCGTTTGCCCAAGTATTTTGAAAAGGAGTATAAAATTCTGTTCCAAGACCATTTGCTCCTTTCAAAGCAAAAATATCCGGATTTAAAGGTGTAGTAACTTCATAATAACAAGTTATGTTTGCTGTTGAAGAAATATGTAATCCTGTGTTTAAAACAACATCTTGAGGTGCTGTTTCTAAATCGGCTGTATGCGGTGTCATATCCTCAATATGACCTGAGTTTGCAGGTATATTTATAACTATTGGAGTACCTCCATTAAAAGCTAAATTTGCTGGCTGATCAATAGTAACTGTTGCTGGTGTTGCTCCTGTTGCCATTACTAATCTTATTCCATGTGTTCCTGCTGCTCCATGACCTGAAGTAACTTCTGGTGGTGCAAACCAAAACTCATTGCTAGTTTGAGCAAAAGAGAGATTAAAAAAACAAATTGAGAATATTATAAAAACGAGGAAGTAACTTCTTTTCATAGACTATATTTTTATTTACAATGTTGCCTTTTACCGTTTTTAATTATAAAAGGTTTCATTTAAAATTAAATAGCAACCATGAATACTACTTAATTACCTGAAAAAAATCATATTTTTAATCCTATTTATAAAATAACTTTGGTGCATAAATATATTATTAATATGGACTCTTTTTTAAAACAATACTGCTCAAAAGAATGGATAGATTTTATCGAATTTCACAAATCCGTTTACACCTTACAAAAAGACAACCTTGTTTTTAATGAAGGCGATGATGTTAAAGGATTGTTTGTTATTAATAAAGGAAAAGTAAAAGTATTTTCAAACGAATCAACTGGTAAAGAGAAAATTTTTAGACTTACAGGTGAAGGAGAAATTATAGGACATAGAGGCTTTGGTGGAGATTGGATTTATCCTGTTTCTGCAAAAACTTATGAAGAAACCACGCTTACTTTTATCCCCCTAAACATTTTTAACTTACTAGCAAAAACCAATATTGAATTTACCTATCAATTGATGATGTTTTTTGCCGAAGAACTCAGAAATTCAGAAACAAAAATTAATCACCTTCAAGTAAAAAATAGAGTTGCCAGAGCAATTCTTTACAATTATACTATTTTTGGTGCCGACAAAAAAGACCCTCAACTTTTAAGTTTCACCATTCCTCGTAAAGACTACGCCAGTTTAACAAACACTACTTACGAAAGTATTATTAGAGTGCTTAAAGAACTCAATGATGAAAAAATTATCCAATCCTCTGGAAAAAACATTAAAATCCTAGATTTCAATGCTCTTGAAAGCTTAGCCAATCAATAATTTCTTTTCTTTCATTTTTATTTCCTACCTAAAGTGGTTTATGAGCAAAATCATAAACCATTATGATTCACATCATTTCTTTTGTCTGAAAATCAGCTGAATTTTATACCGTAACTAAGATTTAGTAACTAAATATATGATTCAAATCAATAAAAGACAAAAACAATGAAACTAAAATCAATTGTAATATCACTTTCTATTGTTACTGTAAGTTTTACTTTAAACGCTCAAGACGGTAAAGAGGTTTTTAAACAAAATTGTAGTGCTTGCCACTCTATAGGCAAAGGCAAATTAGTTGGTCCCGATTTAGCGGGAATTGCCGATAGAAGAGCCGAAGAATGGATAGTTAGTTTTGTTAAAAATGCACAAGCGTTTGGTGAAACTGATGCTGATGCTAAAACTATTATCAATGAGTACGGCTATCCAATGCCCAATCAAAATGTTAACGATGCTGAAATTAAAGCTATAATAAGTTACATTGCAGAAAGCAGTCCTGCTACTACAGCTTCTGTTAAAGAAACAGAACCCGTAGAAGAAAAAGTTGCTGACCCAACATTAGACCCTGCAAATGCTTCTGCTAATGATATAACATCAGGTTTACATTTATTTGAAGGAAGCAAAAGACTCGAAAATGGTGGAGTATCATGTATTACTTGTCACAACGTACAACATAAAGATTTAATTGCTGGGGGTTTACTCGCTAAAGATTTAACAAAAGTATATGAAAGATTAGGTGGAGCAGGACTAAACGGAATACTTAGTGCCCCTCCTTTTCCTGCAATGGCTTCTTCTTATCAAAATCACCCTCTAACAGAAAAAGAAATATATCAACTTTCTGCATTTTTTAATGATGCAGCAGTAAATAATGTATATCAACCACAAAGAGTATATAACGATCACCTACTACTTTATGGAGGAGGAGTTGCCTTTTTGGTAATAGCTTCTATTATATTATTGGTATATATCGAACGAAAAAGAAAATGTGTGAAAGAAGACATATACAAAAGACAAATTAAAGCAGCAACATCTAAGAATATTTATTAAAAGTTCAAGATTTGAGGTTTGAAGATGTTTAAACTACAAACCTCAAACTTCAAACATTAAACCTTTAAAACAAAAAATTATGAGTTGGATTGAAGATATTATATCACCCAAAACCCGAAAATGGGAAGAATTCTATAGAAACCGTTGGCAATACGACAAAGTTGTACGAAGTACACACGGTGTTAACTGTACAGGTGGTTGCTCATGGGCAATCCATGTAAAAGATGGTATTGTTGTGTGGGAAATGCAACAGCTAGACTACCCCCAATTTAACAAAGAAGTTCCTCCTTACGAACCGAGAGGTTGCCAAAGAGGTATTTCTTATTCGTGGTATTTATACAGCCCTATCCGTGTTAAATACCCTATTATGAGAGGTGCTTTATTAGATTTATTTAATGCTGAAAAAGAGGCTGCCGGAGGAGATTTGGTTAAAGCTTGGGAAAACTTACAAAAGGACTCCGTAAAAAGAGCAAGATACCAAAGAGCAAGAGGTAAAGGTGGGTTTAGAAGAGTAAGATGGGATGAAGCTCTTGATTTAATTGCTGCTGCTAACATATATACTGTACAAAAATATGGCTCTGATAGAATCATTGGTTTTGCTCCAATTCCTGCAAAAAGTATGTTAAGCTACGCCTCTGGTGCTAGGTATTTACAATTAATGGGCGGTGTAAATTTATCTTTCTACGATTGGTATTGCGATTTACCAAATGCCTACCCAGAAATTTGGGGAGAACAAACCGATGTGTGCGAAAGTGCCGACTGGTTCATTTCTAAATTTATTGTTTCTATGGGAGCTAACTTAGGGATGACAAGAACTCCAGACATACATTTCTTCTCAGAAGCAAGACACAACGGAACTAAAACCGTAGTAATGTCGCCTGATTTTAGTATGGTTACCAAACATGCCGACCAATGGATTCCTGTTCATGCTGGTTCTGATGGTGCTTTCTGGATGGCGGTTACACATGTAATCTTACAAGAATACCACGTCAACAAGAAAACACCCTATTTTATTAATTATGTGAAAAGATATACCGACTGTCCTTTCTTAGTTCGTTTAGACAAAGATGGAGATAAGTTAGTGCCCGGAAGAATGATAAGAGCCAACGAAATGCCTCAATACAAAGACATCGATAATGGCGATTGGAAATTCTTAAATTTCGATACAAAAACCAATAATTTAGTCGTGCCAATAGGTTCTATGGGACAAAGATGGGATGGAAAAGATGGTAACTGGAACTTAACCTATACTGATGATGTTACCGGTGCTGAATACGATCCGGAATTAACATTTATCGACAAACACGATGAAGTTGCTCAAGTAGAATTTGTAGAATACGGATTAGATAAAAAAGCCATGAGAGGCGTGCCTGTTCGCTACTTAACATTAGCATCAGGCGAAAAAGTTCCTGTTGCAACCATCTACGATTTAACCATGTCGCAATATGGTGTTGGTAGGGGTTTACCTGGTGAATATCCAACGTCTTATGATGAAAAAGACCAAGCTTACACACCCGCTTGGCAAGAAATTTTTACAGGTATTGGTAGAGATACTGTTATTCAACTTGCAAGAGAATGGGCTAATACCGCTGAAATTACCGAAGGTAAATGTATGGTAATTGTTGGGGCTGCTATTAACCACTGGTTTCATGGTAATTTAATGTATAGAGCTTCTATTATGGCTCAAATGCTAACCGGATGTAACGGTAAAAATGGTGGTGGAATGAATCACTATGTCGGACAAGAAAAATTGGCTCCAATGGAGTCTTGGTCAACCATTATGAGTTCTAAAGATTGGGGAACTATCTCAAGATTACAACAAGGTCCCATTTGGCATTACATCAACTCTTCTCAATGGAGATACGATGGAAATCAAAAATTCTATAACTCCGTTCCTGAAAATAAATTGGCTCATACACATACTGCCGATTGGGCTGTAAAAGCAGTTCGTAACGGTTGGATGCCCTACTACCCTCAATACAACAAAAACAACTTTGAGATTGTAAAAGAAGCCCAAAAAGCAGGTTGTAATACTGACGATGAAATGAGAGATTACATCGTAAAACAATTAAAATCTGGAGAGCTTAAACACGCTGTGGTTGAACCAGACGAAGAAATCAACTTCCCAAGAAACTGGTTTATTTGGAAAGGAAATGCCATTGGAACTTCTGCAAAAGGTCATGAGTATTTCTTAGATCACTATTTAGGTACTCATACCAACAAGATTGCAGATGAAGTGGCAGGAGATATTGTGGAAGATATTACCTACAAAAAAGAAGGAGCAAGAGGTAAAATGGACTTAGTAGTGGATATCAATTTCCGTATGGATACCTCAGCACTTTATTCTGACATTGTGCTTCCTACCGCTTCTTGGTACGAAAAAGCAGATATCAACTCAACAGATATGCACTCATTTATTCATCCATTATCTGCTGCAATTGACCCGGTTTGGGAATCAAGAACAGATTGGCAAATTTTTGAAGCATTAGCCGAAAGAGTGAGCTCTATGGCTCCAAAATATTTACCTGGTGTAATGAAGGATGTTGTAAATTCACCTCTTTCTCACGATTCTAAAGATGAAATTACTCAACCAAGATTACAAGATTGGAGCAAAGGCGAATGTGAAGCTATCCCAGGGAAAACCATGCACAAAATTGCTTTTGTAGAAAGAGATTATTCTAAAATCTACGACAAATACATTTCACTTGGAAAAGGAGTTGAGAAAAACGGAGTTAGTGCTCATGGAGTTGGATTCCCAGTTGAAGATGTTTATCAAGAAATGTTAGAAAACAGACAACACATTAGTAAATGGGATGACGGAACAGAGTATCCATCATTAAAAGAAGATGTTGAAGCCATTAATGCAGTTCTTAAATTATCTTCATTAACTAACGGAAAACTTACCAAACGTGCTTACGAAATCATGGGTAAGAAAATAGGTATCAAAGAGGTTGAAAGATTAGGTGATGGCTATGAGCAAATAGAAATGGAATATCGTGACTTACAAGCTCAACCAAAAAGATATAACTCTTCACCACTTTGGTCGGGATTAATGCACGAAGGAAGAACTTATGCTGCTTATACCTACAACGTAGATATGTTAGTACCATGGAGAACATTAACCGGAAGACAACATTTCTACCTTGACCATGATGCTTATATTGCTTTTGGAGAACATTTATCTACTTACAAACCATCTCCAACACCAGAAGCTTATGGTGATTTAAGGGTTACTATAAATGATGGTAAAGCCAGAATGTTAAATTGTTTAACTCCTCACGGAAAATGGCACATTCACTCTACTTATGGCGATACACTAAGAATGTTAACCTTATCGAGAGGTGGAGAACCTTGTTGGTTAAGTGAGCAAGATGCAGAAGAGTTGGGAATTAAAGATAACGACCATGTGGAAGTTTATAATGACCACGGTACTTATGTAACCCGTGCTTGTGTAAGTGCACGTATTCCTAAAGGAGTATGTATTGTTTACCATGCTGTGGAAAGAACCTACAACATTGCTAAATCTCAAGAAAGAAGAGGTAAAAAAGGCGAACCAAGACGTGGTGGAATGAATAACTCATTTACGAGAGTTCACTTAAAACCAAACTTAATGTGTGGTGGTTATGGGCAGTTCTCTTACCACTTCAATTACTGGGGACCTGTAGGGGTTAACCGTGATACACATGTATTAGTTCGTAAAATGACAAAAGTAGAATACTAAAAGCCCCTCCAAACCTCCCCGAAGGGGAGGCTTACGTAGAGGAGCGAAAAAAAATAAAAAAAAATAAAAATTAGTATAACATAAACGATTAAAAAATACTCCCCAACTAATCTGTTTTTATGGCAGGTGCGTTGGAAACTCCTCCCCTTCGGGGAGGTCGGGAGGGGCTTTAAACCTTAAAAATAAAAGTTATGAATATAAGATCTCAAATAGCAATGGTTTTCCACCTCGACAAATGTATCGGTTGTCATACTTGTTCTGTAGCATGTAAAAACATCTGGACAGACCGTAAAGGAGCTGAATACATGTGGTGGAACAACGTAGAAACTAAACCCGGAACAGGTTATCCAACCAAATGGGAAGACCAAGATATTTATCAGGGAGGTTGGAAAAAAGATGGTGATAGTGTATCGTTAAAAGGTGCTGGGAAATTGAAAGGATTAAAAAATATTTTCCATAACCCTAATATGCCGGTATTAGATGATTACTATGAACCATGGGCATATCGTTATCAAGATTTGTTTGATGCTCCTGAAGGCGATGACCAACCAATTGGTAGAGCAGTTTCATTAATTACCGGAGAACCAATAGAAATTCAATCTGGACCAAACTGGGACGATGATTTATCTGGAACGCCCGATTATGCTCGTCAGGATGTTAACTTCAAACATTTAAATCAAGCCGAACAAGAAGCCATGTTCCAATTGGAAAAAATGACTTTTCACTACTTACCAAGAATCTGTAACCACTGTTTAAATCCTGCTTGTGTGGCATCTTGCCCATCAGGAGCTTTATACAAAAGAGGTGAAGACGGTGTAGTGCTTATTAACCAAGAAAGATGTAGAGCATGGAGAATGTGCGTAACTGCTTGTCCTTACAAAAAATCCTATTACAACTGGAATACAGGGAAATCTGAGAAATGTGTACTTTGTTACCCACGTTTAGAATCAGGACAACCACCAGCCTGTATGCACTCATGCGTAGGAAGAATTCGTTATTTAGGAGTAATGTTATATGATGCTGATCAAATTCAAGCTGTTGCATCTTGCGATGAATCAGAAATAGTGGACAGACACATGGATATATATCTAAATCCGAATGACCCTGCAATAATTAAAGCAGCTAGAGAAAACGGTATTGCAGACTCAACCATTAAAGCAGCTCAAAACTCACCTGTTTATAAATTTGTAAAAGAATGGAAAATAGCACTTCCACTCCACCCTGAATTCAGAACATTACCAAACTTATTTTACGTTCCACCATTGTTACCAGCAATGGCTTCTGTAAGTGCCGATGGAACTTATGATACAGTTTCTGAACACTTATTAGCTGGAGTTGAAAAATTAAGAGTGCCTATTCGCTATTTATCTTCTTTATTTACAGCAGGAAATGACGACAAAGTAATTGATGTTTTCAAAAAACTACATGCTGTTAGAGTTTCCAGAAGAGATACTACTGTTAAAGATGTAACCGACAAACAATTAAATACAGTAATGAATGAAGCAGGAATGGATGTAAATACTGCAAATGCCATCTTCAGATTAACGTCTTTGGCAACATTTGAAGAACGTTTTGTAATTCCTGCTGCTCACCGTGAAGAAGCTATTGAAATGCTTGAAAACACTGGTGACTACAAAGGAAGTACAGGTTTTGGATTTAAAGAAAAACCTGCAAGAGGACTTTAACTGGTTCAAGGTTTAAAGTTTGATGTTCAAGGTTAACTTCAAACTTCAAACCTCTAACTTCAAACTTGAGAATTATGAAAAACTTAGAACATTACAACTTACTTTCAGAACTTTTCATCTATCCTAAAGCGGATATTTTTGAAAAAGTAGTTGAAATTCAGGATTTTTTAAATAAAAATTATCCTGAAGCCGGAAAAGAGTTTGTCCGTTTTTCAGAATTTATTGCCAATTCAACTTTTTATCAAATAGAAGAAATTTTTCAAAAAACCTTTCATATCCAAGCCATTTGTTTTTTAGATTTAGGTTATGTGATTTTTGCCGAAGACTACAAAAGAGGAGAGTTTTTGGTAAACATGAAAGTAGAGCAAGAAAAATATAACAACGATTACGGACATGAGTTAGCGGATAATCTGCCTTATGTTTTAAGATTGTTGCCCTTACACACTGACGAATCGTTTATCAACGAATTAGTAGTTATGGTAATGATACCCGCTTTGGAAAAAATGCTTTCTGAATTTGATGATGCTAAAGTTAAAATCAGAGAAAAAGTAATGAATAAAAAGCAGAAAGTGGTTATCATGAAAGACATTAAGGATGGTAATATCTATAAAAATGCTTTAAGTGCTTTATTACAAGTGTTTAAAACCGATTTTAATAACATTACCTACGAAAAGAAAGCTGAAGCCATTCCTGCTTATGCAAAAGCATTTTTACATAGCGAATGTACTGACGGGTGCACGGTTTCAATACCTACTCCCGAAGAAATAAAAAGACGTTCAAGACAAATTTTGAATTAGAGATTTTGTCAGTTCGAGTAGCGAAGCGTATCGAGAACAAAAAATTAGAAATTAGAAAAAATTATAAACTAAAAAATAAATTAAAATTAAAACCATAAAACTATGTTAGATTATTTATTATTCGGAGCTCTTCCCTATGTTGCTTTAGCAGTTTTTTTAATAGGGTCTATTTACAGATACACGAAAAAAGGTTTTCAGGTATCATCATTATCATCTCAATTTTTAGAGGGTAGAAAACTGTTTTTTGGAAGTCAATTCTTCCACTGGGGAATGGTAATGTTATTTTTAGGACATTTAATTGGTTTTTTAATCCCAAGTGCTGTTTTAGCATGGAATGGTTCACCCGTTAGATTGTTAGTTTTAGAATTTACTGCCTTTGGTTTTGCTATTTCTTCACTAATTGGTCTTTTATTGCTCATAAAAAGAAGAGCAACTACCAAAAGAATTCAAATGGTATCTAACTACATGGATTATGTGGTTTACTTAGTCTTATTTGTGCAAATTGTAAGCGGAATATTAATGGCATACTATGGCAGATGGGGTTCCAACTGGTTTGCCTCAGTAATGACACCTTATTTACGTTCGGTGTTTGCCTTTAATCCAAATGTAGATTTAATTGCACAGCTTTCTACAAGTAATGCAATGGCGTTATTGATGGTTAAAACACACATTGCATCAGCTTTCTTAATTATTGGCATTATTCCTTTTACTCGATTTGTTCACTTTTTGGTAGCTCCTTTCGATTATATTTGGAGAAAATACCAATTGGTTATTTGGAATTGGAATCATAAAGATATTAGAACTTCCAGAAACTATTTCCCTGGAAAAAGTAGAGACTTTAAGAATAATTAATCTACCATTTATATTCTCCTTTCAATATCCCAATCTATTTTTAAGGTTGGGATTTTTTGTGTGACATTAATCAGTTATTAGTGTAATTGAAATATTTAATTTAGCCTCATGGACTTGTTAGTCAGTGAAAATATCATCTTTTTTTTAGCATTATTGCCTGTAGTTGCATTTTTATATGCCGCAGTGGGTCATGGGGGAGCAAGTGGTTATTTAGCTCTTATGGCACTTTTTGGCTTTGCTCCCGAAACCATGAAACCAACAGCTCTTTTGCTGAATTTATTTGTTGCCGGTGTTGCATTTTTGCATTACGCCAAATCAGGCTATTTCAATAAAAAACTTTTTATAGCATTTGCTGTAGCCTCTATTCCACTTTCATTTTTGGGAGGTATGTTAGAAGTTGATGCTCAATTATACAAAAAAATACTTGCCATTTTGTTGATTTTTGCCATTCTGAGATTATTAAATGTTTTTGGTAAAGAAGCTCAAGAAACAAAACCTGTAAAAATTTTGGAAGGTATTTTAGTTGGTGGAATCATAGGTTTTTTCTCTGGATTAATAGGTATTGGTGGCGGAATAATTCTAAGTCCGGTAATATTACTAATGAAATGGGGGAAAATGAAAGAAGCAGCAGCAGTTTCAGCACTATTTATTTGGGTAAATTCAGCAGCAGGTTTGGCAGGGCAATTTAGCAGTGGTGTTAGAATAGATTACCAAGCCTTTGTTCTTGTTGCTATCGCATTAGTTGGTGGTTTTTTAGGTGGCTATTTAGGAAGTAAAAAGTTTAACAACAATTTGCTAAAATACCTATTGGCTGTAGTACTTATCATTGCTGCTGTAAAATTATTTTTCACATAAAAATGCCTCAAACCTAATAAGTTTGAGGCATTTCATCAAGTTGCCATTTTTAAAAAATCAGTAAGTGCATAAATTACATTATTAAAAACAAACTCAATAAATGGTGCCTTGTTATGCTTTGTTTGAGCCATTTCTAATGTTTCGTAATAATGCAAACGACTGTCTTTTTCGCTACTGATGTTGGTTATTGGATAACCTGCTTGCATCAATACTAAATTCATTACCAAGCGTGCTGTTCTTCCATTTCCATCAATAAAAGGATGAATAGTAACCAACCTTTCGTGCATTTCTGCTGCCAAAACAATGGGGTGCATTCTTGCTTTATTTTCATTGTAAAACAAAAAATAATCTTCCATTAATTTTGATAGTAAATAAGGCTCTGGCGGAAAATGCTTACTCCCTGAAATTCTAACATTTACATCACGGTATTTTCCGGCATTTTCTTTATCTATACCTCGCAAAATTAACCCATGAATTTGTTTGACTAAATACTCATTTATTAGTGTTTTATTTTCCACCAACTCAAAAAGCATATCAATAGCTTCGGCATGATTTACTGTTTCAAAATGTTCTCGAACAGATTTGCCACTAATTGTCAACCCTTTTTCAATAACCAAAGCAGTTTCTTTAAGGGTCATAGTATTGCCCTCAATCCTATTACTATCATAAGTATATTCCACTTTGTAGTAATCCATCAACTTAGCTAAATGAGCTTTAGATAACGGTCTTTTTTGGTCTAGCTGAGCTTTAAGTTCATCCGCTTGTTTAATTAAAGTAGTATTATTAAACGATTTGGACTTGTATGCTACCCTACTCTCTGCCAACTGCAAGGCTTCTAAACCATATTCTTCATCTTTAATTTCTTGATAAATTTTTTCGCTTAGCCATTGCAAAACAAGTTTTTTAGCATCTATACCATAATAGTTGGCAATGGTTTCTAATTGAGTTTTAGATGGCGTTCTACTTCCGTTTTCGTACCTGCTAAACAAAGTATAATCAATACCTATCGCCTCCGAAACTTCTTTCAGAGAAAGGTTTTTACTCAACCTAGCATCTTTCAATAATTTAGCAATTGTGAACATCTCAATCAATTTATTTTACAAATTTAGTCATTTTTTTTCAAACATTGACAAATTTTGTCAATTTTATTCAACAAATTAATGACATTTATCATAATTAAATCTATTGTAAAAGTCTAACTTTGTTGTCAAATGTTACAAAAACATACATACTACATGCTTTCTCGCATAAAAGCTCCTGCTTGTTATAAGAACATTAAGCAGCGAGATCCTTTATCATAGTCTTTATAAGAAAACGCCAAATACTGCGTTACGCTCGTTTTTAATTGCAATCATTTACAAAAGTAAACTCCTGACAATTAAAAACTTCACAAGCCTTGTCTTTGACATTTTCTTATGAAAGACTCAAAAAAAGAAATTTTCTTGCAGACTCATCAAAATATCTTTTTTCAATCACATTTTATTTTCAATTCAATTAAACATTAAAGCTGAATATTGTTCGGTTAAATAAAAAATAAACACATGAAACACAAAACCATTATAGAGCCTTTTAAAATTAAGTCGGTAGAACCCATTTATATGTCCACCGAAGAAGAAAGAAAGGCATTTTTAGAAAAAGCACATTATAACACTTTCTTACTCCAATCAGAACAAGTAATTATAGATTTTCTTACCGATAGCGGAACCTCAGCAATGAGTGCCGAGCAGTGGGCTGGAATTATGCGTGGAGATGAATCTTATGCCGGTTCTAAATCTTGGGAACGCATGGAAAAAGCAGTAAAACACCTTACAGGAATGGAGTATATTCTTCCTACTCACCAAGGTAGAGCTGCCGAAAGAATTATTTACGGATATTTAGGAGGAAAAGGCAAAACTTTTATCAGCAATACACACTTTGATACCACCAGAGCCAACATAGAATTTTCAGGAGCTGAAGCTATAGACATTGTAATTGATGAAGCTCATGACCCAGCTTTAATTCATCCTTTTAAAGGAAACATGAATACCGAAAAACTAGAAAAACTAATTGTAGAAAAAGGTGCTGAAAACATTGGAGCTGTTATCCTAACCGTAACCAACAATAGTGGTGGCGGACAACCCGTAAGCATGCAAAATGCTAAAGAAGTTAGTGCCATCTGTAAAAAACACGGTGTAATGCTATTGTTAGATTGTTGTAGAGTAGCTGAAAATGCTTACTTCATCAAACACCGAGAAGAAGGTTTTGAAAATCATAGCTACGAACAAATAGCTCAAGAAATGTTTGCCTTAACGGATGGAGCAGCCATGAGTGCCAAAAAAGATGCTCTTATTAATATGGGAGGTTTTCTTGCACTAAAAGACAGTGCTATTGCTGAAGCTTGTACCAATCTGCTTATCATTACAGAAGGATTTTCCACTTACGGAGGTTTGTCGGGCAGAGATATGGAAGCATTGGCAATAGGTTTAAAAGAAGTTTTTGAACCTGCTTACTTGGAATACAGAATTAAAAGTACCGCCTACTTGGGCGAACATTTACACAAAATGGGCGTTCCGGTAATGATGCCTATTGGCGGACACGCAGTTTACATTGATGCAAAAAAATTGTATGATCATATTCCTGTTAATGAATATCCAGGACAAGCATTGGCTTGCGAATTATATTTAAAAGCCGGTATTAGAACGGTAGAAATAGGCTCTGTAATGTTTGGGAAGTATGATGAAAACGGAAAATTGATTCCTGCACCAATGGAATTAGTACGTTTGGCAATTCCAAGAAGAGTTTACACACAAAGCCATATTGAATATGTAATTGAAACTTTTGATGAAATACTTAAAAACAAAAACCAAGTGAAAGGATATGAAATTAAAAAAGAAACACTATTACTGAGACACTTTACCGCTCACTTTGAACCTGTAAAATAACTTACCATAAACCTAACAGGTTTTTAAAGCCTGTTAGGTTTTAATTCACTTCACTTAGTTGCTTATCCATAATAATAACATAAACATGGTCATTTTTTATGTTATTGATATCCACCCCAAAATTCATTATTTTTTGTTGTTGCATTTTTATTAACTCAAGGTGATTTTCATTATGATGAGTGAAAATATAAAAACTTTTATCGCCAACATAACTTAATACTGTTTCAATAATTTGCATATTGGTTTCCTTTATTTCGCTTCTTTTTTGGTTAAAATCAGCAATAGGAATTTTGTATTTATCTTCAAAAATGGTTGTTAAAACAGCATTACCTTTAAAAAAGGCATCCATATTTTCTACGTCCCAAATTTCAAAATTTTCGTAGAGGCGACACGTTTCAGCAAAATCTTCAACTAACATTTATAGAATTTAAAGAATGATTTTCAATTTGTTTTATTAATGAACTCAGGTATCTAATTAATTCTAATGATAAGCTATTTTCATTAATTAAAAACTGTTTAAATTTTTCTATTTCAACAACATGTAGTTCTGAGCTTGTTTTGATTATTGCTGAATAAGTGCATTTTTTATTATCAAAAATTAAATCTAACCCTACAATATCTCCTTTTTTATGCTCCATAATTTCAACTTCGCAATCTGTTCCCGATTTTACCAATGAAATTTCGCCTTCTTCCAATAAATAAATATAAGTTGGCATTTCTCCTTCAGAAAAAAGTACATCACCTTTCTCATAAGCTTTAAAAAAGTTGGCAATTTGCTTCACTTTATCAACTAGCTCTTTAGATAATTTAATTGTATGACGTTTATTAATATTCAAAATATAATTTACCTTTAAAAACTAAACAAAAGTAGCTGCTATTCAATGTTTTAAAAATGACATTCGTCATATTCAAACATGATTTAATTCATTAATTTTTCTGTCAATCAAATATATTGGCAGTTCTGTAGAGTTTTTTCATATCAAGAATTCTGATATCTTTACCAGCCAACTGAATTATTTTATCTTTATCCAGTTCCGACAACATTCTTATAGATGTTTCTGTTGTGGTTCCTGCAATATTGGCAATTTCTCTTCTAGTTAATGTGGAATCTATTGTTTTTCCATCCTCTTTTAATCCATAAGCTTCATTCAATAGTAATAAAGCTTCAGCAATTCTTTCTCTAACATGTTTCTGAGCCATGTGAATAATGCTTTCTTCTGCTCTTTTTAAATCCTCAGAAAGTATATTCATAAAACTAAAAGTTAAGTTACTATTGGTTTTAATTAATTCCATAATATAGGCTTTAGAAATAAAGCAAACCTCTGTATCTTCTATGGCTGTTGCCGAAGCGTAATAAGTATTATTATTAAAAATGGAACGATAACCAATAATGTTAGAAGCCTTTGCCAATCTAACAATCTGGTCTTTCCCTTCGTCTCCCATTTTATGAATTTTTACCTTGCCTTTGTAAATACAATAAATGCCGTGTGGCTGATTTCCTTCACTAAAAACCAATTGTCCTTTTTTAAAAAAAAGATTTCTTTTATGCTCCGAAACGTCTTCAATCTCATGCAAATTCAAATTACAAAAGATAGAAACACCACTTTTTTTGTGGTCGCACGCTGTACATGAAGGAATATTTATCTTATTAAGAGACATAACTTTAGTTTTACCTACAAATTTGTTCACTTTTTTTGGAAAAATTCCTGACATAAATCAGTTCTCTAAGTATTTTTTACATTTATCTTTACAACAACCAATATTTTCGGCATTATGATATCTGTTTCTGAAGCACAACAACTTATTATTAAACATACCTCTACTAGTAAAAGCACAACAATTGCTTTGGCAGACGCACTTCATTATGTTTTAGCAGAAGATATTATTGCTCCAATGCCCATCCCACCATTTAATCAATCGGCAGTTGATGGCTATGCTTTTTGTTTGAGCACCAATAACAATAGTTATACAATTGTAGATGAAGTTCCTGCTGGAGATACCAGAAAAATAACCCTCAACACCAACGAAGCTGCAAGAATTTTTACAGGTTCAAAAGTGCCTGAAAATTGCGATACCGTTATTATGCAAGAATTTACTAAGGTTGAAAACAATCAACTTTTTATTGATGATGAGAATTTAAAAACAGGCGGAAATATTCGCACCAAAGGATATCAAATTAAACAAGGAGATACGGCATTGAGCAAAGGAACGGTTTTAAATCCGGCAGCAATTGGCTTTTTAGCTACCTTGGGTATTAGTGAAGTAAGTGTTTTTACTTTTCCTAAAGTGAGCATCTTAATTACGGGAAACGAATTGGTTGCTCCCGGAGAAAAATTGGAAGAAGGTCAGATTTACGAATCTAACAGCTTAATGCTAAAAGCTGCTTTTGAAAAGATGAATATCTCGCCCACTATTAGTTACTTAAAAGACAATCAGGAAGCTACTACCAACGCCATAACTAATGCACTTAACAATGCTGATATAGTAGTTTTATCTGGTGGTATTTCTGTTGGAGATTACGATTTTGTTCAGCAAGGAATTTTAGAAAATGGTGTAAATCAACTCTTTTATAAAGTGGCTCAAAAGCCAGGGAAACCACTATTTTTTGGCAAAAAAGAAAACAAAGCAGTTTTTGGTTTACCGGGAAATCCTGCTGCGGCCCTTACTTGCTTTTACGAATATATTTATCCTTACATCAATCTATCTTTTGGATTGAAGCAAGCTTTTTTAAATCAGCTACAACTTCCCATAAGTAAAGACATTAAACAAAAACCGGGTAGAGCTACTTTTTTAAAAGCAACTACAGATTTTAAGACAGTTACTCCTTTGGAAGGACAAAACTCTGATGCCTTACAATCTTTTGCTTATGCGAATGCGTTACTGCTCACTCCGGCTGATTCAACAATTATAAAAAAAGGCGAATTGGTAAATGTGCATTTGTTGCCTTAAAGTATAATTTATTAAATTTGAGACAAACCAAAACCTACGCACCATGAAAAAAGACCATGTACCTGCCGGGAGCGATGTTTCTGCCGGAACTTATGAATGTAATAATTGCAAAAACCAAATTAAAGTACCTTCTGTTACTTCTTTACCTCCATGTCCTAAATGTAAACATGGCGATTGGAAAGTGATTAGTGGTAAAGGAGATGCTAAAGAAGATCCGTATCCAGATAAATCCTAATTTTTTATGGTTGATAAGGCGTATAGTAAGTATCCGCAGTGGGTAGCCATTCTTTAATTCTTTCTACACGGGTATCGTAATGAGGGTGAGTACTTAAAAACTCTGGAACACTTGTTCCTCCACTTGCGGCATTCATTCTATCCCAAAAAGGTATAGCTTCTTTAGCCTGATAACCTGCCATTGACATAAATACCATTCCTAATTTATCTGCTTCACTTTCTTGGTTTCTACCAAAAGCCATTATTCCTACTCCAGTTCCTACTCCGTAAGCGGCTAAAAACAAGGCTTGCGTTTCAGCAGGTTTTTCTCGCATATAAACAGCTAAAGCAACACCTCCAGCAGCAGCCAAAATTCCTTGCGACATTCTTTCATTTCCATGTCGTGCTACAGCATGAGCTATTTCATGCCCCATAACTACTGCTAAACCTTCATCTGTTTTAGCAACTGGCAACAATCCTTGGTAAACTACTACTTTTCCTCCAGGCATTGCCCAAGCATTTACAATATTTTGGTTTACTAAATTAAATTCCCATCGGTAGTTTTTAATTAGTTTACTTTGTCCGTTATCTTTTAAATATCTTTCTACCGCATTGGCAATTCTCCCTCCTACTCTTCTAACTTGCTTGGTAGCCTCCACATTATCAGCAACAGGTGGGTTTTCTGTTAAAAATTGTTGGTATTGAGATAAGCTCAAGCTCATTAATTGACTTTCTGGAACTAATAACATTTGCTTTCTGCCTGTAATAGGTACTTTAGAACATGCTACTAAAGCTAGTATTAATACAATTGAAGTTATTTTTGTTGCAATTTTCATATGTTTAATTTTTAATTTCCGATGAACTTAACTCATCGCTTATAAATATCACTCCTTCGGAGCTTTGAAATAACCAAACTTTTATAATCAATAATACCTTGCTGTAATACGAAATTAATTTATTTCTACTGTTAGTCCTGCATCAGATAGAATGGCCGACATAGGTTCTAGTACTTCAAAGCTACCTCTTTTAACCGAACATCTTCCTTTATAATGAACTAACATTGCACATTGTTCTGCTTGTATAGCATCATGGTTACAAACTTTCATTAGCAACTCAATAACGTAATCAAAAGTATTTACATCATCATTATATAACACCAAATGATTTTCTTTGATAGCTGTATTTTCTACTTCTACTTGTATTTCTGTTTCTGTAATCATAACATCTAATTTATATTACAAAATTAACTTTTTTAAAGAAGAAAGATGGTTTATATATAAATTTCTTGAATCCACTATAAAGGGAGAGGGAAAAGGGAATGGGAAAGGGAATGGGAATGGGAACGGGAATGGGAACGGGAACGGGAATGGGAACGGGAATGGAAAAGTGAGAGTGAGAATTCGAGCTATACAATCTCTAATTTCTAATTTCTAATTTCTAATTTCTAATTTCTAATTTCTAATTACTAGTTTTTATTAACTCTAACGCTTCTTCAACTGGAATAATAGTGTTGTTTTTAAAGGCAATAACCGAAGGAGATTTAACACCCAGTTCTTTCATTTCTAATTGAGTGTTTAGTGCGGATTTATAATCAAGTAAATTGCCTACGGTGTAAATGGTTTTTTCTCCATCCACAAAGTTTTCTATATTTCTGTCGGAAAGTTTTAATAATACAGCTGCATCTTCATTGCTAATTTCATCTGTAAACTCTCCTATCTTCACTTTAAAAACAATATTTAAGCTTTCAGCAACTTGACGTAATTCTTCATCCGTTTTGGGTGTTGGAGCTACTACCGGTTCTTCATTTGTAGTAGTTGGTTCAACTGTTTCTGTTGTTTCATTTGTATTGTTTGTCTCTACTGTCTCAATAGGTTCTTCATTGGTTTCATCCGAAGGAGTTGTGGTGTTAGTATTTTCATTGGTTGATGTTGAAGTATTGTTTTCTGATGTATTGTTGTTTGGTGAAGTATTCTCATTAGTTACCTCATCCTCTGTTACATTATTGTTTGCTGGAGATGAATTGTTGCTGCCTAACAATTCGTTCGCCTGAGCTACAGTAATTTTATTTCCGTTTTGGTAAGCAACGATAAAAGCATCGGTAATTCCTAGATTGACAGCTCTGTTTTTAGCCGCATTGGCATCATCAATATTTTTATAAATACCAGATGTATATCTTATCAATCCATTAGCAGTTCTTTCACTGTTTAATGGCGTAAGGTTGTTTAATTGGTCAGCTGTAATCGGTTTAGAATAAACACCAACCTGAATGGTATAGAAAACGCCTTCTATGTTTCTAACATCTTTAGAAATGCCATCTTTTACTTCTTCTGTAGTTGTTGGCGAATTGTTATTACTTGTTTGGTTGTTATTATTAGTAATTTGCTGATTGTTAGCTTGGTTAGCGGTATTAGTAAAAGAAATTTCTTCTGGAGTTTCAGTTTCATTTAGCATAGCACGAGCTTCATTAATGTTAATTCTTTTTCCATTAAAAAATGCTACCACAAAGGCATCGGGATAACCCATCGTTCTAATTTCATTTTTAGCCATATTCGCTACATTAAATGTTTTGAATAAACCTGCTGTATATCGAGTAATTCCATTTCCAGCATCTTCGGCCATTAAAGGAGCAAAACCTTTATAATGATCTTGTGGAATTGGGTTTCTGAATGCACCAATTTGTACTTTAAACACTAAACCTTCTGGCAATTTAGGGTTTTTAGGAATTCTCTTATTTTCATTATAAGCAGCTTCGTTTGGCGATGTAATCGTAAATATGGATTCTGTTAATTCTTCTGGAATTTCATCAATATTTGCTACTGATTGCTGGTTATTTATCGCTTGTCTGTTGTTGTTTGTTGTTTGCTGGTTGGTATTCGTAGTTTGTTGATTGTTGTTATTCGTGGTTTCCTCCGCAATCACATCATCCTCTGTATTATTTGTTTGAATTTCGTTATTTGTTGTTTGCTGACTGTTGTTTGTTGACTGTTGACTGTTAATTGTACTTTCCTCAGCAATTACATCTTCCTCCGTATTATTGTTGTTTGTCTGAGTTTCGTTGTTTGTTGTTTGCTGGTTGTTAGTTGTACTTTCCTCAGCAATTACATCTTCCTCTGTTTTGTTATTTGCTTGTTGTTTTCTTTGGTTTTCAGGAAGACTACTATTCACTTCATTAGCATAATCAGCTAACATTTCATCAGAAGTATCATTGGTTTTTTCAAGAGCCACAAAGCCAAGAGCCGAATTTTCATCTTTGTTAGCAACCATATTGTTGGCTTTTTTATTTTCTGCTAACGCTTGTTCTTCTTTAGCTGTAGCTTTTTCTCTAAGTTCTTTTGCTTTTTGTTCATTTTGGGCAATCATTTCCTCCAACTTCTTCATTTGGTTAGCCAATTTATTTTTATCAGCTTCGGTTGCAGCTGCTTGTTGCATAGCTTGAAGTGCAACACCTAACTGTTTTTGGTCCTCAGCTTCTTTTTTGGCTTTATCGGCAGCAACATATTCCACTTGAGCTTCTTTTACCAACCTTCTAGAGTTTTGTTTTAACTCCTTATATTCTTTAAACTCGGGTGTATTGGTAATCGCTGCTTTTTCTTCCGGAGTAAGACTTTGAACATAACTTTCCTCTTCTGGTGTTAGCACTGTAGCTACCAACTCTTTTCTTTGTGTTGCTAATTCTTCTAAATACAATTCCTCTTCAGCTTCCATTTCTTTTACTTCTGCATAAATTACTTCTGCTTCTTTAGCTTTTTTGTCAACTTCTTGTCTTTTTTGATTGGCTTGTTCAACTAAGGCTTGTTTTTCTTTTCTATTTTTAGTGTTTTCAGCCGTTTCGTCAAGTTGTTTAGCTTCTTGATTTAAAGTTATTGCTTCTTTTTCTAGCTGAATTGCATCTTGTTTTCTTTCTTTAGATGGCAATACTATATTTTTAGGTTCGTAAACCTCCACCTGTTGTTGGGTATTATTTGATGATGCTTGTCTGTTGTTGGTTGATTGCTGATTGTTATTGCTTGTTGAAGTTTCCTCAGCAATCACATCTTCCTCAGTAGTATTATTGGTTGATTGAGTTTCGTTAGTTGATACTTGCTGATTGTTGTTTGTTTCTTCAGCAATTACCTCTTCTGTATTATTTTGATTATTGTTGGTTGCAGCTAAAGGTGACGAAGTACTAACTTGCTCTAACAAACCAATGGCGCTTTGTTGTTTTTCTATAGCTTCTTTTTCTAATTTGGCAGCCTCATCTAACAAGTCTTTTTTCTGATTAAAATTGTTGGTAGCAACTGCTTTTTGACGAGCATCGGAAGCTTCATTAAACAAAGTAACCGACTCATCATTAAGCATTTCAGCCATAATGTAATTATTGTCTGTTGACTGTCCGCCAATGGATTGTAAAAGCGTATTAACTGTAGTTTGATTCTCTTTAAATTCTGTTGAGTTAGCTCTTTCGTACAAGGTTGCTATTTCAATTTCTTTATTGTTGGCATCCTTATTAATTTCTTCAGCTTCAGCTAATTTCTCTTCTTTTTCTGTTGTGTTTTGAGTTTTATATGCTTCATCTTCTGTATTATCTGCTTTTACTCTTAATGCATTTACTTCTTCTGTAAGGTCATCTACATTTGCCAACATGTTTTTGGCAGTAGTTGAGTTATAAGCTAAAGAAGAATTTGTTTCATTTACGGCAACTTCATTAGTAGTCTCATTAGTAGTTGTTGATTTAGCTGCTAAAAGTTCTGTTTGGTAAGTATTTAATTGAGCTATTTGAGTTGATTTTTGGTCTTTTAAATCAGCAATTCTATTCTCAATAGTTGCTTTCTCATTTTCATCATCAGTAGCAATTAATCGCTCATTCTGATAAGCTATTTCTTCATCTATAGCTTCAATCCAATTGGTAGTTACCGCAACTTGTTCTTCACTAATTTTAACTTTATTATCTGAACGTAACTCTAAATCTGCTAATTGATTTTCATATTCGGTAGTATAATCATTTACGCTTCCATCATTGTTAATTGTAATGTTGTTGTATTGTGAAGTATTAACTTTTTGGTTGGATGAAGTGGTGTTATTTCCATTGTTGTTACTAGTTTCATTACTAGCCAACTCATTACTTTCAATAGTATTTCCAGCAATTTTATTTTCGATATTTTCCACATAAGCCAATTCATCTTCTGTAGCTGCCAATGCTTTTGCTTGAGTCAAAAATAAAGCTGTAAATTCTTGTTTATCTTGTAAATCTGAAGCTAATTCATCTAAATCTTCCTGAATTGCAGGAGCTTCATTGGCATCTGCTTCTACTAATTCAATTTTCTTTAAAGTAATTTCTTGTTCGGTGGCATCTGCCCACTTATTGTAAATTTCAGCTTTCTGAGCAAAAAGTTTAGCTGTTTGTTCATCGGCTGGAAGTTGCTCTAACTCTTCTAAAAACTGAGCATTGTAATCTATCACATTTCCATCTTTATCTATAATAGAAGTTTCGTATTTTTTAGTGCTTGTTTTTGATGTGGTGCTTGTGTTTGCAGTATTGTTATTGTTATCTGCTACTGTATTTTCATTAGAATTAGCAGTGTTATTAGTTTCATTTTGAAGTGCTAAGTTAGTTTGCAAGTCAATTTCTTCTTCTTTTTGCTGTTTTATTGTTTCTAATTGAGCAATTATTTTTGATAATTCTTCTTTTTCCCCAACAGTTGTCGCACTGTTTTTCATGCTATTTTTTATCTCAATATCTTCTTCAATAGCCGCTATCCATTGTTTGTTAATGTCCACTATTGCTGTCGGATTATTATCGTTCTCATCCACCAGATTGGCGTATTTTGAATTGTAATCAATTAAATTTCCGTTATCATCAATAATATCGTAATCATCTTTCATGGCTACTAAGCTAGTAGAAGTAACACTTGTGCTAGTTGATGAACTTGTAGCAGGATAATAACCTAGCACTCCCTCTTCATCAAAAAATCTGATGGTACTTTCTGTGGCAAGAATTGCTTGATTATCCAATGATGGAGAAGTTGTAGTTTTATTTTTGGCTGCATCCACCACATTTGCCAATAAACTCGCTTCGTTTTTAGCTTTATCAAGTGCTTGTTTCGCAAGTAGTTCTTTCGCTTTAGATTTTCCTAACTGAAATTCTATATCTTCTAAATCAATTTTATAGGTTGCCAACTGGTCTTGTAAAGCTTCTTTATCTTTAGCTTTTTTGGTAGATGCTATTTGAGATTCAATATCAGCAATAGATTTTTCTAACTCTAATTTTCTATTGGTATAACCGATTACAATATCGCGTTGTTTTTGATATTCGGCTTTAGCAGTTTTAAGATTTTCATCAGCTAATTTAGTTTCTACCTCAACCGCTGAATTTTCAAAATAAGCAGCAGCCTCAATTTTTTCTATTTCTGCCATTATTAACTCTGCTTCGCTCCTATTTCCTGAACTTATTGCTTCTTCTAACTTTTGTTGATATGCTAACAGCTTAGGTTTGTCAGAATTTCTTTCAACAGCTTCATTTTGGGTTACTCGTGCTAATTTCAAGGCTAATGAAGCTGTGTTTACATCTTCAGCAACAACATCTTTATTTTTAGTATCCTGATTATATTGTTTTTTTGCTTCATTAGTTTTTGTAGCAGCATAATTAAAATAGAAATCTTTTTCTTCTTCAGATTTTTTAGTTTTTTGAAGTAAGTCATTTACTTTTTTGCTAGCTACTGCTTTTAATTTTTCATCAGAATAATCGGCATATTCAGAATCTGAAGTTTCGTTAGCTACCAATGTTGAAGAAGTTTCATTTATAGATTTTAAAGCATCTTCTTCAGAAATATTTACATCTAGTTTAGCTTGTTGTTTCAATAAATTCTGAACAATAATTGGGTTGGAAATATCAAATTCATCTTCTTGGTCGAACAGATTTTTAATTACCAACTTCTCATTATCTCCTGTTCCTACCAACAATAATTCTTGTTTTAAGAGTTTAAACTCCGTCATTTTAGGCAACTCAATAATTGCTGAGTGAATTGGTGCATCATTAGTAGTTTCAACAATCAGCTTATATTTTTTCTCATCAGCAGGAAAGGTTAATAAATATTCTCCACTGTTTTCATCTGTATTATAAACACCATATTTGGTATTATCCATAGCATCTACAATAGAAATGGTCGCATTTTTAAGTGATGGATTTTCTTCAGAAACAAACAACCCTTTAATAAGCGGATTATGAAGCGGCTCAGGTTCTACCTTTACTTTATAAACGGTAAGTTCTTTTTGTTTACTTGCTCTAGAGGAAGCAAAATATGCCAACTGATTATCAATATCGCTAATATATAAAATATCATCATCAGGCGTATTAATAGGAAAGTCTAAATTTATCGGAGTTGACCAAGTGCCAGAAGCATTGTCGTAAATAGATTTAAAAATGTCATAACCTCCCATGCTGTTATGTCCTTTAGAGGAGAAATAAAGTGTTTTTCCATCGGGATGAAGAAAAGCATAATCTTCATCATAAGGCGTATTAATTACATCTCCTAAACTTATTGGGTCGGAAAACTGATTAATTCCAATTTTTTCAATTTTATAAATGTCTTTATTAGAACCTTTATCTCCGTAAGAAGAAAACACAACCACATTTAAGTTAGGATCTGAATATAAAATAGAATATTCATTTTCTTTCTTATCTACTTTCATTTTAAATTCATCGGGCTTTACAATTACTTTTCCTTGTAAACCTCTTAAATCATAACTTCTAAAAAAATCGGATTCTTTAATCTCTTTTTTACTGATAACACCAATTTTATTTATTTTTTTAAGCAACTGCTGACCATTTTTACACATTTCTATTTGCCTATCTATAGCATACTTTTGATGTTCTTTAGAGGAAGTTTTGCCTTTGTATTTATTAAAATAAACGATTGCCGAAGCAAATTCATAATTATGATGATAGGCTTTTGCTAAATAATAATAAGCTAACGGATCTACATTTGGACGAGAGGCTGCAAAACTTAAATAGTTAATGGCTTTTTCTTTATCTCTGGTGGCATAAAGGTAGCAAGCACCGTATTTATAATTGTAATTTAAGTCTTTGGGATAAGTACTTAGCAACTGAGAAAATAGCGGTAATGCTTCAATATAATTCTCTTCAGCAAAGAACTTATCAGCTGCTTTCTTTAGCTCCTCCTCTGAATTATATTGAGAGTACGCCACTGTTGAGCTAGTAAAAACCAACAGTATAACTAAGTATATTTTTAATAAAAATCTATCTAACATTGCAATAACTACAATTCGGCAAATGTACAATTTTATTGCATTGATGCAAAAAACACTTAATTTTCATCTAATTATATTTAATTATTTTTTTTAATTAGACATAATAAACAAATAATCAGACACTTATTGTTTTAAAAAAATATCATGGTTGATTCCAAAAAATATTATTCAAAACTTCTTAAAAAATCTCTTTTCTTCTTCTCTGAAGAATACATAAACTGATATGCTTGTTGTCCTTTTTCGGCTTTAGCCTTTCTCTTATCTGGTTTTGTTTCTTTAATAATGGTATTAAAATCATTATCGGAAGAAATTACCTGAAGTATTCCTCTAGTATAATTAAAGAAGAACCAATTGTTTTTATCAACTTCTAAATAAATGGTAACAATATCGCCACTTCTTTTCTTTACAATTTCTATATGTCCGTCAACATACTTATTAATTTGATCTTTATCTAAGTTGCTAATACCAATTTTTCCGTATGACCTATACGCTTTTTCTTGTTGATTCCATTTGAATTTAACTTCATTAAAAACCAACGTTTTTCTCATGGTTTCTGGCACTTTTTTATAGGCTCCATATAAATTTAATTGGGCTATCAGCTTATCACCCTCATCTTTTCCAAGCAATTCTTTAACACCTTTTTCAAATGTGGGTCTATCTAATTTTACTGGATCTAATGCAGAAGCTTCGGTTAATTTTTTAGTTAAAATCTTCATTGCATTGTCTTCCATAAAAAAATTGGTTGACATTACTAAGTCAAATATAGCCTCATTATCGAGCTGATTATGGTGAACAACACCAGCCGAAGCAATTTCAAACTGACCTGTTTCTGCTCCTAAATTTATAGTTCCTTCACCATAAATTTTACATGTTTTAGTGCTTAAACTCAAGTAATTTCCTCCAAAAGACATCTCTTGTAGTTTGTCTTTATTAGAAATTCTATACTCTTCATTTTCTTTATCAAAATAAAGGAAACCCTTAGCAGGAATAACTTCCTGGTGACTGTTCATTATTTTATGATTTAAGAATGTTGAATAAATTCCCAATGAGTCTGAACTAAGCATTACAGATGCTAATAGTTTATTTCCTTCAATATCTTTAGTAGTACTATCTACTGGGATGTATATTGAGTTTGGATCAATTGGAGTTTTAAAGGTAAACCAATTTTTACTTAATAAATCACAATCGTGTAAAATCCTGGCTGTTCCGTTAAATGTTAAGAACTGATTGTTGGCATAAAGTTCAACTTTACCATAATACTCGTACTGCGGACTTAACTTAAAGCCATCTGTTTCAACAATATCTGCATTAGCAATGGTTTGCCCTGTGGTATCTACAGCAATAGATTTTAAGTAAATAGTTTGAGATTTTTCTAACTCATCTACATAATCTATATATCCCGAGCCTGCATATTTTTTCTTTCCAAAAACATTAACAGAAGCATTATAAATATCATGGTTTTGAGTAATATAACTCGCTACAATTCTAGCATTATTAAGCGTTCTCATTTGAGCATTTTTATCTATAATCAATTTAGAGCTATCTGGATAAACCATAGCATCAGCAATGTTCATAAACTTAACTCCCTCTGCATAAATCACTTTTTTTCTAATATCATACTTTGCTTTAGTTGAGAAAAAGCTAAGTGAATCTTGTTCTTCGTGTACAGAAATAAACTGAGCACCTTCTAAAGCAACACCTGAAGCATCCTGAGCTTCTTGTTTTCCAGCAGAAAGTTCAATATTATCGTTATCCATATACCATTTAAACTCATCCATAAAACAGATATATTTCATTGGTTCAAAATTAATTACAGAGCCATCTCCATTAGATTTAAATATTCCGTTTCTTTCTTTAAAAGATACAAAAGCATTTACGTTTTTAGTAGAAAAGGCGAGTGCATTTCCATCTCCAGTAAAATCTTTTAGTCTAAAGTCAGCAGTATCGGAACTAAAATCTTGGTATTTAAATTTTATTAGATTGGCTTCCATTTCTGCTTTTTCAAACTCAAAAATTCCTTTACCAGATAATCCCTCTGGTTCAATAATTGTTTTTCCGTGCATTTTAGATTTCATATCGTACATTGCAATGGGTTTATCTATAACACTATGTGTCATATAATCTTGCGATGGATTCCAAAACATGGCTACATTTTCTCCATCAACTGGCGGAAACTCAATAGCATTTGGGTTTTCTTTTACAATAAATCGTTGAGCAATAGCTTTTGTAGAGTCGGGGAAGAAAATAAAATTATCGGAATACGTTGTTGATGCTATATAATCAAGCTCTCCATTTCCTCTAAGTCCTTTATGACTTAAATTAATATCATTTTTAAACACCCCTTTTCCTGCATACATTGGCATTCCATCTGGCGGAGTTTTTTTAATAAATCCAAGTGAATGATCGGACTGAAGCGTAAGTGTTTCTTTTATATCTGGGAAAATTCCACCAGAGACAAGTGTTCCGTCAAAACGAAGAGATTCATTATCAAAATCGGCCAAACTATCAATAGTAAATGGTTTTACATGAAAGTAAAAATCGTCTTTTCCATACACTCCGCCTTGTATAGATTTTCTGTCGTAAAACACATAAGAATCTCTAAAACTGTTAAAAATAGGATATTCGTGAAATGGTTTAACTCCTGATTTGTTGGTTGGTTTATCTATTAGTAAATCTCCATTAATTTGTTGTATTACGGTTTTTACTGGTCTGATTATGGGTTGTCCAAACTCGTCTGTCCGTCCTGTTTCAGCATAAATTCTTAATGAATCTACATTGGGCATATCAATTTTAAAATCATCATATTTAAAGAAAAAATCATGTCCCATAAAATCAAAACGACCTGCTTGAACTACTCCACTAAATTTAAAATCTCTGTTCTTTTTAAGCGTTATTTCTCTATTGGTAGGATAAATAATTACCTCTTGTGAGTCACTTAAATTAATACTTTCCACCCCTCTCATTTGCATATCGTAATTCAGCAAACTTAAAGTTGCATTGTTTGGAGCTTTTGTATTGGAATAAAATCCAATTACATCATAATCAATATTACCTCCACTAGCACTTACCCAGTTTAACAGCTTCTCTTTTACAATAAATGTTTTGTTTTCATAATCGTAAATTATAAATCCTTTATAAGATAAATCTAACAAAAACACTTCTAACTGCTCCAAAGAGTACCTCATGTGATTAGCTAATTGACTTAGGGTTATAAAATTTGTATCTAATTTATGAGTTAGCACCCTTAATGAATATAGAGGATGTTGGGTTCCTGTTCCTAAAAAACTCATATAAGCATCCATTCTAAAAAAATCTTGTGAAATAAATACTGCATCTGTTTTAGTTCCTCCAACCAAATTTCTAAATTGCACCATTGGTGAATCTACTGCCCAAGTTAGGTATTCAAAATCCATATCTATTTTATGATACGTATTAGAGTAAGGAGATTTCTTCAATCCTTTATTATCCCTAATTAAGTTTAGTTGTCTTTTGTCAAAGAAAAATTTAAAAATTAAGCCTGGATGGTAAATAGAATCTTCTTTTAAATACATTGTAAATGAAGAGTTATCAGCAACAATTCTATCTGGTTTAATGATAAAAGCATTTGACGACATTTTTACAAATGGCAACTCTTTTCTATAAAATATTACGTGTGCCTGATCTTCTCCTGCTCCTCTTCCAATTACTTCATTTCCATGTAAGGCAAAACCGCCTATATAATCTACTCCATCAACAATTTGTTTAATTTGCAACCTTGCATCTGCCGATTGAAATCTAGGGTAACTTGCTCTATCTTCTGTAATGTTAGCCAATACCTTTTCCTTCACATTCCCTTTCATAGGTTCATCAAAATAATATAAATCATAAAAAGTAACATTGTTTACTTCGTATTGAGGAGATTTAAGATGTATGTTATACTTATCATCAATAACGGCATAAACCGAATCGCTAGGAAAACCTGCTCTTTCCCATGTAATTTTCCCTCCTTCACCATACCAAATTTCTTCTGTTGGATAGTATTTACCACGAGTATCGTATATTACAGCACTATCTCCTTTAGCGTAACATGTTAAATTTAATGCTTCAAACTCAATAAATGGAAGACTATCAAAACCAAAGGTGTAATTACTATTATTTGATTTCCATTCGGTTGCTGCAGAACTGTATAAAGCATTTTTCTCAAACAAATCGTTACATGCTTGTAAATAATCAACAAATTGCTTTCTTGCAGATGATGCTGATTTGGAAGCGGCTTTACCTAAGATTAGTTTTTCTAGTATTTTTTGCCAACTAAAAAAACTACTCTCGGTTTGGTATTTACTATTTACAAAATAAGATATGGTTTTTATATAGTTACTAAAATCAGGAAAGGCTTTCTTTTTATTTGCTAGCATTAAATTGGCAATTCTATATACATCTTTTCTTTGCTCATCTGAAAATTTACCGCCATACCATTGCCATGAAAATTCATCCATAATAAATTTACCATCGCCATCTCTAGATGCTCTTAAAAAAGATTCCATTTCGTTAAAAAACTCGGTAGAATCTGAAGTAAAACTCTTTATTTTACTAACTTGAGAATAAGAGGTAAGTGTAAATAATAGAATTAAAAATAAAGTTAGTAGCTTCTTCATATTAGTTAATTATTTTTTGTTTTACTTTTTGACAAATTCTAACATTGTCCATTCATTTTTAGTGTTTTCAAAAGTTAGCGTTAGTCCTAATTTGTTCGCTTCTTTGGTGAGCACTTCTTTATCCACAGTAAAAAAACCACTTAATAATAAAAGTCCGTTTGTATTAAGAGCTTTTACATAAAACTGCATATCTCTTAATAATATATTTCTATTAATGTTAGCAATAATTACATCAAACTTATTACTTTTAATATGGTTAGCATCTCCTAAAACTACCTCTATATCAACATTATTCCGTTCACAATTTTCAACCGCATTGGTATAAGCCCATTCATCATTATCAATTGCTAAAACTTTGCCGCAATTTCTTTTCTTAGCTAGTATGGCTAAAATCCCTGTTCCGCTGCCCATATCTAATACCGTTTTGTCCGTTAGTTCTAAATTTAACAAACGACTAACAATTAAATGCGTGGTTTCATGATGACCAGTACCAAACGACATTTTGGGTTCAATAATTATATCAATTACATTTTCAGCTGGTTTTTCATGAAATGGAGCTCTAATCATGCATTTTTCATCTACAAAAATAGGGTCAAAACTTTTTTCCCACGCTTCATTCCAATTTTGTTGAGCTATTTTATGAATGGTATATTCAATTTTAAACTCATTGTTAGTTAACAAACTAATTTGTTTAATATTGTTTTCATCAAAATCAGCTTCCTGAATATAAGCTTCAAAACCATCTTCAGTATCTACAAAACTTTCAAAACCAATTTCAGCGAGTTCTGCTATTAAAATTTCCCTCCCCATAATTAATGGAGAAACCTTTGCTACAAATTGAATGTAATTCATTACTATACCTTTTATCAAATTTTATTTTAAAACCCTAAAAATAAGTTTTATCACGCAAACATACGCAAAACGAATGATAAATCTTGTGTAGAACTAGCTTGTCAGGTTTTTAAATTTATCCACACCAATATAAGCAGTTTTACTTACTATTAAAGACATTAAACACTCATTTTTTGGTTACAATTACTAATTTTAGCACTCATATTAGTCGATAATTCTAAATTTGAAACAACTCTAATTTGTTGTAAATTAAAGATTACTTCATTCTTCATCCTTTCAAAAGGCATTTTTGTCTAAAATCATTTTTAAAATCAAGTTGTAATCCTATATTTGTTGCTCAAAAAAAAATCTTACAAAAAATCAATTTTATGAAACTCAACTATATTTTATCTTTAGCAATTGCTTCAACATCATTTACAATGTTATCTTGCGGAGGTGGAGACGGTAACGAAAAAGCAGTAACCAACACCAACCCAGTAGTAACTAGCCACGAGCTTTCTGACGCTCAAATGCTTAATCCTATTAACTATTCTGACGCAGGTGCTGGTTATATTTTATCAAATATATTTTACTCATTATTAGAAATTGATTTTGAAACATTAGAACTAGTTCCTGTAGTTGCTGAAAGCAGACCAGAAATTGAAGAAACTGAAGATGGAGGTATGCTTATTACTTACAGAATTAGACCTGAAGCGAAATGGGATAATGGCGAACAAATTACAGCTAAAGATGTTGAGTTTGCTTTAAAAGTGATTAAAAACCCTAAAGTTGATAACTTAAACAACAAACCTTATTTTGAATTTATTGAGGACATGAAGTTTTACGAAGATGACCCTCTTAAATTCACATTTGTTTGTAAAGATGTTTACATTCTTGCCGAAGTACAAAGTGGTGATATTGATTTAATGCCAAAACATATTTATGACCCTAAAGGATTAATGGATGAATTTACTATTAAACAATTAGCTGAAAATGCTCCTGAATTAGCTACCAACCCTAAAATTGTTGAATTTGCTAAAGAGTTTAACTCAGAAAAATACCAAAGAGACCCTAAATTTATTCAAGGTTGTGGTCCTTATTTATTAAAAGAATGGCAAACTGGTCAAAAGTTAATCATTACTAAAAAAGAAAATTGGTGGGGAGATCAATTAAAAGATAAAGGAATGCATTTTCAAATTTATCCACCTGAAATTGTTTACCAAACTATTAATGACCAAACTACTGCCAAAGAAGCTCTGATTGCTGGAAAAGTAGATGTTATGAGAGGTATTAAACCTCAAGATTTTCAATATTTACCAAAATCTAAAAAATTTGTAAACAACTTTGTTGCACATACACCTCCTCAAATGGCATATTCTTATTTAGGTTTAAATGTTAGAAAACCTATGTTTTCTGATAAAAGAACCAGACAAGCTCTAGCTCATTTAGTAGATGTAGATAAAATTATTGAAGTAGTTGTTTTAGGTTACGGAGAAAAAGCAATTGGTCCAATTCACCCTGCTAAAACAAAACAATACAACAATAATATTACTCCTTACCCTTATGATGTTGAAAAAGCGAAAGCTTTATTAGCAGAAGCGGGCTGGAAAGACTCTGATAATGATGGAGTTTTAGACAATGTAATTGAAGGACAAAAAGTTAAATTTGAATTTAACTACCTGTACAACCAAGGAAATGATAGCAGAAAAGCTGTTGGATTGTTATTACAAGAAGAAGCCAGAAAAGTAGGTATTACTGTAAATGTATTGTCTCAAGATTGGTCTATTTTCTTAGAAAGTACCAAACAACATGATTTTGACATGTATTATGGAGCATGGATTAGTACACCTATACCAACCGACCATAAACAAATTTACCATACAGCTTCTTACAACGGTGGCTCTAACTATACTGGTTTTGGTAACGACCAAACAGATGCCTTGATAGATTCTATTAGAATTACACTAGATGATGACAAAAGAGCAAAATTAAACCACAGGTTCCAAGAAATTCTTCATGATGAATGTTCTTATATTTTCTTATACTATCCAAAAGAAAAAATAGCCATTCACAAAAGATTTTCTAATGCTGAAACTAGTCCTATGAGACCAGGTTACAGGGTAAGTGGTTTTTCTATTCAACAAGCAAGTGCGGTAAACTAAAATAAGTTGTTATATTTACACCCAAATTATTAAAATAACAATTTAAAAGGTGCTTTTATTAAGCAAAGGAAAAGGAAATGTTAAAGTATATTTTTAAAAGAATCTTAATTTTTATCCCAACATTAATTGTGATTTCATTAATGACGTTTGTGATAAGCATAAACGCTCCTGGGGATCCTGTTGAAACTATGCTAAACCAAAATGTTGGTGGAGAAGGAAGATCGGGTGAAAAATTAGCTAGCGAAAAAACGTATAACGAAAAAAGAAAAGAATTAGGGTTCGACCTTCCCCTATTCTATTTTTCATTTACCAATAAAACATATCCTGATACACTTTATAAAATACCAAAAAAAGCCCATAGAGAAACGCTTCAAAGATTATCTTACGAAAATGGCGTTTGGCAAAATGTTTCTGCTTATTACCAAGCTTTAAGAACATTAGAACTTAAAGTTTTTGAAATAATGCCTTCTGATGAAAACTCTACTAAACTAAGAAACATTAAAGACAACCTTAATTCTCTATACTTAACGCATGATGAAGCTGAAATTAAACAAACCATAGAAACGGTAGAGTTTGATATTTTTAAAGATAGTAACATTAAAAAAAGTGTTGAAACAGATTTTTTTGAATTGAAAAACAGTTTTGAACACCTAATTTACAATAAAGAAATAATAAATAGATACATTCCTACCATACATTGGTATGGATTTAACAACCAATACCACAATTGGATTTCTAACTTTATGGTTGGTGAGTTTGGCATCTCTTATCAAGATAAAAGACCTGTTAGCTCAAAAATATTTGATGCTTTAAAATGGTCTATGATTTTGAGCATTCTCTCCATAATAATAGCCTATATTGTTGCTGTTCCTCTTGGTGTTAAATCTGCTGTGGATAAAGGAAAAACTTCTGAAAAAATTATTACCACAGGCTTATTTTTACTATACTCTTTACCCAACTTCTGGATAGCTACTATGTTAATTCAATGGCTTGGTGATGGAGATGGTTTAGGATGGTTTCCTACACATGGCTTAGGCGAATTACCCGAATCTGCTCCTTATTGGGACAGATTTTTTGAAACTGCTTACCACTTTATTTTACCACTATTCTGTTTAACGTATGCTTCATTTGCATTTATTTCCAGACAAATGCGTGGAGGAATGTTAAATGTGTTGGAAATGGACTATATTAGAACTGCTCGTGCAAAAGGTTTAAAAAAACAAGTAGTAATTTGGAAACATGCTTTTAGAAATTCATTAATACCAATTATTACTTTATTTGCTAATATTTTCCCAGCCGCTATTTCTGGCTCTTTCATTATTGAGGTAATTTTCTCTATTCCGGGAATGGGACAACTTACCTTACAAGCAATTTTCCAACGAGATTATCCTATTGTATTTACCGTATTAATGTTCTCTTCCATACTTACCTTAGTAGGTATTTTAATAGCAGATATTATGTATGCTTTTGTTGACCCAAGAATTTCCTTTTCTAATAAAAAATCTTAATCTATGAACTTGTTTAATTTATTCAATAGAAGAAAAAACAGAGAAGCGGAAACCCTTAATCTGCAAAACAATAATGAAAGTTATTGGAAAATAGTTAGACAACAGTTTAAGAAAAACAAAATTGCTGTTTACTCCTTACGAGTTGTTTTTATTTTTGTTTTTGTTGCTTTATTTGCAGATTTTTTGGCTAACGAAAAACCCCTTGTTGCTAAGTACGAAGGCAATATATATTTCCCAGTAATGAAAGAATATGCTGTAGATTTGGGCATTTCCGACTGGCAAAATGAATTTAAAAATGTTTCTTGGAGAAGCTTAAATTACGATTGGGTAGTTTGGCCTCCAGTTCCTTACTTACCTAGAAATATTGATGTTTCTAATACTTGGGCAGACCCAACACAAGAACAAAATGTAGAATCAGCAAGATGGAGACATTGGTTAGGTACTGATGATTTAGGGCATGATGTTCTATCTGGTATGATACACGGAACACGTATTGCTCTTTTAGTCGGATTAGTTTCTATGGGTATTGCTGCCATTATCGGAATCTTTTTTGGTGCTGTGGCAGGTTATTATGGCGATGAAAAATTAAAAATGAGCATTATCTCTATTTTACTTTATGTAATAGGTTTTGCATTAGCTGTTTTCTACGCTTTCGGAACACGTTCTTACGCTTTAGCAGATGCTATTGGAACTTCTTTTGGTAGTTTTATTTGGGAATTTTTACTAAGTATTTTGCTTTTTATTGCCATTATTTATGTGTTTAAACTTATTGCTTCTTTAATTAAAAAATTACCTTTTCAGGTAAAAGAAATAAGTATTCCTATAGATATTTTAATTAGTAGGCTGATAGAAATTGTGGTTTCTATTCCTCAATTATTTTTAATTATTTCTATTGCTGCAGTAGTTGCCAAACCTTCTATTTTTATTGTAATGGTAATTATTGGTTTAACCACTTGGACAGGTATAGCAAGGTTTACAAGAGCTGAATTACTTAGAATTAGAAATTTAGAGTTTATTGAAGCTGCCAATGCTCTTGGTTACAAAGAGTGGAGAATTATTGTTAAACATGCATTGCCAAATGCACTTTCGCCAGTTTTAATTGCCATAGCTTTTGGTATTGCTTCTGCTATCTTAATTGAATCTACCTTGTCATTTATTGGTGTTGGTGTTCCCGCAGAAACCATTACTTGGGGTTCTATGCTTTCTAAAGCAAGAGCAGTTTCTTCTGCTTGGTGGTTGGCTATAATTCCTGGTTTTGCTATCTTTATAACGGTTACCATTTACAACCTAATTGGTGAGGGCTTAACAGATGCTATGAATCCTAAATTGAAAAAATAAAAGCTTATTTTTGCTTTATAATTTTTCAAGTCATAGTTTATGAAAATTGCTTTATTCCCAGGTTCATTCGATCCAATAACCATAGGTCACGAAAATATTATTAGAAGAGCTTTGCCGCTTTTCGATAAAATAATTGTTGGTATTGGTATCAACACCAACAAAAAATATTTATTCCCCTTAGAACAACGCGAAAAATGGATAAAACAAGTTTTTGCCGATGAACCCAAAGTAGAAGTAAAAAGTTACCAAGGATTAACAGTTGATTTTTGCAATAAAGAAAATGCCAATTTTATTGTTAGAGGACTAAGAAACAGTGCAGACTATGGCTTTGAAAGTAATATTGCTCAAATGAATCAATACCTTCATGCTAAAATAGAAACTATTTTTTTTCAAACAACTCCCGAGCTTTCTGCAATAAATTCTACAATTGTGCGTGATATAATCATTAATAAAGGCAACGCTTCTAAATTTGTTCCTGTTGTTATTAGTAATGATTTTAAAAATTAATCAATGTTAAAACAAATAATCACCCTACTTTTTCTCAGCATTCATTTCATATCTTTAGCTAGTAATACTGTTATAAAAGGCGTAGCAAAAGATTTTAATAACAGTGAGCTTTCTGTTTATATTTATGATGATTTTATAACGGGTACCAAAGAAAAAATTGGTTTCTCAAAAATTGGCAATACCAACAATTTTGAATTTAACGTTGATATTACCACCATCAAAAAAGTAGAACTTGCTATTGAAGACAAAACAACTTGGTTTTTTATTGAACCAGGGGGAATTTACAACATTACCTTAAGTTACGACCCCGAACTTAACAAAGGTAGAATTTACGACCGCTTTCTTTCTTTAAAATTTAACTTTCCTGCTCCTACCGAACTCAATCAGTTAATTGCTAAGTTTAATAGAAAATATGATGATTTTGTAAGTACTAACGAATCCATCTTTTTAAAAAGAGATGGTTCTATAACTCCTAAAATTGAAGAATTTGAACAACATATTTTAAATGAATTTAAGACTTACAACCATGATTTTGCTTACAATTATGCCAAATACACCATTGCTTCCACTTTTAATTCTATAGATATTTCCTACTATAAAAGCGATAAGAAATCACTTGATAAAGCTGATATTTTCATGAAGTACCTACAGAACAATCCTATACTATACCATAACCCTGAATACATGAATTTCTTTACTGCTTTTTTTAATGGTGAAATAAAGAAATTAACACTTCAATTACATGGAATGGACATTACCAAAGCCATAAACGAAGAAAACAGCTATAACGCTCTAGTAAAAGCGTTAGGCAAATATCCTTTCTTAGAAAATAAAGAATTGCTCAACTTATTTTTAATAAATGGTCTAAAAGAAATTGGCAACGATAAATATTTTAATCAAAAAAATATTATTTCAATTCTTACGCATTTAAAAACCAACAGCATTTATCCCGAGCAACAAACAATTGCCGACAATGTAATTACCAAAATAACCTACAAAAAATTGGCTAAAGGTAGTAAAGCTCCAACATTTGAACTTCCTACCATAAACGATGAAAAAATTGCGTTAAGCGATTTTAGCGGAAAATACGTTTACATCAACTTTTGGGCATCATGGAGCATTCCTAGCTTAAGAGAAATGAAAATTATGGAAACACTCCATAAACAATATAAAAACAAGGTTGTATTTATTAGTATTTGTACGGATAATGATAAGTCTAAAATTAAAGCTTTACTAAAAGAAAACCCCGACTACTCCTGGACTTTTGTACATCTTACCGAAAGAGAATTAATGCAAGCTTATGAAGTGAGGACATTACCAACATACATTTTGGTAGGAAAAGAAGGAGAAGTACTTAGATTCCCAGCACCTCGTCCGGGAGGAAATATAGAACGACCTACCGAAGAAAATATTGAACGTGTGTTTTTTGATTTAAAATAACTTTATCAAATAATTTCTCTGATAGAAGGGTAGGTATTTTTCAACACTTCATTTTGAATTTCTTCATCATTCATCCAACGTGCATCAGTAATATTTTCTTCTGTTTGTGGTATTAATTTACTGGTATCATCCGTTTTCATTTCGTACCAAACAGATTGTTTCAATACCAATTTATCATTCAATTCATAAATATGATAGGTATCTTTAAGGTGGTTTAAAATCGTTAAATTACTAATTCCACACTCCTCCTCTACCTCTCTTATGGCAGATGCTTCAAGTGTTTCACCTTCTTCCACTTTTCCTTTAGGTAAATCCCACTTTCCAAGTCTGAAAATAAATAAAATTTTTCCATCAGTATTACTTACTTTTCCTCCTGCTGCAATTATCAATTCAAAATTATTCTTAAAACTATCAAAATCTTTATCTGGCGTGGGTGTTAAAAAAACTAAATGCTTAAGTTTGCCATCGTTTTTCAAAAAATTTACCAACATAGTTGATATTGAATTATCGAAGTAATGGAGAACCAAAACGTTTTCCATATCACTTAATAACTTGGTGTTTTTTGTAAAGAAAATAACCTTATCGTTAATAAAAACTTTATACATTTGCAACATGATATTTAATAATGAGTCCGCAAAAAAAGTTGCAGAATTACTACTGCAAATTAAAGCTATTAAATTGCAATCTGCAAATCCTTTTATTTGGGCATCAGGTTGGAAGTCACCAATTTATTGTGACAACAGAAAAGCATTATCTTATCCGCCTGTAAGAACCTACATTCGTCAGCAATTTGTTGATGCTGTAAAAGAAAATTTTCCAACAGTAGATGTTATTGTAGGAGTAGCAACTGGAGGCATTGCTCACGGAGTATTAGTTGCCGAGGCATTGGGCTTACCATTTGCTTATGTTCGCTCTGCAAGCAAAGAGCATGGCATGCAAAACCTTATTGAAGGAGAAATAGAAAAAGGTCAAAACATTGTAGTAATTGAAGATTTAGTTTCTACAGGTGGAAGTAGCCTTAAAGCTGTAGAAGAACTTAGAAAAAATGGCGGAAATGTGTTAGGAATGTTAGCCATCTTCTCTTATAATTTTGATGATGCTGTTAAAAATTTTGAAGCAAATAAATGTAAACTATTCACTCTAAGCAACTATAACGTACTGTTAGACACAGCCGTAAAAACAAATTATATTTCAGAAAAAGATGTTGAATCCTTAAATCAATGGAGAGAAAATCCTAAAGCATGGGATGTTACACCAAAATCAAAATAAAATTAGATTATGAAATAGCCATCTGCAAAAGCACACAAATACTGATGAAGAAATACTGGCGTATTCCATATGACCGATTTAAGAAAATAAAAATATACATATGAAAATTGCTCCAAAAGCAGAACTTATTAATACTAGTGATGAAGTCTTGTTTAACCTATTATCTGACCTAAATAATCTTAAAGACTTTTTACCCGCAGAAAAAATTGAAAATTGGAACGCTAGCCCAGACAGTTGTTCGTTTAAAATTAAAGGATTGGCAGAAGTGGGTTTAAAAAAAGTAGCCACTACTCCAAATTCCTTAATTTATTTAGACTCTTTTAAAGCTCCATTCAAATTTACACTAAATTTTTATTTGGAAAAAGTTGAGGACAATAAAACCAACGCTTCTTTTGTTTTCGAAGCTAACATTAACCCTTTTATGAAAATGATGCTCGAAAAACCACTTAATCAGTTTTTTAACGAAATTATTGTAAATTTGAAGTCTAAATACTAAAAATATAAACTATGAAAAAATTCAACAAGTTCTTACTAATTTCTTTATCGGCAATTTTAGTTGCGTGTGGTGGAGAAGAAAAAAATCAAGACGACAATATTGATGTAGAGAAAAATCCACTTGGTGCTGCCATGAAAATGGCTCAAAACATGCAAGAGAAAGCCGAAAAAATGCAAAAAAACATGGAAGAGCGTAAAGATGCTAAAGCCATGCATTATGAAGAATTAATGAAATATTTGCCCAATGAAATTGATGGATACACCTTAGAAGGCGAACCTCATGGCGAAAGCATTGAAGCGGGTCCTACTTCTTATTCAACTGTTCACAAAAAATTTATTAACGATAATAATGAAAGAATCATTATTAAATTAGTGGATTACAATGCAGCTGTAAACATGTTTAATATGGCGACCATGATGTGGAGCACCGGCTTAAAAGTAGATACTTCTGACGAATTAGCTCAAAGTTATAACATTAATGATGATATTTCCGGTTGGGAATCTTTTAAAAAGAATTCCGGAGCAGCTTCACTTATTTTGGGAATAAAAGACAGATTTCTACTTACTGTAGAAGCTGATAAGCAAGAAAACTGCGACAATGTAAAAAGCATTGCCAAAAGCATGGATTTAGATAAGCTTGCAGCGTTGTAAGGTTTCATGTTTGAAGATTGAGGTTTCCGTCATTCCAGAAATTTTTGAAGCACAAAAAATTATCAGAAATCTGTTTAAATGAAAAATTAACCACATAGACACCTAGTTCTGCCATACTACCAAAGCTCGACATAAGTTACTCATAGTTTGTTTCCATAAAATGGAAACGCTCTGTGTAGCTATATATAACTCTTTAACTATATTACTATGTGGTTAACAATATTTTTTTCCGAATTTAGCGATATAAAAAAACTAACTATGGATAATCAATCCCCTCCATTTTTCAAAACATGGAAAGGCTTTTACCTCTTTGTATTAGGCTTTTTAGCTTTGTTGGTTATTATTTTTCAACTGATAACTTCCTACTATAAGCCATGAGCAGTATAGATTGGATAGTATTACTCGGAACACTTGGTTTCATTGCTGCATATGGAGCTTGGAAAACCCGCAAAAGTGAAAACTTAGAGGGCTACTTAAAAGGCGGTAACGACATGAAGTGGACCACCATTGGTCTTTCGGTAATGGCTACCCAAGCCAGTGCCATCACATTTATTTCTACTCCGGGACAAGCCTACGAATCGGGAATGGGCTTTGTACAAAATTATTTGGGATTGCCTATTGCTCTTATTATCGTTTCCGCAGTTTTTATTCCTATTTATTACAAATTAAAGGTATATACCGCCTACGAATATTTAGAAACTAGGTTTGGTATAGAAAGCAGATTATTAGCAGCTTCCTTATTTTTAATTCAGCGTGGTTTAGCAGCAGGAATTACCATTTATGCTCCGGCTATTATTATTGCTACAGCATTAGGTTGGCAACTAGATGTTACCATTTTATTAATCGGATTATTGGTGATTATTTACACCGTTTCCGGTGGTACAAAAGCAGTAAGTCTTACCCAGAAATGGCAAATGGGCGTGATAATGCTCGGAATGGTCATCGCTTTTTTTATCATTGTTTTTCAATTACCAGAAAACGTATCTATTGGTGAAGCAGTTTCTATAGCCGGTATTATGGATAAAATGCAAGTCATAGATTTTTCGTTGGATATTGATAAACGCTATACTTTTTGGACAGGGATTACCGGAGGAACTTTCCTAGCCCTCTCCTATTTTGGTACGGACCAATCTCAGGTGCAGCGGTATTTAAGCGGAAAATCTGTTTACGAAAGCAGAATGGGATTGATGTTTAATGCCATTTTAAAAATTCCTATGCAGTTTTTCATCTTGTTTGTAGGCGTAATGGTTTTTGTTTTTTTTCAATTTCAAGAACACCGCATTGTGTTTAACCAAACCGGATTAGATCAGGCTTATGAAACGTCTTATTCCAACGAAATAAAAGCTTTAGAAAGCGATTATCAAACACTTTTTCAAGAAAAAAAATTGTTGTTGGAACAGTATGCACAATCCGCTTCTGAAGCAGAAAAAGAAGAGCTTATACCGCTAATTCAACAAAAAAACACAGCAGAAACAGCCTTTAAAAATGAAGCCAAGCAATTGTTGCTAAAAGCTGTTCCGGAAAGCGTTTCCAAAGATTCTGATTACATTTTTTTATCGTTTATTATGAATTATATGCCCATAGGATTAATTGGGTTGTTGTTAGCAGTAATTTTTTCTGCAGCCATGTCGAGCACCGCAGGCGAGTTGAACGCCTTAGCCTCTACCACTACCATAGATTTTTACAAACGTTTAAACAAAAATGCTGCTACACAAAGCGATAAAAAAATGGTGGTTATTTCCAAATTATTTACCGCATTTTGGGGAGGGTTAGCCATTTCTTTTGCTTTATTTGCCCAATTACTCGAAAACCTGATAGAAGCGGTAAATATTTTAGGTTCTATCTTTTACGGTACTATTTTGGGTATATTTTTAGTGGCTTTTTTCCTTAAAAAAGTAAAAGGAAAAGCTACCTTTATTGCGGCTATAATTGCCCAAGCTGCTGTAATTATTTTGCACTTCTTCGGACAAGACATTTCCTCCTATCTCCTCCAAACCCCCGTTAAAGAAATTGGCTACTTGTGGTACAATGTTATAGGTTGTGGTTTAGTTGTTGGGCTGGCTGCGTTGTTGCAGGTAGTGATTAAGGGGGAAGATTAGTGTGTTTTGAATACGTCATTTTCTTTGATGATTATATGTGATTATTTTTCTTTCATACAGATTAGTTAACAAACATAAAAATGAATCATTTAACAAACTATTTTATAGCAATCTTTTTCTTAGGTTGCGCTATCCTTTCACTTTATAGAGCAAGTTTAAATGAGTCAGATTTAGTTAAAGTTAGCGGTTTTCTTAAAAGTGTGAAAATTATAGAAATTGTAAATTATAATTCAAAAGGTGGAAAAAAACATACCTACCCTATCGTACTTGAATTTGAAGGATACAATCAACTTCACGGATTTTATTTTTCTAACAAGGAAAAAGCCAACGAGGTATTAAAAAGTATAAAACTTAAAATTGGAAATAATTATACTATTTTTTATGATCCCACAGTTATTAATGGATTAGGAAATAACGTGAAATTAGGAATAATAAAAATCAAGGAAAATGACAAAGTAATTCTTGAAGAAACAAATTTCAGGAACAAGATAGTAGGTTTCGTTATGCTTGGATTTTCTTTAATTCTTTTTTTAGTATTAATTTTTTCTGACAAAATAAAAAAAGTCTTACGTCCCAATACTTCACCAAATGAAAACTAAAATGCAACTTGTCATCATAAAGACTCCTAATTATTTTCAATAAAAATTTCAGGAATGACGTTGAAGATTGGTTAGTGCTATTTTTTCTATTTAACATTATCCTCGCTCCATGCGTCATTCCTGTGAAGTGCAACGGAAACAGGAATCTTTATTATTGCAAACAAAAAAGATTCCTGACAATTTTTTCGTACCTCAAAAATTTCAGGAATGACGTTAAAAGTTGCTTATGCTAATCTATTTAGCATTTCTCTCGCTCTTTTCGTCATTCCTGTGTAGTGCAACGAAAACAGGAATCTTCACAACTATTAATCACTAAATATTAAATTTAAAATCTATTAATTCAGAAAAATTAGCTAAATTTGTATCCAGTTAGATACACTTTTTATGTTCTTTATAGAAAAAACATCTGAATTTGATAAATGGTTGAGAAAGCTAAAAGACTTTAAAGCTAAGGCAAAAATCCTTTTACGAATTCAACAAATAGAAAGCAAAGGACATTTTGGAGATTGCAAGCCTATAGGCAACGGTATTAGTGAATTACGTATTCATTATGCAAAAGGGTACAGGGTTTACTTCAAAGAAAAAGACGGAAAAATAATTATCCTGTTGGTTGGTGGAAATAAATCATCTCAACAAAAAGACATCAAAAAAGCTAAAGATATTTGGGATAAATTAAACAAATAAAAATTATGGAAACTACAAAATTTGATATAGCAGATTATTTAGATAACAAGGAAATGATTGCTGAATACTTAAATTCTGTTTTAGAAGAAGGTGATAATAATGACATCATTACTGCCATCGGACATATTGCAAAAGCTATTGGCATGAGTCAAATCTCCAAAGAAACAGGTTTGAGCAGACCAAGTTTATACAAAGCTCTTTCAGACGGAGCAAAACCTCAGTTTGCTACAATAATGAAAATATTAAAAGTTATTGGCGGGCAAATTCAGGTAACCCCGAACCTTTCCAAATAAAACTAAAAATGCAGATTTATAAAGATTCTTGACAATTTTTTCGTGCCTCAAAAATTTCAGTAATGACGTTAAAGGTTGGTTAGTGCTTTTTTTTAGCATTGCTCTCACTCTTTGCGTCATTCCTGCGTAGGCAGGAATCTTCACAACTAATAATCACTCGCTACAAACGAGCGATTGGCTCATTTACGCCAGAGTATATCACTGAAGTGAATAAAACAAACTAAAATCAAAAAAATTAATTAGTAAATTTGTGATTGTGAGTATTAATAAACTATATATAATCGCAGGTTGTAACGGAGCAGGAAAAACTACTGCATCGTTTACCATATTACCTGAAATTTTAGATTGTAAAGAGTTTGTTAACGCTGATGAAATTGCTAAAGGATTATCCCCTTTTCAGCCCGAAAAAGTATCGTTTGAAGCTGGACGAATAATGTTGAAAAGAATAAATGAATTACTTTCTGAAAATGAAAACTTTGCATTTGAAACAACATTATCTACTTTAAGTTATAAAAACAAAATAATAAAGGCTAAAGAAAAAGGATATAGAGTAACTTTATTATTCTTTTGGCTTCAAAATATAAAATTGGCTAAAGAGCGAGTAAAAATGAGAGTACTAGAAGGCGGGCATAACATTGAATCAAATGTAATTGAAAGAAGATATTTCAAAGGAATTAAGAATTTGTTTAATATTTACTTACCAATAGTTGATGGAGCATTAATTTTTGATAATTCTGAAGGAAAACATGAACTTATAGCTGACAAACAAATTGATGGATTATTGAACATTATAAACAAAGAGAAATTTAACTTATTAAAAAAATATTATGACAACAATTGAAATACAACAAGATGAAAAAAATAGAATCTTAAAAGGACTTGAAAAAGTTTATGAGAAACTATTGGAATTTAAAAAGGCTAAAAAAAGTAAACTGGTTGTGCTACGCAATAACAAAATCGTAAAAATTAAACCAGAAAAATAAATCTATGCTGGTTGACATTTGCAATGGTAATCCATACCCATCATAAAGATTACTGACAATTTTTTCGTACCTCAAAAATTTCAGGAATGAGGTTAAAAGTAACTTATGCTAATCTATTTTATATTTCTCTCACTCTTTGCGTCATTCCTGCGTAGGCAGGAATCTTCACAACTATTAATCATTCGCTACAAACGAGCGATTGGCTAAGAAAACTTCAAGAATAACGCAAAAAATTAAATTGGTTGGCGTTCCTCTATTTATCAATTAATTACGTACATTTGAAAGTAAATTTAATGAAATGAAAAACAAATCCATTATTTTAGGTTGCTCCATTATCTTGGGAGCATTTTTATTAGGGTTCTTTATCTTTAAAGGACTAAAAACTTTTAGCGATAAAGACCGCGTAGTAACCGTTAAAGGATTGGCAGAAATGAATATGAAAGCAACTTCTGCTACTATTTCAATAAATTTTTCTTTTTCCGGTGATGATTTGAAAGACGTTCTTCAACAATCAGAAGACAAAAAAGTAGCTATCATTAATTACTTAAAAGAAAATGGATACACTGAAAAAGAGGTGGAGATAAATAATATTAATGTAACAGATAGACAAAAATATTATGAAACTCAATGGAGAAATGGACAAGAAGTACTTGTAAAAATAGATAGGTATGCTGCTTACCAAGGGTTAACTGTTCAATCATCGGACATTGAAAATACGGAGGATAAAAGCTCAGTGATAGAGTTAGATTTAATCAGTAAAGATTTAACCTCCACCATAAATACTTCTTATGCTTTTCCTGAATTAAATTCCATTAAACCGCAACTAATTGCCGAAAGCACCAAAAATGCACGAGTTGCCGGAGAGCAATTTGCCAACGATTCGCAAGCCAAATTAGGCAAAATTAAAACGGCTTCTCAAGGGCAAATTACCATTGCCGGAAGGTATTATTACGATGAAGACCCTACCGGAATACCGGAAGAACCTTACATTCAAAAAGCCAGAGTGGTAAGTACCATTGTATTCTTCTTAGAGTAATCATATTAAACACAAAGTTCTCGAAATCTCTCGCAAAAATGCTAAGAAGCTGTTGAAGTTGGGATATGTATGTTGGCTAGTGTTAATGTACTTTCTATTTAGTTGCTCTTGTTCCGTGTTTCATTTCTGTATAAGCAGGAATCTTTGCAACTATTAGCTTGGCTTAAATCTCTACTCCCATCATTTTTTAAAATAAAACTTCAAAACAGTTAATATTTTATAGAGAGTTAAATTTTTAATCTATTTACTTAACTTTACCATTCGTAAAAAAAAGGTTAATGTAATGGCGATAGCAAAAGAAGAAAAAGAAAAAAATAAAACAGTATTATCTAAAGATATTGTACAACAAGCTTTTCAGTTAATGAGTACCGCTAAAGCACTCACAGAACTGTATGAAGCCAACAAAGAAATTACTGCTAAATATGTGCATGCTACCTCTCGAGGTCATGAAGCCATACAATTGGCAATGGGCATGCAGCTAAAACCTCAAGATTTTGTTTTTCCTTATTATCGCGATGATAGTATTTTGTTGGGAATTGGTATGACACCGTTCCAATTGATGTTACAGCTTTTAGCCAAGAAAAACGATCCATTTTCCGGGGGTAGAACCTATTATTCCCACCCAAGTTTAAAAGACGATGATAAACCAAAAATACCTCATCAATCATCTGCAACAGGCATGCAAGCCATTCCTGCTACAGGCGTTGCTATGGGACTTCAATACAAAGAAAAAGAAGGATTAGCCGAAGATTACAAAGGCGAAAATCCGGTGGTTGTTTGTAGTTTAGGAGATGCTTCTTGTACAGAAGGCGAAGTTTCTGAGGCTTTTCAAATGGCGGTATTAAAAAAATTACCCATCATCTATTTAGTACAAGACAACGAATGGGATATTTCTGCTAACGCTAAAGAAACCAGAGCACAAGATATTACCCATTTTGCTAAAGGGTTTAATGGTATGGAAGTTAGAACCATAGATGGTACTGAGTTCGATACAGCCTACGAAACAGTAGCAGAAGTATTGGAGATTGTTAGAAAAGAAAGACGACCTTTTATTATACACGCTAAAGTACCTTTGTTAAATCACCACACATCTGGAGTTAGAAAAGAATGGTACAGAGATGATTTAGAAGAAGCTGCCAAAAGAGACCCTTTCCCAAAATTAAAAGCTTTAGCCGAAAAATCGGGCATTCAAAAATTTGAATTATTAGCGATTGAAGGCAAAGCCAAAGAATTGGTAGAGAAAGAATATCAAGCAGCATTGAAAGAAGAAGACCCTTCTCCGGAAGATTTAACCACACATTGTTTTGCTCCTACTCCCATAACAGAAGAAAAAGGAGTTAGAGAACCAGCAGGAAAAGAAAAAACCGTAATGGTTGATTCTGCCTTGTTTGCCGTTAGAGAATTAATGAGTAAACACAAAGAATGTCTGTTGTACGGACAAGATGTTGGTGGCAGATTAGGTGGTGTTTTTCGTGAGGCGGCTACCTTGGCTCAACAGTTTGGCGAGAACAGGGTGTTTAATACGCCTATTCAAGAAGCTTTTATTGTAGGAAGTACCGTTGGAATGGCTGCTGTGGGTTTAAGACCTATTGTTGAAGTTCAGTTTGCTGATTACATTTGGCCAGGACTTAACCAATTATTCACAGAATTAAGTCGTTCGTATTATTTATCTGACGGTAAATGGCCTGCGAGTATGATTTTAAGAGTACCTATTGGAGCTTATGGCTCAGGTGGTCCTTATCATTCATCTAGTGTGGAATCTGTGGTTACCAACATCAGAGGTGTAAAAGTTGCTTACCCATCAACAGGTGCAGACTTAAAAGGCTTGCTAAAATCAGCTTATTACGACCCTAATCCAGTAGTAATTTTTGAGCACAAAGGCTTATATTGGAGTAAAATTAAAGGTACTGAAGGGTCAAAAACCGTTGAGCCTGATGATGAATACGTTATTCCATTTGGAAAAGCTAGAACAGTGATTGAAGCAGATGATGACAAGATAAACAATGGCGAAAGTGCAGCTATTATCACTTACGGAAGAGGTGTTTATTGGAGTTTAGAAGCTGCTAAACAGTTTAAAGGTCAGGTAGAAATTATTGATTTAAGAACGCTTAATCCATTGGATGAAGCAGCGATGTATGCAGCTACCAAAAAACACAACAAAGTAATGCTGGTTACCGAAGAATCTATTGAAGCTTCTTTTACACTTGGCTTGGCAGCACGTATTCAGAAAAACTGTTTTAGGGATTTAGATGCTCCGATAGAAATTGTTGGTTCGATAGATACTCCTGCTATTCCGTTAAACGCTACTTTAGAAGCTACTTTATTGCCTAGTGGAGATAAAGTGGCAACAGCATTGAAAGGTTTGTTGAATTACTAAGTTTTAGATGAAAGATTTATTAATACTTCATGGTGCTATTGGAAGTAAGTCGCAATTTAATTCTATGGCGTCTTTGTTAGACAATCAATTTAATATTCATTTATTAAATTTCTCCGGACATGGAGGAGAAGCTTTTAAAGAAAACTTTAATATTCCTCAGTTTGCTGAAGATGTATTAGCTTATCTAAAGCAACAAAAAATTGAATCCATTGATATTTTTGGTTACAGCATGGGAGGTTATGTAGCTTTGTACTTAGCAAAAAATCATCCTGTAAAAGTAGGCAAAATAATTACTTTGGGAACAAAACTAAGTTGGACACCCGACATTGCTGCTAAAGAAACAAAAATGTTGGTAGCTGATAAAATTGAAGAAAAAATTCCCGCTTTTGCAACAATATTAAAAGACCGACATCATCCCAACAATTGGAAAATAGTTTTGGAAAAAACTGCCAACATGATGATAGCAATGGGAAACAAGAATGTACTTAAAGATGAAGATTATAAGCTTATTCAACACACCATAAAATTGCTGTTAGCAGATAAGGATGAAATGGTAACTTATGAAGAAACTAATCATGTTGCAGACTTATTACCTCAAGCTACTTTTGAACTCTTACCCAATTCCAAACACCCTATAGAAAAAGTGGATATAGATGCTCTTTCAGGAATAATAAGAGCTTTTAACAATTAGGCTCTTTTTTCTCCTTTCAAGTTTGCTCATGTTGGTATTTGGCACATTATTGCCACTACCTCCTGAATGACTACAAAGCAAAGCAACACACCTCTGATGTTGTATTCTCGCTGCTATAGCAACTTCGAACAACATCTTCTCCTCTCAAGAGGAGAAAGGATAAATCAAAAAGTTTCCCGATAATTTTTTCGTTGCACTGCAAAATTTCGAGAATGACGTTTATGGAATAGGCTTTGTGCGTTGGAAAAGCCCCCTTCTGGGGGATTAGGGAACTAATTATCCACATTATAATGCAATCCTACGTTGTTTTTTCTCTCTGAAGCTGCTTTAGTAACCAAATAAGCAATACTTCTTAAGTTTCTCAATTCGCAAATAGCAACACTTAATTTAGAGCTCTCATACAACTTTTCTGATTCATCATAAATTAATTTCAATCTATTTAAAGCTCTTTGCAAACGCTCATCGGAACGAACAATACCAACATAATTACTCAATATGGTTTGTAACTCTTTTTTGGTTTGCTCTACTAAAAATTGCTCATTAAACATAGTAGTACCTTCGTCATTCCATTCAGGAATATTTTCTTTAAATTCAATGTTTTCAACTTGTTCAACACTATCTAAAAAAGCATTATGAGAATAAACCAAGGCTTCAATTAACGAATTAGAAGCCAAACGATTTGCTCCATGCAAACCGGTAAAAGCACATTCTCCTGATGCATATAAATTGGTAATAGAAGTTCTGGCATTGGTATCCACTTCAATTCCCCCACACAAATAATGAGCTGCGGGGACAACAGGAATATAATCTTTTGAAATGTCTAAGCCAATTTCAACACATTTATTATAAATAGTAGGAAAATGAGCAATGAAAGAAGTTTTATCAATATGAGAAACATCCAACAACATATTGGTAGTTCCGTGTTTTTTCATCTCTGCATCAATAGCTCGGGCAACAACATCTCTTGGAGCTAAATCTTTTCTCTTATCATATTGCTCCATAAAAGCTTCGTTGTTATGGTTTCTCAATATTCCTCCTGCCCCACGCACTGCTTCAGAAATTAAAAATGAGGGCGAAACATTAGGTTGATATAAAGCTGTAGGATGAAACTGAACAAACTCCATGTTTTTAATGATAGCTTTTGCTCGGTATGCCATAGCTATTCCGTCTCCTGTGGCAACTTTTGGGTTGGTAGTGTTTAAATAAGCCTGACCAATTCCTCCTGCTGCCAACATGGTAATTTTAGATTTTAACACTTTTATTTCTCCCGTTCTGCGATTTAACACATACACTCCATAACACTTTTTGTTGGGTGTTGCTCGGGTAACTTTTTCACCCAGATGATGTTGTGTAATTAAATCTATAGCAAAATGATGATTTAAAACCGTAATGTAAGGATGGTTGAAAACTTTATTAAGTAAAGCTCTTTCTATTTCGTTGCCTGTAAAATCTTTAAAATGTAAAATTCTATTGTCGGAATGTCCGCCTTCTTTGGCTAAATCATAATCTCCTTGAGTAGTTTTATCAAAGTTAGTCCCCCAATCTATTAATTCCCTGATTCTTTCTGGAGCTTGTTCAACTACCATTTTAACAACCTCTTCATTACACAAACCATCTCCAGCAACTAAGGTATCTTTAATATGGTTTTCAAAACTATCTGATGATTTGGTTACCGATGCAATTCCGCCTTGAGCGTACTTGGTATTGCTTTCATCTTCGTTAACTTTGGTAATGATGGTTATAGAAACTACTTGATTTTTTTGATAAAAATAGTCGGCAATTTTATACGCATAACTTAAACCAGCTATCCCAGAACCAATTATTAAAAAGTCTGTTTTCATGTGTTTATTTTTATTTTATAAAATTGGTCAGATGTTACTGCTCATCACAAATATGTTGTTTTATTTGAACCTATACTGGTTTTTAGCTTACAAATTTACACAGAACTAACGAACCCAACATGATAAAAGACATAGTGCTAAAAATAATTATAGAAAACTCAAGCTAAATGTTACTTAAATGTAACTGTTTGTAAAAAAATAAGTAAAAAAGGTAACATTTATTAGTCAAGATTTTTATATGTAATAAATTTGACTAATTTTATGCCTTAGAACTAATTTCTAAAAAGAATGAAAAAATCATTATATAGCAAAGTACTAGCATTTATCTTTATGGCAAGTATGTTTTCTTTGCCTATGTCTTTTCAATCTTGCAAGTCTGGCCCAAAATACCAAAAACCTCGTAATGGTGGTGCCAAAGTAAATTCGTCAGGACATGTAGGCAACAGAAAGCACAGAAACAGACACGTTTGGGGAAAATAAATAATTAGTAAATTAAACTTTATTAATTAAATCTACTAATCTGTTTGAATAACCTGCCTCATTATCGTACCAACCTACTATTCGTACTAAATTTCCGGTAATTGATGTCAAATCAGCATCAAATATACAGGAATGACTATTTCCTATAATATCTGAAGAAACCAACTCGTCAGTAGTATATTCTAAAATATTTTTCATGCCATTTTGAGCTGCCTCAAGAAAAGCTTTATTTACTGTTGCTACATCTACTGTTGTTGAAAGTTGAGCACAAACATCTATTAAAGAGCCATCTGGAACAGGCACTCTTACTGCATATCCGGCAGTTTTTCCTTTTAAATCTGGAAATATTTTAACAATGGCTTTTGCCGCTCCTGTTGATGTTGGAATAATTGACAACGCTCCTGCCCTTGCTCTTCTTAAATCTCTATGAGGAGCATCATGTAAACGCTGATCATTAGTATAAGAGTGAACTGTTGCTATTTGTGCTTGTTCAATACCAAAATTGTCTTTTAGTATTTTTATCATGGGTGCTACTGCATTGGTAGTACATGAAGCATTAGAAATAATAGTATCGGTAGATTCAATTAAATCATCATTAATTCCTATAACAATGGTTTTAATATCATCACTTTTTGCAGGAGCAGATAAGATTACTTTCTTAGCTCCTGCTATAATGTGCTTGTTAGCCAATTCTCTTGTCAAGAAAATTCCTGTACATTCAATAACTATATCAATGTCAAGTGATTTCCAAGGTAGGTTTTCAGGAGATTTTTCACTAAAAACAAGTACTTTTTTACCATTAATAATTAATGCATCATCAGTATAATCAACTGTTCCATCAAAATTCCTATGTACAGAATCATATTTTAAAAGATGGGCTAATGTTTTGGTATCAGCTAAATCATTTATTGCAACCAATTCAATTTGGTTGTTATTTTGAACTAAACGAGTAAGTACTTTACCTATTCTTCCAAAACCGTTTATGGCAATTCGTTTCATGTGTATATTTTTTATTCATTAACAAAATTAGGCATTTAAGCATTCTGTTAATTGATTAAACGTAGAAGAAATCTAAAAAAATTAATAAAAAAAAGAGGCTGAATTAAAATTCAACCTCTTCACTAATTCAATTTTGAATTAATATTATTTAAGAGTAGCAACGTGCTTAGTCAATTTTGACTTAAGGTTTGAAGCTTTATTCTTGTGAATAATGTTTTTCTTAGCTAACTTATCTAACATAGAAGCTACTTTTGGAAGCATTTCTGAAGCTTCTTTTTTGCTTGTTGAGTTTCTTAAATCTCTAACTGCATTACGAGTAGTCTTATGTTGATACTTGTTACGTAATGTTCTCGTTGCCGTCTGTCTTATTCTTTTTAATGCCGACTTATGATTAGCCATAATATTCTTTTTGTTATTTGTTAATTTTTTTGAGGCTGCAAATATAATATTATTTTTAATATTTATACATTACAAACTCATTTTTTTATTTTTCTTAATTTTTTAAGCGTTTACGCTAACTTTTGGCGATGCAGCCAAAATTTCATCATTAGCATAATCAGCAAATTTCTCAAAGTTTTTAATGAAAGCTCCAGCCAATTCATTTGCTTTTTGATCGTATGCAGCTTTATCTTGCCAAGTATTTCTTGGATTAAGAATTTCTGTAGGAACATTTTCGCAAGATGTTGGCATTGCTAATCCAAAAACTGGATGATTTTCATAAGTAACCTCATTCAACTTTCCTGTAAGAGCTGCTGTAATCATTGCTCTTGTATATCTTAATTTAATACGCTCTCCTGTTCCATAAGCTCCACCAGACCAGCCAGTGTTAATTAACCAAACATTTACATTGTGTTTTCTCATTTTTTCACCAAGCATTTCAGCATATTTGGTTGGATGCAATGGTAAAAATGGTGCTCCAAAACAAGACGAGAAAGTAGTTTGTGGTTCTGTAACTCCTGCTTCAGTACCAGCAACTTTAGCGGTATAACCTGAAATAAATTGGTACATTGCTTGTCCTGGAGTTAATTTTGAGATAGGAGGCAATACACCAAATGCATCTGCTGTTAAAAAGAAAATGTTATTTGGAGTAGTCCCTACTGATGGAACAGCAATGTTATTAATATGATAAATTGGGTAACTAACACGAGTGTTTTCAGTTTTCGATTTGTCTTCAAAATCTACTTCTGTTGTACCTTCATAAAAATTAATGTTTTCTAATAATGCACCAAATTTAATAGCATTAAAAATATCTGGTTCGTTTTCAGCAGAAAGGTTGATACATTTTGCATAACAACCACCTTCAAAGTTAAATACACCTTCGTCAGTCCAACCATGTTCATCATCTCCAATTAATCTTCTGTTAGGGTCTGATGATAAAGTAGTTTTTCCTGTTCCTGATAAACCAAAGAAAACTGAAGTATCTCCAGCTTCGCCAATATTAGCTGAACAGTGCATGGAAAGCACATTCTTTTGGTGAGGTAAAATAAAGTTTAATGCAGAAAAAATTCCTTTTTTCATTTCACCTGTATATCCTGTTCCACCAATCAAAATAATTTTTTTAGTAAAATTCATTACCGCAAAGTTATGTTGTCTTGTTCCGTCAATTTCAGGGTCTGCCATAAAGCCAGGAGCTGCAATAATTGTCCATTCTGGAGTAAAGCTTAATACTTCCTCGTTGGTTGGTCTTAAAAACATATTATAAATAAACATGTTTGCCCAAGGAGTTTCAGTAACCGCTCTAATATTCATTCTGTATTTTGGATCGGCACAAGCATAAGCATCTCTAACATAAACATCTTTACCAGAAAGGTAAGCTGTTACTCTGTTGTAAAGTGCATCAAATTTATCAGCATCAAATTTAATGTTGAAGTTTTCCCACCAAACCGCATCTTTAGTGATGTCATCATAAACTATGAAACGGTCTTTTGGTGATCTTCCTGTAAATTCGCCTGTATCAACAGACAAAGCTCCAGAGCTTGCCAATTCTCCTTCTCCTCTAATAATTGTTTCCTCAACCAATTGAGATGGTTCTAAATTCCATAGAGCAGACGCTACATTTCCTAATCCTAATGATTTTAACGAAGCATTCTCTGCTTTTATTCCAAATTCATTCATAAAGTGTGATTTTGTTAGACTTTCTTTGATGTGTTTTAGATTCTATTTTTAAATTAAAACAATAGAACAAAGGTCTGATAAGTTACCGAATTATCAAATAAAAAACTTATCTTTTATGAACAGATGGTTGATTAAATGTAATATTAGCCATATCAGTAGATTTTACTTCTTCTTCCATTGCAGCAACGAATTTCTTATGCACTTCTGTTGATAAGTTTTTCAACACAAAGTTATAATCTTTCTCGCCTTCTCTTCCCCAACCAACTATTTCTGGCTGAATATCAGTTTTGTTCTCTTTATTAAACAATGCAATTCTAGCATCCACTTTCGCTTTAAGTTCTTGGTCAATTCCCGATGCTTTACTTATAAAACTTATAATCATATCATAAATTACTACTTCTTGATTTGTATCTCCTTTAGTAAGGTTGGTAGGTTTAGTTGTATCAGGTACTGGTTTAGATGAATCCATAGCTTGCGAAGAGTTTTTACAAGAAAATAAAAGAATTGAAACTGCTATTATTAATGCTGCTCTCATAGTTTATTGTTTTAGTTGGTGATTAATTTTTCTGTTGCTTGTAAAGCATATAATTTTTCGTATTTCGCTTTAGCATATTGCATAAAGTAAGTAAAGTTAAGCTTTTCTCCGGTAACTCTTTCGCACAATTCGCTTGCCGAGTATAATCTTCCGTATTGATGAATATTAGTTCTTAACCAATCTAACAATTCCGTATAATTTCCTTGCCCAATCTTTTCTTCTAAATTTTCAATTTGCTCTTGGGCTTTATGAAAAAATTGTGCCGCATAAAAACTACCCAACGAATAGGTTGGAAAATAGCCAAAACTACCGTGCGACCAATGAATATCTTGCAATACTCCTTTGGAATCTGATGGTACATCTATATTTAAATAAGCTTTGTATTTTTCATTCCACACTCGAGGTAAATCACTTACTTCAATATTTCCTAAAATCAATTCTTTTTCAATTTCGTAGCGAATTAACACATGAAAATGATAGGTTAACTCATCGGCATTAGTTCTTATAAACGAAGGTTGAACAATGTTCATGGCTTTGTAAAAGTCTTCAACTGTATAATTCTTTAAATTATCAGGAAAAGCTTCTTGTAATTTCGGATAAAAATAGTTCCAGAAAGAAAGACTTCTGCCTACATTATTTTCCCACAAACGAGATTGAGATTCATGCATTCCTAACGATAAATAAGTTCCCGAAGGAAGTCCGTAGTTTTCTACTTTTAATCCTTGCTCATACAAAGCATGTCCACCTTCATGAATACTACTCCATAAAATCTCACTCAAATCTTCCTCACTCACTCTGGTGGTTACCCTAGAATCTTCAGGACTAAAACTTGTAGAAAACGGATGTGACGAAATATCTTGTCTGCCCGCCTCAAAATCGTAACCCATTTTTTCTAAAACAAGTTCCGTAAACGCTAATTGTTTTTCTTTTGGATAATGTTGACGCATTAAAGCATCTTCATTCTGAGGAGCGTCAGCAATTTGTTTCACAAAATCTACCAGTTGATTTTTTACATCTGCAAATAAAACATCTAACTCAGCCACGGTTGTTTTCGGCTCGTATAAATCAATTAATGCATCGTAAGGATGATTTTCATAACCCAACAACTCACACTCTTCTCTTTTTAGCTTTACTAACTTTTCTAAATAAGGTTCAAAAAGTTTAAAATCATCTTCTTTTTTGGCTTTGTTCCATGCCTGAAAAGCCTGTGAAACGGTTTTACTCATTTCCTGAACAAAAGCCGTTGTATATTTATTGTTCTTTTCAAATTCTGTTAATGATTCTGAAACGTTTCTTTTTTGTTCATCGCTTAACGAGTTATCGTTAACCAACTGCTGCAACAGCTTTCCAAAGTCTTCTTGTGCACTTAATTCATGGTGAATGCCCGCTAAAGTAGAAATTTGTTGAGCTCTTTTTTCTGCTCCTTTTGGAGGCATCATTACTTCCTGATCCCAGCTTAAAACAGCAATACTCTTTCCTACATCGGCTATTTTTGCCAAATGATTTACATAATCTTCATAATTCTTCATAAAAAATTCTTTTAAACAAAAGTAGCTATAATTATCGTTAAAGCCCTTTGTTAGACTAAGATTTTAACCCTAAAAAATTCATTTAGAAAACTCATAATGACCACAATTTAGTAATTTTTGATTATGAATTATGGAATATTTTTTTTAGATTTGCTTGATTCTTAATTTAGTACTAACGAAATAAAATTACAAGGTATGGGAAAAGGTGATCTTAAAACAAAAAGAGGAAAAATTTTTGCAGGTAGCTACGGAAATACTCGAAAAAGAAAAAATTCTAGCAACCCTTTTGCGGCTATTGCTGCAGCTAAGAAAGTTGCTGCTAAAAAAACGGTAAAAGCTGAAGAAGCAACTAAAGAAGAAAAGCCTAAAAAAGCTGCCGCTAAGAAAACTACAGAGAAAAAAGCAGCTACCAAAACTACTGCAAAGAAGACTACTACAGCAAAAAAAGCTTCAAGCACAAAAACAACTGCTAAAAAAACTACCACAAAAGCTTCAACAAAAAAAGCGGACGATAAGTAATAAGCATTTGTTTTAATAATATTTTAACAAGCAAAGGCATTAGAATTTAATTTTAATGCCTTTTTTTGTTCTTTTAATTGACCATTATGCAAAAAATTGAACCTTCAGAATTGGTTTTACAACCAGACAACAGTATTTATCACTTAAAACTTCATCCCGAACAATTGGCTAAAAATGTTATTGTTGTTGGCGACCCCGGAAGAGTTGAAGTGATTTCCAATTATTTTGATAGAATAGACCACAAAGTAAGCAACAGAGAGATTGTTACTCATACTGGTATGTTAAACAATACACCAATTACCGTAATGTCAACAGGAATGGGAACGGATAACATTGATATTGTGCTGAATGAATTGGATGCTTTGGTAAACATTGATTTAGAAAATAGAACCATAAAAGCTGAAAAAAAATCCTTAAACATTATTCGTATTGGAACTTGTGGAGCCATGCAAAAAGATATTCCAGTAAATAGTTTTGTTGCTTCTTCTTTTGGTCTTGGATTGGATGGATTGTTAAATTTTTATGAATTTGAACAAAGCGAGGAAGAAAAACAATTGTTGGCTGCTTTTTACGAGCAAACCAACTATGCAAAAACTTTTGCTCAACCTTATTTTGTAAAAGCTTCCGACCCATTGTTAGATTTGTTTAAGAACGATTGCCATATAGGAATTACTGCTACCGCTCCTGGTTTTTACGGTCCGCAAGGCAGAATGCTTAGAATCCCACTAAAAGAAAAACAATTGAACGAAAAACTCAATCAATTCAACTACAACAACCATCAAATTGTCAATTTTGAAATGGAAACTTCGGCTCTTTACGGACTTTCCAGAGCAATGGGACATAATGCTTGTACCGTTTGCGTGGCAGTTGCCAACAGATTTGCTAAGGAGTTTAGTAAGGATTACAAACCTGCTCTTAAAAAGCTAATAGAACTTACCTTATCCAAGCTAGTGTAAACAATAAACCAACTTTTTTCATGTCTTTGATAAGAAACTTCCAAAAACGAGGCTTTCAAAATTTTTGATTCTAAGGAGTTTACTAAAGTAAATGACTGAATCAAAAATGAGAGTAACAAAGTATTTGGGAGTTTTCTTGCAAAGACAAATTAACAGAATTGAGTTAATAAGTTATTTTTTAACTAGGTCACAAACTTTAAGTGCTGACGTAAATTTGGAACATGTCAGATAAAGAGTTAAAAGCACTAATAGACTTATTAGACGATCCAGACAATGCTGTTTTTGATGAAATCAAAAATAAAATTATCTCTATAGGAAATGATGTAATTCCACATCTGGAAGATGCTTGGGAGACCTCATTAGATGTACTTCGTCAAGAAAGAATAGAAAACATCATCCATCATTTACAGTTTGAAGAGGTAAAAAAAGCCCTCACTAATTGGAAAAATGCTCCTGAGCAAGATTTAATTCAAGGTGCTATTATTGTTGCCAAATACCAATACCCTGATATTGATGAGGAATTGATTCATAAAACCATAAATCAACTAAAACAAGATACTTGGTTAGAGTTAAATGAAAACCTTACTGCTTTAGAACAAATTAATGTGCTAAACAGAATTTTTTTTGAAATTCATGGCTTTCATGGAAATACCAAAAACATAAACTCTCCTAAGAATTCTTTTATAAATAATGTAGTAGAATCCAAATCAGGCAACCCTATTACGTTGGGAATTTTGTATATTTCTGTCTGTAAATTATTAAACATCCCTATTTATGGTGTAAATGTTCCGGCACATTTTGTCTTGGCTTATTCCGAAAAACCTAATGATATTTTGTTTTATATCAACCTATTTAATAAAGGAACTATTTTTAGCAAATATGACATTGATAACTTCTTAGCTCAACTAAAATTAAGCCCCAAAGCGAGTTATTATATTCCTTGCGACAATCTTACCATCATCCAACGCTTAGTCCAACACCTAGTATTTACCTACGATAATTTGGGTTATTTGGATAAAAAACAAGAATTGGAAGAATTGTATGGTATTTTGAAAACATAAACATAGGCGTGGGTTACATATTAATTGTATATTTGGAAAGTAATTTTGAACAAAAACAAGAAAAACATCTCCTATATATAAAAAATAAACGCTATAAAATCGAAAAAGTAGCGTATAGCTGGGTGTTGTAGCAAATTGAAGTCAGACCAATGAAATACATAAAACACACAGGACTATCTTTCATTCTAATTTTCTTTTCAATTAATACCTGCTTAGCAGAAGGACAAACTGGAATGGCTGAGTTTTATATGATATTATATGGCTTAACCTTTTGTTTTTATATTATTTCTATAGGTAGTTTTATTCTTTTAATCAGAAAGTTTTTAGGAAAAAAGAATTCAAAAACAGTTAAATTGATAGCTTTTGGATTTGGAGTTCTTTTTTCTATAATATTTTACCTTATTGATGACTTTTATTTTCTTCCGATATTTTGGGGCGATTAATCAATTTTAAATTCCTATGATTTAAGTACTTTTGATTTATGAAAATACAGAATACTAGCAGTTCAGAATATTTAAGTTGGATTAAAGAATTAAAGTCAAAAATTCAGTCAGCACAATTAAAAGCAGCAGTTAGTGTTAATAAGGAACTCTTATCACTTTATTGGGATTTAGGAAAATCTATATCATCAAAAATTAATGAATCAAATTGGGGTTCATCAGTTGTTGAGCAATTATCAAAAGACTTAAAAAACGAATTCCCCTCCGCTGCCGCCAGCGTCCACGCTGGTGGTAAAGAGATAAATAATAAAAGACTACTTTAAAAAATGTAAAACGTCCGTAGTTGCCATTAAAAAGATTCCCGATAATTTTTCCGATGCACTCCAAAATTTCGAGAATGACGTAAATGGACAGGTTGGTTTGTTTCCATTTTATGGAAACACTATGTATAGCTAAAAACCTGCTTTTTTGCAACTATGGATTCCTATGACACTATGTGGTTAAAATCTTTTTATTCGTGTATTCGTGGCTTTACCTAAATTCCAAGCGTGGACGTTTGAAGTAGCGGAAGAAAAACCTCAAACCCCTAAACTCTTAACCTTATAACCTCCTAAACTAACTTAAAGCATCTCATTCGCCAAGTTCGCTAATTCAGAGCGTTCTCCTTTTTCTAGCTTAATGTGAGCAAACAAATGATGTCCTTTAAGTTTGTCTATTAGGTAAGAAAGTCCGTTACTTTGCTCATCTAAATAAGGAGAATCAATTTGGTTAACATCACCGGTGAAAACAATTTTAGTATTTTCTCCAGCACGGGTAATAATGGTTTTTACCTCGTGTGGTGTTAGGTTTTGAGCTTCATCTACAATAAAATAAACATCACTCAAACTTCTTCCTCTGATGTATGCCAACGGAGTAATTACAATTTTTCCTTGCTCCTGCATTTCATCAATGTTTTTGTGGCGTTTTTCCTTTAATCCAAATTGATTTTTAATGAATTTCAAGTTATCCCATAGCGGTTCCATATAAGGACCAATCTTCTCGTTAGCATCTCCTGGCAAATATCCAATATCTCTGTTGCTTAATGGCACTATTGGTCGAGCCAAAATAATTTGGTTGTATTTATTTTTTTGTTCTAAAGAACTTGCCAATGCTAATAAGGTTTTTCCTGTCCCGGCAACACCTTGCAAGGCTACCAATTTAATATTATCATTCAACAAGGCATGAACTGCAAAAGTTTGCTCTGCATTTTTGGGTTTAATTCCGTAAACGTATTCCTTTTCTACTCTTTCAATGGCTTGTTCTAAAGGGTTGAAATAAGCTAAAGCAGATGATTTTGCATTTCTTAACACATAGTAGGTATTATTTTTAAGTTGAACACCGTTTATTTCTGTTTCAAAAACTTTTTCTCCACCATATACTCTTTTGGTAATGTCGCTATCTACTTCTTCAATAATTTGTTTTCCGGTTTCTACCAGTTTTTTTACATCCTTCACTTTGCCTGTCAAGTAATCTTCCGATTGTAAATCCAACGCTTTAGCTTTTAACCTAAGGTTGATGTCTTTTGTAACCAAAACAACAGTTTTTGCAGGAAATTCTTCTTTTAGTGAAATAGCGGCATTTAAAATTTTATGGTCGTTTTTTTCATTGCTAAACACCATAGAGGCGTCTATTTTGGTAGAATTGTAGTGCATTACAATTTTAAACAAACCACTACCTTTTTCTTTAATAGGAATCCATTTTTGTAGGGTATGACTTCCACTTATTTTATCAATAAAACGGATAAATTCTCGAGCTGCGTAATTTTTGGTGTCGTTACCTTTTTTAAAATTATCTAACTCCTCTAAAACAGTAATTGGAATGGCTATATCGTTGTCTTCAAAGTTATTAATTGCTTGGTAATCGTATAAAATAACGGAGGTATCTAACACGTAGATTTTCTTAACTTTTTTCTTAGCCATAAAGATGAATTAGTTTTTAGGTGAATATATTAATTTTTGCTTTAGAAATTTCACTAATAAGGTTTCTGTTTTGTTCGGTTCCGTTGCCAATTACTATCATGTCCGCTCCTGAAGCATATATTTGTTGAGCAGTAGTAGCACTGGTTATTCCTCCGCCAACAATTAGCGGAATAGAAATAGTTGCTTTTACTTGCTGAATCATTTCTTGACTAATATGCTGCTTGGCTCCACTACCTGCATCTAAATAAATCATTTTCATGCCCAAATACTCACCCGCCAATGCTGTAACTGCTGCAATTTCGGGTTTATTATGCGGTATGGGTAAGGTATTGCTAATATAACTTACAGTTGTTGCTGCTCCTCCATCAATCAAAATATAACCTGTTGAAAGTGCTTCCAAGTTAGCTTTTTTAATATAAGGAGCAGCCACAACATGGTTACCGATTAAAAACTCTGCATTTCTACCGGAGATTAAAGATAACATTAAAATCCCATCAGCATAATGGGTAATTTGGTTCGTGCTTCCCGGGAAAATTATTAATGGAATAGTGGTGTTTTCTTTTATAAAACGAGCTGTTTTTTCTATATCTCCACTGGTAAGCAAACTTCCTCCAACAAAAATAAAATCAACTTCATTATCATTACATAAGTTAATAGTTTTTAAAAGCTCAGAATAATTTTGCTTATCGGGGTCTATCAGTACGGCAAGCATCTTTTTTCCTACAGCAGTGTAGTCTCTAATTATAGAATGGAGTTGAGTTAGTTGCATACTGATTGCAAACGTAACAAATATTTGTGAAATTTTTTTTGAAAATTTTGAATTAGTTTTTAGATTATTAATTGAACCTCAAACTTCAAACATCAAGCATCGAGACCTCTAATTTATTAAACCGTATAAACCAACATAAAATTTTCTACCTTTTCTTTTTTCAAATTCAATTGTTTTTCAAAACCATTAAGCTTTATGCTACCAATAAAATCACATTCGGTTAAAGATAGGTTAGTTAAGGATAAATCTGTGTCAAAAATCACTTCTTTTCTTCCATAATATTTGTACAACGCTTCTTTTGCACTCCACATAGTTGTTGCCAATTCCTCATTTTCTGCTGCTAAATCGAGTTCTTTTTCATTCATAAACTTACTTTTTACTCGTAATGCTTTTGCCGAAATTTTTTCAATATCTATCCCGCAAGGTTCTTGGTAATTTACAGCTATTGCTACAAATTCATTGGCATGAGAAATAGAAATATGAACATTATTTTTATCCGCTAAATGAGGTTTTCCTTTATCATCATAAACCAATTTAAAAGAATCGAAAAAATGAGCTAAAAGTAATCTGACCGCAATTCTTTGGTTAAACTTTGATGGATTGGAAGAAGTCATAGCATCATCAGGTTCAGCTACTTTATCTTTCAGCATTTCCAGCAATTCATCTTGAGATTCATTGATTTTCCATACGGCAATATGAACGTGATTATTAGGTTTTTTTGTGAGAAATAGTGGCATTTTATTTATTGGTTCATGGTTATTTAGTAACTTCGCATCGTATAATCAAAATTATTAAACTTAACCATAATGAATACTACAAACGTGGAAAAATTACCCTACAAAGTTAAAGACATTTCTCTTGCCGAATGGGGAAGAAAAGAAATTAGATTAGCAGAAGCTGAAATGCCAGGATTAATGGCTATCAGAGAAGAATATGGAAATTCTAAACCGCTAGCAGGTGCAAGAATTGCTGGATGTCTTCACATGACAATTCAAACTGCTGTTCTTATTGAAACATTAGTACATTTAGGTGCTGAAGTAAGTTGGTCATCATGCAACATTTTTTCAACTCAAGATCAGGCTGCTGCTGCTATTGCTGCTACAGGTGTTCCTGTTTTTGCTTGGAAAGGTTTATCAGAAGAAGAGTTCAACTGGTGTATAGAACAAACATTATTTGCTTTTGAAGGCGGAAAACCGCTAAACATGATTTTAGATGATGGTGGCGATTTAACCAATATGGTTTTTGATCAATATCCAGAATTAACTAAAGAAATTAAAGGATTATCTGAAGAAACTACTACAGGTGTTCACCGTCTTTACGAAAGAATGAAAAAAGGAACGTTAGTGATGCCTGCTATTAACATTAATGATTCTGTTACTAAATCTAAATTTGACAACAAATACGGATGTAAAGAATCTTTAGTGGATGCTATTAGAAGAGCTACAGATGTAATGATGGCTGGAAAAGTGGCTGTTGTTGCCGGATATGGTGATGTTGGTAAAGGTTCTGCTGCTTCTTTAAGAGGTGCAGGAGCAAGAGTTATTGTTACTGAAATTGATCCAATTTGTGCTTTACAAGCTGCAATGGATGGTTTTGCCGTTAAAAAAATGGACGATGCTGTTAGCCAAGGCGACATTATTGTAACTACAACAGGAAACAAAGACATTATTCAAGGTCGTCATTTCGAAAAAATGAAAGACAAAGCTATCGTTTGTAACATTGGTCACTTCGATAACGAAATAGATGTTAACTGGTTAAATACAAATGCTACAAAAGACACTATTAAACCTCAGGTGGATATGTATAACCTGAAAAATGGTAATCAAATCATCTTATTAGCTGAAGGTAGATTAGTAAACTTAGGTTGTGCAACAGGACACCCTTCTTTTGTAATGAGTAATTCTTTCACTAACCAAGTTTTGGCTCAGTTAGAATTATGGAAAAACTCAGATAACTACAAAAATGAAGTGTATATGTTACCAAAACACTTAGATGAAAAAGTTGCTCGTTTGCACTTAGCAAAAATTGGTGTTGAGTTAGATGAATTAACTCCAGAGCAAGCAGAATATATAGGTGTTAAAGTTGAAGGCCCATACAAACCTGAATACTACAGATATTAATTTTCTGTTTTAACATAACTAATTATTAAGAACCGTAGCAATAGTTGTTACGGTTCTTTTTTTTAGCTTTATATTAAGAAGTCTAACCATAGCTATGGCTATGCTTCTCAAAAATGCCTCGTATTGTAAAAAAATAAATCATTTTCATTCTTATATTTGGATTTTAAACAGCTTCTAAAAATAATTACCATGCAGAAAACTACAGAATCAGATTCTCATTACGATGAACTTGAAAAAATGTCCACCAAAGAATTATTAAACAATATTAATAATGAAGATAAAAAAGTAGCGATTGCAGTAGAAAAGTGCATACCCAACATCATCCCATTAATTGATGTTATTGTAGAAAAAATGCTGCTTGGTGGAAGACTATTTTATATTGGTGCTGGAACAAGTGGAAGATTGGGAGTTGTTGATGCTTCTGAATGTCCGCCAACTTTTGGTGTAGATTTTAACTTAGTGATAGGGTTAATTGCTGGTGGTGATGCTGCGATAAGAAAAGCAGTAGAATTTGCAGAAGACGATACCGAACAAGCTTGGAAAGATTTACAAGAATACAACATCAACTCCAATGATGTGGTTATTGGTATAGCTGCCTCTGGTTCTACTCCTTATGTTGTTGGAGGTTTGTCTGCTTGTAATAAAAATGGAATTGTAACTGGATGTATTGTTTGTAACTCACAATCGAAAATTGCCGAAGTAGCTAAACACCCTATTGAAGTAATTGTAGGTCCCGAGTTTGTAACAGGAAGCACCAGAATGAAATCAGGAACCGCACAGAAATTAGTACTAAACATGATCTCTACTTCTGTAATGATAAAATTGGGAAAAGTGAAGGGCAATAAAATGGTGGATATGCAACTTTCTAACGACAAGTTGGTGGACAGAGGAACGCAAATGATAATGAAAGCATTATCGATAGACTATACAACAGCTAATGAATTACTAGCGAAATATGGAAGCGTTAGAAAAGCTATTGACAATTACAATTTGTAACCCAATAAAAACACTACACAGCCTTTTAAATTTTCTTCTTCTGTAGCTGGAATGGTGTAAACAACATACATCTTTTTAGACTTCTCTGGCTCAAAAGAATAAATATGTTTACCTGCTTCTTTCACATTACTTAACGTAAACAAAGCATTCTTCATCTTATTCGAAGGTTTTTTATCAAAAATATTAATTTCAATATCTTTAGGCAAACCTGCTGTATTAAACACAAAACGATATTTTTCGCCCATGAACAAAGGCACTTCTATTCCCGACTGAAAAGCTTCTTTTTTATATAAAACCCTTGTAATTTTTGATGAATCATATTTATACTCAGGCTTAAGCAAGGGCATTAATTCAGTTTTTAAATCTGCTGCCACACACTGCACTTCTTCTAACTTTAATGCTGTAGTAGTTAATAATAACACTAAAATTGTACTGTACAATATTACTTTTTTCATACGTAAATTAATTTCTAATAATCTTATTTCTTAAATCAATAACTTGCAAACTTAGCTTCTCAACTTGTTCATCAGTAAGTTTAGCTTCTTCGCTTTCTTCTAATACATCAAAATTTTCATTTATAACTTTTAAATCAGCAATTAACTCATCAAAATCATTATCCTCATTTATTTGTTCTAACGCTTTTAATAAATTTTCTAATACTACCGATTGCTCTGTAAGTCTGTAAATAAGTTTATCATTACTATTAGTCTGATTTACTTTTGCTCCTAAATACATGGTTTCTATCCATGCTCCTGCAAAAATTACAGGACCAGTATATCCCATTCCGTTTTCGTCTAAATAATTATCTAATCTAATTTGCAAATCAGCCATTATAGTGGTTAATGAATCTTGTTCTCCCACATTATTTTCTAATCTTTTAGATAAGCCCATCGTATTAAAAACATCGGTCATCCACATTTTTTCTGACAACTCTCTTAGTGTTGATAAATAATTAATAGCCGATTGTGTTTGATTATTAATAATACAATAAGCCATATCTGCCGAATAAACTCCAAAGTTTAATTTCTGACTGTATTTTGTATTATAAGAGCTTGCTAATTCTGTTGAGTTAGTTAAATCTCCAATGTACGTTAATCCTGAATTTTTAAAAATTTCTGCAATTTGAAGTGGCGAAGGCAATAAATAACTCATAGATTCTTCTTCTTTAGCTACCTCTACTTCTTCAACAAGCTCTTCTTCAGTTGTTACATTTTCATTATTTGATTCACAAGCAAACCATAAAAAGCTACTTGATAATAAGATAAATAATAATTGTTTCTTCATAAGTCTCATTTTTTAATTTTGGGCTAAGATATAAAAAAAAACGAAAACCCCTCACGCTCAGTTGAAAATTTAAAATAATCATAAATAGTTAGCCTTACATTGGTTAACCACATAGATACATAGAAAGTTATAACATTAAAAGAAAATTATAGATACACAAAGTATTCCCATCCGCCTTTGGCGGATGATCTATATGAAACTTTGATAAAACTTTTTCAAGGGCAGTAAAACTATGTAGCTATGTGGTTTATGATTTTATTAGTACACTTAAAAATTCATGTCAAAATAGTTCTTTTTAAAACTCATAACATTCAATCATTGATTAACTTTGTTGCATCTGATTATATTAAATTTACAATGAAAAACTACTTATCTTTAGTAAAATTTTCGCACACCATTTTTGCACTTCCCTTTGCTTTAATTGGCTTTTTTATTGCCATTGGTGTACATGGATACGATTTTAAATGGACAACTTTTATCTATGTAATTCTGTGTATGGTTTTTGCCCGTAGTGCTGCTATGGCTTTCAACCGCTATGTTGACCGAAAAATTGATAAAGCCAACGAACGTACTGCCAATGTGCGAGAAATCCCCAATGGAACAATAAAACCTACCTCAGCCTTAGTTTTTGTAATTATAAATTGTGTCCTATTTATTGCTACTACCTACTTTATAAACCCTTTATGTTTTTACCTCTCTCCTATTGCATTGTTAGTTGTTTTAGGCTATAGCTACACCAAAAGATTTACCGCTTTATGTCATTTAGTATTAGGCGTAGGTTTAGGCTTAGCTCCTATTGGTGCTTATTTGGCAGTTACTGGAGTTTTCGATTGGCTTCCTTTATATTTCTCTTTTGCTGTATTGTTTTGGGTAAGTGGTTTCGATATTATTTATTCCTTGCAAGATGAAAGTTTTGACAAACAACAACAATTACATTCCATTCCAGTATGGATGGGTAGAAAAAATGCGTTACATTTTTCATCGTTTTTACATTTTGTTGCTGCTTTTTTTGTGATTTGGGCAGGAATTCAATCAGATTTTAATTGGTTATTCTGGATAGGAGCTGCTGTTTTTATCGGATTATTAATTTACCAGCATTTAATTGTTTCTCCAACCAACTTAAGCAAAGTAAATTTAGCTTTTTTTACTACAAATGGAATAGCTAGCGTTGTATTTGCTGTTTTTGTAATTGGAGATATATTCCTAAAGTGGTAAAAATCAAGCACTAATTATATTGAAAAAAAATAGGATGAATATTTCTTCTATAACAAATGGATTATTACATTTGCAGCTCCCATTTGGAGAGATGGGTGAGTGGCTGAAACCACATGTTTGCTAAACATGCGTGCGAGAAATCGTACCGGGGGTTCGAATCCCCCTCTCTCCGCCACTAAAAAAGCCGAATTCAATATTGAGTTCGGCTTTTTTGATGTTATAACCAAAGCTATCCTTAATTTTGCTAACTCAATTATGGAAAACGAAATTAGAATAAACAAATACCTCAGCGAAATGGGTTTCTGCTCTAGAAGGGCTGCCGATAAACTTATTGAGCAAAGAAGAGTAACCATTAACGGAAAAGTTCCTGAAATGGGGACTAAAGTTACTCCCGATGATGTAGTAATGGTAGATGGGAAGCCTGTACAAAACACTAACGAAAGCTTTGACTATATTGCGTTTAACAAACCTATTGGTATTGTTTGTACCACAGATACTCGCGTTGAAAAAGATAATATTATCGACTACATCAACTATCCAAAAAGAATTTTTCCTATTGGTAGGTTAGACAAACCTAGCGAAGGACTTATTTTACTTACCAGTGATGGTGATATTGTAAATAAAATTTTACGCTCTGGAAATAACCACGAAAAAGAGTATATCGTTACTGTAAACAGACCAGTAACTGCTGATTTTATTAAAAAAATGAGCGATGGTGTTCCTATTTTAGATACTGTTACTAAAAAATGTAAAGTAACAGCTATAGATAAGTTTAGTTTCAACATCATTCTTACTCAAGGATTAAATCGCCAAATAAGAAGAATGTGTGAACATTTAGGTTATGAGGTAAGAAAATTAAAACGGATCAGAATTATGAACATCCACTTGGATATGCCCGTTGGTAAGTGGAGAAAACTTACTGCTGAAGAAATGAACCAACTAAACGAACTTGTAGCAGATTCTCCAAAAACTCCTCGATATACCAAGTAAACATAAATAAACCTTTAAACTAATACAGATTTATCACTTCATTTTTCTCTTCCTCAAACTTCGGAATGAAAAATATTCAATGTAACAACAATGATTAGCTTTGTGCGTTGAACTAGTCCCCCTTCGGGGGATTTAGGGGGCTGAGCTATTACTTCGCAATTAAATTATTAACGGCTCTCAGCATCGATTCATTAGAATTATTTATTTCTCTTACCATATTTAGTAAAGAAGGAATATCTGTTTCTTGCTCTTTGCTTTCTTTAATAAGTTCATAAATAGTAGCCACTTCATCCTGATAATAACCAGATTGAACCTGATTAAGTTGTTCAATATCGGCATTTGAAGAAACGCTAAAATGTTCTATTAAAGCTATCAACTCATTATAAAATTGCTGTTGGTTTTTCTTTATTTTTTTATACAGACTATAAAATTGATCTACAGCAGCTTTATTCAAATCATCTAAATTGTGCTTAATATCTTTTAAATCTTTTGATGAAAGCGTTGCATTTCTAAAACTTGCTATCAACTGATTTATTCGGTTAGCTTCCTCTTCAGAAAGCTCATTTTGCTGCAACTCTACATAAAACCTTACAATTTCAACTTCATATTGCTTCAAGTTAAAATACACTTCGTTAACCGTTTTATTTTGTTCGGTTAGTTGTAAAAATTGCTGATTTAAAGCTATTGCTTTTTGAATAAAGTCTATACACTCTTGTTCTAAAGCAGCTATACCTGCAAGGGTTTCTTTAGAATCTGCCAACATAAGTTTTTTAGCCAATTTCTTTTCTGCCGGACTAATAATTTTATCTAATAATTTGGCAAACTGATTTAAAAAAGGCAACAATAAAATTATTCCTACCAAATTCATCATACTATGAAAAATAACCAACGCAAATAAATCGTCCGTAATTCTCAACCAATCACTTATAACATAAGTATATCCTTTAATAAATGATAATGCCAAAATAATATTAAACACATTAAAAAAGACTTGCGACCAGCCTACTTTTTTCTTTATAGAATTGCCATTTATACTTCCTAAAATAGCAGTAATGGTTGTGCCTAAATCGCCACCTATTACCAAATAAAAACCCTGATTTAGTGTAATTACTCCTGCTGCTAGCGATGACAAGAAAATCATCATGGAAGCAGAACTAGATTGGATACTTGCCGAAAGCAATACTCCAAAAGCAAAGAATAACAAAGGATGTTTATCTGCTATAAAAGAAAAATCTATGTGTTCAGCAAATTCGGCAAAACCATTCTTCATGTAGTTTAGTCCTAAAAAAATAAAACTAAAGCCCATTAACAACTTACTTAAATTAGAAAGCTTTTCTGATTTTAAAAAAATTATTCCCAATCCGCCAATGGCTATAAACGGAAGAATAACAGCTCCCAAATCTAACTTAAACCCTAGCCAGGAAACAATCCATCCTGTCATGGTTGTTCCTAAATTAGCTCCTAAAATTATTCCTATACCATTTTTTAATCCAATAATTCCCGCTCCGGCAAAAGACATTACCAACAATGCCACCATAGAGCTACTTTGCAATACTCCTGTAATTAAGGTTCCTGATAAAACCGCTTTAACAGAATTGTTAGTATGCTTTCTTAGAAACTTTTTAAATGTTCTTCCAGCAAGATTTTTCAAGGATTCTTCCATCATAAACATACCAAAAAGAAACAGCCCCAGCCCAGCTAAAACTTCCCATATTTGTATGTCTTGATATTCCATTTTATTTACGTAATTTCTAATAACTAAAAAGAAGTAATTTTGCTTAGATTCTAAAACAAAAATAGAACTTATTTTAATTATGAACGAACAGCAACAAAAAATCACACTTGAATTCCTTTCTTTAACAGATTATGAAGAGTTAAAAGAAGCGATGATTGCTTCTTATAAAAACATGCCCGATTCTTACTGGAGAGAAAGACAAATCAATAATTTATTAAACAAATTCCCTAAAGGACAAGTGGTTATAAAAGTTAATGGCAAAATTGCAGGCTGTGCTTTATCTATTATTGTTGATTCTCCTAAATTTGACGACCAACATACCTATAAGGAAATTACAGGTAATTACACTTTTAACACCCATACTGAAGATGGTGATGTATTGTACGGAATTGACATTTTCATCAAACCTGAATACCGTGGATTACGCTTAGGCAGAAGACTTTATGAATACCGTAAAGAACTTTGCGAAAACCTTAATTTAAGAGCAATTTTTATGGGCGGAAGAATTCCAAACTACCACTTGCACGCCAATAAAATGACTCCAAAGGAATACATCCAAAAAGTTAGAACACACGAAATTCACGACCCAGTTTTAAACTATCAGATTTCTAATGATTTCCATCCTGTAAGAGTTATTAAGGGATATTTAGAAGGCGATGAAGCTTCTGGAGAATATGCCGTTTTATTGCGTTGGGACAATATTTATTATGAAAAACCTACTAAAAAAGCCAAAACCATTAAGAAAATTGTTCGATTAGGAATTGTGCAATGGCAAATGCGTCCTTACGAAGATTTAAATAATTTAATGCGTCAGGCAGAATATTTTATTGATACTCTAAGTGGCTACCGATGTGACTTTGCTCTTTTCCCGGAATTCTTTAATGCTCCTTTAATGGCAAAATACAACCACCTTAGCGAATCTGATGCCATTAGAAAATTAGCTGAATACACCCCCGAAATTGTTGAGCGTTTTTCTAAACTTGCTATTTCTTACAACATCAACATTATTGGCGGAAGCATGCCAAAATTGGTGGATAATCAACTTTACAATGTGGGTTATTTACTGAAAAGAAATGGAGAAATTGAAGAATACGAAAAACTACATCCCACACCAGATGAGAAAAAAGTTTGGGCAATGCAAGGCGGAAGTCAACTAAAATCTTTTGATACTGATTGTGGTAAAATTGGTATTTTAATTTGTTATGATGTTGAATTCCCTGAACTACCAAGAATGTTGGCGGATGATGGCATTGGAATTTTATTCGTTCCTTTCCTAACCGATACTCAAAATGGGTTTTCCAGAATTAAACTTTGTGCACAATCTAGAGCCATAGAAAACGAATGTTATGTTGCCATTGGCGGTAGTGTAGGTAATTTACCTAATGTACATAATATGGATATTCAATTTGCTCAATCGGGCGTTTTTACCCCTTGCGATTTTCAATTTCCATCAAACGGAATAAAAGCCGAAGCAACACCAAATACAGAAATGATTTTAATTGCAGATGTAGATATGGACTTGCTTACCGAGCTTCATAATTTCGGAAGTGTAAGGAATTTAAAAGATAGAAGATTGGATATTTACGAAATTGCTAAAAAGAAATAAGTAAAAAATTTGTAAATTAGCCTATTAGAAAATGTTACGCTTACTTACATATTGTCTGGCATTGTGTTTTGCAACACTTATTGGCTGTAAATCCGATAAGGATAATGTGGTGCGTCCTAATTTAAATTACAATTATGCTGGACTTAAAGTGGGCAATTACGTTATTTATAATGTTGACTCTATTTTTTATAATGATTTCAATAATACTGTAGATACTTTTCAATATCAAATTAAAGAAAAATTAGAATCTCAAATTACCGATTTACAAGGAGACCCTGCTTTTAGAATAGAGCGTTACAAAAAACACAACGACAGTATTCACTGGGAATTGGTTGATGTTTGGAACAGTAAAATTTCAACCACCAACTATCAAAAAGTAGAAGAAAATATCCGTTATGTAAAACTGATTTTCCCCGTTCGTGCCAACAAAACTTGGGATGGTAATAATTTTAATAATAAAGGACAAATGATGTACGAATACACTTCCGTTCATCAAGCTGAAAACATAGGAGGATATTCGTTAGATTCGGTTGCAACCGTAACTCAGCAAAATGATGTAAACCTTATCAGTCAACAACTTTATGAAGAAAAATTTGCAACAAATATTGGAATGGTATATCAAAAAAGGTTGAGCAGAAAACGAGCCAACCTATCTGCTCCTTGGTTGGGTTTTGATGTTACCATGATATTAGCCACCTACGGAAACGAATAAATGCCTTTAAATAATGACTTACAACCAAACAAGCTTAACCGCATTTGCTTCAAAATTTATTAACCATACCAATCGCCATATTTTCCTTACGGGAAAAGCAGGAACAGGAAAAACAACCTTCTTAAAACACGTTGTACAACATACCCACAAAAAAGTAATTGTTGCCGCTCCCACCGGAATTGCAGCTATAAATGCAGGAGGTGTAACACTCCACTCTTTGTTTCAATTGCCCTTTGGTTATTTTATTCCCGAAGATAATAGTGCAAATTATTTTAATGAAAACCAACAAATAAATACACCTGCTACTTTATTAAAAAATGCCAAACTCAATAGAAATAAAATAAAACTTTTAAGAGAGCTGGAGTTGCTAATAATAGATGAAGTAAGTATGCTTAGAGCAGATTTATTGGATGCCATTGATACCATGCTTAGAAGTGTAAAAAGAAGAAGAAACATTCCTTTTGGTGGAGTTCAGTTATTACTAATTGGCGATTTATTGCAACTTCCACCAGTAGTAAAAGATTTTGAATGGAATGTATTGAAAAACTACTATTCTTCAATTTATTTTTTTAATGCTCAGGCATTTAACAACTCTCCTCCTATCCAAATTGAGTTGGACAAAATTTATCGTCAGGCTGATACTAAATTTATTGGATTGCTTAATAATTTAAGAGATAATAAAGTTTCTCCCGAAGATATTACAACACTAAAAGCACATTTTCAACCCAATTTTAAACCAAAACCTGATGAAGGGTTTATACGACTAACCACTCATAACAAACAAGCCGACAGCTATAACAGAGAAGAGTTAGATAAATTAAAAACTAAATCTTATTATTTTCAGGCAGATGTAGATGGCGATTTTAGCCCTTACAACTACCCTCTTGATGAAAGTTTGGAGCTTAAAAAAGGTGCTCAGGTAATGTTTATTAAAAATGACCCTAGCGGAAGACAACAATTTTTTAATGGTAAAATTGGTGTGATAACGGATTTAAATGATGATAATATTGAAGTAAAAACAAGTGATGGCGACTTAATTTCAGTAGAGAAATATACTTGGGAAAATGTAAAGTATCAACTCAATGCTACAACGAATGAAATTGAAGATAATGTTGTTGGAAAGTTTATTCAATATCCCTTAAAACTTGCTTGGGCGATAACCGTTCATAAAAGTCAGGGATTAACTTTTGATAAAGCCATTATTGATATTGGAAATGCATTTGCTCAGGGGCAAGTTTATGTTGCCCTTTCGAGATTGAGAAGTTTAGACGGTTTGGTAATGACCAGTAACCTCAACACCGATAGCTTAACTATTGATCAACATATCGCACAATTTTGTCAATCGAAACCAAATGTTGAAGCCATAGAAAACATTTTAAAAACGGAAGAGAAATATTTTTTCTTAAATTATTTGGTTAATAGCTACGACTTATCAGATTTGCTTTATCAGGTAAAAGCTCATGCTGAAAGCTATACCAAAGCAGAAAACCTTTCTGCAAAACAAGCTTATTTAGAGTGGGCAAAAACACTTCAAAGCAAAGTAGAAGAATTAGTTTCTCCAGCAGAAAGTTTTAAAAGACAGCTTAAAAAAATAATTTCCGAAAACAACGATCAACAACATTTGTTTGAAAGGATAAATGCTGCCAACAATTATTTTACTCCTTTATTAAAAGCCCAATCTGAAGCTATTTTTGAGCATATAGAACACTTAAAAACCAAAACCAAAGTAAAAAAATACATAACTGAACTTACAGAATTAGAAAGTTATTTTTTCAAACAAATTCAGCAACTTAAAAAAGCGAAAACCTTAGTAGAATCGGCACTTAACAACCAGGAGTTTGACAAAAGCAAACTAAGCACTAAGGAAGAAGTTGAAACCCGCACCGAAAAACTGAAAAAAGTAGAAAAAAAAGCTCCAAAAGTTGACACTAAAAAAGTGAGTTTTGATTTATACAAAGCAGGTAAAAATGTAAAAGAAATTGCTAAGGAAAGAGGTTTTGTAGAAAGCACCATTATCGGACATTTAGCTCATTATGTTGGATTAGGAGAAATTGACATTGCCACCTTGCTTCCTAAAAAAACTATTGATGCCATTACAAAAGTATATAATAAGAATAAAGAAATTTCCGGGCTGAACGAACTCAAATCTCAATTAGACAATCGTATTTCTTATAGTGATATTAAAATGGTATTGGCGGCTTTGAAGAAGGAGGATTAAAGATTTAATTAGAAATAGATATTAAAAGTGGAAACTGAAAAATTTTATCACATTTACAATCATGCTAATGGAAACGAGAATCTTTTTAGAGAAAAAGACAATTATCGTTTTTTTTTTACGACAATGGGATAAATACATTTCACCAATAGCAGCTACCCATGCTTATTGTTTAATGCCAAATCATATACATTTTTTAGTGCAAATAAAAAATGATACGGAAATTTTAAACCATGGAGGTTTTGAAAGTGAAAAGCTACACCTGACAGGTTTTGAAAACCTGTCAGGTCTTTAGTTAAAAATATCTTAAAAGAAAAAATCAATTCCCGAAAACCATTTTTCCGTCTATAAAAGTTTTTTCTACTTTAGTTTTAAGAAGCTCTTTTTCATCAACTTTCATAATATCTCTGTTGGTGATAATAAAATCAGCACTTTTACCAACCTCTAAGCTGCCTTTTTCTTCTTCTTCAAAATTGGCAATAGCAGCCCAAATAGTCATTCCTTTTAAGGCTTCTTCTCTGCTCAAGGCATTTTCCATCATTAAACCTTGTTCGGGTTTTCCATCTAAGTTTTTTCGGATGGTGGCACTATAAAAAGTATATAATGGGTTGATGTCTTCCACAGGAAAATCAGTTCCCAACGCTATCATACCCAATTGGTTTAATAAATCTTTATAGGCATAAGCTGTTTTCATTCTGTCATCACCTAATTTTTCTGCAGCCCATTCCATATCCGACATCGCATGTGTAGGTTGAACAGAAGGAATAATGGTCAGTTTTCTAAATTTTTCTAAATCTTCTGGATGAACTACTTGAGCATGTTCTATTCGCCACCTTTTATCATTGGTAGTTTTTAATGCTTGCTCATAAACACTCAACATCATTCTAGTAGCAGAATCCCCTATGGCATGTGTATTCATCTGAAAACCTTTTTCTGCCAACAATGGTGCATATTTTTCATAAAAATCAAGTTCATGTAAAATCAATCCTTTATTGTGTTTAGTAGTATGGTAATCATGTAACAAACAAGCACTTTCCGACCCTAAAGAGCCGTCAGCATAGAACTTAAAAGAAGAAACATTTAGTTTAGGAGTTTTGTAAGTGCCTTTGTTCAAATAATAATCTAGTAATTCAGGAGTAGTAGTAATCATCGCATATACTTTAATTTGAAGTTTATTGGCTTGTTGTAATTCATCAATCAACTCAATATCAAACTTTTCTAGACCAGCATCATCAACTGTGGTTAAACCAACTTCAAAAAGATGTTTTTCTGCTTCAAGTAAGGCTTTTGCTATTTGAGCTTTAGTATATGCTGGCAACTGATTTTGCACATGCATTTTAGCATTATCAATTAAAATCCCTGTAAGTTTTCCGTTTATTGCTTCAATTCTACCTCCTTCAATTGTTGTATTGGCTAATATTCCTGTTAAATCCATTGCTTTTTGGTTAACCAAAGCTGCGTGTCCATCAATTCTTGACAAAAAAACAGGATGATTAGGAAAAAGTTCATCTAACTTTTCTTTGGTAGGCATTTTTTTATCTTGCCAAAAATTTTCATTCCAGCCTCTTCCTACAATCCAACTACCTTTGGGTGTTTCATTTTTTGCTACAAATGCCTGAAGTCTTTCTATCACTTCATCAAAAGAAGTAGAACCAATTAAATTTACTTCTAACAAATTTTTAGCATAGCCAACAAAATGACAATGAGCATCAATAAAACCAGGGTAAATGGCTTTTTTTTCTGCATCAACAACCTTAGTTGCAAAGTATTTATTTAGAATCTCGTTTTCAGGACCAATGGCTACAATTTTACCATCATTAATTGCCATAGCCTGAGCAACTTCAAATAAATCGTTAACGGTATAAATAGTACCATTTCTAACAATTAAATCTACCTGAGCATTTTCTCTACAAGCAATTAAAGAGAATGTAAAAAAAAGAATGAGATATTTTAATTTATGCTGCATGTATAAATATGTTTTTGTGAGAAGTAAAATTAACTATATCAAAGCAATCTATTAGTGATAAACTATAAAATAAGTTTGTTATATTTACACCAATTATTTAATTTTATATCGTGGTATAAAAATTGAATAATTAACCATAAACAAAACTATGAACAAATGAAAAATTCAATAAAAATATTAAGTATAACACTTGTAGCATTATTAATTTCAAGCTCTACAAACAGTTTTGCACAGCAAAAAGTTAAGGTAAAAATTAATAAAGAAGCTCTAAAAGAAAAAATAGAAGAAAAACAAAATGCCAATGTAAGTAATGTTGATGCTTCAAAAGTGTTAAACAAAACTAACCAAGCAATTGAAGTTGCATTTACAAGTGTTAATGAGAAGAAAGAATATACCGGAGATTTGTCTAAAGCTGTTCATCATCAAAAAATAGCTAAAAAATTATTGAGTGAAAACAAAAATTTCAGAGCTATTCACCACAGTCGTTTAGCAAGAACATTAACTTTTAGATCTTTACGATTAAACAAAAACTACGACCACGAAAAATGGGATTATACCATGGAGGAGCAAGAACTTTTCGGAAATGGTATTCCTGATGGAGAATTGATTGATGAGCTTAACAACACCTATCCCAACAAGCAGTTTTTAGATGAAAAAATTACTGAAAAAGATTTGAAAAACATTGAGGTTAAAGAATTAGCTCCAGCAGATAGTAACAATAATTAAAAGTAATTTTAAAAAATTTTAAGCTGTCTTGAATTCAACATCAAGACAGCTTTTTTATTTGTGTAGAACAATGTTAAAGTACCGATTACTAACAGACGATGAACTGAAAGAACTAGAAAATGAGTTCAAGCAATTTTTAATTGTAAATGAAATTTATGATGAAGAATGGAGAAAATTAAATGCTGAAAAAAGTGAAAAAGTTGGTGAGTTAGTAATTATGTTTAGCAACTTAGTAATAGAAAAATCGCTTAAAAGAATTCAATATTTAGAAATTGCTACTTCTGAAGGAATTAACGCTTACCATTGTAAAGACAATGAAATTGAACTAATTGGCATAAGTACACAACAAACAGGTATTGATTTTTTAAGTTTAACTCCCGATGAACTTTCCACTACTCCACTTTCCATTTTTATGACTTCAAAAAAATACGATAAAGAAAGAGAAGCAACTGTTTTTGAGATGCTCAACTCTGGTTGTGGCATAATTGATGAAAAAAGATTTGGACAGCTAAAACTTGCTTATGAATACTCAACCAAACCTAGACAGAATTAGATTGGAGATTGAAGATTAGATATTTGAAATTTGATATTTGTTTGTTAAATATGACCCTATAACCTTAACTTTAAAAATGAAAAGCTTCTTAACATCAATTTCTCTTTTTAGTTTTTTGTTTTTACACGGACAATTTCCTACAAACAAAGTTTTTACTGAGTTTTTGCAACATAATTCCTTAAAAAATGCCTCTATTGGCTTTTATGCATACAATTTAAGCGATAATCAAACTATTATTAATCACAACGGAAATTTAGCTTTAGTTCCTGCTTCTTCATTAAAATTAATTACCACCGCTACTACTCTTGAGGTTTTAGGAGAAAACCACAGATTTACTACTTCTGTTAGCTATTCTGGTGAAATTAAAAATGGTGTTTTAAATGGCAACATCATTATCAAAGGTGGTGGAGACCCTGCACTTGGTTCGCACAGATATCGTTCTTATTACGGTGACTTTATGAAAAACTGGGCTAATGAAATCAAAAAACTAGGGATTGACTCCATTAACGGAAAAGTAATTTCCGATGCCAGTATTTTTGATAATGAAGTTCCTCCTACATGGATTTGGCAAGATTTGGGCAATTATTTTGGTGCTGGAGCAAACGGGCTAAGCATTTATGAGAATTTTTACACTTTAGCACTTTCATCAAAAAATGAAACTCAAAAAACTAGCATAAGCAAAATCAACCCATACATTCCATTTTTAAGTGTTGAAAACAATGTTTTAGGAACTTCTACCAATAAAGATTTGTCGTTTATTTACGGAGGACCTTTTCAGTACAACAGATACATTTCTGGAGAAATACCCAACAACAGAAGTGAGTTTAAAGTGAAAGGCTCTATACCCGACCCAGCATATTTATGTGCCTATGAATTAGATAGTGTTTTAAAAACATTAGGAATAAAAGTAACTTTTAAGCCTTCAACAAAAAGATTATTACAAGATAGCTTCAATGAAAATTCTACAGTAATTATTACTACAACCCAATCTCCAACACTTGCTTCATTAATTCAACAAACTAATTTGTACAGTATAAATTTGTATGCCGAACATTTGCTCAACCATATTGGATTAACAATTAAAAATGAAGGTTCTTCAGCGGCAGGAGCAGAAGCTTTAGTTAACTTTTGGAAAGAAAAAGGAATTGATACCGATGGCATGTATATTTATGATGGCAGTGGACTTTCTAGATTTAACACTATAACTACAAAACAGCTAGTTGCTATATTGTCTGAAATGAATAAAAGCCAACATAAAGAAGTATTTTACAATTCTTTAGCCATAGCAGGAAAATCTGGCACACTATCGAGCATTGCCAAAGGAACTGCTGCCGAAGGTAAAATTAACGGTAAAAGCGGGTACATGACCAACGTGAGAAGCTACTCAGGATATGTTACAACAAATAGCAATAAGAAAATTGCATTTGCCATAATTGTGAATAACTACAATTGCTCCGCTTATGAAATGAAAAAAATGTTAGAAAAAATTATGGTAAGTTTGGTAAACGAGTAGTTTATAATTAAACTGCTTTTAATTTACCGTTTTTAGATTCTCCTAAAACCACTACGTCTTTTACTCTTTCGTATTCTTTAACAGCTGCTAACATAGCTTCTTTAGAGTCTCTTCTAATTTTAATTCCGGATTTGGCACCCTTATTTCTAATTTCTAAATAAAATCCGTCTTTTAGTTTGGTAGGTTTTGTTGCTGGTCTTCCCATCGTATATATATTAAAATATTGTGTTCTAAAATTAATTTAATCTAAATTACACTTTTTTTTGGAAATTCCTAATAATAACGATTTTATTTAACAATAATTAACTTAGGTCGGAATATTTTTTTTCTTTTTTCACAAAGTAATGATAGAGGATACTTTTAGGATATATTGTATGTGGAATTGAACGTGTTTTTATAGGTTTCTCTGTGTTTTTAAACACATAAGCATATAAAGCAAAATGAGCTTTAATAATGGCAGCAAAATGGCTTAATTTACCTTCTGTAAGAAATTTAATACCTGCTACCCCATCCAAAAAAAGTCTGCCTAATAATACGCTAAACTTTTTACCTTGAGGTAAGTTTTTGTAGAGCATTATCAGGTTATTCCTAAAGTTTAAGAACGTTTTTTGTGGTTTTGATTTATGTAAGGTCCCTCCTCCTACATGAAAAACAGTAGATTGAGGTACATATTTAACTTTCTTACCTATGTTTTGAATTCTCCAACACAAATCAATTTCTTCCATGTGAGCAAAGAAAAATGGATCTAATCCGTTTAGTTGATGATAAACATCTGCTCTAACAACCAAACAAGCACCCGTTGCCCAAAAGATTTCTATCTCATCGTTATATTGTCCTTTATCCTCTTCTAAGGATTCAAAAATTCTTCCTCTACAAAAAGGATAACCATATTTATCCATAAAGCCTCCTGCTGCTCCAGCATATTCAAAATGAGTTTTTTGGTGAAAGGCTTTAATTTTTGGCTGGCAAGCAGCAGTATCATTATCTTTTTTCAATACCTCTAAACAGGGTTGAAGCCAATTTTCCGTTACCTCAACATCCGAATTAAGCAACACGTAAACATCTGAATTAACTTGCTTCAAAGCTTCATTATACCCTTTAGCAAAACCGTAATTTTCAGCAAGTGTAATTATTCGTATTTGAGGGAAATTTTCCTTTAAAAAAAAAAGTGAATCATCTGAAGAGCAATTATCAGCTACAATAAGTTCAGCAAAAGAAGTGTGTTCTATTAAGCTTGGCAGAAACTTTTCTAAAAAATGTTTTCCATTCCAATTTAAAATTACAACAGCTACTGAATTCAAAGACATTTATTATCGTGGGTTATTATAAAAATCATCAGCTCTTCCACCCCAATGTTCATTATTATTTTGCTGCTCCATATCTATAGGCTGATTGGTTCTTTTGTGTAATTGAACTTTCCATTGCGGGTTGTTTAACTCTCCTGGCAAGTTAGAATGTAATATTGGAAAATCATTACTTACTAAGTCTGGATTATAAAACACAAAACGAATATTGCTAAAATTTTGAACTTTGTAGTAATGCCATATTTCGTAAGGATAAGCACTTGGTTCGTTTTTTTGTTCTACAATAGTGTTGGGTTTACCATGTTTTAAATACACTCTTCCTCTATCAGTTTCATAGCCTTTTTTGATGGCTGTACTATATTCTTTATTTACAACCTCAACTTCTTTTTTATATTTTTCCCAAGCTTCTTTTGGAGCTTCTGCATTACGAGTAAACCAAAAATTATAAAAATATTTCTGCATTAACTCTTTATCCTTACCTTTTAGCTGGTTCCTCGCATAGTTTAACTCTATCGCTGTAGAAATTGGTTCTATACTTCTGATGTACTCTGTTAGTTGTTCAGCATCCATGTCTATAACAAAAGTGCTTTCAAAATCAACATTGGCTATATCAGGTACTAATGAAGGATTACTTCTCTGAAAAAACACTTTTTTTTGCAACATTAATTCGTTGGATTTATCTCTAGCTTCAATTACCAAATTATAATTACCCGAAGCCAAATTAACAATATTGAAAGATTTTAGAATAATATTAACAGGCTTAGCTGTTTCTCTTACAAATCCTTTAAGGTTTCCCACTACCGTATTTGTTTCGTATGATTCTATCGCATAAGTTACCAAATAACTTTCATCAGTTCCCAACAATTTGTCTGCATTGTATATTTCTGCATAAAAAGCTATTTTTTCAATATCTTCAGGAAAAAAATCTGAAGTATAAGGTAAAATATCATATCCACTTTTAGAAATAATAGATTTAGTGGTAGTTTTTGATAAGGACTCAATAAACTCAATATCTGAGATGTTCATTTTCTTATCATTGTAATTCACATTTAACACTTGGGTAGATTTAAATGGTGTTAAGGTGCTATTAATGTCTCTAATGTTTATTTCAAACTCGTAGCTACCATTAGGTATAGAAATTCTTTGTTGATCTATAAAGTTGGCAAGAATTAGGGTGTCCTCATTTTCTGGACTGAGTAAGTTATATTTTTTAAATTTTTTAATTTCCTCTCCTTGTTTAAACAAGTAAGTTATTTCAATAGTACCTTGAAATTTATCATTTTCATTTTTTAGGTAATTGATAGAACTGCCTTCTACCGAAAGATAAGTTTCTATATAAGGTCCATTTTCTGGAGAATAGAAAGTACAATAAGTAAAGTAGGCTTTTAGGTTTTGTGCTATTATTTTATTAGCACCAACATATAAAAGTGTAATTGAAAAAAGGACAATTAGTTTTATTTTAAAATTTTTTGATATCACAAATTTGAGCTTAAAATTAAATGTTTATAATTATTGGTTTTATAAGTGCTTCAATATCAAAAAACATACCTAAAAACCTAACAAGAATACAAAAATAACTAATTATCTGTTAAGAGTGGATGAATAATTATTTTTTCAAAAAAATTAAAAAAACATTTCATATTTAAAATCTATTGCTACTTTTGCAGCGGAGAAATGGCAGAGCGGTCGAATGCGGCAGTCTTGAAAACTGTTGTACCGCAAGGTACCGGGGGTTCGAATCCCTCTTTCTCCGCCAAAGCAACAAAAGAAGCCCTTGAAAATCAAGGGCTTCTTTTGTTTTCATTTGCTTTACTTAATTTTGCTCCTGTTTTAAAGAAGAAAAAAATCAATTATGTCATTCAAAAAACTACTTCCCCCTATAAAAAATGCCTTACAAAGTTTAAAGATTGACACGCCCACTTCTTTTCAAAAACTATTAATTCCTAAAATTAAAAGTGGTGTTGATGTTATTGCTATTGCTGATGAAGGAGCTGGAAAAACAACTACGTTAATCATTAACACCATTCAAAAATTAAAAGGGCAAGCTTTTGATGATGTGCCTAGAGCTTTAATTTTTGTACAAAATAAAGAGGCTGCTTTGGCCTTAGAAGAAAAATTTAACCAATTCACCAAATATACCGATTTAAGAATTTTTTGTGCTTATGAGGAAAGTACTATTCAATTTCAAAAAGACACTATTTACACAGGGGTAGATATTGTTATTGGTACTCCAAAAAGGTTAAATAAAATTTATTTCCAAAACGGGATTAACCTTACTGGTTTGCAATTATTAATAATTGAAGATGCTGATTTTTTAGAAGGCACCAGCTTTCATACAGAAATACACCGAATTGCGGAGAGTTTAAATAAATGTCAGTTTGTTGTTTTTAGCAATCATTTTGGTTCTAGAATAGAAAAACTGCAAGATTTATTTTTGGAACATGCTGAAGTGATGGAGTTGTAGTTGAAAAATAATCTCAAAATTTTTTATTAATGTATTGTTTTAAAGCTAAATCTTTTTAGCTTTGGTTTTCAATTAGAACGACCTAATGATATACCAAACAAAAACAGCAGCATTTTCTTTTGATGAACGTGGATTTATTGTGGTAGAATTTTTGGCTAACAATGAAATTTTTGATGCAGCAGAAGCTCAAGAACATGTTCGTGTAGGAAAAATTATTGCCAATAATAAAAAATTCCCTCTTTTGGCTGACATTACCAAAAGCTACCATGTTCCTGATGCTGAAGCTAAAAAAATATTGGCTGAATTTGAATTCAAATCTGCCGAAGCAATTGTTGTTGCTACTTTAGCTCACAAAATTTTATGTAATTTCTATCTAAAAGTATTAAAAACATGTAAGGCAAACTATCCTGTAAAAGTTTTTATGCAAAAAGAAAAAGCTATTGAATGGTTGATGATTCAGCCAAATGAATAAAACATGTTATTGAGGCTTACTTACCAAAAATTTCTTTATTAAATAAAACCCAACAACTCCTAAAATTGCTCCTAAGGAGTTAGCAAAAAAATCATACCAATCGCCATAACGGTTAATAAAAACATATTCTTGCAACAATTCTATTAAGCCTCCCATCACTATACTAAAACTAATACTAAAAAAATTTTGTAGTTTAATGCTTAATAATGATGAATTGGATTGTTTTGAAAAACCTAAAACACTTAAAAAACTTAGTAAGGCATAAATGGCTACATGCACTAGTTTATCAAACTCATCAAAAGGTGCTTTAGGAAGATTTTTTCCTGGATAGCCGCTAAGCACTATAATAATGATGAGCCAAATTAATGCAGGTAGAAAAGGTTTTAGTTTCATTACTTAGGTAAGCATATAAAAAAACAACCAAGTAAGCCAAACAGCTATTCTTGGTTGTTTTAGTATTAAAATGATATTTTTATTATCCTATAATTGCTTTATAATCCTCTGCCGAAAGTAATTCGTTTACTTCATCAGGGTTAGACATTTCAACTTTAATCATCCAACCAGCTTCGTAAGGATTTTGGTTAACTGATTCTGGAGCAGATTCTAAATCTCCGTTTACTTCAATTACTTTACCTGAAAGTGGCATAAACAAATCGGAAACAGTTTTAACAGCTTCTACAGTTCCAAAAATAGCCTCTCTTTCAAGGTCATCTCCTTCTGTTTCAATTTCTACATACACAATATCGCCTAACTCTCCTTGAGCAAAATCGGTAATTCCTATTGTTGCTACATTTCCTTCTATTTTACACCACTCATGATCTTTGGTATATTTTAAATTTGCAGGTACATTCATTTTACTTTACTTATTAAAAAATTATAATTGATTGATAATTCACTCGGCTAATTTATGACTTTTTGTATAACCTCCAAAAATATTTAACTTGAAATATATTTAAATTAAGCATTATTGCGATAATGTAAACCTCAAGCTAATTCCTGCATTGGTGTTAGATGTTGGGAATGTGGTAGATATAAATGGCGTAGTAGAAACATAATCGTAAAAAGCTCTTAGGTTTAAAAACTGACTAATTCTGTAATCGGCAGTAAAACGAATAGACAATACTTTTTGTCCGCTGGTTAATTGATTTACTTGTTCTACAATTTTTCTGATAATGGTTTCATTGCTTCTTAAAGAAACATCTACTCGGGCATCAATATCGCTTCTTATTACTCTATTTTTAGAGAATGGAAAACGAACTTGCTTAAATTTATATCCAGTACCAACTGTCCACTCACTACCTTGAATTTCTGTAATTTGATTATTGTTGATACTTAAAGATGCATTTCTATCTTTGGCATACTCAATACGAATAAGCATACTGTTTTCTAAAGTCATATCGGCACCCAATAACGGACTAAACTGTTCTGAAATAGAAACTCCTGAAACCTGATATTGAGAAATAAAGTTTCTGTTGATATCTCTGTTGGCTCTACCATCTTCAAAATTTAAATTGGTGGTAAACGAGCTAACATTAAAAGTAGAACGATAGGAATGTGTTAATGTGAATTGCTTGAAAATAGTAGCTAATAGAGGCAACTTGCTTAATCCATCAAAAGTAATTCTCCAGTTGGGTAAAGGAATATATTTATCAAACGATTTAAGCGAAACTTTATCTCCCGATTTTCCTGAATATCCGGCAATAAAAGCAGGAATTAATACTTCTTGAGAGGTAGCTCCATAACCATCGGCATACACATTATTTATTCCATTTGAATTAGCATCTTGAGCTCCCAATCTTTGCGATATAATGGCTCTTTCTTCTAAAAACTTATCGAAAACGGATGAAGAACGATCATCGCTATTGTTAGATGCAAAAGCAGTTCTTATAGACACAAAAGACATACTTAAGTTACCTGTTTCTACTGGCGTTACAAAAAAGAAATCGTTTCTTCGTTCTCCTCTTAATGAATCTGTAAACATATTGGGCTGTACCTCAAAAAATTGTTGTGTTAAGTTGGTAGAATAATTTCTTGTAGCATTTAATTGAATTCGCAAGGTATTGATAGGACGAAGTGTTGCTCTTAAATTATAATTTTCGGCATAAGTAGTATTGTAATTATACATTAATGAGTTGGGTTGCAACCACTTTCTTTCAGCAGCACTAGTTGCAAAATCATCTTCTTGCATACCAGCAATAAAGTTAAACCCTGGGGCTGTAAATCCGTTATTATAACCCATAATTTCTGTTTGCTGATTATAGCCAGGCAGTAATGTCCCTCTAGTTCTGGTATATGTTCCTGAAATATTTTTAGGACTCATTAAGGTTATCCATAAAGGATCTAAAGGATAAATTTTATCTTTTTCTCTCCACAATTCAACTTTTGTAGTGTCAGAATCTTTAAACTTTTTTGTATCAAAACGTTTTATTTCTGCGGGTGGTAATCCGGGTTTCCACCCTTTAAGCTTAGCATTTTCTGCATCTGTTTTGTTGGGGTCGGGCTTTCTGTTTCTTTGTGCTTTTTTCCTAGCTCTATCTCGCTGTCTTTTTTCTACTTCTTTTAAAAAATTAATTTGATTATAAAATTTAGTCATATTTAACTGACTATTTAAGGTAACGGTATTAGAATTCTGAATGGTATTTCCTAAAGTATCAGCTCCTATTGGTGCTCTTTGCCAATCGTAATCACCACCATATTTAGCTGTAAGTGTAGCAAAATCCATAAAAGGTAACTTGTCAATAGGTACGGTATAATTCAAATTAAACGTATGGTGATAATGCATATTGGTTCCAAACTCTTTTATACTTTGCATTACCGTATCTTTCCATGCACTGTATTCATCAGGGTAATTTTTATCCACTCTACCTCCTGTTGGTCTTCCTTGAAACTCTATAGGTTCATTAACCACCGCATTGTTCGTAGCTGTAAAGTCAAATGTTAATGCTTTAGTAATATCTTGTCGGTAGCCGTAAATTCTATTCCAATTAAAATGTTTTTGATAGTAGGTAGGTAAATCAAAATCGAAACCTGTGTTGTTTCTTGCTCTTCTTTGTGTGTATTGCCTGTCTATATCTGTCTGAAAAGAAAGTTGTTTTGGCATTAAATAGAAGTTAAAATCTTTTATCAATTTGGCTTGTTTACCATCTGCCATTTTAAGATTTTCAAAAGGTTTGTAGTTTTTAGGATTGCTTGTAAATGAATAAGCAATTCCACCTTTGTAAGTTTTTCGGGTATCGAATTCGGTATCTATATCTCTAAATTGATATTCGGAATAACCATAATTAAAAGAAACGTTGGAAATATCGTAAAAACGATTTTTCTCTTTGCCTTTTGCTGGTAACTTTCGCACATTAGTAAAGTTTATACTTTTCCTGCTTGTTACTGTTTGTGTTCTGTCTGCCAAAGAGTCTTTTTCTTGCTGAGTAAATAAATCACTGGCTAATTGGTCTTTCAATTCAATATCGGGGTCTAACGGGTTATATTTTGGTGTAATAATTTCTTTAGAGTTACTGTAATACACAGGTAAGCTTATACCAATTTTTTCAGGAATAAATTTTCCCATTTCCACACTAGTAGAAACATCGTAAGATTTTATGGTTTCTAATTGTCTTTCATTTAATTTCTGGTCAACACTACCAAAACCTGGTGTACTATAAGCTCCTGCTAAAGTCATTGTTCCTAAATCTGCCAACTGAGCTGTTAAACGACCTCTTGTTGCCCAACCACCTTCATTATCAAACTCTGTCATTCTTAATTCATTAGCCCATATTTCTGCACATTTAGCCAAGCCATCATCATCAACTGATGTAGAGTTAGATTGTTTTGGGTTTCTTATACCAATCATAAACACTTTTACATTTGCCAAGTTCGGATTTCCTTTAATTCTCATCATATTTTTTCCGTCTTCTTGCTCGTAAGGTCTGATAATTAATACGCCAGAATTAGGGTCTCCCAACAAACTGTTTCTCAACATTTTCATTTCTGTTAATAATGAGAATTTTAAATCTATCTCGTTTTCACTTGGCCAAACAATATCTCTATCATTTTCATTTGAAGCATTTTCGGTATCGTACCTTCCTGGAGGGGTAACTTTTAAAGGAACTTCGTACTCGTAATAGTTATCGTTAAAATCTGTTCCCATACGAATAAAGATAGATAAATCGCCATCGTTTAAAGGAATGGTTGGATTACTTTCTTGAGCATGAACAAACATTTTTAATCTTTTATACCTTCTTAAATCTTGATCCATCACTTTAAAGGCTGCCCTAGCATCTCCATCATTTAAGTTGCATACATTTAAGGATAAAGACTGTTCATTCAGCTCACGCAAAGTAGCTCCTGTTGATGGATTTGGATTTAATTCTCTATCAATTCCCGGTGGAATAATGTAGTTTACTGGAGTTTTCTCACTATTTTCCTCTACGTTTACTGCTCCAACAATAAAGGTTGTTTCATTATCATCATTTCCAATATAATCTCCCGGACTCAATAAACTTTTGGTATATTGTCTCCACTCCCCTCTTATTAAATCTAATCGAGCAAAACGTAACACTACTTTCTCGTTAAATCCTTTCATAAACATACGCATAAACCGAATGGATTTAAAATCTCTTAAGTTACCCACTACTTTATCTGGTTCTCTAATTGGAATTTTAAATTGATACCAACGTACCACTCTATTTCTTCCATCTTTTGTGGTAACATTAGCCTCTAACACATCAGTAATATAGTTGTTTCCAATGTTTGATGGATTTACTTCTGTAGGGTTTAAGTTAATTTCATACTGAAAATAATCTTCTCTAAAATCTAAATTATTATTTTGGTTGATGTCTTCAATATCTGGCCTGGTAGATCCTGATGTAGAATAACTTTCGGTATATTGAGTTGCTGTAGGTGAGTTACCTTCCATCCCATTATAGTTTTTATATCTATCTAAAATGGATAGTTGAGCTTGGTCATAATCAGAACCTCTATAATGGTGGTAGTTATCTGCCGAAGCATCTGCTCCCCAAGTTGTTCCAAAAAAAGCTAATTCATCCGCATCGTTTAACCCATCCATACCAACATCCTGAAAAATCCTTGCATTATCATTGTTATCAAAAGCATTTACTAACACTTGCACTCTTGGTACACGACCCCAAATAGTAGTGTCAATTAATTCAATGTTGGCTCCTGTAGTGTAATTTATTGCTGATGTTGGCAATCCATTTTCAAAAGCTTTTCTGCCATCACGCAAAATATCTTCCGAAATATTACCCAAGTTAAAATACAATTTACCGCCTGCATGGTTGGGATTTCCATCTTCATCATGAAAAGGATCCATTACCCAAAACTGTATAAACTCTACGTTAGAAGATTCAAAGTCGGTAGTATTTACTTGTCGCATAATACCTCCCCAACTGTTGGTTGGGTTAGGCATAATGTTATTGGTTGCTTGTGGGTTAAAATTATATTGCCCTCTTTCTTCGGGATAAAAAGCCACATCAAAAACAGGTAAGTTAGTTACAATACCATTGTCAGGACTTTTAAATGGGAAAACCTCTGTTTCTAACACCTCTCTCATATAATGATTCGATTGCATTAAAGGATCACTTTGAATATGATTAGGCGTTTCTGAATTATTTCTCCAAAATAAAGGGTCGATAACATACCAAGCTGTTTTAGCTGCATTATATCTAAAATTTAATGAATCTGCCAAAGGTAATTCTCCTTCGGGAAATAAAGCTGGTTGCCCCTGAGGAGTGCTTGCCAAGGTCCACATCTGGAAGCTTTTCATATCAATTCTAGATTGACTACCTTCAAAATCATCTAAATAAGCTGTACCATCCTTGCCAATTGCTCCGGGGTTTCCGGGAATAAGATGGGCAAACTCTCCTTCAAACGTAATGCTCGATTTTTCTTTTGTGCTATAAAGTGGCAATTTATCCAATGCTCTTGTTATAAATGGTGCCTCTTTAGTATAATTCACATCTAATCCCCAAATGGTATTGTTAATAGGCTCCTCACCAATATTCACTTTTCTGGTTAATGGTCTTTCCGAAAGTCTGATAATAGTACCACCAATATTAAAATCATCATTAATTTTATAATCGAAACGAGAACCCATTAATGTTTTTGTTCTGATATTAAATAACGACTGACTTTCTAATGAGATTTTTATCGGAGTTCCCGATTGTAAGATTCCTTCATCAATAATTTTTACTCTTCCTAAATTGTAATCAACAGTATATTGCACATTTTCTACCAAAGTAGCTCCACCAGCAGTTACCACTACCGAACCTTGAGGGACATTCATCGCATTTAAAGAGATATCTGAACTAACCGAAGAAGAATATTGACCTCGGATTTTATACCTGTTTTTAACCGCATCTTGTTTGGCAAGCATTTGTGTTGTTGCATAAAGCGTATCAAAAGCAAACTTTTCTCCCAATTGAGCATTACTAAACTTGCTCCTTATATGGGAACCAAAAGGTTCTAAGACTGGGAAATATACCCTACCTGTTCGAGAGTTTACGGTAACACCTTCAATAAAATCAAAAACACCATCAGGAGATGCTTGATTGATATTATTTAACCTATCTAAGTTTAACACTTGTACTAAAGGAATTCCGTTAGGTTCGCCCTCAGGTAAAAATGGTATTTCTACTCCTGTTGCCGGATTTAAATAGAAAACATTAAAGAAAAAATCTTCCTGAGAAATATTAAAAGCTCCCAAAGAATACACGTTTTTCATCATCAAATCCCACATTGGAATTTCTGTGTCTATGGTAGTTCCTCTCAATAATTTCACATATAATGATTGCTGCCCGGGAACACCATCTGTAGAAAATTCCCCAACTTGATATACTTGTCCGTCTAAGGTATATTGAAAAGCTACTGCTAAGATATCATCTTGATTTAGAGCAGAGTTTAACGAAATGTATCCTAGCTGAGGGTTTAACGTATATTCTTGAGGTTTTAATAATTTAGCCATCTCATACTTCTCAAAATCTATCCCGTTTTCATAACCAATTCTTTCTAACTCTTGAGGTGCATTTACAAAGCCTCTTATGGCTGCTGTATCGTAAGTTGATGCTCCATTTAAGTTTGGATAAAGCGTATTGGCTTCATTATCAGGAAAATTAGCTAAAGGAGAAATATTGGCGTCCATTACCAATGCTGAGTTATGAATATCTCCTTGAACCCCTTCACCTAAATCCATAAAACCAATAATATTTTTTGTATTCTGTTCTTCATTATTTCTATTAGAAACCCAAACCTCTACCCTTGTTATAGTTGCTCTAGAAGAAATTACAGGTAAACTAGATAGCGATTGCTCGTAATTATTTCTAAAATATTGAGATAAAAAGAAGTGGCGATTTTCTTCGTAATCTGAAGCTTCTTTTTCAAACTTTTGAATTTGAGCTCCTCCTTGTACGTTTATTTCTTTACGCTCTCCTTTTTCCTGAGAAATAACGCTGGTTACATACATTCTACCAAACTTCAATTCGGTTTTTAATCCAAATAAAGTTTGACTACCAGTAATTAACGTTCCTTTTAGTGGCAAAGCAACATTACCTGCTTCAATGTTTTGAATAATTTCATCTTCAGAACCTTCATCAATAGAATATTCTATTTTCATTCTGTTTTCAAAATCGAACGTTGCTTCTGTATTGTAATTAAAAGACAACTTCATTTTTGTACCGATGTTTCCTATAACATTTAGCTGAATTTGCTGATTAAAATCAAAAGTGGTTAAACTTCTTTGATGTACAGGCAACACCGGATTATCTCTGGTAGAACGATTTATCCCGAAAGATAATTCAGCAGATCCTTGTGGACGAATATCAATGGTATTTCCACCAAAAATTCTATCAAAGGCTTTTCCTTTAACATTTAAAGTTGGTCTGAAGCCTTTTGTTTGCTCCATGGCATCGGCATCAGCTTTTTGTTTCCAATAATCTTGTAATGATTTTTTTGAATCGTATTCTAAATACTCTTCAAAAGTCATATAGGTAGGGTCTCTAAAATTTTTATCGCCTATTTTTTGGTAATAGTTGTATGTGCCTGTTTCGGGGTCGTATTCAAAACCCGATTTAACATTGCTAGGATTATCTAAATACAATCCTCCTGTATTGGTGCTGTTAGGATTAGTTCCTTCATCATCAAAAGGGTAAATTAAATCTATTTCAGGACTATCAACAGGTAATATCAACTCATTCGTATTCGGACGAGCTATTGAATTAGTTGGATGAGCTATCCAATTTGTAAGAGTTATTACAAAGGAAAGTCCAACAATAAAAAATATTTTTTTATATGTTACCTTGTTTACTACCAAATTAATAAAGCCCCCTTAAAGGCTTTTCAATGTTTGTTTAATAAGCTGTTCCACACTCATATCGTCTGAAACAGTAAGTATTTTATTTAGTGCAACTTCTGCTGGTTTTTTAGCAAACCCTAGCATAATTAGTGCACTTAACGCTTCATCTTTAATAGTATTGTTTGAAACAGCAAAATTTATATCATTTTCTCCAACTTTTCCTATTTTATCTCTTAAATCAATAATAATTCTTTGGGCAGATTTTGCTCCTATCCCTTTCACACCTTTAAGTGTGTTCACATCTCCTGTACTTATTGCTCCTTTAATTTCAGAAGCTGTTAATGAAGATAAAATCATCATTGCCGTAGCAGAACCTACTCCCGAAACAGAAATTAATAACCGAAACAATTCTCTTTCGCTTTTATCTTTAAAACCATAAAGCAACTGAGCATCTTCTCTCACTATCATGTGCGTATGTAACAAACAAAGTTCATCTGCATCAATTTTTGAGTAAGTGTTTAGCGAAATATTAATTTGATACCCCACCCCATTGCAATCTATAATTACATAGGTTGGTGTTTTTTCTATTAATCTACCTTTTATTTGAGCTATCATAGTTAGTTTAGAAGTTTATGAGTTTATAAGTTTAGTTCACGGTTATCAATTATAATCATTTTTACATTTACGTATTCACACATTTTCACATCAATATCACTTTCTAGTTTGAGCATCTGTTACGGCAATAGTTACCATATTTACTATTTCTCTAACTGAGCTACCTAACTGTAAAATATGAACTGGCTTTTTCATTCCTAATAAAATTGGTCCGATGGATTCAAACTCGCCCATTTCTAACATCAGTTTATAAGCAATATTTCCTGCTGCTAAGTTTGGAAAAATAAGGGTATTGGTGTTTTTTCTTGCTAATTCAGAAAATGGAAATATTTCGTTTCTCAACTCTTTATTCAACGCAAAATTGGCTTGAATTTCTCCATCAACTATTAAATCGGGATATTCTCTTTCCAGAATTTTCTTAGCTTCACGCATTTTTATAGCATCATCTCCATCTGCTGAACCAAAATTAGAGTACGACAACAACGCTATTTTAGGCACAATTTTAAATCTATCTACAATTTTAGCTGTTAATGCCGTAATGTCTGCAATATCTCTTGCCGTAGGATTTAAGTTTACAGTAGTATCTGCAAAGAAAATTGGTCCTTTTTTAGTGAATATGATGTACATTCCTGCAATTTTTTTAACATCGTCATCTGTTCCAATAACATGCAACGCAGGTCTTATCGTGTTTTTATAGTTTCTTGTTAATCCCGAAATTAGTGCATCGGCATCACCCATTTCTACCATAGCAGAGCCAAAATAATTACGGCTACGCATCATTTCTTGTGCTTCTGCCAACGTAACGCCTTTTCTTTTGCGTTTTTCATACAACATGGCTGCATAAAAATTCTTTTTATCTCTGTGTTTAGAGCTTCTTGGGTCAATAATTGGGATATCGCCCAACTCTAAATTGTATTCTTTAGCAACTTCTTCAATCTTAGCTACTTTTCCTAATAATATTGGATGAGCAATACCTTCTTCATAAACTACCTGAGCAGCTTTTAATATTTTATAGTTATCCGCTTCGGCAAAAACCACTTTTTTAGGATTTCCTTTAGCTTTTTCGGTTATACTTTTAAGAAGTTTATTGTTCAACCCTAAACGTTTGGCTAAACTTTCTTTGTACTCTTCCCAATCGGTAATAGGCTGAAGTGCTACACCAGAATCCATAGCTGCTTTAGCAACTGCAGGAGCAATAGTGGTTATCAACCTTGTATCTAGTGGTTTCGGGATAATAAAGTTTCTACCAAAAGTGATGTTTTTTTGATTGTAAGCTTCATTTACTTCTTCCGGAACAGGTTCTTTAGCTAACTGAGCTACCGCTTTTACTGCAGCCAGTTTCATTTCTTCATTAATAGAAGTTGCTCTAACATCTAAAGCACCTCTAAAGATGTATGGAAAACCCAATACATTATTCACTTGATTAGGATGATCTGACCTTCCTGTTGCCATAATAATGTCTTTTCTAGTAGCGATAGCATCTTTGTAAGGAATTTCTGGGTCGGGATTCGCTAAAGCAAAAACGATAGGATTTTTAGCCATTGATTTAATCATTTTTTTAGAAACGATGTTTCCTTTTGATAATCCCAAAAACATATCAGCACCATCTAACGCTTCTTCAAGCGTATCAATTTTTCTGTCTGTAGCATATTTCTTTTTAGATTCAGAGATATCCGTTCTATCTTTTCGGATAACCCCTTTACTATCCAACATTACAATATTTTTAGGATTAACACCCAACGCTACATATAACTTGGTACACGACATTGCAGAGGCTCCTGCTCCATTTACTACCAATTTTATTTTGTCAATTTTTTTCTCTGCCAACTCAATAGCATTAAGTAAAGCCGCAGCGGTGATTATCGCTGTCCCATGTTGATCATCGTGCATTACAGGAATATTCAGTTCGTTTTTCAATCTTTCTTCAATCTCAAAACATTCGGGAGCTTTAATATCTTCTAGGTTTATTCCACCAAATGTAGGTGAAATTGCTTTTACTGTTTCCACAAATTTATCTACATCAGTAGCATCAATTTCAATATCAAAAACATCTATATCTGCAAAAATTTTAAATAACAATCCTTTTCCTTCCATTACGGGTTTTGAGGCTTCAGGACCAATATCTCCCAAACCTAAAACTGCTGTTCCGTTAGAAATAACAGCTACTAAATTTCCTTTGGCAGTATATTTATAAACATCTTCTTTATTGGCAGCAATCTCTAAGCATGGCACTGCTACACCAGGTGAATATGCCAACGATAAATCTCGCTGGGTGCTGTAAGGTTTGGTTGGTACTACTTCAATTTTTCCGGGCTTCCCTTGTGCATGATATTCTAATGCATCCTGTTCTTTTCTTGTCTTTGCCATTTATTTTGTTGTTTAAAAAATGAACTCGTAAAAGTAGTAATATTTTTGATGCTTGGTAATTTGAAAGAATTGTTTTTTAAGGAAGTTTTTCAACCACATGGTTCAACTATTTTTCAGAACAAATTTTTTGCGATGACCTCCAATCACCGCTATTAAATTACGCTCCATTGGAGCTTTTTATTTTCCCACTTTTTCAACTCACCCTAAAGCGATGACCTATCAGTCAACGCTATTAAATTACGCTCCGTTGGAGCTTTTTAGCTATTATAAAAACAATCTCACACCATTAACAACGCTTTGTTTAATAGTTCGCTGCTATTTTACATTTAACTTTAAGAATTGATATGTATTTTTGTGCTTATGTGGCAGAAAATCCCAAAATGGCTTAAAAACAAATA
>CALCHN010000025.1 GCA_937901255.1 uncultured Flavobacteriales bacterium | reverse complement strand
TGTGTTGTGTTGTGTTGTGTTGTGTTGTGTTGTGTTGTGTTGTGTTGTGTTGTGTGTTCTAGTTAGTACGGCTAGAAACAGTAACGACCAATGACGGTTCTAGAAACAGCACAAACACCCACACCGCTACAATCACTACCTACTAAACAAACGGGGGTACGCACAACCCAGACACAACAAACAGCCCGTTTTTTTCGTGTGTTTTTCACTATATAATAATTATTATATTGTAAATTTTGCTCGGATTTTTTGGGCTGTTATAGTTAATTATTTGGTGAAATTTGACAGATTTTGGGATTGTTAGCCCATCTATTTGCTGTGGACGAACCGATACCTACTAAACGACCTGCTTCTGCCTGACTAAAACCTTCCGCTATATATTCTGCAAATTTTTGTTGTTGTTCTTTTTTACTATTCCTTTTATTAGATACATTTGGCTTTGAATTATAATAGGAGATATCGCTTTTCTTTTTATTTTCTATTTTAGCTTGCTTTATTTCCTCTGCATACTTTTCATTAAACCAATTTCGATAATTTGCTATTAAGTCTTTACCATGTCTCCATGAAGTTACTAGAATAATAGGAGGTATAACGTGTTGAGAACTTTCATGAGGCAATGCTCTAATAAAAACCATTCTGATATTAGATTTTTTATTTTTAAACATATTTTTATACGCCTTCTTTTTATCTCTTAATAAGTGTATTATGTCTTGGGTTAATTCCTTATTTTTTCTAGTGAATTTAGCAGTGGATATTTTTTGTTGAGCATGTTGGATAGCTAATAATTTTTTTTCTTGATGCTTTTCTATAATTTCAGTACTACACTTATTTAAACTGCGTTCAGTTACGTATCGTGGAGCTGGATTATTTCGAGGGAATTTACCTTGAGCTAATATAGTTCTTAGTACACTATTATCGACTTTCTCGTTGTATTTTTGATAGTATTCATTAGTAGCTTTTTCTTCTTCAAGACATTCCTTTTTTCCTCGTTCTAGAACACTTTCTTTCCATTCCGTCTCAGTTTTGTTTTTTATATAGTCTTTAATGTAGAACATCTTAGAACGATATAATACTAAATCTTCTCTAGTTATATTTAAGTCGGTAGCAAGTTGAGCATCAAATATTCCCACATCCCCCATTAAACGAATTACTCTATATTTTGTCATTTTAACAAAGTTGGCATCACGTACCTTCTTTTTTGTTGATAGTTTATAGTAATTCCATTGAATACGTTCATTTTCTAAAGCATAATAAGGTTGAGCTATATTTTCTATATTAGTAAGTTCTAAAGGTTGGGGACTTTTTTCTGCCTTATATTCTATGTCATCCATTATATGGCTTAAAAACAACTTTTTCATGCTCCAAATATAAGGATTTTGGTTAATTATTGAGAAAGCTACTTTTAATTCTATCATTCACTAAACAATGCTATTTTTAGTAATTACTGAATTTATTATACATAAAAACTGCTTTTAATCGACCTTAGGGGGTGGAGATTAATCATAAGGCGAAATCCCTTTTTATTTTTAAGGTTGTAGTGTTTTAGAATTGCGACAAAAGGGATGAAAATGATAAAAGGGATGATGCAACAAACAGAGCTTAAATATACTTTATTTGATGCATTCGATGTTAGGATTATAGCATTAACATTTTATTCATAATTAATTGCAACGTGTCGCCACTTTGTTGTACATCTTTCCCTACCCCTACAATATATCTACCTGATAGAGGAAGTGAAAAATAGGTTATAGGGTAGTTTTTATAAAATTCGGTATAGTTGTTATATAAAATATGGCTTACAAGCTTGTTATATTCCTTTCTTTCTTTACTAAGAATTCCAAACGATAAGAGTTCATTATCTATTTCTTCAATTGTAATTGTTTCCACTATACCAAATATGTTTTTTCGCATTATAAATTGGTGAGTGTTCATCTCATCTACTACTGACGATTGGTAGGATTTTGATAAGGTCTGATATTTTTTGATAAAATAATCTGCATTATTGCCTTCAATTAATTCGTCAAGTATTTTTCCTATCGTTAATGTTTGAGGTATAGTCATTATTACTAAAAATAGTTTGTAAAAAGAGAGCATAACACTCTCTATTGTTTAAAATATCTTATTACTGTTTTATCAAAACCAGGCATAGTATAAGAATTTCGTACTTTAAAATACATTTGTGTACCTGCTTTATCCATATATTCTACAGTTCCAATATATTGTGTTCCATTAGCCAATAAACTTTTATGTATATCAAAAATATATGGCCAATAATAGATATTATCAAGACTAGCTTCTGTAGTGATAAACCACATAGTATCAACATGAGCTTCATTATAATACCCTGTAGAGGAAGTATTAAATGAACTATCAGATACCCATACCCCAACTATATTAGTTTCTAAGAAATCTATAGTCATATAAGCCATAGGGTCTTCTTGTTGTACTGGTTGTGGTGTATCTTTCTTATCATCTTTAGAACAAGAGGTTGATAAGAATGCTGTTGCTATTATAATAATTAGCATGTAAAGATTTAGTTTTTTCATTGTTATTTAGTTTAATGGATTAATGGTTGTCAAATCATTTGTTTAGGCAAATATAAATAATAACCACATACGGTTACAATAAAACTGAATAAAATTTGGAGTTTGGCTGAATGGATAAGACCGAATTCAATATTAAGTTTGGAACTTTTGTTAAGAACAAGAGAATCGAATTAGGGCTGTCCCAATCTCAACTTGCAGCTAGAGTTGGCAATAACTATCAAAATATTTCAAGATTAGAAAGAGGAGAAATTAGTCCCACACTTTATTGGTGTAGTTTATTAGCTGAAGCTTTTGAATTAGAATTAGACAGCCTAATTCAAGAATTTATGAATTCATAATTCTAATTTAAAATATCTTTCAATTTAATTGTTCAGCAGTAAAATCATTTGTTCTTCATCATTCATTAACAATTGAAATATTCACTTCTCATTCATATATTCTCTTTTCATCCCAAATTTGATAACTAATCCTTTCTCAAATTCTTTTTATTGTAAAAATCAAGAAACTGTTCCGCTGATTCTTGAGGGGTTAGCTTTAAATATCTGTATAGCATTGCTTCTGTACTATGTCCAGTTATCTTGCAAATAAGAGCAGCAGAAACACCATCTTTTAAAGAGTTGGTTGCAAAGCTTCTTCTTCCAGTATGACTACTTACAAGTTCATATCTAGGATACATTCCATTAGCCTTTCTTTTGTTGTCTTTATCCCCTACTAGCTTACATCCTGCTATTTGAGTATTAAACCCTGCCATCTTACAAACAGCTTTAATATGCTTGTTTAAAGCTGACCTACTGATAGTTTTAGGGGTTCTCAAGTCCATTATTTCTTTCACCATTGGCAACACAGGAATAATGATTGAGTTGTTAGTTTTCTTTACAGAAACGGTAGCAGTTTCATTATGTAACTGGCTGATAACATTATCCTTCAAATCACTAACCCGTAGCCCTGTTTGGCAAAGGATAATGAATAAATCTCTACCATTCTCTAATCCTTTACTTTCAGACAAATCAAGTTCTAACAACTTTCGCTGCTCATCAGTAGTTAAATAAGTGTCTTTTATTTCTTCCCCATCTAACACATTCTTCTGACGCATTGTAGAGTATATCTCCTTACTATGAATGTCTGGTGATATAGCGTAACCGTCAAATTCAGCAAGTCTTGCAAAACGCCTAATGTTCTTAATATGCTCGTATAAGGTATGATTATTTGAATAACCTTCACCCCTTAACCATTGTAAGAAACTTGCCCTAAACTGTCTGTTAATGTCCATAAATGAGAATCTTGTTTTTCTTGCCTGTTCAAACTCTCTTAGTTTTTTGTAGGTTAGTTTGTACCTGCTAACAGTAGATTTTGCAGCTTGCCTTGATTCGCCCCTAACAACAATTAATCTAGGTACAACTTCTTGTGAAACCTCATCTATAAACCGCTCCACATATTCACTAAAGTATGACAATTTCACACTCTTATTATTTCCAGTCCTATTATGTGCTAACCATTGTTTCACTTTGGCATTGTTGAACTCTACATTATCCATCTCACAGATTGTTTGCAAATTTTGGATATGTCCTTCAAGAAGCGATAATTTTTCATCTATCGTAGTATCAACCATAGCTTTTATGTTTGCACTATGTTTAGGGTCATTTAAAAGTTTAGCCAACTGCTTTGGCAATTCGCACCTCCCCTCATCTACATTAAATAATTTTGGTTCTATTTTTAATTCTGTACTAAATTTCAAATCTAGTTTCCTACCACAAGTAACTCTACAAAATATAGTACCCTGCTCATTTTGGGCTAATCCTTTTCTTTGGTAATAGGCTATTTTTAATGTTGGCTTTCTCATAACGATAAGTTTTAGGTTAAACAAAATGCACCAAACAAACTGGTCGGCAAGTTACAAAAATATGGTGCGACTATAAAATAAATTTGGTTAGTTTTTGCTAAAAGGACGACATAAAATCGATAACATAGCAACGAATAAATTGTGTATAAACAAAAAAACCAACACAATAAATCGATTTACTGCATTGGGTTTTAGAAGCAGAGGGGAAGAGATTCGAACTCTCGAAACATTGCTGTTTACACGCTTTCCAAGCGTGCGCCTTAAGCCACTCGGCCACCCCTCTGTTTATATT
>CALCHN010000024.1 GCA_937901255.1 uncultured Flavobacteriales bacterium | reverse complement strand
GGTCTTTAAAGTCTAATTTTTGGGCTGCATACAAATCAAATGCTCTAAATAAATGCCCTTCACTTACATGAGGGTAGTACTCTGATAAGAAGTTAACTATTTTTAACTTCATTCTTGGGTCTGTAGCATCATTTAGCCCAACAGTTAAGCCCCAATATTTTATAAATGACCAAACTCTTTTGCCATTATCACTAAGTTCATGATATTTTATTTTTACTTCTTCTTCTGTCATAACAAAGTATTTTCCTGTATTGGTAAACTTCCATTCAATTGCATTTCTTCAATCATTATTTGAAGTGCTTTTTCTATCTCTATTAAATCCTGTTTGCTGTAATCTTTAGTTACATTCCATCCATCGGAGGAATAAATATCGGTAATTTTTACGAATGCTTCTACGTCCTTTATTTCATCCCACGCCTCAAATCCTGTTGTCCACTCTTTTTTGTGGCTCAAAAGTTCAACCCCTTGGTCTAATCTTATTACCATAACAGCCTCTAACTTTTCAGTAGATAGGGTAAATTCATTGTCTGAGAAATTAGCTACAGGAATTGCATAATCTGTAAATATCTTCTGTTCTTTTATTCTGTCTAATATAAATTGTTTCATTGTTTTTGAGTTAAATTTTGTTTGTTAAATGTTTTGTATTCTTTCATTTGGTTTGATTTAAGTTTTTTCACAATCTTCTAATGTTATTCCACCACCTACTTCGCTACCATAATTATATTCAGCAGCAATATATGCATCATAATCATATTTTTTATGCACCGCATCTGAGAATTTATCTTGCCAATTATTTAAAATCCAACAAATATAAAAATGATCCTGTATCTCATTTATTGACTTTCCTTTATATTTCCCTTTTGTTAGTGGAGTGTCTAAATCTATCATGTTATTTTTATTTTATAATTAAGCTGCATTCCAACCCCTATTCCAACTCTTCCATTTTAAACTTTCTTTTGGATAAGGGTTTTCGGCTTTTGATTTGTCATTATCAACTTCAATACATTTATCATATCCCTCTTGATATGCTTTCCAATCTATTTCTGAATCTAAATACATATTTTTAATTTACTACTTCAAGATTTTTACTTTCTATCATTTCAGCTCTTGACATCATTCCTACCATTCTCCAATCTTTAGCATTTATCTTTTTGGAGTATTCACTTATTGCTTTGATTGAGGTTGCTCTTACAGTTTTCCATTCTCTACCAATTTTTATTTCGTAAACTTGAGTTGAATTTGTCATCGTATTATATTTTTGAGTTGTTATTATGATACAAATATAAACCATATTTCCCTATCCAAATGTTAAAGTATGTTAAAAGAAAAAGCCCTCTCATAAAATAAGAAGGCTTTTATTTCCCGCAGAACTTTGCGAGAAACTGCGGGACTAGTTTTTACAAACCCTTTTTAAATGATCCAAGTCTTTTTTTAGCGGCTCATCTGCATTTTTGGTAACATCTATTAAAGGCATATTACTTGTTAATGTTGTCCATTCTTTCCCTGTAGCAGGGCTTTTGTAGGTTACTTTATAATGTCCATGTCCTGATGGTCTGAAAGTAAAGTCTGAGATGATGATTGAATTTTTCATGATTGCAAAGTTTTTTGATTTAAAATTATTGTTAGTTTTTATGAGAAATATATTTTTCTTCCAGCATTATAATTTCTTTCTGCTAAATCGGCAGAGGCTTGAGTACCATTAATTGTAATTTCATCCAATTCACTTTCTTCTTTCGCTTCCAATATAGCTTCTTTTTCCTCTGCTTCAATAATTGCATTCTCTGCATCTTCCCAAGTAGAGTAAAATTTAATACATGAAATTAATAACGTTTTAGTTTCGTCAATATCTTCAAAGTATATTGTTGCTTTTTTATCTGTTAGGTTGGTTACTTCTCCAACTCCGAATTTTTTGTTTGCTATGTATTTCATTTTGCAAAGTTTTTAATTGTTTTGGGATTATTCCCGTTTTGTATGATACAAATATACGCCTGTTTTTAATACCTCACAATAGTTGAATTAAACTTTAACATTTATTAACATATCAAAGAAAAAGCCCTACAACAGATGCAGGGCTTTTAAGGGATTCATAAATTAACTCAAAATAATCAATGAAAAGAGATTCAAAGATACTAATTAATTCCAATAAAAAAAGAAGGGTTTTTAAGCACCCTTCTAAATAGCTTACCTTTTAGGCTACTGCTCTTGCAGTTCCAAAAGGATTTAAGTTTATAACATTTCCTGTTATGGTTTCCCCTTTCTCTCTCAATCTCTTTCTTGCTGTCGATTCCATTTCACCCCCGTGGTGGCAGTTTGAGTAGATGCCAAGCTACACTTTGCTAAACGGATTGTGGAGGTGGGGAGAGTCGAACTCCCGTCCAAACAAGCGACTAATTTCGATAATAACGAAAGAAGACTGCTAAGATACTAATTAATTTCTTTTGGTGCTTTGCTCTTAATCCACCTTATTAAATACTTTAATACCCATGTATGAATAGCTATTGCAGCTATCATAGATTGAAACATAATCAATACTTCGTGCCTTTCGGGTTTGTCATCCATCAAATAAAAGAATAGGGCAAATAAAAACCCAAATATCAAAACCCTGTATTGAGCCTTAAATTTGAATTTAAAGTTCCGTATTCTAAATACTTTCTCATTGGGTATAAATAACGCCAATAGCTCTACAAATAGAATAAGGGTTATAATGTACCTCCAATCCAATTGGGCTAAATACTTTATTCCTGTTTCAAAGAAAAATAGATTTGTTTCTTCCATAACTTAAACATTAAATAAATAAACTTTTGGGTTGCCCGGTTCATAGTCCACATCTAAATGTACCCATGAAATTTCTTGTCCTGTACTGTTCATCTTGTGTTCTAATCTTACTTTATAGGGTAGTAAATCCTCATGGTCCTGAATCCATTTGCGGACCTTTGGAGCTGTCATACCATCAACATCGAAATCAACCGCCATACCTCTTATATGAGCCGATAAATAAAGGTGTGGTTTGTTTCTTACTAGTGGTGAAATATTAGTTCTTAACCCTCTTTGGGTGAATGATCCGTTCCACTTCCAATTATTGATTGTAATTGACTTATTAATAGCAAATCTTATTACTGCCATTGTGTGCAATAATCTTGGATCAAAAAACCTCCATGCTTTTTCTCCGAACTTGAAAAAAACCTGTTCATCTACAAACTCGTAAATTGAAAAGTTCTTTTGTACCGCTTTTAGTATTTCAAATTGTGTCATTTTGCACTTAATATTATAGATAGAACTATTAATATTCCAATCCCAATGCTTTTAAATTTTCCTATTCTTTGCTGTTTTATCAACTCCTTATCCGTTGCTTCTAAATCTTCAATTAATCTTTGATTTTCTAAAAGGGTATTGGTTTGGATTTGTTCTAAATTTCCTATTTGTGTATTTAAATTCGCTATAATCGTGGAATCATTTACCCTGTTTGATTGTAAATATATTATTTTCTGCTCTAAAGAATCATTTGTTTCATTTAAATAACTATTCTCAATAAAGGCTTTTGTCATTTGCCTAGACTGCTCCTGAGTTATTGCAACTACTGTATCACTCCCTATTATAAGTCGCTTCGGATAGGAATCTTGAGAGTAAGATAATATTGGAATCAATACTAATATCATCAATGTGGTTAATGTCTTCATAATACCTTTTTCTAATGTAGTTTAGAGAACTATCTAAGGAAATCATTTTTCTTTTAATTGAATCATTTGCTAAATATAAGGAATCATTGTATTTTTTTGACTTGTCAATTTCTGACAATAGCCTTTCGTTTATTTCATTTAAGCTATCCCTGTACTGTTCGTACTTTCTTTTCCTTTCTTCTATAAATCCATCTTTAGGAGTTATCAAATAGAACAAACCAAAGCCTACTGCTATTGATATGAATACTATTATTGCTACGTGTGATGCCTTCATGTTATTGTATCTAAAAATCTTTTTAAAAGTTCTATCAGTTTCTCACTTCCAAGTCCTGCACCTGTCGCAATTCCTGCAACTATCCACCTGTTCTTTTTCTTGTCCTCTTTTATCTTGCGAAGCTCCTCATCATGCTCCTTTACCATTTCCAGTATATCGCCCATCTTATCTATAATTCCTATATGACCCATACCTTTGTTTCCCTGTATGGCAATATATAAGGTATCTATTTTTGTGCCTAAGTTCCTAACCAGATTCTCTAGCTCTTGCTTCTCTTTTTCCATACTGAACTTTCCTGTAGTTTCTGTATATACATACGATTAAAATTATCCCCAAACCCGTTAATGATTTCCATCCTATTTCAGCATCTAAAAAAGCCCTGTTTGCAAAAAGAAACACTTGCCAAAAAAACCAAAATGTAACAATAGGATCCTTCACTTCCCTATGTAAATAATATCCTATCAAAGATAATGCTAATGAATTGCCTGCAAAAAATATAAACTTGGCAGCCTCACTCCCAATATCAAAAAAATTATGAGAGTAAGTCGCCAATACATTAAGGACAATTCCTATATGGAGTATTGTTCTATTAACACGGTACATCCTTAAGCTTTCCTTTGCTTGCATAACTGTTTACGTCTGATATATCTAAATCGCTTACCGATTCTGCGGCATTCATTGCAATACTTCTTTCCTGAGAGCTTATACTTCCTTCATCAATATCGGCAATTGTAATTCCGTTAGCATTGTTGTTGAATACTGCTTTCTGTTCTGTTGTGGCATTATCAATAAAGTGTGCCAATTCCTGTTCGTTCATAGTTGTTAAATTTAGTGTTTGTTTTCAAAGGTTAAAAGTAATTTTTTTAAAGTTCTTGTATGTATTAGTTAATCTCATCTATATTGGTTTGTTCAGGTGGTACATATTCTGCCAAGGTTCCAAGTCCACAAATCTTGTGCTCTACTTCACTTATAAAGTAATCACCATTTATATCTGCAATTGGATGGTAGTTCGCTTGGTCTGAAATTTTCTTTCCTACCAAACTCACCACTTCTCTCGTTGTCAATTTATACATTACCATGTTTTTCTTCCTAATGCGTTTTCAAAATCATCTACTATTGAATGGTATATTGCTACTTGTGTATCACTTAAACCTGTATTAGCTGCTGCGTTTTGTAGTCTCTCAGGAATATAAGAACCTGTATATGGAGAATCAGCAACATTCAAAGCTCCTATATATAACTCTAGATCTGTAAGTGAATCACCACTGTTGCCACTTGTTTGTTTTACACCATTTTTAAATAATGCTGTTATTGTAGATGTTTGTTTTGAAACTGTGTAAATACCCCTTGAGTCACTATTTGATGTAGAGACCTTATCGCCATTCATTCTTGTCTCAAATATACCTGTAACTATTATAAGACTAGCTTTAGAAGTACCTGTAAACGCTCCTATTGCTATTCTGTTTACATCAGAAGAATTATTAGTACCCACAACAATCGAGAGTCCATTACTATTCACTAGTTGATTGATAGATGGAATGAACCCCGTCGTTGCGTAAGCATTTGTCCCATTCCCCAATGCTCCCAACTCTGAGTGTACCCATCCGCCAAAAAATTCTAATTGAAATGCAGAAGGATTGAGGGCATTATATGAATGTTGTGTTGCTGTATTCCCAAGCATCCACCATTCAGCCTGTAGTTCTGTCATCAATCCATTTGTTTTGTACGCCAAAAATCTATCATTCACAATATTCCAAACATCATTATTGGTTAATCCTGAATACATGGATGGGTTATCGTTGTCGGCAATATCAATCGCCGTCATGTAGTCAATAGTTTCCTGCTCAAATGCAAATCCACTCTCAACAATTACATTTACAGTATCATTTGCCACTACTTCCTCACCTGAATAAACTCTCACTTCCAATTCCTTTTCGCCTTCTGTTATTCCTTCTATTGTAAATGTTTCGGCTGTACTTCCCATTTGTGTTTCACTCAACACTCCATTTATCCAAAGTTCTTTCTTTGTTACATTTTCATTAATCCTGTTGAATGTATAAACTACGTCCACATTATCGCCTTCTGTGAATGTTTCATCTTCTGTTGGCTCTGTTATCTCAATAAAGAAAGGCAATGCTTCTACAACTATATTTACGCTATCGGCTGCAATTTCAGTAACTCCATCATAGGCTTTCACCTCTATAATCTTGCTGCCTTCTGTTACATCCGATAGTGTAAACGTATCAAATGGGGCTGTGTTATCTGTTTCGATCAATACCCCGTTAATCCATAGTTCTGTTTTTGTTACTTCAGGAGCCAATCTATCAAATGAATAATTTACTTCTATATCATCACCTTCTGTAAACTCTTGCAATTCTGTTGGGGCTGTTATGGTAAGTTCTAAAGGAACTCTAACTACAATTATATCTACTGAATCTTGGGCAATTAAATCTACACCTTCATAGACTTTTATCTCTATTGTGTTTTCTCCTAGAACATGGGTGTCGACTTGCAAGGCTAAATCAAAAGGAGCCTCTGTTATTTCTTCTTCTATTGTACCGTTAACCACTAATTCTACCTTAGTGATATTTTCATTTTCCCTATTAAAAGAATACATAACGAGTGGCTGTTCATCTAATTGAAATTCTTGATCTACTGTTGGCATGGTTATATCCACTGCAAAGACTTCAACTATACTAATATTTACTGTATCATTTGCCGTTTCAATTCCATCTTCATAAGCAATTATTGATATTTCTTTAGCTCCTGTTGTTAAGTTTGTTAGTGTGAAGTCTGCACCGTACGGAGCCTCAATATGAGAATCAATTTCAACTCCATTGACTTCGACTGCTACCTTACTAATATTTGTCGTGTCTCCATTAAGTTCAAATGCAACTACAATATCATTGCCCTCTTCAAATTCTGCACCCTCTAAAGGGCTTGTTATCTCTACAGATAAAGGGTCGGGTATTGGTGGAACGTAATCCAACCCCACTATAGTAGCTGTAGTCTTTAATTTCATTAATATTTTAGCGCCTAACTTTAGCATTTATCCACTATTTTAAATACATCCGTTAAACTTGTTGATCGTGTCATTGTGCCTGTTGGGAATTGGTCATTGCCTGTCTTATCCACTACTGCTATTATATTTATATTGAATATCCTTCCTGAATTTTTTTCAGTCCATGAACTGCTCAATACAAATGTCAATACATTTCCACTTATGGCTAACTCTTCTTTAGCAATCATTAGCGTAGATGAGAAACATCCACCTTCGCAAATCTCAATATAAATATCTTCCAATTCAGATATAGTAATCGGTTCATTGTTTTCATTCACCAATGTTACTTCAATTTCTATGTCATCACCTGCCAATATCTTTTCCATAATTAAAATATAGTTCTACTTATTTCAATCCAAACTCCATTAATTAACTTAAAAGTGATGTTGCTGTTTTCTCCACCGCCTCCCAATACTAGCTCGTAAGGAGAATCATTAATCACATAATTTGAATTACTTGTAAATCTTGCAGCAACTTCTCCGTCGATAAATATAGTGAGTTCAGCCCCATTTATAGAATTGTTATTTGTTATTGAATTTACTTCAACACTTGGACCCTCACTATCTACAGATAATAATATACTTTTTGAGTTTATAATATTATTGCCATTTATAATATTTTCTTCTTCATTTATTGTATATTCAGAATATTGAGCCTTTAATGAATTTACATCAGATTCTATAGGGTTTATCCTGTTGTCTATGCCATCCATTCTTGAATCTTGTCCATCATCCCTTAAATTATTATTGGATATGGCTGTTGTATTTGTAGCTATGTTCCCTTCATTTGCTTCAACTCTATCATCAAGAGCGCTAATTGCATTTGTATTACTAGATATATTTATGTTTATATTTCCAAGGCTAAATTGTATTCCTGATATATCAGTTTCATTTTCTCCAACTCTATCATCAAGCGTTGAAAGGCTAGATTGTATGCTAGATATATTCGTTGTATTATCACCTAATAATGTTTCCAGTTCATTTAAAGCAGCCACTACATTTGATTTATCTGTAGTGGTTAATGAATCTAAATTTCCTATTTCCTGCCTTACCCATGCAGCTAATGTTTTTCTTACATCATTATCAATAACAGCTGTTATTTCCCTATCCCCGTTAGTTTTGATGTATTGGTCTATGTAATCTAAAAGTTGATTGTATGTCATGAGTCTATTGTATAATCGTTATTGTAATCATTGTTGTAACTTCCATAAGTTGGCAATGGGTCGCCATTATTTACGAATAAATTGTCAAAGGCTGAAATCAATCCCGTTTCCGTATCATAAACTAGTGGTGGATAGTATTCATTATCCTTGCTATCCAATTGTATCTGCCCTCCCCCTTGTTCATTTTGTGCCGTATAAGTATAGTCAGGAACCGTTAATCCATATTGAAGGCCATAAACCTCTATAGTGCCGTCATTGAACTTTAAGGCTGCAAAATATTTACCCTTATCTAGCTCATTTAACATTCTCTTTGCCAATACTCCCACTCCAACTATTGGAAATGATATTGTATGCCTGTAGTAATCTACATTTTTAACCGATACTTTTGCCCATGAGCCTGTTATGTTTTCAGATATATCTTTTGCTTCTATTGCATATCCTGTAGCACCTTCTTTTAATCTGAAATATGCTATAGGGTAATCATAGAAATAGTAATCCAATAGGTCTTCATAGTTCATTAATACGGCTTTTTGAACATACTTCCTGTGAATTGTCCTACAAGTTAGGTCTAAACCCTGTTTAAGCGTGTCACAAGCCATATTAATCGTATTTGCTTACATTGTTTCCTGAAACTCCAAAGCCTCTTGTATTGATTCTATCCCCACAATTTCCATTGCATCCACAACTCTTGCAGTTGTTCAAGTTTGCATTTGGATATAGTTCTTTATTCACGCAAATATAGGCTTCTACATCCTTCCAAAGTTGCGCTCCCATATTCCTGTATCTGTTGGAAATTGAATAAATCTCTTTTAACGGTGTTGGCATTGAGAATTGGTTGGTCTTTGTAACCGTTCCGCTTGCCGTATCGTCTGTATGGTTGATTATTAAGTACCTTGCATAAGCATAGTAAGTAAGTACTTCCTTAAATCCTACATGCCTAACATCTTTATCATTGCAACCTTCATAGATACTCCCGTTTATTAGATCCGTCCATTTTTCATCTTCGCTTTTCCAATTTTCAGACACTTCATAAACAAGTCCACATAACAATTCTTTTGCATCGAACTTTATGGCCTCATTTATGGCTATGTTCAACTTCTCTAAATTGCAATGTTTCGCAACCTTTCCAATACAATCAAAGTCTTTCTGTAGTAGTTCCATTATAGAGCCTC